>JBATQE010000048.1:0-10899 GCA_049291875.1 Burkholderiaceae bacterium
CGCTCGGTGGATTCACTCCAGCGCAAACGCGTATGATGGCTTTAACAAACTCACGCGTCCTGCACTAAACGCAGGACTTGTGTTGATTCTACTTTTAGATGCCGCCCTTTTAGGGGGTATTACCCTACTTTTCCGTACTTCTTGATACTATTGCTATGCCACGGTTAATCCAAATTCGGCAAAAATCGCGCGTGCCTGCGCGGTTTGCTCCGGCGTCGGGGTCGGCGTATCTTTCAACTCATACTCGATGCCTATTTCAGCCCACTTGTTTTGCGCCATCTGATGAAATGGCAACACCTCAACCCGATCCACATGCGATGCGATATGCTCGGCAATCCATTGCGCCAACGCGCGAATATCCGCCGCGTCATCCGTCCAGCCCGGAACCAACACATAGCGTATCCACATACGTTTGTTCAGGCGCACCAAGCGCTGCGCGAAATCCAAAGTCGGCTGCAACGGCTTGCCCGTCAAACGCAGGTAGCGCTCCGGCACAATGTGTTTGATGTCCAACAGCACCAAATCCACCGGTGCAAACCACGCATCGTCCACATGCTCGTGCAAAAAACCCTGCGTGTCCAAAGCGGTGTGCAAACCCCAGCGTTGCTTGATTTGGCGAAACAGCGCACCGACAAACTCGGCCTGCATCAGTGGCTCACCACCCGAGAGGGTCACGCCGCCGCTGAATTTTAAAAATCCCGCATACGGTTGGATCTCCGCCAGTGCTTCGTCCACGCTGACCTCGCGCCCGCTGTGCAGTTTCCATGTGTCAGGATTGTGGCAATACAAACAGCGAAATTGGCAACCGGACATGAATAAGACACAACGCATGCCCGGGCCGTCCACCGCCGCGCCAGATTCGACCGAGTGCAAAAAGCCCGTGATAGCCTGACCGTCTGTCACAGGCGTGTTTGCCTCGTGGGATGAGTCCGTTGGGGATAGTGCGTGCAGATTAATCGAACGACTCATATCCCCTCTCCTGTATAAAATCCATCAACCGACCATCAAATATGCGCGTGGAAGGTTCGGCTGATCACATCCAGTTGCTGATCGCGCGTGAGCTTGATGAAGTTCACCGCATAGCCCGATACGCGCACGGTCAATTGCGGGTACAGCTCAGGGTGATTCATCGCATCAATCAGCATGTCGCGATTGAACACATTGACGTTGACGTGAAAGCCGCCCGCTGCGGTGTAGCCGTCCAAACAGTTGGACAAATTCGCCACGCGGTCTTTTTCGGTGTGACCCAATGCATCCGGCGTCGCCGAAGCTGTCCAGCTAATCCCGTCCAATGCCGCTTCATACGGAATTTTCGCCACAGACGCGCCCGCCGCCACAAAACCTTTGGCATCGCGGCCATTCATCGGGTTGGCACCCGGCGCAAACGGCGCACCGGCACGACGGCCACACGGCGTATTACCGGTTTTTTTGCCATACACCACGTTTGAAGTGATGGTCAGCACCGATTGGGTCGGCGTCGCATTGCGGTAAAAATACGGCTGCTGCTTGATTTTTTCCATAAAGCGCGTGGTCAGCCACACTGCGATATCGTCCGCACGATCGTCGTTATTACCGTAGGTTGGGAATTCGCCTTCGGTGCTGTAATCCACCGCCAAGCCATTTTCATCGCGAATCACGTGAACTTTAGCGTATTTGATCGCTGACAAGGAGTCCGCCGCCACCGACAATCCGGCGATCCCGCAGGCCATGGTGCGCAGAATATCGCGGTCATGCAGCGCCATTTCGATGCGCTCATACGCGTATTTGTCGTGCATGTAGTGAATGCAGTTCAAGGCTTTGACATAGGTCGCGGCGAGCCAATCCATCATTTTTTCAAACTTGGCGATGACTTCGTCGTAGTCGAGTACATCGACTTTAATCGGCTCGAAGCCTTTGGCCACGACCATACCGGTTTTTTCATCCACACCGCCGTTGATCGCGTACAACAGGGCTTTGGCCAAGTTCGCGCGTGCACCGAAAAACTGCATTTGTTTACCAATGCGCATGGCGGAAACGCAGCACGCGATACCGTAGTCGTCGCCCCACTGCGGACGCATCAGATCGTCGTTTTCGTATTGAATCGAGCTGGTGTCAATCGACACTTTGGCACAGAAATCTTTGAAACCGCGGGTCAATTGGGTTGACCACAGCACGGTGATATTCGGTTCCGGCGCCGGGCCCAAGTTGTACAAGGTATTCAGAATACGGAAGCTGTTTTTGCTGACCAACGGACGGCCGTCTTCGCCCACGCCGCCCACACATTCGGTCACCCAAGTCGGGTCGCCGGAGAATAATTCATCGTATTCAGGCGTGCGCAGAAAACGCACGATGCGCAGTTTGATCACAAAATCATCGATCATTTCTTGCGCTTGCTCTTCGGTGATTTCGCCGCTTTGCAAGTCGCGTTGGATGTAAATATCGAGGAAGGTACTCACGCGCCCCATCGACATGGCCGCGCCGTTTTGCTCCTTGACCGCAGCCAAATACGCTAAATACGTCCACTGAATCGCTTCGCGCGCCGTCGCCGCAGGACGGGTCAAATCACAGCCGTATTTGCGCCCCATCTGCACCAACTCGTCCAAGGCGCGGAATTGTTCAGACAATTCTTCACGCGCACGAATCACATCCTCCGTAAACACCGCGTCGTCCAGCTCGTGATAAACCGCTTGGCGCTCCTTGCGCAGGAAATTCACCCCATACAGCGCCACGCGGCGATAGTCGCCAATAATCCGACCGCGCCCATAAGCATCCGGTAAACCGGTGATCACGCCGGATTTGCGTGCCGCCAAAATATCCGGTGTGTAGGCATCAAAGACACCTTGGTTATGATCTTTACGGTATTTGCTCCAAATTTCCTTAACGGTTTCGTTCAATTCAAAACCATAGGCTTTCATGCCACCTTCAACCATGCGTAAACCGCCGTTGGGCATAATCGCGCGCTTGAGCGGCGCATCGGTTTGCAAACCGACGATCAATTCCAAATCTTGATCAATATAGCCTGCCTCATGTGCGGTAATGCTGGTTGGGATTTGCGACACATCCAAGACACCTTTAGCACGCTCTTGCTTGAGCAGCTCTTCCAATTTCGCCCAAACTTGTTTCGTGCGCTCGGTGGGGCCGGCCAAAAAGGACGCATCGCCTTCGTATAAGGTGTAATTTTTCTGAATAAAGTCACGAACATTGATGTGGGTTTGCCACTCGCCCTCTTGGAAATCGTGCCAAGCATACAGTGCGGCCATATTTTCGCTGATTGCATTCATTTAAGTTCCTCCTTTTATAAGCGGTTACAGAGCCAATCAAAAAAATAGCGATCTAACTCAAAAACGTCTGTGACAAAAAAGTGATAAACACTTATTTATCAGCATATGATTGTTATTTTTACATAATAAAATCGTTTACATACCCTATTTTTTGCTTTAAAAGAGCAAACAAGTAAAATTTATTAATTATTAACGATATTTCAGTGTTTACAGAAATATCCACCATAATAAATGCAACACATCACCCTCTTTTTCCTTCGCGCCCCAATCACATAACGATTTACAAAACTTTACACAAACGCAATATTTTTCGAACAGCAGACTTCTAAAATACTGCCTGACCATTTTATCGTTCAAAAAGAAAGGAAATAGCATGGCACTTCAACGTCAATGGGTTACCCCTTTAGTCGCAGGCTCGTTTTTACTCATGGGCGTCACCGGTATACTGATGTTTTTTCACTGGGACACCGGACTGAACAAAACCGTGCATGAATGGTTGGGCTGGGCTATGGTCGTGGCGGTGGCTTTGCATGTCACGGTGAACTTTCAAGGCTTTAAAAACATGTTCCGCACGACTTTGGGTAAAGGCATCTTGAGCTTATTCACCGTGATTTTGGCATTGAGCTTTTTCAATCTGGGTGGCGGCGAAGGCGGCGGCAAACCACCCTTCATGAACTCTGTGGCGATTTTATCCAACGCCTCCATCACCGAGTTGTCGCAAATCAGCCATATTGATGAAAAAACCTTACTCACCCGCCTACAACAAGCCGGTGTGAATTCACCAACAGCGCAGTCCTCGGTCAAACAACTGGTCGGTGACGATGTAGGCAAACAGATGCAAACTTTAAACAGCATCCTCAAAACTACTCCATAAATTCATCGTACAATGACCGTATGTCAGTATCGCTCAAACCAAGGTTTGGGCGATACTGGTTTTTGCCTATAACCAATAGGCGCAAGCTTATTTTAAGCGTGAGATCAAAACGGATTTTTATGAATGCTTTGGCAAAACTGTGGCGCAATGTATGGGTTCGCCGCCTGATTTACCTGATCGTACTGCTGGCAGCCGCATGGCTGATCAAACTGGTGTTTTTCCCCAGCAAAGCGCAGAACAACTACATCACCGCACCGGTGACGCGCGGCGATTTGGAACAAACCGTGCTCGCAACAGGTATCGTCAAACCATACAAACAGGTCGCCGTGGGCGCGCAAGTCACGGGCGAAATCAAATCGCTCAAGGTCAAATTGGGGCAAACGGTGAAACAAGGCGAGCTACTGGCCGTCATTGACCCGCGCACGCAGAAAAACACCCTGCAAACCGCGCAAGCGCAGCTTAACAGCAACCAAGCCGCGCTGGAAAAAGCGCAATTGGACTTTAACCGCCAAAAAATGATGCTGGCCGAAGGCGCCACCTCAAAAGAAAACTTTGACAACGCCAAAGCCGCCCTCGCCTCGGCCAAAGCCAACGTTGATCAATCGCGTGTCAACGTGGACACCGCCAAACTCACGCTCGGCTACACCCAAGTCGTCGCGCCGATTGACGGCGTGATTGTGTCGCTGCCGGTCGAAGAAGGCCAAACCATCAACTCGAACCAATCCTCCCCCACGCTGATGACCATAGCTCAATTGGACAAAATCACCATCCGCGCCGAGATTTCCGAGGGCGACATCACCAAGGTCAAATCCGGCATGCCGGCGTATTTCAATATTTTGGGCGAAACCGACAAACGCTACGACACCACCTTGCGCTCCATCGACCCGGGGCCGACCACACTATCGGATAACACCTCTACCAGCGCCAGCAGTTCGTCCTCCTCCGCGATTTATTACTACGGGCTTTTGGACATGCCGAACGAGGACGGCAAACTGCGCATCTCCATGACCGCGCAAGTATCCATCATCGTCAATTCGGCCAAGCAGGTACTGATCGTTCCCTCCACCGCACTGGGCGAACGCAATGCACAGGGGCAATACAAAGTGCTGGTTTTGAGTAAAGACAACAAAACCACAGACAAATGGGTGGACGTCGGTTTGAATACCAACATCAACGCCGAAGTCAAATCCGGCCTGAGCGAAGGCGAACAAGTCGTCGTCAGCCAATCCACCGATGCGTCGAACACCACCTCCGGCCGCCGCATGGGTCCGCCGATGTAAACTCGCATGACGCCTCGAATGCAACCTCAAATTCATCAACCAACGTTCCAACGCACGCATTGGCCGAAATGAACAATACCGCACACACCACCGAACGCCCCGCTCTGCTCGAAGTTCGCAATTTATACCGTGAATTTCCTTCGGGCGACGACGTGGTGACCGTCTTAAACAACATCAATCTGCAAATTGCCGCCGGCGAAATGGTCGCCATCATCGGCCAGTCCGGTTCGGGCAAATCCACGTTGATGAATATCCTCGGCTGTCTCGATCGGCCGACGCGCGGCAGCTATCTGGTCAACGGACAAGAAACCGGCGCTATGGAACCGGACGAATTGGCACGTTTGCGCCGCGAGTATTTCGGCTTCATTTTCCAGCGCTATCACCTGCTGGGTGACTTGGACGCCATGGGCAATGTCGAAGTCCCCACCATTTATGCGGGCTACCCGTCCGAGCAACGACGCGCGCGCAGTGCCGCCCTGCTGGAGCGCCTCGGTCTGGGCGAGCGCAAACACCACCGCCCGAATCAACTCTCCGGCGGGCAACAACAGCGCGTGAGTATCGCGCGCGCATTGGTCAATGGCGGTGAAGTCATTCTCGCCGACGAGCCGACCGGCGCATTGGACAGCCAAAGCGGACAGGAAGTCATGCGCATTCTGCGCGAACTACACGCCGAAGGCCACACCGTGATCATCGTCACACACGATGCGCAAGTAGCCGCCAATGCCAATCGCATCATCGAAATCCGCGACGGCAGCATCATTGACGATCGCCGAACGGACAGGCAGAGCGACGAGAACAACAATAGCAATAACAACGACAGCAGCGCTACACCTACCGAGCAAAGCGCCCGTCAGGTGCAACATGACGCATCGAGCAACACACCCGCGCGCAGCGCCGGCAGACCCTTGTTCGGATTTTTTGACCGTTTTAAAGAAGCCGCATTGATGGCCACGCGCGCCATGCTCGCGCACCGTACGCGCACCTTCCTCACCATGCTCGGCATCATCATCGGCATTGCCTCCGTGGTCTCGGTCGTGGCGCTGGGCGAAGGCTCGCGGCAAAAAATATTAGAAGACATCAGCTCAATGGGTACGAACACCATTGACATTTTCCCGGGCAAAGGCTGGGGTGATCGCAAAGCATCGTCGATTCGCACACTGACGGCGGCGGATGCAGAAGTTTTAGCGCAACAGCCCTACGTCGATTCGGTCACACCGAGGGTCAGCACCGCCGTGACCGTTCGTCTGGGTAATAACTCGGTCAGCGCACAGGTGCAAGGCGTCGGCGAGCAGTATTTCCAAGTCAAAGGCATCAGCATGGATTTGGGTAAGCAGTTCGATCGCCAAGCCGTCAACGAATACGCGCAAGAAGCGGTGATCGACCCGAACACGCGCAAAACCCTGTTCGGCGAAAATACCAACCCCATCGGCCAAGTCATCATGCTGGGCAATGTGCCTGTGCGCATCATTGGCGTGAGCAAAGCGCAGTCCTCCGCCTTTGGCAATGACGAAAATCTGAATATTTGGGTTCCCTACACCACGGTTTTGAGCCGAATGCTGGGACAAACCTATGTGCGCAACATCACCGTGCGCGTGTCCGACAGCGTCAGCAGCCAAGCCGCTGAACAAGGTATTACCAAGATTCTGACCCAGCGTCACGGCACGCAGGATTTTTATATTTCCAACAGCGACACCATCCGTCAAACCATCGAGTCCACCACGCGCACCATGACCTTGTTGGTGTCCATGATCGCGGTGATTTCATTGATTGTCGGCGGCATTGGCGTGATGAACATCATGCTGGTTTCAGTCACCGAACGCACGCAGGAAATCGGCGTGCGCATGGCGGTCGGCGCGCGGCAAAGCGACATCATGCAGCAGTTTTTGATCGAAGCGGTCATGGTGTGTCTGCTTGGCGGCTTGCTCGGCGTGGGTTTGGCCTTGGCCATCGGCGCGATTTTCGATCACTTTGTGAAGGACTTCAGCATGGCGTTCTCCCTGACCTCAATCATTGCGGCATTCACCTGTTCCACCTTGATCGGTATGATTTTTGGCTTTTTACCGGCGAAAAATGCGGCCAAGCTTGATCCGGTCGTCGCCCTGTCACGCGAATAAGTCGCCTCCACAAGTACATATTATGCAAACATCCCATCACTTTCGCCGTCCTGTCACTGCCTTGTTGGTACTGAGCGCCCTGCTGACCGGTTGCGCCAGCACCGGCCCGACGATGGAACAAGCGACGGCGCGCATTCAAACACCCGCGCAATGGCAACATGCCGACAACAATCGCACCAGCAGCCTGAGCACCGCGAACGCCAAATGGTGGGAAGCCTTTCGCGAGCCGCGTCTGAATCAACTGGTTGAATCCGCGCTCGAAAAAAACAATACCTTGGCCAGCGCAGGCTATAAATTGTATCAAGCGCAGCTCTCCGCCGGTTTAGCGCAAAACGAGCGTTATCCCTCCGTGTCCGGCTCGGCCAGCGGCTCAAGCTCGCGCTCATTGGACAGCAGTTCCGCCACCAGCACGCGCAATTTCTCCAGCGGACTATCGGTCTCGTATACATTGGATTTATGGGGCAAACTGGCCAAAACCGGTAGCATCAAGCAGTGGGAAGCTCAGGCCAGCGAACAGGATTTATTGAGTACCCAACTCACCATTGAAGCTTCGGTGAGCAAGCTGTATTGGCAATTGGCCTATCTCAATCAGCGCGTGCGCATGGGTGAGCAAAGCATTGCCTACGCACGCAAAACCTTGGATTTGGTGCGCGTACAATACCGCGCCGGTGCGGTATCCAAACTGGAGGTCATCACCGCCGAACGCAATTTGACCAGTCAGGAGGCCTCGCTGGACGCACTGAAACAGGAGCGTGAAGTCGCGCGCAACGCGATGGCGATTCTGTTTGACGCACCACCCTCCGCACACATCAGCGATGAGCCGCAAAATCTGCCCAATAGCGCACTGCCGAGCATTTCCGCCGGTATTCCTGCCGAAGTGATCGCCAGTCGCCCCGATTTGATCGCCTCCGAGCTACGTCTGCGCCAAGCACTGGGTAATATTGATGTGGCGCGCGCCAATTTTTATCCGAATTTCACCTTGACCGGCAATATCGGCACCGGCTCCAACTCGCTCTCCGAGATTTTGAGCAATCCGGTCGGCTCGGTCGCGCTCAATCTCGCGCTGCCCTTTTTGAACTGGAACGAAAATCAGCTCAATCTAAAAATTTCCAAAGCGGCGTATGAGCAGACCGCAATCAATCACCGCCAGACGGTCTACACCGCGCTACAAGAGGTGGAAAACGCTCTGTCTGCGCACACGCTGCACGCAGCACAAGCGCAAAAAGAAGCCCAATCACTGAGCAATGCACGCGAGGCGGAGCGGCTGTATGAAGTTCGCTATCGTGCCGGCGCGGACAGTCTGAAAAACTGGCTGGATGCGCAAGAAGCGCGCCGCCAAGCGGAATTATCGCATTTGGCAATCCGCTACAATCAATACGTCAACTATATTGATCTGATGTTGGCATTGGGCGGCTGATGCTTTTTTAGAAACACAGGCAAAACAAAACGGGTGCATGATTGCACCCGTTTTCTCTTACTGATTACTTTTAAAGCAATTAGTCCGCTGTATCCACACGGAAGGAAATTTTACAAATCGCGCCGTAGGTCGTTACTTTACCGTCTTTCACATGCGCTTTGATGTCTTGCACATAGACAGAATCAATATTGCGCACGGTTTTGGACACTTCAGCCACTGCGCCTTGAATTGCGTCTTCAATACTGGTTGGGGATGATGCGATGACTTCGATAACTTTTACAATTGACATAATGAACTCTCCTATTGTTGTCTTTGACCGATCTACAGTCCTTGGATTAATGCATATTGCTTTGACTCGTCGGATTGATTAGTGCTTCGCCAACAGAGTAGTCTCATTGTACTGCAAATCAAAAAGTATGGGATTTTCACCCCATACTTTTTATTTTACCATCCAAAGGATGATTAGTGACCACCACCCATACGCGCAGGCATCGGCAAGTTGGACTCCTGTTTCGGCGTTTTGATCAGCAACGTGGCCAACGCGGCAATAAACAACAATGCACCGGCAAACATGATCGCATTACCCGGAGTTGCGCCCAAGAAATTGTGATAAACCTTACCAAACGTCAATGTCTGGATCAGCATCGGAATCACGATCATCATGTTGATAATGCCCATGTACACACCATAACGTTCGCGCGGAATCGCAGCCACAGCAATGATGTACGGCACGCCCATCATACTGGCCCATGCAATACCAAAGCCGATCATTGGCACAAACAGCATGTATTTATTGCTGATGTGCGGGAACATCCACAGCCCAACCGCTGCCAAAATCAATGCGCCGGCATGTACCCATTTGGCACCGTATTTGCGCGCCACGGCGACCAAGGCAAAGGCAGATAAGAAGGTTACGACATTATAAAAGCCGTTGACCAAGCCGGTCCAAGCAACCGCTTGTGAATACAACTCTTTGTTTTCAGACGTAGTTTTCCAAACCGATTGCGCAATACTGTGTGAAACATATTGCCAGTAGCAGAACATCGCATACCATTGGAATAGATACACCAAAGCCAATTGCCACAATGGTTTCGGCATCTCTTTGATCGCTTCGGCAATTTCAGTCACCGCCGCAATCAAACCACCTTTTTTCGCACGAATGGCAGCCAATTCAGCCTCAGTCGGCGGAATTTCAGGCGTTTTCGATACGGATAACAGCACAGAACCTATCGAACATATCGCCCCGAAGAAGAAGGAGCCAAAGACCCAGTACGGAATGCCTGAAGCCGTTTCACCCTTAATCCCTTTTTGGAAGAAGAACAAAGACACGTTCGCCAAGGTAATCCCTAAGCCCGTAAAAAAGCTTTGAGTCAAAAAGCCACTGGCGTGTTGCTCAGGCGGCAGACGATCGGCAATAAATGCACGATACGGCTCCATTGCCGTGTTATTGCTCGCATCGAGCAACCACAGCAACAGCACTGCCATCCACAGCGCGGTACTGAACGGATACGCAAACAGACATAAACTACAGCCCATCGCACCCAATAGAAAATACGGTTTACGACGTCCCCAACGCGGACTCCATGTGCGGTCACTCATCGCACCGATCAGCGGCTGAATGATCAGACCGGTCATTGGACCCGCCAAATTGAGTAAAGGCAACTCCTCAGGAGATGCCTTTAAAAATGAAAAAATCGGATTGATGGCGGTTTGTTGCAAACCAAAACTATACTGAATCCCAAAAAAACCGAAATTCATGAGAATAATTTGTTGCAACGTTAGTGTTGGTAACTTTCTTGGCTCAGACATTATCTTTCCCCTGTGACCCGGTAATACCCCCTAAAAGGGCGGCATCTAAAAGTAGAATCAACACAAGTCCTGCGTTTAGTGCAGGACGCGTGAGTTTGTTAAAGCCATCATACGCGTTTGCGCTGGAGTGAATCCACCGAGCGAC
>JBATQE010000049.1:0-2326 GCA_049291875.1 Burkholderiaceae bacterium
GTCGCTCGGTGGATTCACTCCAGCGCAAACGCGTATGATGGCTTTAACAAACTCACGCGTCCTGCACTAAACGCAGGACTTGTGTTGATTCTACTTTTAGATGCCGCCCTTTTAGGGGGTATTACCCCGCCGCTGAGTTTTTGATAGCTGGCGTACAAGAACTCTTGAGCCAACCAGATGCGAATCACCCATAAGGAGATATCCGAAAGGTGTTTAGTCACTGCTTTGAATCGTTCTGTCCAAGTATAAACGGAATTCATGCTCCAACTCTCCATAAAAATGTGATGTCCAAGTCGATTGACGTACAAAATCCTCGATCAAGGCTTGCCAATCTTCCTCGCTTAACTGTTCTTTTACATTCGGGAAGCAAGCCTCGACCATTTGGCTGGCGCCCAGATAAACCAAATAGCGATAGACCTTCATTCCTTGTAATTCATAGCCGGTAGGGACGTCATCGCTCACTCCCCTCACATAGTCGTAGAAAGCCGTAGGCATGATAGCTCCTGATTGATGGCGTTGATATCGGGCACATCGTTATCCCATTCTAATAAAATATCCAAGTCATGCTGTTGCGCCAAATGACGTGCCATTTTTTGTGTGGTTGGCTCCACAGGCTGACTGTGGGTGTCGATATACATGCCAAAACGTTCATCGTATTCGTGTCCGGCGACATGGATGTAGCTGATGCGCATCGGGTCTATTTGAGAAACAAAACGCTCCAATCCGATCAGATGATGGTTTTTTTCATTCACCACGATATTATTCACATCCAATAGCAATTGGCAGCCTGAACGATCCAGAATTTCATTGATGAATTCCGGCTCACTCATATCGCCGATATTGGTATACCATGTGGCGTTCTCCACTGCGATGGTGCATCCCAGCGCATCCTGTGCTTGGATGATGCGGTTGCTGACGCGGATGGCCTCCTGCATGGTCAGTGGAATCGGAAACAAATCGTACAACTGATGCGCATCCCCGCTGGCTGCCAAATGATCTGAGTAATGCGGTGATTCCAATTCCATCATCAGCGTTTTGATCTGATGCAAAAAATCTGTGTTAATCGGCGCGTGGCCGCCCAAGCTCAATGAAACACCGTGTAAATAAATCGGACGACCGGTATGGCGAATCGTGTGCAGTGGTGTACGGTCACGGCGAATCCAATTTTCGGGAACCACTTCGAAAAAGTCGGCTGTTATGGCGTCTAACGACCAGTCCAGCATTTCCCTGCGAAAACCCAATCCAATCATACTCATTCCTTGATATTGTTCAATGGTGGGCTTGAGTTTGCTGAGCCAACTCAAGCCCCTGTTTTTCGCATCAATAATTACTTCATCTTTTTTGAGCAAGAGCCGGCACCGCAACTCTGGTCTTTCTTTTTCATCTCCATGTCACATTTGTCTTTATCTGTGCAGTGATCTTTCATTTGCGCTTTTTTCGAGCATGAACCGGCGCCGCAGCTTTGGTCGGCTGCAAATGAGCTGGTTGCGCCGACAGTACCGATCAGGGCGGAAGCGACTAAAGCGATGGTTTTGATTTTCATGGTGAATCCTTTCAGGGTGAATAGAGGGAAGGGGTGTTAAAATAAAAATAGATGTGTCCGTTCATTCAGGTATGTTGTGTTAAAACGCACGGATACATCGGTTGTGTCGTTCCAATGAAGTAATCCTGACACAACGGGCAGCTTTTTGACTTATTGCTTTTTGGCACATGCCTGTTCTTTTTTGGCGCAGGCTTGCTCCTTCTTTGCGCATGAAGCTTGTGTTTGCTCGGTGGCATTAGCCGCTTTTTTCGAGCATGATTGCATCGGTGGCTTATCCATTTGGGCGCAGCCGGTGGCAATGAGGGTAGAGGCCGCAATAGCGATGGCTTTGAGGTTCATGCTGGTTCCTTTCAAGTGCTGATTCATATGGTTGACAAAAATGATGTAACGGTTAATTTCTGTTCGTTACATAGGTAAAGTCGGTGGCGCTGAGGATTCCTGACAAAAAATAAAAAATATTTTTATGGCGACGTCTTTCATCAGACAAAACCAATATTAAATATAGACGTTCTGTCACAATACGATTCCAAAGCAGTGGGTCGTTCGGAGCGAACTTAAGTGGTGCTTGCGTTTGCGGACGTTTTGGCTGATGATAAACATGATTTTAATTTTTCAACTTGTTTAAAAAGGCCTGTATGACTGCTACCACTAAAGCCAGCTTTGTCTGGGACGATCCTCTGCTGTTGCGTGAGCAACTCACTGACGAAGAGCGCATGGTGCTGGACACCGCGACGGCGTATGCGCAGGAAAAACTCGCGCCGCGCGTGCGAGATGCTTTTCGCA
>JBATQE010000050.1:0-28908 GCA_049291875.1 Burkholderiaceae bacterium
GACGAACGACGCCGGGCAATCTCAATCCGCTCTTCCATATCAAGCTGCTTGTACTTCGCTCCCATAATAATACCTCCTGCAATAATTTACTCTGTTGCACTTGGTTTGTGAATTCGGAGTATCCAGAATACCAATAATAAAAACAACACATTAGACTTATGACTGGATTCCCGCTTTCGCGGGAATGACGGAGCTTTAGCTTATAGTAGGACTTTGTCAACAGCCTCATGGCGTGGTTGAACCACGCCATTGCACTTCAAGCGGGAAAAAGACTTATTCATCCACCCGCAGAATCGCCAAAAATGCTTCCTGCGGCACTTCCACCGAGCCGACCTGCTTCATGCGTTTTTTACCGGCTTTTTGTTTCTCTAACAATTTTTTCTTACGCGTGATGTCGCCGCCGTAACATTTGGCCAACACGTTTTTACGCATGGCTTTGACGTTTTCACGCGCGATGATCTGAGCACCAATCGCGGCCTGAATCGCCACATCGTACATCTGGCGCGGGATCAATTCGCGCATTTTCGCCGCGACCTGACGACCGCGCGAAGCGGCATTGGAGCGGTGAACGATGATGGAGAGCGCATCGACTTTTTCGCTGTTGATCAGCATATCGACCTTGACCACGTCTGCCGGACGGTATTCTTTGAACTCGTAATCCATCGAGGCGTAGCCGCGCGAGGTGGATTTGAGTTTGTCAAAAAAGTCCATCACCACTTCGGCCATCGGCATCTCGTAGGTCAATTTCACCTGACGGCTGTGGTAGGTCATGTCAATCTGCACGCCGCGTTTTTGCGTACACAACGTGATCACGCTGCCGACGTACTCCTGTGGCATGAACAAATGCACGGTGACAATCGGCTCGCGAATCTCGTTGATTTTTGACGGATCGGGCATTTTCGATGGGTTTTCCATCTGCACCACTGTGCCGTCGCGCATTTCGACCTCGTACACCACCGACGGCGCGGTGGTGATCAAATCCATGTCAAATTCGCGCTCCAAGCGCTCCTGCACGATTTCCATGTGCAATAAACCGAGAAAACCGCAGCGGAAACCGAAGCCCAAAGCCTGCGACACTTCCGGCTCGTATTGCAAGGAGGCGTCGTTGAGTTTCAATTTTTCCAGCGAGTCGCGCAAGGCGTCGTACTCGGACGACTCCACAGGGAACAAACCCGCAAATACCTGCGGCTGAATTTCTTTAAAACCGGGCAACGGTTTTTCCGCCGCCGGTTTGGCCTGCGAATTCACATGCGTAATGGTGTCGCCCACTTTTGCGGCGGACAACTCTTTCAGACCGGTGATGATGAAGCCCACTTGTCCGGCGGAGAGCTGCGGCAGATTCTTCGATTTCGGCGTGAATACACCCAAATGCTCGACGCCATGCTGCGCACCGGTCGCCATCATTTGAATTTTGTCTTTGGCTTTGAGCGTACCGTTGACCACGCGCACCAGCATCACTACACCGACATAGTTATCAAACCACGAGTCGATAATCAACGCTTGTAACGGCGCATTCGGATCACCCTTCGGCGGCGGTACACGCTCAATCAGGCGCTCCAACACCTCGTCCACGCCCAAACCGGTTTTCGCCGAACACAACACCGCGTCCTGCGCCTCAATGCCGATCACATCCTCGATCTCGGCAATTGCATTGGCCGGCTCGGCGGCGGGTAAGTCGATTTTATTCAAAACCGGCACGACCTCAACACCCAGCTCAATCGCGGTGTAGCAGTTGGCCACCGTTTGCGCTTCCACGCCTTGCGACGCGTCCACCACCAGCAGCGCACCTTCGCACGCAGACAGCGAACGCGAGACTTCATACGAGAAGTCAACATGTCCCGGGGTGTCAATCAGATTCAGATTGTAAATTTCACCGTTTTTCGCTTTGTATTCGAGCGCAGCAGTTTGCGCCTTGATCGTAATCCCGCGCTCACGTTCAATATCCATCGAGTCCAGAACCTGCGACTCCATCTCGCGCTCGGACAAACCGCCGCACATGTGAATGATGCGATCGGCCAAGGTCGATTTGCCGTGATCAATGTGGGCGATGATTGAGAAATTACGTATGTTTTTCATTAAATTGAGAACCTCTGGTGGACAAGCTTTTTGATCGCGCTGAATTCAGATTCAACACGAACCGTTTAATTTTAAAAAGTTTACTATTCTACTTGAAAGCCCATGCTATCGCATCTAAAAACCGCTTTGGCACTATAAAAGAGGCTCTATTTTGTATTTTCTGCCACTCACTTTAGTTTTGATAATAGTTATCACCAGTATTCAATACAAAATACAGCAATATCTCTTGCGAATGGATTTCAAGTGGCGTTATGATAACCAAAATTTTACAAGAATCCACAAAGCTTCATTTCCGACACCGCATAATAAATAAAAGGAGGGTCACATGAAAAAAACCGGCGTGCTGAATATCCAGCTCTCGCAAACAATCGCCGCTTTGGGGCACGGCGATATGCTGGTGATTGCCGATGCAGGGTTGCCGATTCCCAAAGGCGTACCGTGCATTGATTTGGCCGTTGCCCTCGGCGTACCGACGCTGAAGCAGGTCTTGGACGCGGTGCTGCAAGAGGTTCATCTCGAACAAATCACACTGGCCGATGCCACCAAGCAACACAGCCCGCAATTATGGCAATACGCACACGAGCAGGCGCAGCAACGTGATTGGCACATCCAAATCGTCAACCACGACATGCTCAAAGCCGCCTCGGCGCAAGCGCGTGCCATCGTCCGCACCGGCGACAACACACCCTATACCAACATCATTTTGCATTCGGGAGTGCCATTTTGAACAACGCCCCACGACTTTTGGTGGAGATGCGGCACATCGGCAAATCATTCGGCGCGGTTCAGGTTTTGGACGGCGTGGCATTTGATTTACGCGCCGGAGAAATTCATGCCCTGATGGGTGAAAACGGTGCCGGCAAGTCCACTTTGATGAAAATTCTCACCGGTATTTATCAAGCCGACCACGGCCAAGTGCTCATCGAGGGCACACCGCAAGCCATCAAAACCCCGGTGGATGCACAGAAACTCGGGATCGCCATGATTCATCAGGAACTGAACTTACTGCCTGAAATGAGCGTGGTCGAAAACTTCTTTCTCGGGCGTGAAATCGTGCGTCACGGCGTTTTGCAAAAACGACAGATGCGCGAGATCGTCGTGCAAAAACTGGATGAATTACAAGCCAATTTCAGCCCCGACACCCTGATCAAAAACCTATCCGTCGGACAACAGCAATTGGTCGAAATCGCGCGTGCGCTGTCCATTGACGCGAAAATCATCATCATGGACGAACCGACCGCCGCCCTGACCGAACCGGAGATTCAGCGTTTATTCGGCATCATCCGCAAATTGGCGGACAACGGCGTCGGACTGGTCTACGTTTCGCACCGCATGGAGGAAATTTTCCAAATCTGCGATCGCGTCACCGTGCTGCGCGATGGGATTTCAGTCGCAACCCAAGCCATTGCCGAAACCAATTTTGACGAAGTGGTGCGCATGATGGTTGGGCGCGAATTGACCGAACGTTTTCCCGAACGTCATAGCAGCATCGGCGAGGTCAAGCTGCAAGTGCGCGCGCTGTCCGACGGGCATAAACTGCACGACATCGATTTTGACGTACATGCCGGTGAAATATTGGCCTTTGCCGGACTGATCGGCTCGGGGCGAACCGAAATTGCCAACGCCCTGTTCGGTCTGTCGCCCCAGTCGCGTGGCGAGATTCGCATCAAGGGTCAAGCCGTACACATCAAAGGGCCGCGCGATGCGATTGCGCACAAAATCGCCTACGTCACCGAAGACCGCAAAGCCAAAGGCCTCATTCTGGATATGAATGTGCGCGAAAACAGTACATTGGTGCATTTACCGACGCGTTATTCGGTGATTGATCGGGCATTCGAGCACAGCTACATTGGGCAAGCCATCGAAAACCTGAAAATCAAGGTCGCCGACACGGAGGAGTCGGTGCGTCGTTTATCCGGTGGCAATCAGCAAAAAGTCGTTTTGGCCAAATGGCTGATGCATCTGCCGGAAATTTTAATTTTGGATGAGCCGACGCGCGGCGTCGATATCGGCGGCAAAGCGGAAATTTACCGCATTATCAATGAGTTGGCGCAACAAGGCGTTGCCATCATCATGATTTCGTCCGAGTTACCGGAAGTGCTGGGCGTGTCCGATCGCATCGCAGTGATGCGCGAGGGTCGGTTGACCGGCATATTGAACACCGCTCAAGCCAATCAAGAAAAAGTCATGGCCTTGGCCGCAGGAGGAACACAACAATGAATTCACTATCCATCGGCGCGACGCTCAAAAAAATGGGGCCTTTGTTGGGCTTAATCGTATTGTCGATTTTTTTGAGCATCGCCACACCGAATTTTTTAACCTCAAGCAATCTATTCAGCGTGTTGCGCCAAGTCTCCTACAGCGGCCTGCTGGCTTTTGGCATGACCTTCGTCATTTTGATCGGCGGCATTGATTTATCGGTCGGTGCGATTTTGGCGCTGGTCGGCATCATCACCGCCAGCCTGATTCAGGCGGGTGTTGATCCGATTTTGGCCTCGCTGATCGGCGTGCTTTTGGGCGCACTGTGTGGGGCGTTTAACGGGCTGCTGATTTCCGTTGGCAAAATTGCACCGTTCATCGCCACATTGGCCACGATGATTCTGTTTCGCGGGATCGCGCAGGAGTATTCGCAATCCAAACCAATCAGTATCAATGCGACCGGTTTTTTTGACGCGATTGGCTCAGGCTATCTGTTGGACTTCATTCCCATACCGGTTTTATTGATGCTGGTGGTGTACTTCGTTTTATGGTTTGTCCTACAAAAAACCCGATTTGGCCGCTATGTTTATGCTTTGGGCGGTAGTGAAGACGTGGCGCTGATTTCCGGTCTGAAAGTCAAACGGCTTAAATTATGGGTATACACCCTATCCGGCGTAATGTCCGCAATCGCCGCCTTAGTTGTAACCAGCCGCCTGTCCTCGGCCAGCCCGAATGCTGGCGCAATGTACGAATTGGACGCCATTGCCGCAGTGGTACTCGGCGGGACGAGTTTATCCGGCGGACGCGGTTGGATTTTTGGCACCCTGATCGGCGTGATTTTGCTCGGTGTTTTGAGCAACGGTTTGAATTTGCTCAATGTTTCGGCCAATTACCAGTTGATTATCAAAGGCTTGGTCATTTTGTTCGCAGTCCTGATGGATCGCAAAAACGCATAGTTTCACACAACGCATCACTATTTTACTCAAGGAGAAAGTTATGAAAGTTTGGTCCAAAGCATCGTTACTACTGATTTCCGGCCTGATTATGGCCGCATGTAACCAAAAAGCGGCTGATAACAAGCCGGCAGATGCCGCACCCGCCGCAGGCGGCGGTGACGTCATCGGTCTGGCCATTTCCACCCAAAACAACCCGTTTTTCGTCAGCCTGAAACAAGGCGCTGAAGAAGAAGCGAAAAAATTGGGGCTGAAACTGGTGGTTGTGGACGCCAACGATGACTCCAGCAAGCAAGCGGCCGGCGTTGACGACCTGTTGCAACAAAAAGTCAAAGTGCTGCTGATCAACCCAACTGACTCGGAAGCCGCCGCAGCCTCGGTCGCGCGCGCGACTAAAGCAGGCATTCCCGTGATCTCCATCGACCGCTCGGTCAAAGGTGCGGACGTGGCCGCCCACATTGCCTCGGATAACGTCGCCGGTGGTAAAATGGCTGCCGAATTCATCGTACAACAACTGGCCTCAGGCGGTGACATCGTTGAATTGGAAGGAATTCCGGGCTCATCCGCCGCACGTGAACGCGGTCAAGGCTTCCACGACATCATGGATGCACAAAAAGCCATCAAAATCGTTGCCAAACAACCGGCTGATTTTGACCGCACCAAAGGTCTGACCGTCATGGAAAACATCCTGCAAAGCCACCCGAATGTCAAAGCCATTTTCGCACACAACGACGAAATGGCACTGGGCGCGGTCAAAGCACTGGAAGCGGCCAATAAAAAAGGCGTCATCGTGGTGGGCTTCGACGCGACGGATGATGCCAAAGCGGCGGTAAAAGCAGGCAAAATGGCCGCAACCGTTGCCCAAAAACCCGCGAAAATCGGACAATTGGGCGTGAGCACTGCGAAAAAAATCATCGCGGGTGAAAAAGTAGAAAAATCCGTACCGGTTGAGTTGGAACTGATCAAACAATAAACCAACGAAACATCATGCAAAAAGCCCTACGCAAATCGTAGGGCTTTTTTACAGAACATTTCAAACTCGACAAAAAACAGCCGACCAGCCATCTACACAGCTTCTTTCGTATCATCACCCAAAAAACCATCCCGTCGAAACGTCAATACCAAAGTATCTCGATGGCCGTGCTCATCGACCGGCTGAATCGGCGTGGACTCGTGAATCACTTTGGCATCATCTATCCACAGCAACGACCACGGCTCGGTCAAGGTGAAACGCTGCCCGTTCGGCCCATCGGCCTCAAACACGCGGGTTTCGCCCCCCTTAATGCCCACGCGATCAAGCAAAAACACCATGACAAAATCCACCCCATCGCGGTGCGCACCCTCAGGTGTTGGGCGCCCAATGCCATCCGTGGTATCAATGCGAAACTGATGCGCCTCGATGTGCCAAACATCCTCCGCCTCGCCAACAGGCGCAACCGCCGAGCACATCTGTGCCGTGCGTTTGAGCAAATTTTGCCACGCCGGATGCGCAGCCACGTCCGGCTCCATCGGCTCAAACCAACGGCGCATACCACCATGAAGCGCGTTGTATTCAACAGGTTGAAAATGCGCGCGATGTTCGGTTTGCGACAATTCGCCATCACGCATGACAAAGCATGAATGCCGCCGCAGGCGATAACGTCCGCCGTCTTTGAGGTATTCATCACGGCACAAACGATCCCAAGCAGACGTTAGCTCGGACAAAAGCGCCGCACTCACCCCCAACTGCGGCCAATCCTTGGCAGACAGCACCGAGAAACCTTGCCGTTGCATCGTTGGAATCAGTTGATCGACAGTCGTTAGTGGAAGTGGTGTATTCATAGCGCATCAGCCAAAATTTTGAGGGTGTGGTATTGTAAGCGCGCCCTTTCATCGACACAATCTGTTCCTGATCTATTCCTTAAGCGGCTGGGCAAATCAAGTGACAAATGGCTCCAAAAACTCGCTAAAAAATATTTTTTAACAAACCACCTCTTGAAATAAGCGGCTTGAGCCATCATAATTAGCACTCAGAGGGCAAGAGTGCTAATTTCTCTCTGAAAATAGCACCGCCCCAAGTTTTTTAGCATTTATCTATTTGATTTTAAACCCATTTTCAAGGAGCTTTCCATGAACATTCGTCCGTTACACGACCGAGTGATTGTTAAACGTGTTGAAGCCGAGCGCACCACAGCGTCCGGCATCGTGATTCCTGACAGCGCGACCGAAAAACCGGATCAAGGCGAAGTTTTGGCCGTCGGCCCGGGCAAACGCAACGATCAAGGCGCTCAAATTGCTTTGGACGTCAAAGTAGGCGACCGCGTGTTGTTCGGCAAATACGCCGGCCAAACCGTGAAAGTGGACGGTAACGAAGTGCTCGTGATGCGCGAAGAAGACATCATGGGTGTGATCCAAAACTAATCGAAAAGTACGTACTCAAGTACAACTACTTTTTATAGTCAAATTATTTACGAAGGAAAAGTTATGCCAGCTAAACAAGTATTATTCGGCGATGCAGCCCGTGCAAAAATGGTTGAAGGCGTAAACGTCTTGGCCGACGCAGTTAAAGTGACTTTAGGCCCTAAAGGCCGTAACGTGGTTTTGGAACGCAGCTTCGGCGGTCCTACCGTGACCAAAGATGGTGTGTCTGTGGCCAAAGAAGTGGAATTGAAAGACAAATTCCAAAACATGGGCGCACAAATGGTGAAAGAAGTGGCGTCACGCACTGCGGACAACGCCGGTGACGGTACCACCACGGCAACCGTATTGGCACAATCCGTCGTACGCGAAGGCATGAAATACGTTGCCGCCGGTATGAACCCAATGGATTTGAAACGCGGTATCGACAAAGCAGTTGCCGCTGCGATCGAAGAATTGCGCAAAATCTCTAAACCGACCTCTTCTAACAAAGAAATCGCTCAAGTCGCCACCATCTCTGCGAACTCTGATGAATCCATCGGTACCATCATCGCCGAAGCAATGGACAAAGTGGGTAAAGAAGGCGTGATTACCGTTGAAGACGGCAAATCATTGCAAAACGAATTGGACGTGGTTGAAGGGATGCAGTTCGACCGTGGCTATTTATCACCGTACTTCATCAACAACGCGGAAAAACAAGTGGTTGAAATGGACAACCCGTTCGTTTTGTTGTTCGACAAAAAAATCTCCAACATCCGTGACCTGTTGCCAGCATTGGAGCAAGTGGCTAAATCAGGCCGTCCACTGTTGATCATCGCCGAAGACGTTGACGGCGAAGCATTGGCGACTCTGGTTGTGAACAACATCCGTGGCATCCTGAAAACCGCTGCTGTAAAAGCACCGGGCTTTGGCGACCGTCGCAAAGCCATGCTCGAAGACATCGCGATTTTGACCGGTGGTACCGTGATCGCTGAGGAAACCGGTTTGACTTTGGAACAAGTGACTTTGGAACACTTGGGTCAAGCCAAACGCGTAGAAATCGCCAAAGAAAACACCACCATCATTGATGGCGCAGGTGTGTCTGCCAACATCGAAGCGCGTGTGAAACAAATCCGTGCACAATACGAAGAGTCTACTTCTGACTACGATCGCGAAAAATTGCAAGAACGCGTGGCCAAATTGGCCGGCGGTGTAGCCGTGATCAAAGTCGGCGCGGCCACCGAAGTTGAAATGAAAGAGAAAAAAGCCCGCGTAGAAGACGCGTTGCACGCAACCCGTGCGGCTGTAGAAGAAGGCATTGTGCCGGGCGGCGGCGTTGCATTATTGCGCGCGCGTGCGGCCATTGCTGGCCTGACTGGTTCTAACGCCGAACAAAACGCCGGTATCCAAATCGTACTGCGTGCGATGGAAGAGCCATTGCGTCAAATCGTGTTGAACGCCGGTGACGAGCCAAGCGTGATTGTCAACCAAGTGATGAGCCAAACCGGTAACTACGGTTACAACGCCGCGACTGGCGAATACGGTGATCTGGTAGAGCAAGGCGTTTTGGACCCAACCAAAGTGACCCGCACTGCGTTGCAAAACGCCGCATCGGTTGCCGGTTTGGTCTTGACCACCGACTGCATGATCGCCGAAATCCCAGAGGAAAAACCGGCAATGCCTGATATGGGTGGCATGGGCGGTATGGGTGGTATGGGCGGCATGATGTAATTGCCCAAGCGCTTAACTTAGCAATACAAAATCCCCAGCCAATGGTTGGGGATTTTTCATGCGCCAATCTGACGACGAACCCTTATTAACATTCGAAAAATCTCCATGTTTACCTCATAAAATGAACATAACTGTTTGAAACACAAGATAAATCCGTCCACTTTCAGCACGATCAATAGAATTAAACTACAATGTCAACCCAGCACACCCCGTGTGTGTTGTTGCTTATAACGCTGAATCGTCAATGACACTTGTCATGATGGTAAAAACCAGCAGAATCCACTTTGATTAAGGTTAAGGAGATTTACATGAAAAAAGTATTACTGACTTCCGTTTTGGTCGGCGCGCTGGCTCTGCAAGGTTGCGCAACAGGTAACATGAACCCTCCTGGTTCCGCTGCTTCCGCAGGCATTGGCGCGCTCGCCGGTGCAGCCGCGGGCGCCATCATCGGCTCGACCACAGGCAGTGATAAAGTGGGTCGTGATGCAGCCATCGGCGCAGCAGTTGGCGCACTGGGCGGCTATGTTTGGAACAATCAAATGGAAAAACAACGCGCGGCGATGGAAACCGCCACTGCCGGCACAGGCATTGACGTGAGCCGTACCGCGGACAATCAATTGAAACTGGAGATTCCGGCGGATGCGGGTTTTGCCGTGAATCAAGCGAATATTCAACCACGTTTGCAAACGGTATTGAATACCTTTGCCACTACCTTGAATGCCAATAAAACCACTGTGGTACGCATCGTGGGCCACACAGACAACACCGGCTCTGATGCGATTAATTACCCATTGTCACAACGTCGCGCCGACAGTACCAAAAACTACTTGGTTGCCAAAGGCGTGAACGCAACCCGCATTACGACCGAAGGTAAAGGCTCTATGCAGCCAGTGGCAAGCAATGCGACCGAAGCCGGTCGTGCAGAAAACCGCCGCGTGGAAGTGTTTGTCGGTCAGCCTGCCGCACAGTAATTCAAATATTGATTGATTTTCAACCCCGCCTTTGGCGGGGTTGTTTTTTATCGAACAAGTATTCTTTTTCAATAAAATCATGAAAAATAATAAATAACTCTACAAAAAATCCATAAAAACATATTTTTTAATAAAATTTACATAAAAACAAAAAGCACATTTCATCCTTAAATGGTAAATTAACGCCCTGCTTCGGTTCATTTAATCTCATATTGCCCATCATTGAATGCAATGCACCAAAATTGATCCTTCAAAAGCAGTACTCCGTTATTAAAATAAAACCATAATTGCCGTTCCATCCACAAAGGGGAAATACATGCAGACACTGCACAATGTTATTAACGCCATTAACGATGTCCTTTGGGGCTATGTATTGATTTATCTGCTGTTTGCGGTGGGGATCTATTTCACCGTACGCTTTGGCTTCGTACAATTTCGCACGCTCAAACGCGCGACGCAGGTCACATTCGCCAAGCCCGAAGACCCGAATCAGATCAGTTCGTTCCAAGCATTTGCCACCGGTTTGGCCAGCCGCGTCGGTACGGGCAATATCGCGGGTGTCGCCACAGCCATCAGCATTGGCGGGCCGGGCGCGGTCTTTTGGATGTGGGTGACGGCATGGTTGGGGATGGCCTCGGCCTTTGTCGAAGCGACATTGGCACAAATTTTTAAAGTCAAAAATGATGACGGCACTTATCGTGGCGGCCCAGCCTACTACATTCAGCAGGGTTTAGGTTCGCGTCCATTGGGCATTGCCTTTGCCTTGAGTTTGTTGCTGGCCTTTGGTTTGGTGTTTAACGCCGTACAAAGCAATTCAATCAGCGATGCGCTGTACAACGGCTTTGGTCTGGACAAAACCTTGACCGGCATCATCACCGTTACCTTATCCGGCGTGGTGATCTTCGGCGGTGTTAAACGGATTGGTCGCGTCGCGGAAATTTTGGTTCCGGTCATGGCAATTGCCTATTTGCTAATTGCCTTTTATGCCTTGATCGTCAATTTTTCGCACCTGCCGGGCGTGATCAGCACTATTTTGAGCCACGCGTTCACCGGTGAAGCCGCTCTTGGTGGAGCCGCCGGTTCAGGGGTCAAAAAAGCGATGGAGATGGGCATCAAACGCGGTCTGTTCTCGAACGAAGCCGGTATGGGTTCCGCGCCCAACGCGGCTGCATCCGCCTCCACGCCGCACCCTGTGAATCAAGGTCTGTTGCAAATGCTCGGCGTATTCATCGACACCATCGTGATCTGTACCGCGACTGCATTCATCATTTTGCTCTCTGATGCCTATGTACCGGGCACCGGTGCGAAAGGCGCAGCTCTGACCCAAGCGGCCGTTGACTACCACATGGGTGGTAACGGCGGCGCAGGCTTTATGGGCATCGCGGTATTCCTGTTCGCCTTCACCTCGATCATTGGTAACTACGCCTATGCCGAGAGCAATATCAAATTCATCAAGGAAAACAAAACCGTGGTGATGATTTTCCGCCTGATGGTACTGGGCATGGTGATGTTCGGCGCCACCGGCAGCTTGCCACTGGTCTGGGATATGGCCGATGCGTCCATGGGTTTTATGGCGCTGATTAACTTGGTGGCGATTTTACTGCTGTCCAAATATGCCATTGCCGCATGGAAAGACTACAGCGCACAGCTCAAATCCGGCTCTGATAATCCTGTGTTCAAAAGCCGTACCATCAACGGTTTGAGCGATAAATTGGATAATGATTGCTGGAAATAATATAACCGCTATAGAAAAAAACGCCAATACTTGTGATTGGCGTTTTTTGTTGTCAAATAACCTTGTGCTACAATCCATTGCCAGCATTTCCTTACAACAACTCCGCATTTGATGCGCTATGAACCGCCGCAATATTCGTCTTTTTTCTGTTTTTCACAAAGAATATCCGACCCCCAACTGCGATTGGATCACTCCGATTCAAGTTGGGCGACGTCATGCACCCATTGTACTGCCCATGATTCATGATGACATGGACAGTGCCAGTATCTCTGATAAAAACGATCGCTTCTGCGAATTAACCGCTCTTTACTGGATTTGGCAGAATTTGGATAATTTTGATGAAGAATATATCGGTTTGGTACATTATCGTCGCTACTTCTACTTCCCTTGCGCACTTCCGATTCATACGCATTACATCAGCGCTGATTTTCTGAATGAGGCGATCACGGACGTCCAATTATGGCAATACATCACTGAGCAGTTGGACGCAGACAAACTGATCGTACCCATTCCAACGCCCTTTTCACACGCTGGGTTTAACGTTAAATCGCAGTATATTTTTGCGCATGACGAAGCAGATTGGCACTTACTGGAAAACACGCTCATCCATACACACCCCGACTATCAAACCGCATTTAGTGAATTTTCCGGCATGGGCTCAATGTTTGGCTACAACATGTTCATCGGTTCAAAAAATTTTGTACAGCAATATTGCGCATGGCTGTTTCCAATACTTTTCGCGATGGAGCCGCACATTGCACACAAAGAAGACGTTTATCAAAACCGTGTTTTTGGTTTTATGGCCGAACGTTTACTGAATGTTTATATTTTGCACCACCAAATTCCAACCTCAATGCTCCCTGTATTGCAGTTTCCCTAAAATCGCCAATGATCATCAAAAAATGCCATGTTTATTCATGGCATTTTTTATCCGGTGTATCAATCGATTAACCCACCCAGCGACGCGCGTTTTGGAACAACTGCATCCACGGCGAGGTATTCAGATTCGCCCAATCCTGCGGTTTCCATGAGAAAAGCTCGTTACGGAACACGCGCTCAGGATGCGGCATCATAATCAACACGCGACCATCGGTGGTGGTAAAGCCATTCAATCCCAGCGGCGCGCCGTTTGGATTTTGCGGATAGATTTCGGTCGCTTGATGCGCCGCATCCACATAGCGCAAAGCCACTTTATGCTGCGCCTGCACTGCGGTCAAATCCGCCGCATCGGCATAGCTCGCGCGCCCTTCGCCGTGGGAAATCACCACCGGCAGCACGCTGCCGCTCATGCCTTGCAACAAAATCGACGGTGATTCGGTAATCTCGACCTGCACCAAACGCGCCTCGTACTGCTCCGAGGTGTTGCGCACGAATTTCGGCCAATGCTCCGCCCCCGGAATGATGCCTTTTAGATTGCTCATCATTTGACAGCCGTTGCACACGCCCAAGCTGAAGGTGTCGGGACGCGCGAAATACTCGGCGAACTGATCGCGCAGCGCATCGTGATACAAAATGGTTTTCGCCCAGCCTTCGCCCGCACCCAGCACGTCACCGTAGGAGAAGCCGCCACACGCCGCCAATCCTTTAAAGTCCTGCAAATGCACGCGCCCCGCGAGCAAATCGCTCATGTGTACGTCTACCGCGTCAAATCCGGCTGCCGTGAATGCCGCCGCCATCTCGACGTGACCATTCACGCCCTGTTCGCGCAAAATGGCGACTTTCGGCTTCGCACTCATCGCCAAATACGGCGCAGAAACGGCCGCATCCGGTGTGAAGGTTAATTTCGGGGTCAAGGCTTCTGGCGCGCGTCCGTATTCCTGCTCAACACAAGCCGGATTGTCGCGCAGTTTGGCAATATGGAACGAAGTTTCCTGCCATGCGGCGTGCATCACGCCCAGCGGCAATTGCAATTTCGCCTCGCCGTCTTGCCACACCGAGAACTCCGCCTTCTCCTGCGCCACATCCATCACCTGACCGACGATGTGGCTGTGTGCGCCCAAACCATGCGCGCGCAAAATATCCATCACCGCGGTGGTGTCGTCTTTGCGAATTTGCAGCACCATACCCAACTCTTCGTTGAACAAGGCTTTCATCAACGCCTCATCACGCTGCACCGCGATTTGCACGCCATTGATTTTGAAGTCACCCGCATCGGCTGAGTTCGGATCAACGGTCAATAAATCGACATTCAACGCCACCGAAGTTTGCGCCGCAAACGCCATTTCCGCCGCCGCTGCGAACAAGCCCCCGTCCGATTTATCGTGATAGGCCAACACATGACCCGCCGCGCGCAAAGCCTGCAAAGCGGCAAACGCGTTTTTCAGCATCTGCGCATCGTCCAAATCCGGCACATCATTCGCCGTACCAACCTGCCCGCTCACCTGCGCGAGTATCGACTGCGCCATGCGCTGTTTGCCCGCCGCGATATCAATGAGTAACAAGCGCGTGGTTTCATCGGACTTTTGCAACTGCGGCGTGAGCGTCGCGTTCACATCGGTTACGGGTGCAAAAGCGGTAACGATCAACGACACCGGTGATTTCACGGTTTTGCTCGCGCCCGCATCCGACCAAGTGGTTTTCATTGACAGCGAATCCTTGCCGACGGGAATCGAAATGCCCAACTCCGGACACAGCTCCATGCCCACGGCTTTGACCGTGTCGTACAGTTTCGCGTCTTCACCTGCCACGCCGCAGGCCGCCATCCAGTTGGCGGACAATTTGATTTGGCTGATGTTGTCAATCGGCGCGGCGGCGATATTGGTAATCGCCTCGGCAATCGCCATGCGTCCCGACGCAGGCGCATCCAGCACCGCCAGCGGTGTGCGCTCGCCCATCGCCATCGCTTCGCCGAGCGTGCCGACGTAATCGCGCAAGGACACAGCGCAATCGGCCACGGGAATCTGATACGCCCCAACCATTTGATCGCGCGCGGTCAAACCGCCGACCGTGCGATCACCAATGGTAATCAGGAAGTTTTTATTCGCCACCGTCGGATGACGCAATACATTCAGCGCGGTTTCGGTCAGATCCAAACCGACCACATCCACCGGCGTGCCATCCTGCGCCACACGCGCCACATCGCGCGTCATTTTGGGCGGTTTACCGAGCAATACCTCCATCGGCATTTGCACGGGGTCTTGCGGATTATTCACGCCCTCACGGGTGTCCAACACCTGCAATTGACGCTCGGCTGTCGCCGTACCAATCACCGCAAACGGACAGCGCTCACGTTCGCACATCTGCGCAAACAGTGCCAAATGCTCGGGCAAAATCGCCAAGACATAACGCTCCTGCGCCTCGTTGCTCCAAATTTCACGCGGCGATAGACCTGATTCTTCCAACTGTACTTTCGCCAGATCAAAAATCGCACCTTTTTTCGCGCCATCGACAATTTCAGGGAAGGCATTGGAAATACCGCCCGCGCCCACGTCGTGAATCGACAGAATCGGATTGTCCGCACCCATTTGCCAACAACGGTCGATGACCTCCTGCGCGCGGCGTTGAATTTCAGGGTTGCCACGTTGCACCGAGTCAAAGTCCAGTTTCGCGCTGTTCGCCCCCGCATTCATCGATGAGGCCGCACCACCGCCCAGACCGATTTTCATGCCCGGACCGCCGAGCTGAATCAGCAATGCGCCTTCGGGCAAGTCGCGCTTGCCAACGTGCGCCGCGTCGATATTGCCCATACCGCCCGCGATCGTGATGGGCTTGTGGTAGCCGTACACGTCGTCACCAACGACTTGCTCAAAGGTTCGGAAATAGCCAGTCAAATTCGGACGACCAAATTCATTATTAAACGCCGCGCCGCCAATCGGCCCTGCGAGCATGATTTGCAAAGGGCTGGCGGTGTGTTCGGGTTTGCCGTATGGTTGCTCCCACGGACGTGGCGCGTCGGGCAAATGCAGGTGCGACACGGTGAAGCCGGTCAAGCCGGATTTCGGTTTACTGCCCTGCCCCGTTGCGCCCTCGTCGCGAATCTCGCCACCCGAGCCAGTCGCCGCGCCCGCAAATGGCTCAATCGCCGTCGGATGATTGTGTGTTTCCACCTTCATCAAAGTGTGCGTGAGCGCCTCATTCGCACGGTACACGCCCTGCGCGTCGGGATAAAAACGTTGCACCACCGCGCCTTGCATCACCGCCGCATTGTCATCATACGCCACCACGTCGCCTTCGGGATGCAATTGGTGCGTATTGCGAATCATTTTGAACAGGCTCAGCGGCTGTGTTTCACCGTCAATGATGAAGTCCGCATTGAAAATTTTATGGCGGCAATGCTCTGAGTTCGCCTGCGCAAACATCATCAATTCCACATCGGTCGGGTCGCGCTGAACCTTTTGATACGCATCTGCCAGATAATCCATCTCGTCCTCGGACAAGGCCAAGCCCAACTCGGTATTCGCCTCAAGCAAGGCGGCTTTGCCTTGTTGCAACAAAGGCACGGTTTGCAACGGTTGATTCGGCAACTCCTGAAACAACTCATGCCCATCGTACTCGCCCGCAAACCACGACTCAGTCATGCGGTCATGCATCAAACCCGCCGCTTGCGCCAATTGCGCCTCGCTCAAGGTTTTCGCACCGCCGAGCAAACCCTTGCTCAACACCAAACCATACTCAATCCCGCGCTCGATGCGACGAATGTGCGTCAAACCCGCATTGTGCGCAATGTCCGTCGCCTTACTCGCCCACGGCGAAATCGTGCCAATGCGTGGCACCACGGTCAAACTCACCTCATCAAAGTTATTGCTTTGGTGCGCCTCACCATACGCCAACAAACCATGCAAAATGCTCAAATCATGCTCAGACAACGCCGCATCCGACCAAACATAGTGGACAAAACGCGACTGAATCGCCTCGATATGCGGCAACTGCGGCGCGAGTTTCGCCAACAAATTAGACACACGAAAACCAGAGAGCGCACGCGAACCGTGCAAAAGCGTAATCACAGACATGAGAATCCTCAGAAATGCGGGTGAAAGGGCAATTTGAATAGCCGTTATTATACGTTTTGTGGCGTAAAAAAGCCTTTAATTTATAAAAGTAAGTATTACTCTGAATACTTAGCAACAACACTCTGTAAATATCAGAAAAAAACAAAATGTGACCAATAGTCCGTAGACTTATAAACAACAATAAGTATCATTCTCTCATGAAAAAGAACTCTGATGACATACTAAGTATTTTTGGGAACTCGTTACGAGAAATACGAAAGACGCGTGGACTTTCACAAGAAGATCTTGCTTTTCGATGCGGTCTCGATAGAACTTATATCTCTGGCTTAGAACGTGGTAAGCGCAATCCAACCTTGAAAATATTATGGATCATCGCTAATCACTTGAATATTAGTATAGATGAACTACTACCTCCTATGACTGAAGCGAACACTCTAAATGCAAAAGATCATTAAAAAAGACATTCGATATCACTTAAAGGCTTCAGAAAAATACATTGATGTTGTATTTCAATATGACAATACTCCAGAATATGATACATCCGTGCCAATAGAATATCGGAGAACCGGCACGCAAATAGAGGATCAAAATATTGATACGTATTTATCTCAAGTTTACGAAAATGTCAATCCATCGGGCTGGAAGCCATGGCTAAAGGAGCAGGAAGCATTTTGGAACACAAAGCCAAGAGCGGGGAAAACTAAAGCATTCTTTGACACCTTAACCAAAAACTTCACTTGGTGCTGTGTATCATGTACTTTGCCGCAGAACCCAAATTGGGCACGAAGAATTCAAGATATTAAGGAATTTGGCTATACCTTAGCAACAAATACCAATAGATTCTGTAAAGTATGCCAACAAAATACTACTCAAATTATTATCTTACCTATCAAACGTGGTGGTATTACTGGATATGAAACTTGGACACCAAAACTGCGAATGCGTATAGTTCGGCTATTAGATTCTATTGATGCTTTTGAGGCAAAAAAAACACGATCAGAAGGACTGTTGCCTGACCATAAATTTCCCGAAATCCGATGGGACTCTGACACTAAGCGAGAATGTTTGGAGGCTCTAAGCGACCTTGACATCCTAAATGATTTTCAACTACTCACAAATCAACGTAATCAACAAAAGAGAGAAGTGTGTCGCAAATGTTTCCAAACTGGCAAACGAGGTATCATCTACGGTATTTCTTTCTTTTATAAGGGAACGGAGCATTGGGATCAATCAATTCCAAAATCAGGTAAAATGGCCGAGAAAGGATGTGATGGTTGTGGATGGTACGACATCAACACTTGGAGAAGTGAACTAAATAAACGCCTTAATGAGTGATTTAAAATCACTCGAATAATGAATAAAATCGATCATCTTTAATCTTTACACTAAATCGTCCACGATTTTGTTTTCGAGATATTTTCTCAATTTTTTCTTCTGACCACTTAGATGCAACTCCTTTAAGTACCTCTTCAAGACGTGGATTTATTGATAAACCTCTTTCTTCTTTTCTTCTCAGAATCCCTTGACAGCCAGCGGGTGTGATATAAAAATTTTCTGCGGTATCAGGATCAATGATATCAAAAAGATTGCCAAATATGACTTCTGATGGTTGCTCAGAACAATTTAAGGTTTCTCCATTACTTAGTAATGGCGGCGCTTTTGAAAAATCAAAAATTGTACAGTCTTCGGAAATACAGATTTGACTAGTCGATGACGAAAAATTCATTTCGTCCAACCTTAGTAATCTATTACAATTTCCTGCAATTCGAGCACCTATCCATTTAATCACGGGTACAGCCCAAGAATTTCCAACACTTTGATACCTTGAAGTCGGATTAGATTTTGGAATATTAGTATAGTTATCAGGAAAACCCATTAAACGTTCACATTCGAGCGGAGTAAATCGCCGCAAGCGCCCATTCTGAACTACAAATAGTGAGCCATTATAAGCCGCAGCATTTCCATTCCACTTTGTCCCATAAGCAGAATAAAGACAGTCTGTATAGGAACGAAAAATTTCAATATCGTGACCTTGCTTTCTAAACGATAAGGGCATTGTATTATTAGAGACACTTTCGGACCTTACCCAACTATCAAAAAGAACTTGTTCTGGAAAAAAATCTTTCCCTCCTGCAAGTACATATAATCTTCTACGTTGTTGTGGTAATCCAAAATATTTCGCATCTAAAATTCGCCAAGCAATATTTCTCTTGGGACCATAAATCACACCAGCCTGAGGCCATCGAGATACGATTATTTCTGTATCATAACCTGCAAGTGACGATAGAAAACAACCAAAAGCATTGGTTTTGTCCCTAAGAACACCTTCGACATTTTCCCAAAAAACAATAGTCGGAGAAGCCCCAATCTTGCTTCGAATGCGATCATTTTCTTCAACAATATCAACAAATTTTAAAGTTAAGTTACCTCGATGGTCATCAAGCCCCTTCTTCCAACCCGCCAAGGAAAAGGCTTGACAAGGTGTACCGCCACAAATAAGGTCTGGCGCACAAATCTCTTTATTCTGTAGTTGATATGGAATATTACACATATCGCCAAGATTTGGTATGTGAGGATACTTCAAGCCCAATAATCTGGAAGGGAAAAGTGCTGTCTCAGAAAACCATTTAAACTCGAAACCAGCGTTAGACCATGCCACAGAGGCCGCCTCAATGCCAGAACAGACACTACCAACAGAAATATTATTCATAGTTATTTAAAATAAATCAATTATTTAATTTTGTTATATTAGAAGAATAAATTTAGCACTATTTCGCGCCATGAGAACTTACCGTACAGACTAACATAAAAGATTCCTAATATGATTGACTCAAAACTCATATTTTGCCAAGTCATAATCCTATAAATATTTCTAATGTGCCGCTTCCCAATTATACCCCACACCCACTTCTGCCAGCAACGGCACAGACAATTGAGCAACCTGCGCCATACATTCGGGAATCAGTTGTGTCATGAGTTCTATCTCGGCATCCGGCACTTCGAGCACGAGTTCGTCATGCACCTGCATGATGAGTTTGGACTGTAGTCCGCGTGCATTGATCTCGTCTTGCACCCGCACCATCGCGAGTTTAATCAGGTCGGCGGAGGTGCCTTGCATCGGTGCATTGATCGCGGCACGTTCGGCGCCTTGGCGTTTGCCTGCGTTGCGGTTGTGAATATCGGGTAAATACAGCCGGCGGCCAAAGTGCGTTTGTACATAGCCGTGTTCGCGCGCGAATTTTTTGGTGGTTTCCATAAATTGCAACACGGATGGATACTGAATGAAGTATTGATCCATATACTGCTGGGCGGCGGTACGCGAAATGCCGAGGTTGTTGGCCAAGCCAAATGCGCTCATGCCGTAAATCAGGCCGAAGTTGATGACTTTGGCCATGCGCCGTTGGTCGAACGAGACGTCTTTGAGCGCAACACCGAAAATCTGCGCGGCGGTACGCGCGTGTACGTCATCGCCTTTTTGGAACGCATCAAGCAATCCGGGGTCTTGCGATAAATGCGCGAGGATGCGCAGTTCGATCTGCGAGTAGTCCGCTGACATCATGACACTGCCCGCTGGCGCGATGAAGGCGGTGCGAATTTTGCGCCCGAGTTCGGTACGCACGGGGATATTTTGCAGATTGGGTTCGTTCGAGGACAGTCGCCCCGTGACCGCGACGGCCTGCGCGTAGTTGGTATGCACGCGCCCCGTACTCGGCTCGATCATGCTGGGCAGGGTGTCGGTGTAGGTGGATTTGAGTTTGGATAGGCCACGGTATTCGAGCATGGCTTTGGGTAGTGGGTAATCCTCGGCAAGTTTTTGCAGGACTTCCTCATCCGTACTCGGCGCGCCTTTGCTGGTTTTTTTGACCACGGGCATACCGAGTTTTTCAAAGAATATTTCGCCGATTTGTTTGGGACTATTGAGGTTGAACGGCTGTCCGGCGAGTTCGTGCGCGGTGTCTTCCAATTGCAATAGGGCTTGCCCCAAATGATGTGACTGGCGGTGCAGTTCGTCAATATCGAGCAGAACGCCGTTGCGCTCCATGCGGTACAGCACTTGCGCAGTCGGTAATTCGATGGTTTCGTACACGGTTTTCAACCCCGCATCCGCCGCAATCTGCGGGTACATAATCGCGTGCAGCGCAATGCACAGCGCCGCATCCTCAACCGCGTAGGTCGCGGCCTTTTCGATGTCCACTTGCGCAAACGGAATCTGGCTCGCGCCTTTGCCACACATGTCTTCATACGACAGGCTGGAGACGTGCATATAGCGCGCGGCAATCGCATCCAGACGGTGCTGCGCCGTGGAGTCGAGCACATAGGATTCGAGCAAGGTATCATGCACCACGCCCTTGAGCGCAATGCCGTGATTGGCAAACACATGACGATCGTATTTCAAATGTTGGCCGATTTTGTGCTGATCGGGGTTTTCCAGCCACGGCTTGAGTTTCGCCAAAACGGTATCCAAATCCAACTGCACCACCGATTGCATGCCCTCATGCGCCACCGGCACGTACCAACCTGCATCGCCCGTGACCGCAAATGACAGGCCGACCAAGCGCGCTTTGAATGAATTGAGCGAAGTGGTTTCGGTATCGAGCGCGACCAAATCGGCTTGAGTGATCTGCGTCAGCAATTCATCGAGCAGCTCGGGCGTATTCACTATCGTGACCTGAGCGTGAAACGGCGCCAATTCAGCAGGTTCGATCGGCTCGTTGGGTTTTGTTGGCGATGTCTGCGTCGCTTTGCCGGATAGTGCAGATGGTGCGGATGGCTCGGCGAATAAATCATCGTGGTGCGTGTTATTTTTGACCTCATTCGATACAGGCGCATCCTCCAGCTCTTTCAACCACGTTCTGAATCCCGAGCGCGTGTAGATCGCTTTGAGCGCGGCGGTGTCCGCGCCGTTGTAGCGCACGTTTTGCCAATCGGGCAAGGACGGCGATAAATCCAAATCGCGCACCACAGTCACAAGGCGTTTGGCCTGCGGAATCCAGTCCAGCGCCGCGCGCAGATTTTCGCCGACTTTGCCTTTGACGGTATCCGCTTGCGCCATGATGTTGTCCAAAGTGCCGTATTCGGTGAGCCATTTCACCGCAGTTTTCGGGCCGACTTTGTCCACGCCGGGGACGTTGTCCACCGAGTCACCCACCAATGTCAGGTAATCAATCATGCGCTCCGGCGGCACGCCGAATTTCGCCGTCACGCCCGCCTCATCCAGCGCATCGCCACTCATGGTATTGAACCACAGCACTTCGGCGTTGACCAACTGGGTCAAATCCTTGTCCCCCGTCGCCATCACCGTGCGCCAACCCGCCTGCTGCGCGCGTTCGGCCAATGTGCCGATCACATCGTCGGCCTCCACACCCTCCTGAATCACCACCGGCCAGCCCAGCGCATGCACCGCCTGCTCGATCGGCTCAATTTGCGCCACCAAGTCATCGGGCATTTTCGCACGATTCGCTTTGTATTCAGGGTACCAATCGTCGCGGAAGGTTTTGCCTTTCGCATCAAAGACGCATACGGCGTGCTCGGTCGGCACGATGTGGCGCAGACGTTTGAGCATCGCAATCATGCCATACAGCGCGCCGGTCGGCTCGCCCGTCGGGCTGCGCAAATCGGGCAGGCCGTGATAAGCGCGGTATAAAAAGCTCGAACCATCCACCACCAGCAAGGTGTTTTGCGGATGGTCTAAAAATCGATTTAAGGTACTCATAGTAAAGATGCTCGTTTCAGGCTATAAAAAGGATACCCGAATCATACCGTAATCGCGTCAGGCAGAATATGCTTTGCGCTATAATCGGCTCATCGCACACGGAGACCACCATGCCCACACCCACCATCGCCGAATTGAACCAAACTTTTGCCATCGAACAAAGCCACACCCAATTGCACATCGAAAACGGCTCCGGCGAGCTGCCGATCATCCACCTGCACAATGCGCATGCAACTGCGAAAATCAGCCTGTACGGCGGACAAATATTGTCCTACCGCCCACACGATGCGCCCCATGAACTGATGTTTCTCAGCGAAAAAGCCCTTTATCAAAAAGGCAAAGCCATCCGCGGCGGTGCGCCGCTGTGCTGGCCGTGGTTCAGCGCCGATCCCGAAAACCAAGGTCGTCCTGCACACGGATTCGCACGCACCCGCCTGTGGCAACTGCTTTCAACACAATCACTGAGCGATGGCGCAACGCGCGTGGTACTCGGATTGAATGATAGCCCCGACACTTTGACGCTCTGGCCGCATCGGTTCGCGCTCAAATTGGAGATTGTTATCGGTAAAACGCTCAAACTCACTCTCAGCACGCACAATCTGAGCGAGCAACCGATGAGCATTTCACAAGCAATTCACAGCTATTTCGCAGTCGGTGACATCGCGCAGACGGAGGTCGTTGGTTTGGAACAACTACGCTATATCGACAAATCCAAAGCCGGACAAAACACCCTACGCACGCAAGACGGAAGCATTCAAGTTGAGCAAGAAGTCGATCGCATTTACCTCAACAGCCCAAGCGAAGTTCAGATTCACGATCACGCATGGCAACGGCGCATCCGGATTCGCAGCACCGGCAGCGAATCAACCGTGGTATGGAATCCGTGGATAGAGATTGCCGCGCAGATGGCCGATTTAAATAACGATGATTACCAACGCTTTATTTGTGTCGAAACCACCAATGTCGCCGACAATACCATCAAAATCGCCGCACAGGCTCAGCACCGCATGGAAGTCGAATACACGATTGAACCACTGCCATAAAAATATAAAACCACTTTAATTCAAAGTGGTTTTTATCATCCCGATTAGACGGTGTCTCATATTTTGTCTCATATCGCCCAAATAAAAACGGCTCACATCGCTGTGAGCCGCATTAATTCTGGTGGCCTGGGGCAGAATCGAACTGCCGACACGCGGATTTTCAATCCGCTGCTCTACCAACTGAGCTACCTGGCCAATCTTCAATTTCCCTTGCGAAAAATCAAGAATTGAAATTATACAAGGCGTTTTGAATTTGGTCAATCATTCCGTTGAAATTTTTTATCAAAGAATGATTGACCATACAGCAACACCTTTGTGCTTAATCGCCCTTAAACCAAAGCACCATTGCGATTCATCGCCGCGACGAACGCGAGGAAGGACGCCGTGACGATGTTCGAGTGTAAGCCCACACCGTAAGTCGGCGCTTGATCCGGATGCGCGACCTGCACATAACACACGGCCTCTTGCGACGTATTGCCGATCTCAGGATGAATGTCGTGTTGCGAATACTGTGTCACGGAGAATTTCGTACCCAAGGTTTGGTTCAACGCAGAGGCGAACGCAGACAATGGGCCATTGCCCTGACCTTGAATCACTTTCTCTTCGCCATTGACCACGATGGTGGCGGAAATGGTTTCCACGCCGTCTTGATGTTCAATGCTGTGTTTGACGTAGCGCACTTTGTCCGATGGCTCGACGAAGGTTTTGTTAAACACGCCGTAGATTTGTTCACTGGTCAATTCTTTGCCCGTTTCGTCGGCCAAAACCTGTACCGCTCGCGCAACTTCAACCTGCAACAAACGCGGCAGTTCAAAGCCGTAATCGCGTTCGAGCAGGTAGGCCATGCCGCCTTTGCCTGACTGCGCGTTCACGCGAATCACCGCGTCGTAACCACGACCGAGATCGGCCGGATCAATCGGTAAATACGGCACTTCCCACATAACCGCCTCGTTACCGACGGCTGTTTGGCGTTCTTTCTGACGGGTCAAACCTTTTTTAATCGCATCTTGGTGCGAACCAGAGAACGCGGTGAACACCAGCTCGCCCGCCCACGGATGACGCGGGCTGACCGGCAGTTGCGTGCATTCTTCAACCACTTGTACCACTTCCATGATGTTGGAGAAGTCCACACCCGGGTGAATGCCTTGCGACCAAAGGTTGACCGCGAGATTAGCCAAGCAGACATTACCCGTGCGCTCACCGTTGCCAAACAAACAGCCTTCCACGCGATCGGCACCTGCGAGCATACCCAGTTCAGCGCACGCCGTGCCTGTACCACGGTCATTGTGTGGGTGCAGACTGATCAACACGCTGTCGCGATTCGGCAGGTTTTTGTGGAAATATTCCACTTGATCGGCGTAAACGTTCGGGGTGGAAACTTCGATGGTCGCCGGCAAGTTGAAAATCATTTTATTTTGCGGTGTCGCACCCCAACGCGCCATCACCGCCGCACAAATTTCCACCGCGAAATCAGCCTCGGTCATGCTGAAGGTTTCCGGTGAATATTCGAGTTTCCACTCGGTTTGCGCGTATTGCTTGACCGCAGCCTTGATGTCGTCCACTGCTTTGAGCGCCAGATCAATGGTTTCTTGGCGATTTTTGCCAAACACCACTTCGCGGAACAACGGGCTGGTCGCGTTGTACACATGCACAATCGCGGTTTTCGCGCCTGCCATGGCTTCAACGGTGCGGTTGATCAGATCGGTACGACCTTGGGTCAATGCCTGAATCGTCACGCCCTCAGGGATGCGGTTCTCTTCGATCAGGCGACGCACAAAGTCAAATTCGATTTGCGATGCAGACGGGAAACCGATTTCGATTTCTTTATAACCCAGACGCACCAGCAAATCCCACAAACGCAATTTTTTATCAATGTCCATCGGGTCGATCAAGGCTTGATTGCCGTCACGCAAATCGGTAGACAACCAGATCGGCGGATGGGTCAATGTATTGTTCGGCCACTGGCGATTCTCCAGTTTAATTTGCGGATATGGGCGGTACTTCTTTGCCGGGTCTAAAGTTCGAAATGTATCGTTCATTTTGCACCTGTCTCTTTAATTAACTAAAAAATATTGCAAACACCATAACAAAAAACCTCGGCACAGCGTTTGCTGAAAATTTGCCGAGGTTTGATAAACTTGGGATACTGAATAATTCTAAATAATTTCCTGCATCCTCAATTCATACGCGCAAACAACGGCTGGCATCTTAGCAACAAAGAAGCCAGCAATCGCAACGAGAAGAGGGGGGTAAAAAATTCAGTCATGCGCAAGACTATAGCCTAAAAAATTTTATCCGTCAAATAAGAATATGTAGTATTTATGATGAAATATCGCTATCGGGACAATAGATAAAATCAATCTCACACATGCTTACACATGTTCACGCAGAGTCGGATACGCCGCTTTCAAATACACCACCATCGAAATCACGGTCAATGCGGCGGCAATATAGATCAACCAAGTACCCACCAGACGGGTATCAATGCCGAGCAACACGCCGTTGAACAACAGCATCGGTAAAGCAACCATCTGCACCGCAGTTTTCCATTTACCCAGCTGGTTCACTGCCACCGCCGTGCGTGCGCCAATGCTCGCCATCCATTCGCGCAATGCGGAAATGGTGATCTCTCGACCAATGATAATCAAGGCAATCAAACCATGCACGCGCTGATCGTGCACCAGCACAATCAAACACGCCGCGACCAATAATTTATCCGCGACCGGATCGAGAAACGCGCCAAACGCGCTGGTTTGATTCCACTTGCGCGCCAAATAGCCGTCCAACCAATCGGTGACGGCGGCAACCACAAACAACACCGTGGCCAGCACATCACGCATCATGGCGTAGTTACTGAACGGGGCGTAATAAATCGCTACCAGCAAAGGAATCGCGATCACCCGCGCCCACGTGAGCAAAATAGGAACGTTCATTGGCATAAAAGGCAAACTTTCTCAGTTAAATAATTCATTCAATAAGCGTGGATATTCAATAATGGAATTTTAATCGCTTCGTCCGTCATCGTGTAACTGTTTGTAGATTTCTTGTGCTAATTTTTCGGAAATTCCGTCAACTTGCGCCAAATCCTGCACACTGGCATTTTTCACACCGGCCAAACCGCCAAAACGTTTGAGCAAGGCCGAGCGACGTTTCGCCCCCACGCCCTCGACCTCTTCGAGCCGCGACACATTGCGCGCTTTCGCGCGCGCCGCGCGCATTCCCGTGATCGCGAAACGATGCGCCTCGTCACGAATCTGCGCGATCAGCATCAACGCGGGCGACAGTTTGCCCAGTTTCACCTCGGCTCGCCCGTCGGCAAAAACCAAGGTTTCCAAGCCGACGCGCCGCCCTTCACCTTTGGCCACACCGACCAAAACGTTCAAATCCAGCCCCAAACCTTCGAACACCTCACGCGCCACGGACAACTGCCCCTTACCGCCATCGACCAGCACTACATCCGGCATGTGTTTGGCAAACTCGTCATTATCCTCGCTTTGCAGCAACGCAATTTTTTCGTAGCGTCGCTGTAGCACCTGTTTCATCGCGGCGTAATCATCGCCGGCGGTGATGTTTTTGATGTTGTAGCGGCGGTATTCATTATTCTGCATGGCGTGGTTGTGATAAACCACGCAGGCGGCTTGCGCCGCCTCGCCCGAGGTGTGGCTGATGTCGAAACACTCCACACGAAAATCGGATTTTTCTTCGTCGGATTCCAGTGCCATCTGCAAAACTTTGAGTAAATCCTCGGTACGCGCCTTGGCGCTGGCGGATTCTTGCAAGCGGCGCAACAGTGCCAATTGCGCATTATTGAGCGCCATTTCCAGCCAAATTTTGCGCTGTCCGCGCGGCTGTTTGACCCAAATCAATTGCCGCTCAATGCTTTCATGCAGCAATTCGCGCACACTCGCCGACGGTAAAATCGCGCTGATGATCACGCGCGGCGCGGCACTGCTCAGATAATGTTGGCTGATGAAGGCGTCCAATACATCCTGCTCGCTGCAGTCCTGCGTGTGCTGTGGGAAAAAGGCTTTGTCGCCCAAATGCCGCCCGCCACGCACCATCGCCAAATTGACGCAGTAGCGCGCATCTGACTGTGCCACGGCGATGATGTCGGCGTCGGTGTCATCGCCGGTAGATTCCACGGCCTGCTGCTTCATCATGTTGGACAACGCCGCAATTTTGTCGCGGTACAGCGCGGCGGATTCAAAGTTCAATTCGCCCGCCGCCGTTTGCATTTTTGCCTGCAAATCATGCAGTACCTCATCCGACTCGCCCCGCAAAAATTTCACGCTGTCGGCCACGTCTTCGGCATAGCGTTTCGCGTCAATCAACCCGACGCACGGCGCGCTGCATCGATCGATTTGATACAGCATACATGGGCGCGAGCGGTTGCGATACACAGTTTCGTCGCAGGTACGCAGGCGAAACACCTTTTGTAGCAATTTGATGCTTTCTTTAACCGCGTAGCCATTGGGAAACGGCCCGAAATACTGATGCACCTTGTCCACCGCACCACGGTAATAAACCATGCGCGGGAATTCGTGCCGCGTCATTTTGAGAAACGGATAGGATTTGTCATCGCGAAACAGAATGTTGTAGCGCGGTGTCAGCGTTTTGATCAAATTGTTTTCGAGCAGCAAGGCTTCGGTCTCGGTGCGCGTAACTGTGACCTCAACGCGCGCCACCTTTTGCAACATCAACGCGATGCGTGGCGACAGTCCGGTACGGTTTTGAAAATAGCTCGAAACGCGCTTTTTCAAATCCTTCGCCTTGCCAACGTATAAAACCTCATCATTCGCACCGATGTGGCGATACACGCCGGGCAAATGCGGCAAAGAGGCCAACAATTCACTCGGATCAAACGCCTGAGCCTCACTCAGTGCTTCGACGGATGATGGCTTGGCTTGTTCGTTTTCTGTCATAAAGTTATCACTCAAAATGGAAGGCCGATATTAAAGCATGCATTTCAAAATGATTTTTGCGCAAGCGACGTTTAAACGCTGATCTTCCCGTTCAAAACCGTTTCTATATACTTAAGGAAGCACGGAACAACCCAAACCAGTCTGCGTTCTGAGCAAAAAACATTCAGAACGCGGCGCAGGATAGGGGTCGTAGTTATTCATCATACGATGTTGCGACAGCCCCTATTCTGCAACAAAGTT
>JBATQE010000051.1:0-16402 GCA_049291875.1 Burkholderiaceae bacterium
TGACGAACGACGCCGGGCAATCTCAATCCGCTCTTCCATATCAAGCTGCTTGTACTTCGCTCCCATAATAATACCTCCTGCAATAATTTACTCTGTTGCACTTGGTTTGTGAATTCGGAGAATCCAGCTATAAATCTAACTTATTGTTTTTACTGATATTCTGGATACCCGCTTTCGCGGGTATGACGGAACTTTAGTTTATATAGGGCTTTGTTAACAGTCCTTTTATGTGAATTTAATTCACATATTAATAGAAAAAACATCGATTGTTGATGGTTTTGGTATCCGCTAATATACAAAAAATTACAGGAATATGGGTTTGAACGCTTCATTCCTAATGAGATTTTTTTAAAAAATATTCACATAAAAATCAAAGGAGTTGCTATGGAGTTGTACATCGGTAATAAAAACTATTCGTCATGGTCGTTGCGCCCGTGGTTGTTGATGAAACATTTTGATCTGCCGTTTACCGAGCGCATGGTCGGTGTCGCTGGACGCGGGCCGAATGATTTACATCGCGGTTATTCACAAAACGGCTTGGTGCCGTGTTTGCACCTCGAAAATGAGTTTCAAATCTGGGATACCTTGGCGATTGCTGAGTTTTTAGCCGAGTCCTTTCCTGCCAAACATCTGTGGCCAGCCGATCGACTGGCGCGGGCGCGCGCCCGTTCGGTCAGTGCGGAAATGCACTCGGGATTTGGCAGCTTGCGCGGCGCGATGGGTATGAACATCAAGATGCGTTTGCAGGGTGCGCCTCTGTCTGCTGAGGTGGCAGCGGACGTGGCGCGCATAGATCAGATTTGGACTGAAGCACGTCGCCAGTTTGGCGCGAGTAGCGATCAACCGTATTTATTGGGCGCGTTTTCCGTGGCGGATGCGATGTTTGCGCCGGTGATCTGGCGTTTTCATAGTTATAATGTCCCTGGGCACGCCGAGTTATCCGATGAGTCGCGCGCCTATTTGGCAACGATGCTCGCACATCCGGCCATGCAGGCGTGGGAGCGTTCGGCTTTGGCCGAGACCGAGGCGCTGGCGCACTACGATACGGCAGCGTTGGCGAATTTTGGTGGTGTTCGTTCGGTTGAATAACAGCGGGAGGTTTTGATGAGTGCATTTACAGAGACAGACAAGGGCGCAGGCAATGTGCTGCATTTATACACCGATCAGGATTTGGCCAGTCCGTATGTGATGTCGGTATTCGTCGCATTGACGGAAAAGGGTTTGCCGTTTGAATTGCATACCGTGGATTTGACACAGCGGGCGCAGTATGCGCCTGAATACGTGGCGATTTCGACGACGCGGCGCGTGCCGACTTTGATTCACGGTGATTTTGTGTTGTCCGAGTCCTCGGCGATCACGGAGTATTTGGAGGATCTGTTTCCTGATCATGCTATTTATCCGAAAAACCCGCAGCAGCGTGCGACGGCGCGACTGATACAGGCGTGGTTGCGCAGTGATTTTCTGCCGATTCGCGCGGAGCGTGATACCGAGGTGGTGTTTTATGGCGCGCAACGGACGGCGCTGTCGGATGAGGCGCGCCGCTCGGTGGATAAATTGGTGGCGGGCGTGGCGCGTTTGTTACCGGATGGGGCGCAAAATTTGTTCGGTGAATATTGTATTGCCGATACGGATTTGGCCATGATGTTGATGCGGTTGGTGGCGCACGGTGATGATGTACCCGCGCCACTGCGCGCGTACGCGATTCATCAATGGCAACGCGCCAGCGTACAGGCGTGGGTGCGGCATCCGTGGCGCTGATGTGGCTGAGGCTTAAGGAAATATGGAAAAAGTAAAACCCTATTGTTTCCGTGCTTAGGATTGGAAATTTTGTCAGGGAAGCTCTGACAAAATTTGAGCAAAATCAAAATATTGAAATTGCGGATGCTGTCAAGTGTGCCGACCTATGTAAATCCTTGATCTGAAAAACATATTTATTCCGCGTTTTCTTAATTTTGGTCTATGCTGCGCGCGAGCATATAGCGTGCTACGGTGCGTGAGGCTTTGGTGACCTCATCTTCGGTTGCGCGGTGGCCGCATTCGTGGCAGTTTTGGCCGGTGAATTGACGAAGCCCCATTTCGTCGCTATTGCGTGGGAATTCGTGAAAACAGATCGGGCAAGTGAAGTGGTTCATGATCGTTTGTGCTCTGTGTGCTATTGGTAATATAGGTCTTCGTCGGCAGGATGCGTTTGACGCGACCTTGGAACAAGAGATGTATTATTAATAACGTTGTGTCATTAATTTAAATCATATTCTGTATTTTAGGTTTTTTTGTGAATGTGCGCGCATGGTAGCGCATATTTTCGCTTTTTTGACAGTGCGTGCGGCATTTTTGCATCATTCGGACCGTGTTTGTCATGAGGCATCACGTAAATACGGGCTGTTTTTCAGATTATCAAAGCAGGTTTGGATGATCGCCGGCGCGTGTTGCAACAGATTAAATGCCTGCGGATTGTCCAGCCATTTGGCGGTCAAACCCGAAGCGGTTGAGATGAGCAGCAGTACGGCTCGTTCGGTGTTGAGCCTTTGATCCAAAATCTGCTTGCGTTTGCATTCGTTGATGATGTTGTTGAGCAGTAGATCCCAGCGACGGTGGTATTGGCGGGTCAATTCAACAATGCTGTGGTTGCGCTCTGTCTGTTCACAACGATAGTACAAAATGGTATTGAACTTTTGTAAATGGCGATCGTTGACCAAGCTTTCAAAATGGTTGATGATGCTGTCAAATAGCGAACTCAGCGGGTCAATTGCCTGACCGGGGTGAGTTGCTTGCTCCAATTGCTGTTCGAGATTAGCGTAGTGCATTTGGAACAGCGCTTCGAATAAATCCTCTTTATTTTTGAAATGCCAATACAGCGCACCGCGCGTCACGCCGGCAGCTTTGGCAATTTCGTCCAATGAGGCTTGCGCCACGCCACGCTCGTAAAAAACGGTCAGTGCGGCGTCGAGCAGATTGCAGCGTGTTTGATAGGCTTCTTCTTTGGTTTTATGCATAAAATGAACAAATAATCATGATGATGACATGCGGATGGGTTATCGTGGCGCAGGATAACACAAAATGCGCATCAAAACAGATTTAACATACAATTGTGAATGTATGTATAATTCGCGCCTAAGTCCGAACGGTTTTGTTTATCATAGTCTTCATGCGGACTATTGGGCGTTGGAATCAAGCCCGACATATTCTGACGCAGGGAAAGAGATGGTGAATGTTCTTTAAATGAATCAGAGGCGGGGTTTATCGCAGCGATTGAGTGTTTGATACGGGCTTGATACGGGCTTGCATGAAATGGTTTGTGTGGCTATGGCGATGTGAAGCGTCATAAGCGAGTAGGGGAGTTGATAGGATGGATGGGGTCATGAAAAAAAATAATCAAATGCGCCGTGTGGGGCGCTCCGGTGTGCTGGCGCTGGCGGCTGTAGCCGCTTTTGGGTTGAGCGCGTGCAATAAAAATGTCAATCAGGCCGGTGCACAACAGCCTCCTGCGCCGATGGTCAGCGTACTGACCGTCGAGCCGACTTCGGTCACGCTGGACAGTCAGTTGACCGGACGCTTGCAGCCGATTCGTGAAGCACTGGTGATTGCGCAGGCGACCGGCGTGGTGAAAAAGCGCCTGTTTACCGAAGGCAGCGAGGTCAAAGCCGGTCAATCGTTATTTCAAATCGACAATGCGCCGTATTTGGCGAATTTAGAAACTGCACGAGCCAGCTTGGCCACGGCGCAGGCCAATTTGGCCAAAGCGTCGGCGGATGTGACGCGCTATCGTCCGCTGGTTCAGGCCAATGCGATCAGTAAACAAGAGTTCGACGCAGCGATTGCGCAGGAGCGTTTGGCGCGCGCACAGATACAAAGCGCCAACGCAGCGATCCGCTCGGCACAGATCAATGTGGGCTACGCCAGCGTTTTGGCGCCGATTTCCGGTCGCATTGGCAAAGCCTTGGTGACTGAAGGCGCGCTGGTCAGTCAAGCCGGCGGTACGCAATTGGCCTTGATTCAGCAGACCGACACGCTGTACGTAGACCTGAGCCAATCCGCCTCGACAGTGATGAAATTGCGCCAAGCGATGAGCGAAGGCAAGCTGGAGATGATTAACGGCAATGTGCCGGTTACCATTATTTTGGACGATGGCAGCGAATACGGCATCAAGGGGCGTTTGCTGTTCACCGATTTGAGCGTCAACGAAAACACCGGTCAAGTCAGTTTGCGCGCCGAAGTGCCGAATCCGGGCGGCTTGCTGATGCCGGGTATGTTTGTTCAGGTCAAAATTCCACAAGCGCAGGTGAACAACGCCGTATTGGTACCGCAACAAGCGGTCACGCGCGGCACGAGCGGCGACATCGTCATGGTGGCGAACGAAGACGGCACATTTGCACCGCGTCCCGTGACCATCAGCCAAAACCAAGGCACGAATTGGGTCGTCACCGGAGGTTTGAACCCGGGTGATAAAGTGATTGTTGACGGGATGGCGTTGGTACAAATGAGCGGCTCGAAGAAGGTTCAGACCAAGCCGTGGCAGGCCGAGGCACAACCCGCCGCACAAACTGCTGCGCCGGATGCCCATGCGCAGCCAGCGGCAGCGGGCGAGCAAAAAAATGACTCGGCCAAGCCTGCCGAATCGACTAAGCCCGCCGAATCGGCCAAACCATAAGGGGGCGTGATGGCAAAATTTTTTATTGACCGCCCGATTTTTGCATGGGTGGTGGCGATCTTCATCATGCTCGCCGGTATCGTTTCGATTCGCATGCTGCCGGTATCGCAGTATCCGCAGGTGGCGCCGCCCACGATTACCTTGACCGCCGTTTATGCCGGTGCGGACGCGCAGACTTTGGAAGACAGCGTGATGTCGGTGATTGAGCGCGAGATGAACGGTCTGGACGGTTTGGATTATATGCAGGCTACATCCTTGTCCAACGGTGTCGGCACACTGACTTTGACCTTCAAAACCGGTACCAACAGCGATTTGGCGCAGGTGGATGTGCAAAATCGCTTGTCGCGCGCCGAGGCGCGTTTACCGAGCGCGGTCAAGCAAACCGGTATTCAGGTGGCGAAATCCAACTCGAATTTCCTGATGGTGGCGATGTTTTCATCCGATGATCCGAATGCCGATCTGGCGGCGGTGAGCGACTATGTGGCGCGCAATGTTCAGCCTGAATTGCAACGTCTGGAAGGCATTGGTGGCGTCACGCTGTTTGGTGCGGAGCGCGCCATGCGTGTGTGGATCGATGCGGACAAATTGCGCAGCCTGAATCTGAGCGCGACCGATGTCACCAGTGCGATTGCGGCGCAAAATGCGCAGGTCTCAGCGGGCAGCTTGGGCGATTTGCCGAACAGCCAAGGACAGACGATTTCCGCTACGATTACCGTTCCGGGGCAGCTCAAATCGGTCGATCAGTTTAAAAATATTGTGCTGCGCGCCAATACCGACGGCTCGGTGGTGCGTTTGCAGGATGTGGCGCGGGTTGAGCTTGGTTCGCAAGCATATGCGACTTCGGCGCGTTTGAACGGCAAACCGGCGGTCGGCCTCGGCGTGCAATTGACCAGCGATGGCAATGCCTTGGCCGCATCGAAACTGGTCAAAGCCAAATTAAGCAGTTTGGAGCCGTATTTCCCGGCGGGCGTGCATTGGAATACGCCCTATGACAGCTCGACCTTTGTCGGCATTTCGATTGAAGAGGTGGTGAAAACCTTGGCCGAGGCGATGGTTTTGGTTTTTCTCGTGATGTTGCTGTTCCTGCAAAACATTCGCTATACCCTGATTCCGACCATCGTCGTACCGATTGCTTTGCTCGGTGCGTTTGCGGTGATGCAGGCGCTGGGGATGTCGATCAATGTGTTGTCGATGTTCGCAATGGTGCTGGTGATCGGGATTGTGGTCGATGATGCGATTGTGGTGGTGGAGAACGTCGAGCGGATTATGGCGGATGAAAAACTGCCGCCGCTACAGGCCACGCGCAAGGCGATGTCGCAAATCTCCGGTGCGGTGATCGGGATTACCGTGGTGCTGATCGCGGTGTTTATTCCGATGGCGTTTTTCTCGGGGGCGACGGGGAATATTTATCGGCAGTTCTCGGTGGTGATGGCGGTGTCGATTGCGTTTTCGGCATTTTTGGCGCTGTCTTTGACCCCGGCCTTGTGCGCGACGCTGCTCAAGCCGATCACGCAGGATCACCATGAGAAAACCGGCTTTTTCGGCTGGTTCAATCGCAAATTCACGCATGGCGCGAAAAAATATGAAAACGGCGTTGCGCGGCTGCTGCGTCGTGGCACACGGGTATTGTTGATGTATGTGGCTTTGATCGCGATTGCCGCGTTTGTGATGATGCGCTTGCCGACCTCGTTTTTACCGACCGAGGATCAGGGTTATATGCTGGCGAGTATTCAATTACCGCCCGGTGCGACGCAGGAGCGCACGCTCAAAACCATTCAGACCATGGAGCAGTTCGCTATGAAGCAACCCGAGGTGGAAAATGTGGTGGCGATTGCGGGCTTTAGCTTCACGGGGCAAGGGCAAAATATGGGTCTGAGCTTTATCACGCTCAAAGACTGGTCGGAGCGCAAAGCCGCAGGCTCGGATGCAACTTCGGTCGCAGGACGGGTCACTGGCGCGATGATGCAGCAGGTGCGCGACGGTTTTATTTTTGCCTTGACGCCGCCGGCGATTCCCGAGTTGGGCAGCAGTTCGGGGTTCAATTTCCAATTGCAGGATCGTGGTGGCAAAGGGCATGAGGCTTTGCTCGCGGCGCGCAATCAGTTGCTCGGTATGGCCAGCCAAAGCAAACTATTGACGCAGGTTCGCCCGAATGGTATGGAGGATGCACCGCAATTGCGTCTGGACATTAACCGTGATGCGGCCAGCGCGCAGGGCGTGAGTTTTGCCAGCATTGCCAATGTGCTGTCCACCGCTTTGGGTTCAAGTTACGTCAATGACTTTCCGAACAACGGTCGCCTGCAACGGGTGATCGTGCAAGCGGATGTGCGCGATCGAATGCAGCCTGAGGATATTTTGAAACTCACCGTGACCAACAGCAGCGGCGTGGCCGTGCCTTTATCGAGTATGGTGACGACCTCGTGGGTCACAGGACCGATGCAGACCGTGCGCTACAACGGCTATCCGTCTATGGCGATTACCGGCAGCGCGAGTGCCGGTCACAGCAGTGGCGAGGCGATGGCGGAGATGGCGCAATTGGCGGCCAAACTGCCGGAGGGCTTTGGTTTTGAGTGGACCGGTCAGTCGAAAGAGGAGCAAGCTTCCGGCTCGCAATCCGCGATTTTGTATGCGTTCTCGATTTTGGCTGTATTTTTGTGTTTGGCTGCGTTGTACGAAAGTTGGACGATTCCGCTGTCGGTGATTTTGGTCGTGCCGCTGGGTTTGCTCGGTGTGGTTTTGGGCACTTGGGGGCGAGGCTTGTCGAATGATATTTATTTCCAAGTCGGTTTGGTCACCGTGATCGGCCTGTCGGCGAAAAACGCGATTTTGATCGTCGAGTTTGCCAAAGATTTGCAAGCGCAGGGTAAAAACGCTTTCGAGGCGGCGTTGGCGGCGGCGCATTTGCGTTTCCGCCCGATCATCATGACTTCGCTCGCGTTCATCATGGGCGTCGTGCCGCTGTATTTCTCCAGCGGCGCCAGCTCCGCCAGTCAGCGTGCCATCGGTACCAGTGTATTTTGGGGGATGTTGGTGGGCACTTGCTTGGCGGTATTCTTCGTACCGATGTTCTACACGGCGGTGCGTTCGTGGTTCAAAGATACCCAACGCCAGCAAGAGCGTTTTCACGAACACGCCGTCGCGGCGGGTATGACACCGGATTTGGTGGAACAGTATGTACATGACGCTGAGGCAGGATTGAGCGAGCAGGAACGCGAAGCTTTGCACCACGCGGATGAGCCAAAGTCAGACGCGGATAAGGCAAAAGAGTAAGGATGAAAATGATGCTGAATAGATTAAAACCTTGGTCTACCGGCGCGCTGCTGGTGGTCATGCTGTCGGCCTGCTCCATGGCGCCGAGCTACCGGCAGCCGACGGTGATGGTGGCGCCGAGTTTTCCGAGCGGCAACACTGCGATGCAAACCGGTGCTGTTGCCGCCAGTAATCTCGGTTGGCAGGAATACTTCACCGACGCGCGCTTGCGCCAATTGATCGAATTGGCCTTGGACAATAATAAAGACCTGCGTGTTGCCGCATTGAATGTCGAAGCCGTGCGTGCGCAGTACGCCATTGCACGAGCCAATCGTTTGCCCGCCATCGGTGCGACCGGCACAGGCACCAAAGCGCGCGTGGCCGAGGATTTGAGTGCGGCTGGACGCAGCTATATTACCGAATCGTACAACGTCGGGCTGGGCGTGACCGCGTTTGAATTGGATTTGTTCGGTCGGGTGAAAAGTCTGTCGAACGCTGCGCTGAATCAATATTTCGCACAGGAACAGGCGCGCAATGCCACGCAAATCAGTCTGATCGCCAGCGTGGCCAAAGCTTATTTTGCTCAGCGCAGTGCGCAGGCCAATATGAACCTGTCCGAGCAGGTGCTCAAAACCCGCGAGGAAAGCAAGCGCCTGACCGATCTCAAATTCAAAGCCGGTGTAATTTCCGCGATTGACGTCGATACCGCCGTGTCGCAGATCGAAGCGGCGCGCTCCGATTATGCCGCAGCCGAGCGCAACCGCGATCAGGCGCGCAATGCATTGGTACTTTTGGTCGGGCAACCGCTGCCGGAAAATTTAGCTGCCGAAGCACCATTGGCCGCGCAGTTTACCAACAGCGAATTGCCGGTTGGCTTGCCGTCCGAAATTCTGTATCAGCGTCCTGATGTACGCCAAGCCGAATTCGCCTTGCAAGCGGCCAATGCCAATATCGGTGCGGCGCGCGCGGCATTTTTCCCACGCATCAGCCTGACCGGATCGGTTGGTAGCGGCAGTACGGAACTGAGTGCCTTGTTCACCGGTGGCAACGCGACGTGGAGCTTTGTACCGCAAATCACCCTGCCGATTTTCACTTGGGGACAGAATAAAGCCAATCTCGATTTGGCCGAAGTGCGTAAAAATATCGCCGTGGCGCAGTACGAACAAACGGTGCAATCCGCCTTTCGTGATGTCGCCGACGCACTGATCGCACGCCGAACTCTGTTGCAACAATACCAAGCGCAACAACGCAGCGATAAAGCCACGGCCGAGCGCTATCGTCTGGTCAATATGCGCTTTCAACACGGCGTATCCAGCTCGCTCGAACTACTGGATGCCGAACGCAGTAACTACGCCTCGGCACAAGCGTTGCTGCAAACCCAGCAAACCTTGCTGGAAAACCGAGCCGATTTGTACAAAGTCCTCGGGGGCGGTTTGGTTTCCAAAACCCTGTCACCAGAACCATCCGAGCCGAACGCGCGCGCCACGCAGTAACCAAACGCTTAGTCATAAGAAAAAACCTCCTGCATTTACAGGAGGTTTTTGTTTGATTTTTTGTGTAACTTATTGTTTTTTTTAATAATTTTTGGCAGAGAGGAAGGGATTCGAACCCTCGATACGCTATGAACGTATACACGCTTTCCAGGCGTGCGACTTCAACCACTCATCCACCTCTCTGTTGCGTTTTGCTATTGTACAACGTGTCCTACGGATATGCACCAAGCTGGAGCGGGTGATGGGAATCGAACCCACGTTTAGAGCTTGGGAAGCTTTCGTTCTACCATTGAACTACACCCGCGCATATCCTTATACTCAATCGCTGAGGACGCTATTATAGCGATTTTGTGCGTTGTGCGGGGGCTTTTGTGTACGGATCGGGTGAATTTTAATCTCGATGATTGATTTGGCTCATGACGCGTTGTTTTTCGCGTTGCCATTCGCGTTCTTTTTCGGAATGGCGTTTGTCGTGCTGCGCTTTACCGCGCGCCAGTGCGATTTCACATTTGATTTTGCCGTTTTTGTAATGTAAATCAAGCGGAACGAGGGTGAAGCCGCGTTGCTCGACTTTGCCAATCAGGCGTTTGATTTCATCGGCTTTGAGCAGTAGTTTGCGCGTACGCGTCATATCAGGGCGCACATGGGTGGAGGCGGTGAGCAGCGGGCTGATGTGTCCGCCGAGTAGCCACAGTTCGCCGTCGCGCACGATGACGTAGGTGTCCTTGAGCTGGACACGACCGGCGCGGATGGCTTTGACCTCCCAGCCTTCGAGGACGAGACCTGCTTCGTATTTCTCTTCGATGAAATAGTCGTGGTAGGCTTTTTTGTTGCTGACGATGCTCATGGTGTTCCTGTGGTTTTTAGCGGGGTTTTTCGTTACAATGCCGCTTATTATCTTTGCTATTGTACCAAAGTTTGCCTTATGCCTCGAGTTCATAAAACCGTTGTGTTGCCGTATTCTCAAGTCCAGATGTACGATCTGGTCGAGCGGGTGGAGGATTACCCGAAATTTTTGCCGTGGTGCGGCGGTGTGACCATGCACAATCGGACGGAAACGAGTATGGATGTGACGATCAAAATCGCTTTTCGTGGCCTACATCAATCGTTTCGCACGGTGAACCGCAACACGCCGCCGTCGGCGATGGAGATGCGGTTTCGCGATGGGCCGTTCAAGCATTTGGTCGGTAAATGGCGCTTCGAGCCGGTTGCTTTGGCTTCGGCGCACAAGGACGGTCAGGGTGTGCGTGTGGTGTTTGATCTGGATTATGAGTTTTCCAATAAGTTGTTTGCCTTGGCGATCGGGCCGGTATTCAATGTGATTGCACAGACCTTCATGGATGGGTTTGTGAAGCAGGCGAAAGCGCTGTATGGATAAGCCGACTATTTCGGTCAGTGTGGTCTACGCTGAGAGTGACACCACATGGTTTCGCCGTGAATTAACGATGCCGGAGGGCGCGACGGTGCGCGATGCTTTGATGTGCAGCGAATTTTTGGCGGCGCATTCGGAGTGGTCGCTGGAACAATTGGTGGTCGGTATTTTCAGTCATCGTCGTTCATTGGACACGATTTTGCATGATTTGGATCGTGTGGAAGTTTATCGGCCATTAAAAATTGATCCGCGCGTTAGCCGTAAAGATCGAGTGAATAGCGTGAGAGATAAGCGCAAATGGCGTCAATTCAATAAAAATAATCAAAAATAGAAATTGATCGCGTAAAAAAGCGAACGACCGTGTTTTGTTTTATGTTTCGGTTGTGCGTACAATCATTCCTCGGAAATAGCCCGCCTGCCTTTGTTTTGCTGTATCTGAATGAAAGGTCATCGGGGCTTTAATACGCATCATCAGTGCATTGCGAGGCAATCATGTATTCAAAAATTATCGGTACCGGCAGTTATTTACCCAACGAGGCGGTGAGCAACGATGAGCTGGCCGCCCGCTTGGCCAAGGACGGCGTGGAAACGTCGGACGAGTGGATACGCTCGCGCACGGGCATCACCCAGCGGCACATTGCCAGCCCGAACCAAACCAGCAGTGATTTGGCGATGTTCGCCGCGCAATCTGCTTTGGAAATGGCGGGCGTGGGCGCATTGGACATTGATTTGATCATTGTCGCGACGACTTCGCCGGACATGACTTTCCCCAGCACGGCGTGTATTTTGCAGTCGAAAATCGGCGCGGATAATGCGGCGGCGTTTGATGTGCAGGCGGTATGCAGCGGTTTTGTCTACGCGTTGACCACGGCAGATGCCATGATTCGCGCGGGTCAGGCGAAAAAGGCGCTGGTCGTTGGTGCGGAGGTATTCTCGCGTATGCTCGATTGGCACGATCGCGGAACCTGTGTTTTATTTGGCGATGGTGCGGGAGCGGTGGTATTATCTGCCTCAGACGAACCGGGTATTTTGGCCAGTAAAATTCATGCCAATGGCCGTTTGAATTCGATTTTGCAGGTTTCCAGTTCAATTCAAAACGGGCAAGTGGTCGGCAATCCGTATATGTATATGGATGGTCAAGCGGTCTTTAAAAACGCGGTCACGGCGCTGGGTGACGTGGCGGTTGAGGTGCTGGAGGCGGCAAATATGAATGCGGAGCAGCTCGATTGGCTGATTCCGCATCAGGCAAATATCCGCATTATCCAAGCAACGGCCAAGCGTTTGGACTTTCCTATGGATAAAGTCGTGGTGACGGTCGATCAACACGGCAATACATCGGCGGCTTCAGTGCCATTGGCACTCGATACGGCGGTTCGTGACGGACGCATTCAAAAAGGACACAGCGTACTGATACAAGGTGTCGGTGGCGGATTTACCTGGGGTGCGAATTTATTTAGATTTTAACGAAGAAAGATCACTATGAGTCAGAACCAGCCCATTTACGCACAAATCATCGGTACGGGGCGTTGCTTGCCGAACGAACCGATTTCCAACGAAGTATTGGTGGCGCGTATGGCGCAGCAGGGTGTGGAAACTTCTGACGAGTGGATTCGCGAGCGCTCCGGGATTACCCAGCGCTATTGGGCGAACGACGATCAGCCGGTGAGTGTTTTATCCGAGATCGCCGCGCGCAATGCGCTGGAAATGGCCGGTGTCAGCGCCGAGGAGTTGGATTTCATCATCATCGGCTCCTCTACGCCGGATATGATTTTTCCGTCGGCCGCGTGTTTGGTTCAAGCCAAATTGGGTGCGAAAAAAGCCTTCGCAATGGACGTGCAGGCCGCGTGTACCGGCTTTGTTTATGCCTTGTCCGTCGCCAACTCGATGATTCAATCGGGACAAATCAAAACCGCGCTGGTTATCGGCGCAGAAACCATCAGCGACGTACTCGATGAGCAAGACCGCACGACAGCGGTGCTGTTCGGCGATGGCGCGGGCGCGGTGGTGGTGCGCGCGTCGGACGAGCCGGGTATTCTCGCGTGCAAACTGCACTCGGACGGCGAGTTGGCCAATGTCCTGTACGGCGACGCGAAAATTCGCCAAGGCAAAGTGATGGGTGATCCGCGCATCAAAATGGACGGACAGGCCGTGTTTAAAACTGCCGTGACCGTGTTGCCCGAATGTGCCGAGGAAACCTTGGCCGCAGCGAATATGCCGATTGAACAACTGGACTGGTACATCCCGCATCAAGCGAACATCCGCATCATCCAAAGCGCGTGCAAACGTCTGGGCTTCCCCATGGAAAAAACCGTGGTGACGGTTGATCAACATGGCAACACCTCGGCGGCCTCGGTGCCGTTGGCGTTGGATACCGCCGTGCGTGACGGCCGCATTAAAAAAGGTCAAACCGTGTTGATGCAAGGCGTTGGCGGCGGTTTCACTTGGGGTTCGGTCTTGATGCGTTTCTAAGCGTTCGGCTTAATATTGATTAAACCAATGGAGTATTCATGAAATTAGCGTTTGTATTTCCCGGCCAAGGCTCGCAAGCCGTTGGCATGCTCAACGACATGGCCGATTTGCCTGTGGTCAAAAATACCATCATCGAAGCCTCCGACGCGCTCGGACTTGACCTGCTGGCGATGATGCAAAATGGTCCGGCAGAGGATTTAAACCTGACAGTGAACACCCAACCGGTGATGCTCACTGCGTCGGTCGCGTTTTACCGCGCATGGCTTGAGGCAGGTGGTGCGAAACCCGACATCATGGCCGGACACAGCTTGGGCGAATACTCCGCACTGACGGCAGCCAATGTACTGAGCCTGACCGATGCGGTCAAACTCGTGCGTTTGCGCGCGCAAGCGATGCAAAATGCCGTACCGGTTGGCGTTGGCGGCATGGCGGCGGTTTTGGGTATTGACGACGTGGTGGTGAAACAAGTCTGCGCCGATGCGCAAGTGGCAACCGGCGAAATTGTCGAAGCGGTGAATTTTAACTCGCCCGGCCAAGTCGTGATCGCCGGACACAAAGGCGCGGTTGAAAAAGCCTGTGAGCTGGCCAAAGCGGCCGGTGCAAAGCGCGCGCTGGTGCTGCCTGTGTCTGCACCGTTTCACTCCACCTTGTTGCAGCCGGCAGCGGAAAAACTCCAAGCCGCGTTGGCAGAATTGAATTTGCATACGCCTGAAATTTCGGTGGTGAACAATGTCGATGTGCGCATCGAAACCGATGTGGCGCGCATCAAAGACGCGCTCGTGCGCCAAGCATGGCATCCCGTGCGCTGGGTTGAGTGCGCGCAATTTATCGCCGAGCAAGGCGTCACCGATATGGTCGAATGCGGTCCGGGCAAAGTGCTGGCCGGTTTAGCCAAACGCATTGACGCGCGTCTGGCCGGTCATGCCTTGGTTGATCAAGCCAGCCTGAATACCATTCGCACGACACTGAACAACTAAATTTGCATAGAGCAGGGCGAGGTTCGCCCTGTTTTTTATGAACCATTGTTCATCTAACATCACAAAAAATTGCTGAAGGAAACACTATGACAACTCAAACTTTGGACGGAAAAATCGCCTTGGTCACCGGCGCTTCACGCGGCATTGGTCGCGCGATTGCGCAGACACTCGCGCGCCACGGCGCCACCGTCGTTGGTACCGCCACATCGGCTTCCGGCGCACAAGTGATTGAGCAGGATTTGCAAAGCATTAACCCGAAATGCCGTGGCTTGGTGCTGAATGTCGCCGACGCCGAGCAAACCGATGCCGTATTGAGTCAAATTGAACAAGAAGTCGGCGCAATTGGCATTCTGGTCAACAACGCCGGCATAACCCGCGACAATATCACCATGCGCATGAAAGACGAAGAGTTCGACGACGTCATCGCCACCAATCTGCGCGGTGTGTTTCGCCTCTCGCGTGGCGTGATGCGCGGCATGATGAAAGCGCGCAACGGTCGCATCATCAATATTAGCTCGGTCGTGGCCAAAATGGGCAATCCGGGGCAAGCCAACTACGCCGCAGCCAAAGGTGGGGTTGAAGCCATGACTCGTGCGCTGGCGAAAGAACTCGGCTCACGCAATATCACGGTGAACTGCGTTGCGCCCGGCTTTATCGCGACCGATATGACGCAAGCGATGGGTGAAGGCGCGATTGATGCGCTGCAAAGCCAAATTCCGCTGGCGCGACTCGGCCAAGCACAAGACATTGCCAACGCCGTGCTGTTCCTCGCTTCAAGCCAAGCCGATTACATCACCGGTCAGGTACTGGGTGTGAACGGTGGGATGGATATGTAAATATCTGTACGCTGTCATTTAATTGTGATAGATTGTAGAAAGAGAACATAACAATATCGAGAAGGGAGAATTTGAGCAAAGGAGTTTATTATGTCTATCGATGGAACCAGCAATAATGACGTACTCATTGGCACAGCTGCCAGTGATATTATCAATGCGTATGCAGGTAATGACACGATTACCGGAGGTGGGGGTAATGACACGATTAACGGGGAATCTGGTAACAATACCTATTTTTACTATATGGGTGACGGGGCAGATCTGATCAAAAGTTATTCGGATTCAACGCCGTATCTTGGTAATAGTACAGGCAAATTCAATACCATTTCTTTTGGCGAGGGCATTTATCCTTCAGGCATAGATGCCTATCGTTCAGGGGATAATTTGGTCTTGAGCATTATAGGCACGATGGACTCTATCACCGTAGAAAATTTCTTTGATGGAGACAATCATCTGAATAACTATAATCCGATTCAGCAAGTGACATTCTTTAATGGCACTGTGTGGAATTTGGAAACATTGGATGATATGGCCTTTACTGGTAATGGCAGTAGTGAAGCGTTTTACGGCACAATAGACAAAGATACATTCAACGGCTTGGCTGGTAATGATACTTATTATGGTCGTGGTGGCAACGACACCTATCTGTTCGGTAAAGGTGACGGTGCAGATGTGATTAAATCCTATTATGACGCTCGAGACTACTTGGGTAATGACGCGGGTAAATTCAATACAATTCAATTTAAGTCTGATGTTGCTCCATCGGATATTGATGCTTATCGTTCTGGTGATAATTTGGTTTTGAGTATTACTGGCACGACGGACTCCATTACAATAGAGAATTACTTTAATAATAACAATCACTTAGATGGTTATAATCCGATCCAGCAAGTGGTATTCTACGATGGCACGGTATGGAATTTAGAGGCTATCGATGATAAGGCCTTTACCGGTAATGGTAGCAGTGAGGTTTTTTACGGCACGATTGCCAGCGACACGTTTAACGGCATGGGCGGCAATGATAGCTACAATACGCAAGGGGGTAATGATACCTATCTGTTCGGCAAAGGCGATGGAGCAGATATTATTAAATCCTTCTACGATACACGCGATTACTTAGGCAATGATTCGGGTAAATTCAGTACGCTGATGTTCAAGGTGGGTGTATTGCCATCAGAAATTGATGCTTATCGTTCTGAGGATGATTTGGTGTTGAAAATCATGGGCACCACAGGTAATACCCCCTAAAAGGGCGGCATCTAAAAGTAGAATCAACACAAGTCCTGCGTTTAGTGCAGGACGCGTGAGTTTGTTAAAGCCATCATACGCGTTTGCGCTGGAGTGAATCCACCGAGCGA
>JBATQE010000052.1:0-16005 GCA_049291875.1 Burkholderiaceae bacterium
CCTTCAACACACTGCAGACCTCCCGGGGTAAGACACTTAACTTTCCTCGCGTAGACGCTCAATTTATAAAACATATTCCAGTTGCAGATGGAGGGCTTAGCGGTCACGTGCCCGCTGGCCCCGAATATGTCACACCTCATATTGAGTTCTTGTTCATCGCCCCGCGATTTCGCGTTGGACTTCCTTCAGACCTGCCTCACGACAACGCCCTTGTCCTTTCGCTAACCTTCGGCTCTGCGAATACCTGGCACGAGGACTTGCACCTCGCTAGTTAAGTGCCATGCCCGGCACACACGTCCAAGCTCAGGGGCGCGCCGCTTGCGGCGCGTCCCTTGGAGCGCAGTGTTAGCCATTTTTCTTTCCGCGAGCTTTGACCAGCTTGTAGGCAGCTACGGCAATGCCGCCTGCCGCAACTACACCACCGCCAATTGCAGCGGGCACCGCCCATGCTGGAGCTGTACCGATGCCCAGAACTGCCAGCGCGGGGCCAGCCCAGCCACCAATGGCTGCACCAGCCGTGGCGAATGGAACTGTGGCTGCCATACCTACGCCGCCGGTTGCCAAGCCGACACCAGAACCAAAAACTCCCCCGGCGACACCGCCTATGGCAGCGCCAACAGCGCTGATTGTTCCAGTCGCTGATGCACCTGCTGCGACAACTCCCGCAGCCGAGGCGGCTGAACCACCGGCGATTGCGACGCCAATGATTGAATTCTCGATCTTCTTCGAGGGCGGATGGTTGTTGTTGTCGTTGTCTGTGCTGTTGCTTGTGTCACTCATCTTTAGTCTCCCTTCCAGTTTTTGATGTCGCACAGTGCGGCTGCGTTGTCTTTCTTTTCGCCGATAGTCGCAGTGAGGCATTTGAGCGCTTCGGACTTGTATATCAGCGGGTTAATCACAGACTTACGAATTTGACACTTGTGTTGAGACTGGAGATTCAGGCTAATCTGTATAACCTGAAGATGGTTGTTCGCGGCTATGTACCGTGCGGCCTGTTGCATCGCTCCTTTGTCAAACACATCACCCTCCGCAAGGGTAAGCGCAACCTGCCTAATGCTATTGTCGATGGTCGTGTCGAGTTCCTGGCAAATTGGTTCAGGTGGCTTGGTACACGCGGTTTGTGAGATGGCTACAGCGATCAAGAGTGCAATGGTGCGGCTCATAGTGGCTCCGTGTCGAAATGGCTAACTATACTTATGCGTCAATATGACACATAACATAATTTAATAAAGACGCATAACATTCTGAACTATCTAGTAACTGTTTGATTCAATTAACTAAAAAACAATATCAGTGCGTTATACAACCTAAATACAGACAAAAACATCATCCATATTTTTTTTGATTCTACATCATTTTCTGTATCAAAAACCGAACCCTTACCCGACCAAATCAAAAAAATTATGGATTCCCCATCGCCAACCCCACCGCCAGCACATCAATCAAAGCCAATTGCAAAATCCGCGTGAGCATGGCGGGTTTGATGTGTTGGCGTTGTTCGTCGGTGTTGAGGATAATGAGGGTGTCGGTTTTTTTGGCGAGCGGGGTTTTGGCCGGCGCCATGCTGATAATACACGCACCGTGGGATTGGGCGAGTTCGGCCGCTTCGATAAGCTCGGGCGTTTCGCCCGAGCGTGAGATGAAAAAGGCGATGTCTTGCGCCCCCAGCCGTGAGGCGCAGAGGTTCATCATGTAGGCGTCGGTACGCGCGGCGGCGTTCAGTCCCGAACGGATGAGTTTGTATTGTGCGTCGTCGGCGACGGGTGCGGAGCTGCCGAGGCCAAACACGTCCACGCGGCGTGCGCTTTTTAAACGTTGCATGGCTTGCTCGATGGCTTGTGCGCATACTTCTTGGCGCAGTGTGAGCAGCGCGCTGGCGGTGTTGCCCAGCACTTTGTTGGCGATGTCGGCGACGCTGTCGTCCGCACTCAGGGCTTCAAACTGTACGGCGGATTCGCCGCTGAGGGAACCGGAGAGTTTGATTTTGAAGTCTTGCAGCCCGTCGCAGCCCATGCTGCGGCAGAATCGGATCACGGTGGGCTGGCTGACTTGTGCAGATTGGGCGATGTGTTGAATCGGGCTGTTGACGAATTGCTCCGGCTCGGCCAGCGCCCAGTCGGCGACGCGCGCTTCGGATTTACTCAGTTGCGCGCGGGCGTTGCGTATGCGCGCCAGCCATACGCCTTCGCTGTTGCCTTGTTTGCTGTATGGACGATTCATAATCCCGAATCAGAGTTCTTCGTGCCAGTTGTTACCATCGCGCGCGACCAGCGCATTGGCCGCCGGAGGCCCCCATGTGCCGGAGGCGTAGGGTTTCGGCGCGACGTCCTGCTCGGTCCAAGTATTCATGATGGGTTCAACCCAGCGCCATGCTTGCTCTTGCTCATCGCGGCGAACGAACAGGGACAGGTTGCCGGACAGTGCGTCGAGCAGTAGTCGTTCGTAGCCATCCATGCGGCGCTCGGGGAAGAAGTCGTCCGCATCCATGTCCAAATGCACGACGCCGAGCTTCATGCTGTTGCCCGGACGTTTGGCCAGACAGTACATGCGGATGGATTCTTCCGGCTGCAATTCGATCACGAGGCGGTTGGAGCCTGCGGGCATTTTGCCGATGAGTTCATACGGTACGGATTTGAATACGATGACGATCTCGGCCATGCGTTTGGGCATACGCTTGCCGGTGCGCAGGTAGAACGGTACGCCGGCAAAACGCCAGTTGTTGATCTCGGTTTTGAGCGCAACGTAGGTTTCGGTGCTGCTGTTGGCTGGTACGCCCTGCTCTTGTAGATAGCCTTGTACTTCTTTACCGTGCGAGACGCCGGCGATGTATTGACCGCGCACGACGTCTTCCAACACCGTTTCGGTCGTCCACGGTTTGAGCGCACGCAGCACGCCGAGTTTTTCATCGCGGATGTTGTCCGCATCCATGGTCGCGGGTGCATTCATGGCGACAAAACAGAGCAATTGCAACAAGTGGTTTTGCACCATGTCGCGCAGTGCGCCGGTTTGGTCGTAGAACTCGGCGCGACGCTCCACGCCCAATTCTTCGGAAATGGTGATTTGCACATTGGCAATGTAGTCGCGGCGCAAAATCGGCTCGAAAAAGCTGTTGCCAAAGCGCAGCGCCATCAGGTTTTGCACCGATTCTTTGCCCAAATAGTGGTCAATGCGGAAAATCTGCTGCTCGGAAAAATGGCAGGCGAACATGTCATTGATCTCTTGGCACGAGGCCAAATCGTGACCCAGTGGTTTTTCCACCACGATGCGTGAATTTTGATTCAGCCCTTGCTCGGCCAATCCCGCACAAATATCATCGAAAATCGACGGCGCCACCGCGAGGTAAAACACGCGCTGATTGGCCGCATCCTGCGCATCGAGCATATTTTTCAGCTCAGCAAATGAATTAGCCTCGGTTGCGTTGAACGGCAGGTACAGCACCAATTGCAAGAACTCTTGCCAACGTTGCTCATCAAAGCGGTCGGTGACATTCGGCTTAACTGCCTCGTTCATCCAATCGCGGTAGGTCTCGTGCGTATACACGGTGCGCGCGGCGCAAATCACACGGCTATTGGGCTCAAACGCGCCGTCTAAGAAACTCTGATACAGTGCCGGCAGCAGTTTACGCATGGCCAAATCACCCGTACCACCGAACATCACCAAAGAAAAAGCAGGAATTTTCATAATTTCCTCTGAATTTGAATGCTTTAATAAAGCGTTTTAAATAACTCTTAAAAATACTTTTTTAAATATTGCCGTAAAATGTAGGGAAAGTAAATAATCTTTGACTAATTTTTTTAGTTTTACTACAATTATTCAAGCAAAACTATAATTTTAATCATATTCAAGCAAAGGCCAATATGAGCACATCCAACCACATTCACCCGCAATTACATGCCATCACCGAGCGCCTGATTGAGCGCAGTCGCGCCAGCCGCGCACGTTATTTGCAACGCATCGAGCAAAGCACGAAAGAAACGCCTTCGCGCGATCGTATGGGCTGTGCCAACCTCGCCCACGCCTACGCCGCCGCAGGGCAAGATCAGTTTCGCCTGAAAGTCGAGCGCGCGCCGAATCTCGGTATCATCAGCGCCTACAACGACATGCTCTCGGCGCACCATCCCTACGCACACTATCCAGATCGCATCAAGGCGCAAGCGCGCAAACACGGCGCGACCGCACAGGTCGCCGGTGCAACGCCAGCCATGTGCGACGGCGTGACGCAGGGTTACGCGGGCATGGAATTATCTCTATTCTCGCGCGATGTGATTGCCCAGACCACCGCGATTGGGCTGTCGCATCAGGTATTTGACGGCGCACTGTTGCTCGGCGTGTGCGACAAAATCGTTCCCGGCTTGCTGATGGGCGCTGCGGCGTTTGGCCATTTGCCCGCATTGTTTATGCCTGCAGGACCGATGACCACCGGCATTGGTAACGATGAGAAAGCCAAAGTACGTCAGCGTTACGCCGTCGGCGAGGCCACGCGCGAAGAGCTGTTACAATCAGAAATGAGTGCCTACCATTCCGAAGGCACCTGTACGTTCTACGGTACTGCCAACTCCAACCAAATGATGCTCGAATTCATGGGTTTGATGCTGCCGGGCAGCGCCTTTATCAACCCGGGTACGCCTTTGCGCGCGGCGCTGGACGACGCGGCCGTAACGCAATTATTGGTTAACCTGAATCATCCGAATCTGACGCTGGCGCAGTTGCTCAACGAAAAATCCATCATCAACGGTGTGATCGGCCTGCTCGCCACCGGTGGCTCGACCAACCACACCCTGCACCTCGTGGCGATTGCGCGCATGGCGGGGATCGAGTTGCGTTGGGAAGACATGCATGCGCTCGGCGAAATCATTCCGCTGCTCGCGCGCGTCTATCCAAATGGCTCGGCGGATGTGAACCAATTCCAAGCCGCAGGCGGTTTGGGCTACGTCATTGGTCAATTGCGTCGCGCGGGACTGCTGCACGACGATGTGGACACCGTGGTATCGAATCAAATGGGTAAAGGGCTTGCGCCGTATACGCAGGAGCCGTATTTGGATGGCGACACGCTGAAATGGCGCGTCGGCGTGGTACGCAGCTTGGACAAAAATATTGTTCGTCCGTTCGCCGAAGCCTTCTCAGCCGACGGCGGACTGAAATTACTGTGCGGTAATTTGGGCAATGCCGTGATTAAAACCTCGGCGGTTAAACCCGAACACCGCGTGATTCGCGCACCGGCCAAAGTATTTGAATCGCAAGCCGAATTGCAAGCTGCCTTTGACGCGGGCGAATTGGACGGGCAGGACTTCATCGCCGTGGTGCGTTTCCAAGGGCCAAAATCCAACGGTATGCCGGAGCTGCACAAACTCACACCGCCGCTGGGCGTGCTGCAAGATCGTGGACAAAAAATCGCACTCGTGACCGATGGCCGTATGTCCGGCGCTTCGGGCAAAGTTCCTGCGGCCATTCATGTCTCGCCCGAGGCTTTGGACGGCGGCCTGATTGCCAAAATCCAAAACGGTGACTGGATGGTATTGGACTCCGAAAACGGCGTATTACAACTGGAGGTCGATGAAGCAGAACTGGCCGCCCGTCCGAATGCCGTGAAACCGCCCGCCGTGACCGAATACTGGCTCGGTATGTTTGCCGTGGCGCGGCGCAATGTGGGGCGCGCAGAACTGGGGGCAACTTGGTTGCTGGAGGATGACACGCTGTGACCCGAGCCTTGTTCATCTGCGGCAAAAATCAACTGCGCAGCCCGACTGCGGAGCAGATTTTTGCTGATTATGCACACACCGAAACCGATTCGGCAGGCGTTTCACACGACGCCGACGTGGTGGTATCGGCGGAGCAAATCGAATGGGCAGATGTCATTTTTGTCATGGAAAATACCCACCGGCGTAAGTTGACGCAAAAATACCCGCGCCTTTTGCACAACAAACGCATTATTTGCCTCGATATTCCCGACCACTACCAATACATGCAAGTCGAGTTAATCGAATTGCTCAAACGCAAAGTAACGCCCCACCTCAATCATTCATAAAGGAGCATCATGAACAAACTACACACCGCCCTCGCCCAATGCAAAATCGTCCCCGTCGTCGTCGTGAACGATGTCAACCATGCTGCGCCGCTCGCCCGTGCTTTGCAAGACGGCGGCTTGACCGTGGTGGAAGTCACCTTGCGCACACCCGCCGCATTGGAGGTCATCAGTACCATGCGCGCGGCATGCCCTGAGCTGGTGATTGGCGCGGGTACGGTTTTGAATGCGGACAATATCCGTGCCGCCCGCGATGCCGGTGCCGAGTTCGGCGTCAGTCCGGGCACGTCGCCGAGCTTGCTCAAAGCGATTGTCGAATCCGGTTGGGCTTTCATCCCGGGCTGTGCCACGCCCTCCGAAGCATTGACCTTGGCCGATGCCGGATTCAAAGTAGTGAAACTTTTCCCTGCCGAAGTGGTCGGTGGCTTGAATATGATTAAATCTTTGGCCTCGCCTCTGCCACACATTCAATTCATGCCGACCGGCGGCGTACGTCTGGAAAAAGTGGCCGATTATGTGGCGCAACCGAACGTCGCCGCACTCGGCGGCACATGGATTGCACCGGCAGACAAGCTGGCGAACAATGATTTTGTCGGCATTCAGACGCTCGCACGCGAAGCGTTTTTGGCTGCACAAGCAGCACAATAAGCATTGATCGCCATGAACATCGAGATTTTATACGGCGCCGCAAATCCCGAAAGCGAACGCGCGGGTTTGGCCGAATCGCCGTTGTGGGATGACCAACGCCAATGTTGGTTTTGGATTGATATTCCGAAACGCCGCATTCACCGCCATTCGGATGACGAACACCGCGTATGGCAGTTGCCACAGCGTGATGCATTTGACCCGGGTGCGATTGCCTTGAGCGATTCGGGTGAATTACTGCTCGCGCTGCGGGCAGGCATTGCCCGATTGAATCCCGATATTGAAAGCGCCGATATTACGCCCGAAATTTGGATCGCCGCGCCCTACAACACCGCCACCACGCGTTTTAACGACGGCGGTGTGGATGCACAAGGCCGCTGGTGGATTGGCTCCCTGTTCGCGCCGAAAACCCATGCCGGTGCGGGCTTGTATTGTCTCGAACGTGGAGAACTCAAAGCCATTCTCGGCGAACAAGCCGCGCAAAAACCGTGGCAAGACTGGGGCGTGACGACGGCAAACGGCTGGGCGATGTCACCCGACGGCACGCATTTGTACCACGCCGACACGCAGGCGCACACGGTGTATCGCTATGATTTTTCAGCACAATTACCCGTAGAAAGTGCATTGAGCCACCGCCAAGTGTTTTTCCAAACGGCGGACACGCGCAAAGAAGCCAACCCCAGCGAACCGTATCAAGGCCGCCCCGATGGCGCAGTGGTTGACTCGGCTGGGAACTATTGGGGCGCTCTGTTTGAAGGCGGGCAAATCGTGCAAACTGCACCCGACGGTACGATTCTGCAAAAAATCGCGTTACCGGCGAAATGCCCGACGATGCCGTGCTTTGGCGGCGCGGACTTAAAGACCCTGATCATCACCACGACGGGCGATCGTCCTGCCAACGAATTGGCGCAGTATCCGGCCAACGGCTTTATTCTGAGCATACAACTGCCGGTGGCGGGTTTGCCGACGCGGCGTTACCGCCCTCAATAAATAGGTGCATCAAATAACGCCCATAGAAAAAGTAAGCTTAACGCTTACTGAGGCTGTTGACAAAGTCTTATTATAAGCTAAAGCTCCGTCATTCCCGCGAAAGCGGGAATCCAGTCGTAAATCTAATTTGTTGTTTTATTGGCATTCTGGATACCCGCCTGCGCGGGTATGACGGTATTTTTCTTAGATTTTGAACTGAATTTGACTACGGAAAAGGTTTGTCAGCAATCTGATAGAAAAAGCAAGCCTAACGCTTGCTTTTTCATTGCTCTAACTGTGATCTGGCTTATTTCACCGCATCCGCACAGCCTTTGTACACGCTCTTGCCATAGGCCAAAGTGGCGGCGAATTGGCGTTTATCACCTGTTTTAATGCACTCAGAGGTTTTGATGTCTAAGCTAAACGGTGTATTGCCATCTTTACCATTGTAGGTTGAGCCTTTGGCATAAGCGGAACGCTCCACTTTAATGGTGTGCTTTTTGCCATCCGGTGTCATGATTTCCGGTACCTCAAAGGTCACGGTGTTGCCGTCAATCATGGCTTCCCAAGCCGGTGAAAAACCATTGGCTTTGAACTTGGTTACAACGGTGTCAGTCGTTGCATTCGCAGCGGCTGGTGCTGCCGCTGTTGGTGCAGGTGCTGGCGCTGCGGCCGGAGCAGTTGTTGCCGGTGCAGCAGGTGCTGGTGCCGGCGCTTTTTCTGCTGGTTTTGAACAAGCGGCTAAACTCATACACAACAGACCTGCCGCAGCAGTCATGAACAATGGGTGCTTCATATCAAACTTCTCCTTGAGGTTGGATCGCCGCCACCAACCCGATGGCGGTCATATCACTGGTAAAACGATTCACGCCGCCAAATGGATGACACAGATATCGGCTTAATTTAGCGCATCGCAGCGAACAGTTGATTGGCATTGTACTGCATCATCTTGAGGTAAGTGGCGCCGTAGGCCTCAGTTTCTGACGAGAGCGATTCCGAATAGAGTTTGCCGCCCACACGCACGCCGGTTTCATTGGCAATTTGCTCGATCAGCTTCGGATTGCTGATATTTTCAACGAACAAGGCACGGATTTGCTCTTGTTTGATTTCTTGAATCAACTGCGCAACCTGTTTCGCCGACGGTTGGCTTTCCGTGGTCAGCCCCTGCGCAGAATGAAACTCCACGCCATAAGCCTGCCCAAAATATTCAAACGCACGGTGATTCACCACCGCTTTACGCTGCGCGCGCGGAATGCGATCCAAAATCTGGTGAATCTGAATGGATAACTGGTTCAACTGCGCCGAATAGGCTTGCGCGCGCTGTTTGTAGTACGCTTCTCCGGCAGGATCAGCGGCAATTAAGCCTTTCAAGATATTCGGCACATAATATTTTTCTACCAAAGTCGCATCGAGCCAAGCGTGCGGATCCATAGCCCCATGATCATGACCATCGGCAGGTGCGGCTGCGTTTTGATGATCGTGCTCATGGTCATGCCCCTCCTCACCATGCTTGGGCGCTTCGATGGCAGGCACGCCATTGCTCGCCACCACGCTCACGCCCTTAAACCCCGAATTCTCCTGCATCCGCGCAATCCAGCCCTCGTAATTCAAACCATTGCTCACAAATACCTGCGCATTTTTTAATTTTTGCAAATCCTGCGGCGTCGGCTGATACACATGCGGATCTTGATCAATGCCGACCAAATTCTCAACTTGCACACGTTCGCCCCCAATTTCGCGTGTCATATCACCCAAAACGCTGAAACTACTCACCACACGCACCAACTGGCCTTTGGCCGGATCGATCGAAACCGCTGTTTCAGCCGTCTTCGGCGCGCTGCCTGCCTCACCAGATGCAGTGGGTTTTGAACCCGCGCCCTGACCACAGGCCAACAAACCCACACTGGCAAATGCCATAACCACTTTAGAAAACCAACGCATACAACCTCCCTATTATTTTTCAAAATGTTTCAACCGCACCAAACGCGGCAAGACTCCACCCACAGAGCCGAACAACAAAGACCCCACATACATCAATCCGGCAATAAAAATAATCGCCGGCCCCGAAGCCCACTCAAAATGATAGGACAACAGCAAGCCCAAAAACCCCGAGGTCAAAGCAATCAATACCGAAATCGTCAGCATTCTGCCGATGCTGTGCGACCACAATCGCGCGCTGATCGCCGGCAACATCATCAAGCCAACCGACATCAGCGTACCCAGCGACTGAAAACCTGCCACCAGATTGAGCACCACCAGCATCAAAAATACCAAATACCAAACGCCACCACGTCCACCGACCGAGCGTAAAAAAATCGGGTCAACGCCCTCAAGCACCAGCGGACGATAAATCACCGCCAAACCGAGCAATGAAACCGTCGAGACTATGCCCATCAACAGCAACGCCGCCGTGTCCACCGCCAACACCGAGCCAAACAAAATGTGAATCAAATCCACCTGATTGCCCGATTTGGAAATCATCAGCACGCCCAAGGCCAAGGCCATCAGATAAAACGCCGCGAAGTTCGCATCCTCTTTCAGATTAGAAAAACGCGTTGCCAGCCCTGCCAACATCGCCACCACCACACCGGCGAAAAAGCCACCGACACTCATGGCCGGCAGACTCAGACCAAACCACATAAAGCCCAAGGCCGCGCCGGGCAAAACCGCGTGACTCATCGCGTCACCCATCAAACTCATGCGGCGCAACACCAGCATCAAACCCACCGGCCCGCTGCCCAAAGCCAAAGCCAAACAACCAGCCAAAGCACGGCGCATAAAGGCAAAATCGGCAAACGGTGCAATCAACATCTGATACAAACTCATACGCGCCCTCCCGAATGCGTGTGTGCATGTTCATGATCATGTCCATGAGTCTGTCCCTCATCGTGCGTATGATGATCGTGCGTAAGCTGCTCAACATAAATCGCCTGCACATTCAACTGCTCATCGGTCAAACAGACCTCGCCCTCATCAAACCAATGTGCGCAGCGCTCATTCGCCCGCAGCAAATTGTGAGCGGTCAGCACCTCATTCGGCGTCCCCCACGCCACCACCTCATGCGCGAGCAGCAAAACACTTTGAAAATATCGCTTCACCTGCTCAAAATCATGCAGCACCGCGATCACCGTGCGCTGCTCCTCTTGCCAACGATGCACCAAACCCAGCAACACCTCCGTGGTTTTCGCATCCACCGCATTGAACGGCTCATCGAGCAAAATCACCGGCGCATCCTGCACCAAAATCCGCGCAAACAACACCCGTTGCAATTGCCCAATCGACAACGCCGCCAAAGGCCGGGCGCTGAAACCCTGCATCCCCACCTGCTCCAACGCCTGCTCCACCCTCGCCAAGCCCACCGCATCCACGCCCGCAAACGCGCCCATGCGCCGCCACAAACCTGTAGCCACCAACTCAAACACCGTCATCGGCATCGACAAATCAATCTCCGCCTTCTGCGGCAGATAAGCCATCTCATTCGGCGAGCAGTCGCTCAAAGCCACCTTGCCATGATCAAGCGGTAAAATCCCCGCAATCGCCTTGAGCAAAGTACTTTTGCCCGCACCATTCGGCCCGACGATCGCCGTTGCCACACCGCATTCAAAGCGTCCGCTGACGTGATGCACGGCAGGACGACGCTGATAACTGACCGTGACATTGCTCACATACACGCTCATCGCGCACCCCCTGGGTCGCCCGCTGTCCAACCCAAGGCCCATGCAATCACCAGCCACAGCAGCGCCAATAGCGCAACCGCCAACGCGAGCCGAGTCGCGACGGACATGGTGAGTAGATTTAATTTAGGAATTTTCATAGAAATTTGCTGAATATAATGTGCTGAATGATGACGGATTCGCCCCACTTTTGCCTTCGCTCGCTAGCGAAATAAATGCAAAAGGAGCGAGCATGTACCAACAGCCTTGTTATGATTTTTTAATCTGTTCGCTGCACTGCACGCAACGGCCATTGAGCAATAATTGCTGCTCGTCCATTTCAAACCCATGGCCGGCGCACAACTGACGCAAGGCCATGAAACCCTCATCCGCCGCCATTTCATCGACTTTGCCACAATCGCGGCAAGTCAGAATCACACTCGGATGCGCGCAGTCCAAATGACGGCACACCACATAACCATTGAGCGCCTCGACACGGTGCAAAATCCCCTGCTCCACCAAAAACTCCAAAGCGCGGTACACCGTCGGCGGCGCAGCCGAGCCGCGTGCCTGCTGCAAATCACTCAGAACTTGATAGGCTTTAACCACGCCGTCATGCGCCAAGACCAAATCAAGGACTTGACGCCGCAAATCGGTCAGATTCGCACCGTTTTTCAGGCAATGTTCGGCTGCGGATTGGAGAAATTGAGCATTGTTCATGGTGTTATCAGTATGAATTGACTTTAACTGTTATATTATAACATTAAGTCTGGACAAGTAATGCACAATAAACAACTCGCAGCACATCCCAACTCATTTAGCCAAAACGTCAACCAAACGATGCTTGTGGAATTAGTTATAGCATAGAACAAACCACGGTAAAAACTCACTAAGGGAGAAAACCATGCTGAAAAATATCTCTATTCTCTTACTTATGACGGGTGGGCTGTGCCTGCTCGCGTTCAATCTGATCGGCTCCACTGTGGATGCGCAAGGCGTTTTGCATGAGCCGTTTGGCCTGTTGCCGATTGGCTTCTTACTGATGATACTGGGCGCACTTATCTATATATACCAATTGACCAAAAGCAAATGGGGGGCAGGCAAACGATAGGACGGTGCTGACTTAGCACTGAGCTGCCAACCCCACTCATCAGAAATACTACAAAAAAGCCTCCAATATCGGAGGCTTTTTACTCAACACACATCTTTGAGCACTCATCAATCCATCGGGTATTCCACGATGCGATCAATCACGAATTGACGCGACGCTTCGCCATTGCGCAATTTGTATTGAATTTGCCGCATCGCGCCTGTTGGTTTGGCATTGGTATCGTTCGGCTGATAGACGCGAAAACGTTGTACCAAGGTATTTTCCACCACGGCGAACTCATCGTGCCCCATATAGCCTTTGCCCGCTTTGGCATGATCAGCAATATTCGGGAAAGCGATTTGGCTCATGGACTGATTGCGGTTGGCCGAATAGGCAATCACATTGCCATAGCTGCCGCTGCCTGCCGATTGGGTGTAGACCAGCACTTCGGGATAGCCATCCGCATTCATGTCGGCGATTTCCGCGCCAACCACTTGGCCATCCACCTGATGCGTGACTTTGCGATTGTCCGCTTTGAGACCATACGGCTGAATTGTCAATGTCTGCATAGAGCCTTTACCCGTGGCGCTCACATCAAAACTCAACTGATTCCACCTTAAATTTTGTTGGAACACACGCGGATCAACTTGTCGCTCATCCAGTTCGCCACGGATTTTTCGATAGGTGTCGGCCAAACTGCCACCGCCGGAACAATAGTAATTGAGCAAACCGCGATCCGCCTCGGATTCAGTCGAGATGCTGACGCTGTCACGAGCAAAGGTGAAGCGAATATTTTTTCCCTCTACCGAGGTTTGATACACCGCTGGGCTGATCGGACGCACCACGGCGTCAAAGGTACACGTCGGTTTCTTTTTATCTGCACGTGAGCGCACCGCAATGCGCACTTGTTGCCCCGGCGCCGGTGAGACGGTCACACCGACCCAATCATAACCCTGCACCCGTTTGTCGTAGCCTTCGGACGCATATGAACCCAACAACTGCTCGGCAGTTGTCGCACCCGGAGCGGATGCCTGTGGCTTGGTTGCTGGAGCTGTGTCAGCCGGACGTTGCACCGGTGCGCTGGCACAACCCATAATAACTAATGCACACACACCCAACACACTTTTTTGCAAAACACTCACAACGAATCCTTTTATCAATAATTAGTACGTCCCTCACAATGAACGCCTTGATTAAACGCATGATACATCTTAGCGTTGACGGATGAATATAACTTGTCAACGCATCAGATGGCTGCTCACAACACTTTTTCCCAAACCTCAACTTCACCCGCCACTGGCACAAACAAAGGGTGGCATTCGGGCGTTACCACACCCGCCCATTGTTCATACACCGCGGGTGAGCGCGCGGACAACTTGCGCAACAAATGCGCCCACTCATACGCCAATTGTCCCTCAGTCACCGTCATGCGCGCGATGGCCGATAAAGACTCAGCCTGCACTTTACTCGCATCAAATCGATAACCCCGCGCCACCGCCTCGGCATACACAGCCTGCAAATAGTACTCCATCGCACCCAGCGGATCCGCATGCTGTTGAAATCTCAACAACTGCGGATGCTGGCGGTAGCCTTTCGTTTCGCCCTTGAGCACCGCCCGCGCGAGCAACGACTCACGCCACAAGGCAACCAAACCCTGCGGATCAAGGTATTTCGGATGTAAAGACCACACACGCATCAAAATTTCCAATCAAAACAATCACATTCAAGCACTCAGCGCTCGATAGCTGGCTAAGCGCTGCTCCAGCGTCCCCGTGTGCAGCTCAATTAAATGTCCATCAAAATCATGCACATACAGCGACAATCCCTCGCCTGCGACACGCGGACGAGGTGGCTGAAAACGCACGCCCAGTCGTTGCAGATTGCGTTCATACTCAGGCAAAGACGCCTCATCCACAGCAAACGCCACATGCCGATACGAGCGCTCGGCAGGCTCACCCTGCATCACCGCGATCCACACGCCGCCCAGCACAAAAAATCGCTCAGGCGCGGTGGAAAAATACCGCTCGCCACTGTCATACACCATCTGCGCACCCAAGCCCTCACACCAAAACTGTCTGGCTCGCTCCAAATCACGCACGATAAAGGTGATATGACTGATACCGGAAATTGAGAACCTGTAAGATAAATGGGAGCGTCTCGTTAAGATAAATGGGATAAGTCTGGATTAAGTGGGATTTAACGGGACGGCTAATTGTAATTGAATTGCACAGAATGAAACAATAAAAGAGGCGTGTATTTTACCGATACACGTCTTTTTTTAACGCCGCAACTACCACATCGAGTAATCGTTCCTCGCCATCATCTTGTAGTTTGCCTTCGCCATTGATCGGCAAATAGGGGCGTGGATCAATTTCACTACCGGGGTGATTGACCGCTTTACGAACGATGCCGCCGAATGCCAAACCTTTTTTATTTTTTGGCACAATTTTATGTGCAGAAGTCTTGCCCCCCATGTGATGAATGGCCGCGTAAACCATATTGCTGCCGATACGGGCAAAATCTTTGCCGGATTTACTGGTAATGCTATCCTCAAGTTCACCAGAACGATGTAATTTTTTACCTTTCTTTTTAGGTGGGTATTTTAAATCTTTCCATTTGTCACCGCCCCAAGATTCACTCTCAAAGTTATCTTGCGTCATTAACTCCAATTCACCAGCCAAGCCCTTCATCATCGGTTGATTATGGGTTGCGTTGCGTAAAAGTTGCGCAAGGCCGCGTTTGACATCCGAATCGTCGAGTGTTAATTCAATCATCTTGATTTTTCCATGACTACGATTTAATATAAAGGTAATCCTACTGATAGATCTGACACTTGGAAGTCAGGACAGTTGTTCATCAACGTGTTTTATCCGGTTCGAACCCGGCGGCTCAGTGGGATTTTTTACGTCTATTGTAATGGAATAAAAACTCTACCGGCTATTGCTTCGGTAATTGTATTCAACCCCACCTCAAAAGCCGAAACAACTTGAGCGCCATTTTGCTCCATACCGATTGATAGCTTCACAACTTTACCGTTGCCCTTATTAAATACGTGCAAAACGTGCTTGTTTTGAGTGTCCCACAACTCATAATCGGGCTTACCAAAATCCCGCACAATCCGCTCATACGCATCCAAATCCAAAGCATCACCCGCCGCCGCGTGCCGTCGGGCTTTTTTGCCCGAAATCAAATGGTCTTGAAACGCAACCACAGGGCTACCCATGCGCGACTCGGGCAAATGCTTGGCGAACTGTGCCATTGCTTTATTGGATAACAAGCCAATCCCGTAGGTGCGGCTTTGTGAATATCCCATGCCTGACGTTGTTCGCATCCACGCGATAAAGCCACGCACACGCGCCTCGCTCGCCATATCCTTGGCAATCGCCTCCAATGCGGCCTGATCACCCAGTGCAGACTTGGCTTTATCCAACCAAAGTTGATCCATCAAATGACCGGCTGCAGGGCTGCCGTTAAAACCCGCATCTGGCGCAGCAATAACATGTAAAAAATTAACGCGTTGTTTACAGTATTTTCGGAGAAAATACTGAAATGAATATGCACAAACGAGTCCGCCTAACCCCGTTAGACCGAGAGGAAATATGGCGCTTATATCAAGGTCGACAATG
>JBATQE010000053.1:0-25847 GCA_049291875.1 Burkholderiaceae bacterium
TTCTACTTTTAGATGCCGCCCTTTTAGGGGGTATTACCCAATCCCAAAGCAGTATATGACTTGTTTGAGCGATTGACAAAAAATATTCCATCTGAGTTGTTAGATGTGAATCAATTGGGATTTGAAGTGGAGTTTGAGCCTGATGAAAATAGGCGGGATAAGAAAAAGAAAAATTTCACAATTACTCTACCTAATACCTGTGCCTTGGGACTTGATGGACAGGAAGGCGCAATTCGTCAGGTACTAATTGATTCAGGGATTCAGTTACAACCTATGAATCCGTCTAATGGATGATAGGGCGTTTCAATGATTGGAATGGAGCAAGCTTTTCATCAGGTATTAAATCGTTTGGCTTACGCTGGTGATGGTGAGGCTTTTCTGTCATTCGATGATGTCAATTTGTTTGATGCAACTGCATTAGAAAATTTGCAAAAGTTAGGGGTGCTAAAGCCCGTTGCTGATGCACGTGTTGCTATCTGTGATGGCTGTGATGTTGGCTGTGCTATGAACGTTGAGTTTTTTAGAGATTCCACTCACCCAAAGATTAAAGCACTTATTGTGTGCGATAAAGATAAAGATATTGGCGTGGTGGCTGTGCCGTTGGAACGTTTGAAACGGTGGCAGGTATCAGAGCGATTAATCGCTGAAATGGTGCGGGATTTGTTGGGTAATACTCAGTCAGTCGCAAAAGATAATGCTTTGTGGCGTTTGGGTATGGTGGATGGTGGTCAGCATAAAGCGCAGGTATCACTGAAATTTGACCGCGATGCGTTAGTATTAGCCAGTGGGCACACAGTGCTTTTGATGGAGTTGCTATCATTTAACAAAAATGTGCTAAAAATCGACCTTAAAAAAATAAAAAAAATGGTCAATGAGCCTACGGGGTTTTCTGATGATGTTGAAAGTACCAAAGCGAGAAATGCGCGGATGTTAAAACGTAGAAATGAATTGAAATCCCAAGGTGTGAGAGCCTTTAATAAAATAATAGCCATAGAAGAAAACGTGTCTGCGTCGACTGTCAAAAATGCCATTATCAGCGCAGAAAAAGAACAAAAAGCGCAATCAAACCCTAAATCAAGCAATAAATTCAAAAATTTAATTCCAACCCAAAGTAGCCAATCAAAAAAATAAAGCCGCTATTTTAAAGGCTTGCAGCGTGGTCAAGTGGCTACATTGCAGGCTACCCCAGTAGCCAGTGCCTAATGACGTTGTTTTTAACAACAACGTACAGAAAGGTACTTTTATGGTTACAAAAATTCAACGCTTGCCAACGCTTCAATCCGAAGTAGGCTTATCACGCTCATCGGTGTATGGGCATATCGCCAAGGGTTTATTACCCAAACCCATCCAAATTTCATCCCGTGCGGTCGCTTGGCTGAGTCACGAAACCGATGCGATTATCGCCGCCCGTATTGCGGGTAAATCGGATGATGAGATTCGTGAATTAGTCACGGAGTTGATGAGCCTACGCTCAAAAACTCAGATTCAAACGATTGGGGGTGTGTAATGAATAAGCCTCTCATCAATCAACTGTCAGAGATTACAGATATTCCAAATGAAAGCCCCTCAGTCGCGTCAACGAATGAGGGGGTAGAAAATTGTATTCCTGAGCAGGCAATACAGCCACATGATACCGCAAATAACTCGAAGGTTACAGACCTGAGTGATAACTCGACCAAGGCACAGCGTGCGCGATTGTTGGCACATCTGCGATTGCACGGTTCGATTACCACCGCCCACGCCCGTGAGCATTTAAATATCTATGACCCACGGGTGCGCAAATGCGAATTAGTTAAACAAGGTTACAACATTGTCAAAACTTGGGTTACGGCGGTGACCGCACAGGGATATGCGCATAGGGTGGGTTTGTACACCTTGATTGAGCCTGAAAATATGGAGGTGCAATCATGAGTACGAATCATTGGCTTCTGGAGTTGGAATGTTTGTGCATACGTTATTCTGAATTGGGCGTGGTGCATGATGTGGGTGATATGAGCGATATTGAAAAATGGGGTTTGTATCGGTTTTTGAAACGCTATGGAATCATTCATGGAACCGACTAAAACACGTTATAAAAAAGGCAGGCATGGGCGGGATGGTGGACAGTTTGCTGCTATCCCGCACAATGTGCTCAATAGTCATGCGTATTTGAGTTTGGGTGCGTATGCGGTTAAATTACTTATTGATATGCTGGTGCAATTTCGTGGCTCAAACAATGGCGATTTATGTGCGTCATTCAGTGTGATGCAAAAGCGCGGTTGGCGGTCAAAAGAAACCCTACACAATGCAAAAAAGGAGTTGATTGAAGCCTGTCTAATCGTTGAAACGCGCAAAGGGATGCGCCCAAATAAAGCGAGTTTGTACGCAGTGACGTGGCATCCATTGGATACCTGCGGCGGCAAGTTGGATATGTCACCACAGGCATTTCCACGCGGTGCATACAAGCAATACCAGCCAACCGCACCGCCTAAAATCATTGCGAAAAAATGCAAGCCTTAGTACGGTAGCCGTACTCAAAGAATTGAAATAGGTACGGGATTCGTACCAATAGCATTAAAAGGTGAGGTTATTGGTACGGCAATCGAACCTATCAAGGCAGGTTTTTATTTCCTACTGGTACGGTAGCCGTACACCTCTATAGAATTACCATATACACAGCGCAATGCGCGGATAAGTAAGGGCAGTCAAGATGAATAAACCCAAGAAACAAACACAGTCAGAGAAAAACGCTCAAGCCAAACAAGAATTGGATGGGCGTAAAAATCGAGATTCTGTTTTTGTAGGCAATGCATCCATTGCCAACGCAGCCATAACCGAATCATTCGGCAAGGATTTATTCCCTGATGTTGATGTTTTGGCAATCACTGAGAATCTCAATAAAAGTATGGAATCCGTGCATGAGGGTGACTTGAAAGAATTGGAGTCGATGTTGGTGGGTCAAGCCAAAGCATTACAAGTGATGTTCGCAACCTTGGCAAGGCGTGCCAATGCACAACAATACCTTAAACAATATTCAACCTACATGAATTTAGCACTCAAGACCCAATCCCAAAGCCGCGCCACCATCCAAGCCATTGTAGAACTGAAATATCCGCGTCAAGTCGTGGTCACTCAACAAGCCAATTTTAGTGCAGGACACCAACAGGTCAACAATGGAGCGATGAAAAGAAATCTCGATAGCAATACACCCGCACCTACGCACGCGGGGAAAAATCAAAATGAACCAAACAAACTAATGGAATCAAAACATGAAAACACCATCGAAGCGCAAACAAAACGGCTGGACACCCGAACGACGGGTGAAACAATCGGCGGCGATACACCGCTGGAAACCGTGGCAGCAATCCACAGGTGCAAAAACACCTGAAGGTAAAAGCATAGTGTCACAGAACGCTTTTAAGGGTGGTATTAAAGCGCAGTTAAAAGAGTTTCGCGAAATTTTGCGTGAGCAGAAAGAGCTATTGGAAAAACTTAAATAATATCGCTCAAAGGCTTGCTTGCGGTGGGGGCAAAAGTGGGGGCAATTTGCTAGTTTGTTAAAATCAAGAAAAAAGGCTTACAGTGGCTAAACTGTAAGCCTTTGATTTTATTGGTCGGAACGGCGGGATTCGAACTCGCTACCCCTTGCACCCCATGCAAGTGCGCTACCAGGCTGCGCTACGCTCCGAAGATGGCAATTATATCGGTTTTTTGCTGTAAAGCAAAGCGCATGCCTTATAATACGGCTGTTGCGCCGTGGTCGGGCTGTTTGTAGTGACGGGCTTTTGTTCAAGCTTGAGCGGGTAGTTCGGATGCGGATGAGGGCTTTTTAATATTTTTCGGGATGGGTATGACACGAATTTTGGTTTCTAACGATGATGGCTATCACGCGCCGGGGATTGAGGCTTTGTACGAGGCGGTGAAGGATTTGGGCGATGTGGTGGTGATGGCGCCGGAGCAGAATTGTTCGGGTGCGTCGAATTCGTTGACGCTCGGGCGACCGGTGGGTGTGCGCCAGTCGAGCAATGGTTTTTATTCGGTGTCGGGTACGCCGACTGATTGTGTGCATTTGGCGGCGACGGGTTTTTTTGATGTGAAGCCGGACATTGTGATTTCGGGTATCAATAATGGTCAGAATATGGGCGACGATACGCTGTACTCGGGTACGGTGGCGGCGGCGATGGAGGGGCTGATGTTGGGCGTGCCGTCGATTGCGTTTTCGCAAGTGGAGCGTGGTTGGGCGCATATCGAGGATGCGGCGCAGGTGGCGCGGGCGATTGTGCAGCTGGTTTTGGCGAAAAATTTGCATGGTTTGCGTCAGGCGTTTTTGTGGAATGTGAATATTCCGAATCTGCCGTTTAGCCAGTTGCAGGCCAATGGTGTGGCGATCACGCGTTTGGGGCGTCGTCATGCGGCGCAGGATTTGCACCGCTTTGAGAATCCGCGCGGCGAGACGATGTATTGGATCGGCGCGGCGGGTGCGGTGAAGGATGGTGATGAAGGCACTGATTTTTATGCGGTGGAGCACGGTCAAACTTCGATCACTCCGTTGCAAATTGATTTGACGGGCTATACGCAGTTGCAGGGTGTGAGCGGTTTGCTGGCGGATTTGACGCTGTAAAATCATGGGTGAATCGGGTGCGCTGTGAATAAGAAGAAGCCTAAATTCGAGCATTTGAGCGAAGTGCAGCGCGCGTGGTCGAGTGCGCAGGCGCGGCGGCAGGCGATGCCGGTCAAGCCGATGTCGTTTGCGCCCAGACCCACGGAGCATTTGTATTCGATCATGCGCGAGGGTACTTTGCGCAGTACGTCGGCCGATTGGCGTGCGCATCCGGAGATTTTGAGTAAATCGCGCACGCAGATGGTGGAGGCTTTGCGCCGCTTGCGTTTGGGCGATGAGGTGGTTTTGGCGGCGATGGCGCGTGTGCCGCGCCATGTATTTGTCGATGAGGCGTTTTATTTGCGGGCGTATGACGATGATGCGCTGCCGATTGGCTATGAGCAGACGATTTCGCATCCGTCCACGGTGGCGCGCATGTTGGGCTTGTTGCGCGAGGGTGCGCTCAAGTTGGGCGGGCGCTGTGAGCGTGTCTTAGAAGTGGGGACGGGTTGCGGCTATCAATCTGCCGTGTTAGCATGTTTCGTGCGCGAGCTGTATTCGATTGAGCGCATTGAGCCGTTGTATCGTTTGGCGCAGGTCAACTTGGCGAAGGTGCAAAGCGTTTTGCTCTCTGAGCCGAATTTGCGCTTTGGCGATGGTTTGGCCGGTTGGCCGGAAGTTGGCTCGTTTGATGGCATCGTCATGGCTGCGGCCGGATTGGCCATTCCGCAGGATTTATTAGAACAATTACGCGTGGGCGGTGTGTTGGTGGCTCCTTTGGTGGTCAATCAACGCGGCGCTCAACAATTTCAGCAGTTGGTTCGCATCACGCGTGTGTCTTTGCGTGAGTGGCGGAACGAGTTTTTGGATGCGGTGCACTTTGTGCCGTTGTTACAGGGTACTCAGAGTACACAAAAATAGGAGTTGAAATGATGCGCATACAAAATTTAATCGCAAAGGCGACCTTGATCGCCGTGGTCGGAACGATGGGCTTGTCTGCTTGTACCACCACGCCGACGTCGGGCACTTCGGTCTCGCGTAAGGCCGATGGTGCTGGCATGTATCGGGTGCGTTCGGGTGACACCTTGTCGCTAATTGCGCGCGCAAACGGGGTGAGTGTATCGAACTTGATGGCATGGAATAATTTGACCAACCCCGATTATCTGGAGGTCGGTTGGCGTCTGCGTGTGCGTCCGAATGCTTCCGGCTCAACATCGGTGACGGCGCCAACACCAGCGCCGACGTCGGGTCGTGCGCAAGCGACCATTAACGATCCTGAAATCAAGGTCAATACCACCATCACCAATAATGTCGTGTGGAACTGGCCTTCAAGCAACTCGATTATCCGCAATTTTGACGGCAATTTGACCAAAGGTGTGGTGTTTGGCGGTGATCGTGGTTCGCCGGTGTTGGCGGCGTCTGGCGGTGAAGTGATTTACGCGGGCAACAGCCTGCGCGGTTACGGCAATATGGTGGTGATCAAGCACAATGACACTTGGAGCAGCGTTTATGCGAATAATGAAGAATTGTTCGTGCGTCAAGGCCAACGTGTGGTTGCGGGGCAAAAAATTGCCAATCAAGGCGATAGCGACGCCTCGCGCGCACAGCTGTATTTCGAGGTGCGTCAAAACTCCAAACCGATCGACCCGATGCGGATTTTACCGGGGCGTTGATCGGCGGTCGGTATTTTTACCTCTCTCGACTATTGGCGATTGAACGCTTAAACGGTTAAAATAATGGCCTGAATAGCGTATGCGCGGTGATTTTCACCGCGCTAATTTTTATAGAAGGTTGCACAGAATGCGTCACAAAAGGCGAGATCAGGGGTTAATCAAGCCCGCCGAGCGAAAGATTTTTGAATACGAAGTTGAATCCTTGGACATGGAAGGGCGCGGTATTGCGCGACATGAAGAGAAAGTCGCGTTTATTTCCGGCGCTTTGCCGTATGAAACGGTGCGTGCCGAAATCACACGCAGCAAGCCCAATTACGATGTGGCGCAGGTGACTGAGGTGCTCAAGCCCTCCGCTGCGCGTGTACAGCCCAAATGTGTGTATTTCGGTGTGTGTGGCGGTTGCGCCATGCAGCACGTGCATCCGCGTGCGCAGGTGGCGATCAAGCAACGCGTGTTGGAGGATAACCTCGAACGCATCGGTAAGGTCAAACCGGAAATCATCCTGCGCCCGATCATGGGGCCGACGTGGCACTACCGCTATCGGGCGCGTCTGACCGCGCGCTACGTGGCGAAAAAGGAATCGGTACTGGTCGGCTTTTTTGAAAAACAGCCGCGCTACGTGACCGATATGACTTCGTGCCAAATTTTGCCGGAGCATGTGTCTGATTTGCTGCCGATTTTGCGTGAAGTAATTGGCAAATTGTCGATTCGTGAACGTATGCCGCAGATCGAGGTGGCGGTGGGGCAGGAAAACACTGTGTTGGTCTTTCGCAATCTGGAAAAACTGACGGAGCAGGACGAGGACATCTTGCGCCAGTTTGCCGACGCACACCGCGTGGATGTGTGGTTGCAGCCCAAAGGGCCGGATACGGTGTACCCGTTTTATCCGCAGCGCGAGGCGCTGTACTACGATTTGCCGGAATTCGGCGTGCGTATGCCGTATCGTCCGACGGATTTCACGCAGGTTAATTTTCACATCAACCGTGTGCTGGTCGGGCGTGCGGTGCGTTTGCTCGATGTGCAGCCGAACGAGCGCGTAGCGGACTTTTTTTGTGGTTTGGGTAATTTTACCCTGCCGCTGGCGACTCAGGCGGCGCATGTGGTCGGGGTGGAAGGCGCCACGCAGTTGAACGAGCGCGCTTTGCAAAATGCGCAGGTCAATGGTTTGGCGCACAAAACTGAGTTCCACTGCCGCAATTTGTTCGAGGTGACGGCGGATGATTTACGCGGTTTGGGGCGTTTGGATAAATACTTGGTCGATCCGCCGCGCGAGGGTGCTGAGGCGCTGTGTTTGGCTTTGGCCGATTTAGCGCTGGAGGAGCGTCCGCAACGCATCGTCTATGTGTCGTGTAATCCGGGCAGCTTGGCGCGCGATGCGGGAATTTTGGTCAATCAGGTTGGCTATCGGCTTAAAAGTGCGGGCGTCGTGAATATGTTTCCGCATACCGCGCACGTCGAATCGATTGCTGTTTTTGAGCGATAAATAGAACTTTCTCCTGATTTTAATATGGGGTGTGTATTCGATTACACAAAAGGGCAAATTTCCATTTGGCCGGTTTCCTTAAGGGGTATAATACGGGGTGATGGAGCGGCAACTGGCTGTTTCGGCTGGAAAAACCGCTCGTATGACCCGTATGATCTTTTTAGGAGAAGGCAATGACAGTAAAAACTCTGGCGCAATTGGTTGAACAAAATGCTCTGAACGGTAAACGCGTATTCATTCGCGCGGATTTAAACGTCCCTTTCAACGACGCGGGTCAAATTTCTGACGACACACGCATTCGCGCGTCCATACCGGCGATCAAAATGGCGCTGGACGCAGGCGCGGCCGTGATGGTGACTTCGCACTTAGGTCGCCCGACGGAAGGCGAATTGACCGAAAAAGATTCCCTCAAACCAGTGGCCGAACGCATCAGCGAGCTGCTTGGCGGCTCGGTTCCCGTACATTTGCAAGCGGACTGGGTGGATGGCGTGACGGCCAATGTCGGCGAAGTGGTGGTTCTGGAAAACTGCCGCGTGAACAAAGGCGAGAAAAAAGATAACGAAGAGTTGGCGCAAAAAATGGCCAAACTGTGCGATGTGTATGTGAACGACGCATTCGGTACGGCGCACCGCGCCGAAGCGACCACACACGGCATTGCGCGCTTTGCGCCGGTGGCTGTGGCCGGTCCTTTGCTGGCGGCGGAATTGGACGCCTTGGGTAAAGCCCTGCACGCACCGAAAAAACCATTGGCCGCAATTGTGGCCGGTTCAAAAGTCTCTACCAAACTGACGATTTTGGAAAGCTTGGCCGATAAAGTGGATCAATTGATCGTCGGCGGTGGCATTGCCAACACTTTCATGCTGGCGGCCGGTTTGCCCATCGGTAAGTCCTTGGTCGAAGCCGATTTGGTCGAAGATGCCAAACGCATCATCGCCAAAATGTCCGCGCGCGGCGCGACCGTACCGATTCCAACCGATGTGGTGGTGGCCAAAGAATTCTCCAAAGACGCTGTTGCAACGGTGAAAAAAGCGACCGATGTGGCGGAAGACGACATGATTCTGGACATCGGCCCTGAAACGGCGGCCGTGATCGCAGCGCAACTCAAATCCGCCGGTACCATCGTGTGGAATGGCCCGGTTGGCGTGTTTGAGTTCGATCAGTTTGGTAACGGTACGAAAGTATTGGCGCAGGCGATTGCCGACTCCGATGCGTTCTCCATCGCTGGTGGCGGCGACACGCTGGTGGCGATTGCCAAATACGATATTGCCGACAAAGTCAGCTATATTTCCACCGGTGGCGGCGCGTTCCTCGAATTTTTGGAAGGCAAAAAATTACCGGCAGTCGCGGCTTTGGAAGCCAAAGCGTAAATCATTGCAGCCCCTTGATCGCATGGGTCGTACCATCGATCGAGGGCTTTTTTACAGATTTTTTAATTAGGAGTGTCTCATGACTAAAGTGTTGGAAGTCGTAAAAGCGGGCGTGGCGACAGGCGACGACGTACAGAAAATTTTTGAATTGGCTAAAGCGGGGCACTATGCTTTGCCAGCAGTGAACTGCGTGAACACCGATACGGTGAACTCGGTTCTGGAAGCGGCGGCCAAAGCCAAAGCGCCCGTGGTGATTCAATTCTCAAATGGCGGCGCATCCTTTTTTGCCGGTAAAGGTCTGAAACTCGAAGGCCAGCAAGCGGCGATTCTCGGCGCGATTGCCGGTGCAAAATATGTGCATCAAGTGGCCGAAGCCTACGGCGTGCCGGCGATTGTTCACACCGACCATGCGGCGAAAAAATTATTGCCTTGGATTGATGGTTTGCTCGACGCAGGCGAAAAATTCTATGCCGAAACAGGCAAACCGCTGTTTTCATCGCACATGCTCGATTTGTCTGAAGAGTCACTCGAAGAAAACATCGAAATTTGCGAACAGTACCTCAAGCGCATGGACAAAATGGGTATGACGCTGGAGATCGAATTGGGCTGCACCGGCGGTGAAGAAGACGGCGTGGACAACACTGGCATGGATTCATCGGCGCTGTATACGCAACCGGAAGACGTCGCCTACGCCTACGAGCGCCTGAGCAAAATCAGCCCGCGTTTCACCATCGCCGCTTCATTTGGTAACGTACACGGCGTGTACAAACCGGGCAACGTGCAATTGACCCCGAAAATCTTGGACAACTCGCAAAAATACGTGTCTGAAAAATTCGGTCTGCCAGCGAAATCATTGGATTTCGTATTCCACGGCGGTTCCGGCTCTACGCCTGAGGAAATCAAAGAAGCGGTCGGCTATGGCGTGGTGAAAATGAATATTGACACCGATACGCAATGGGCGAACTGGGAAGGTATTTTGAACTACTACAAGGACAAAGAAGCCTATCTGCAAGGTCAATTGGGTAATCCTGAAGGCGAAGACAAGCCGAACAAAAAATACTACGACCCGCGCGTATGGTTGCGCAAAGGCAGTGAATCCATGGTGGAACGTTTGATGAAAGCATTCAAAGAACTGAACGCCGTGGATGTGCTGTAAATGGTTGTAAATACCGTCGGGATGGTGATTTTAATCGCTAAAACCTTGAGTTTACGGTAAAATACAGATCGAAATTTTCGATCATGGGTTCGCCCAATGAGTCGTGTCTCATTGGGCGTTTTCCATTGCATATCCCCACTTTTGAAAGAGCATCATGACGGCCAATGCATTGTATGCCACCTCGATTAAATCCCTGCCTTTGCTGGCCAAAGGCAAAGTGCGCGACACCTACATCATCGACGACGATCATTTATTGATGATTACCACCGATCGTTTGTCCGCGTTTGACGTGGTGATGAACGAACCGATCCCGAATAAAGGAAAAGTGCTCAATCAAATGAGCAATTTTTGGTTCGCGCAGCTGCACGACGTGGTGCCGAATCATTTGACCGGCATTGATCCAACTACGGTCGTTGCGCCCAACGAGGTTGAGCAGGTGCGCGGTCGCTCGGTCGTGGTCAAACGCCTCAAACCGATTTTGGTCGAAGCGGTTGTGCGCGGTTACATCATCGGTACGGGTTGGAAAGATTATCAAGCCACCGGCAAGGTCTGCGGCATCGAGCTGCCCGCGGGTTTGCAATTGGCGGAAAAATTACCGCAACCGCTGTTCACGCCCGCCGCCAAAGCCGACGTGGGTGAGCATGACGAAAACATTAGCTTTGACGAGGTCAAACAACGCATCGGTGCGGAATTGGCCGAACAAATCCGTGATGTGAGTTTCGCCCTGTATCAGCGTGCTGCCGACTACGCCGCGGGCAAAGGCATCATTATTGCCGACACCAAGTTTGAATTCGGCTTGGACAAAAATGGCGTGTTACACATCATGGACGAAGTGCTGACCGCAGACTCCTCACGCTACTGGCCCGCCGACGAATACAAAGTGGGCATTTCACCGCCGAGCTATGACAAACAATACGTGCGCGACTATCTCGAAACGCTGGATTGGAACAAGGCACCGCCCGCACCGACTTTACCGCAAAACGTGATTGACGCCACCGCAGCGAAATACCGCGAAGCGCTGGTGAAAATTACCGGACACGATTTGGCAGTATGAGCGTAAAAGTGCATGGAGGCGCATGGTATGCGCCCTTGTCCCTTGTACGTGATAAAGGAATCATATGAATACAGCAACCCCCGATATTTCCGTGATGGTCGGCATCCTTATGGGCAGCAACTCCGACTGGCCGATCATGAAGCAGGCCGCCGACATGCTGGCGCAATTCGGCGTGGCGTTTGAGGCCAAAGTCGTCTCCGCACACCGCATGCCGGATGATATGTTTGACTACGCCGAAAAAGCGCACGCGCGCGGCATTCGTGCGATCATCGCCGGTGCGGGCGGTGCGGCGCATTTGCCCGGAATGCTCGCGTCCAAAACCATCGTTCCCGTGTTTGGCGTGCCCGTTCCGACCAAACATTTGGGCGGGCAAGATTCGCTCTACTCCATTGTGCAAATGCCCAAAGGCGTGCCGGTGGCAACTTTTGCCATCGGCGAAGCGGGCGCGGCGAATGCGGCGTTGCACGCGATTGCCAACCTTGCCATGACCGACACGGCGCTGGCGCAAAAACTCACCGAATTCCGTGCGAAACAGTATGAGCATGCGGCGGGGATGGTGCTGGCATAATTTTCTTATTTGCTACAAGCGTTCCTTCTCCCGCAAGCGGGCGGGGGGTAACAAGCAGTTATGAGCGCTATTAGAATGACTCCTATGATGAAATCACTCACACAATCCATTGCGCCTCCAGCCACCTTAGGCGTACTCGGCGGCGGCCAGCTCGGTCGCATGTTCGCGCAGTCGGCGCAGGCCATGGGCTATGCGGTCTGGGTGCTTGATCCTGATCCCAACAGCCCCGCAGGGCAATTGGCCAATCGTCATTTGTGCGCGGCGTATGACGATGCGGCGGCGTTGGCTGAATTGGCGGCGAACTGTGCGGCGATCACCACGGAGTTTGAAAACGTACCGGCGGATGTCTTGCGTGGCTTGGGTGAAGGTGTGCCCGTTGCGCCATCGGGTGATGCGGTGGCGATTGCGCAGGACCGCATCGTTGAAAAGGAGTTTTTGCAAAAAGGCGGCGTGGCCGTCGCGCCGTATGCTGTGATTCGCACGGCAGAGGAGTTGGCACTGGCGCAGGCGCATAGCGAGTTATTTCCCGCGATTTTAAAAACGGCGCGTTTGGGCTACGACGGTAAAGGACAAATTTCGGTCAAAACGGCGGATGATTTGGCGGCGGCGTGGGCGCAGTTGAATCAAGTGCCATGCGTATTGGAACAACGTTTACCATTGGCTTTTGAAGTGTCGGCTTTGCTCGTGCGTGGTTGGAGCGGCGACGTGGCGCATTATGCGCTGGCGCAAAACGTGCATCGTGATGGGATTTTGCATACCTCGACGGTGCCAGCACCGAGTGCGTCGGCTGAATTGACCGCGACGGCGCAGCAGGCCGCCCAAAAAATCGCTGAGGCGATGGGCTATGTGGGCGTGCTGTGTGTTGAGTTTTTTATTTTGCAGGATGGCTCGCTGGTGGCGAACGAAATGGCGCCGCGTCCGCATAACTCGGGGCATTACACGCAAAATGCCTGCCTGACCAGTCAGTTTGAACAGCAGGTGCGTGCAATGGCCGGATTGCCGCTGGGCGCGAGCTTTCAGCATAGCCCGACGGTGATGTTGAATATTTTGGGTGATGTGTGGTTTGATGCCAATGATGCACAACGCAATCCCGACTGGACGGGCGTATTGGCGCAGGTGGATAGCTTTGTGCATTTGTATGGCAAAGCTGAACCGCGTCACGCACGCAAAATGGGGCATGTGAATTTCGTGGGCAAACGGATGGAAGCTGTGGTTGAGCGTACCGAGGCGGCGATGCGCGTTTTGGGTTTGAATGGTGGCGTAAGTGACTGATGTGATTGATTCTGTGCGTACTCAAGTGCTGTTGGCCGCAGAAAAATTGGCGGCGGGCGAGGTCATTGGCTTGCCGACCGAGACGGTGTATGGTTTGGCGGCGGATGCGACAAAACCATCGGCCGTGCGCGAGATTTTCACGATCAAAAACCGTCCGAGCACGCACCCGCTGATCACGCATATTGCGGCGGATGCGGATATTGGCTATTGGATTGACGCCGCGCGCATGAGCGAGGAAATGTGGCGTTTGACGCGTGCTTTGATGGCGGCGTTTTTCCCCGGGCCACTGACTTTGGTGCTGCCCAAACATCCGCAGATTGATGCCACTGTCACAGGTGGACAGAATACGATTGCGTTGCGTTCACCGAATCATGTGCTGTTTCAGGATGTTTTGGCACAATTGGCGGTGTTAAAAAATACGCCGAACGTGGGCATTGCCGCGCCGTCGGCGAACCGTTTCGGGCGCGTCAGTCCGACCCGTGCGGCGCATGTGCGCGAGGAGTTCGAGCATGCGGTTTGGGTGCTGGATGGTGATGCGTCGGTGATCGGCATTGAGTCAACGATTGTGGATTTGACTTCGGGCGTGCCGCGTATTTTGCGCTTTGGGCATATTACGCCGCAGGATATTGAACGGGTGACGGGCGTAACGCCGATTTTGCCGGAAAATGCGAGCGATACGCCACGGGTGTCGGGCAGTTTGCTGGCGCATTATGCGCCGAGTACGTCGATGGCGTGGCTGGATGAGTTGGCGCCTGAGGATCGGGGCAATAGTGCGGGGCTGGTGTATTCGGAGCGCTCGGAGTACTCGGGGGTTCAGGGGCGCGCCATGCGTTTGTCGGCAAATCCCCATGAATACGCGCGTGGTTTGTACCACGCTTTGCGGCAATTGGACACATGGGGTGTGATGCGCATTGCGGTGGAGCGCTTGCCCGATGATGCGGCTTGGGACGCAGTGCGCGATCGGCTCAATCGGGCGATTGTCGGCTCAAATCTGCCCTCATCAGCCGATTCATATTAAAAAGGATGATCATGGATGACACGACTTTAACTGCGCCTGCGAGCGAACCGGTAATCCAGTGGGATGATGAAATGGTGCTCGGCAATGCACAATTGGATGCAGTGCATCATGAAATGAGCGATTTGCTCAATCGTTTGGCCATGACGCCCGAGTCCGAATTGCTCGGTGTATTGGACGAGTGCATTGCGCATACGCGCGCGCATTTTGATTTGGAAGAGGGTTGGATGGCGCGCCTGAGCTTTCCTGCCGCCGGTTGTCACATCAGTGAGCACAATCAGGTATTCGGCGTGATGCGGCAGGTACGCGATTGCGTGGTGAATGGCGACACGCAGTATGCTTATGTGTTGGCGAAAGAATTGGGCGCTTGGTTGCGTATTCATGCAAGCACGATGGATTACGCTTTAACGTACTTTATCGAATCGACCAATGCTGATTTGAGTCAGCCGGCCTCGGCAGAGCAGGTTCAACAGCTCATGGGGCATGAGGGCTGTGGTTGCGGTAGCGCCGATCAGAGCGGCGAAAACAGCGAAAAATAATTAAAAAACTTATATTTTGCTTGATGATGCGGGCAAATGTCTGATCATGTGTGGTGAAATGTTGTATAAATGTTCACGAATAAATAAAAAATATCAATAAAATCATTGCATTACCCAATTGATCAGAAATATTTTCAAAGAAACTCATAATTTCTGCAAAAATTCGATAAATTTTTTGAGATATTGTGTCATAAACCGGTTACATTTTTGAAAAACTGAGAGTACAATAACTCGCACTGGATGGTTAAAAGCAGTACAAATGAGTGCAAAATCTCACTTTTTTGGCCTGTTTGCACCTTTCGGCGATTATGACCGAAGCAATCGGCACATCCGCGCAGAGCGCGTAATTTTTTGGAGAATGTACAATGAAAAAACTATTGACCTTGGGTTTAGCAGTTGCAAGTGCAGTAACCATGATGGCTTGCGGCGGTAAGCAGGCTGAGAAGAAGCCAGCTGATGCAGCACCTGCGGCTGGCGCTGCGCCTGCGGCAGAGATGCCGATGATTGGTGTAACCATTTATAAATACGATGACAACTTCATGTCATTCGTGCGTCGTGCGATCGAAACCTTGTCAGCAGGCAAAGCCACTTTGTCTATGAACGACTCGCAAAACGACCAAGCGAAACAAAATAACCAAGTAGATACCATGATTGCCAAAGGCGCGAAATCATTGGCGATTAACTTGGTTGACCCGCAAGCGGCGGCTACCGTTATTTCCAAAGCAAAAACGGCGAATTTGCCCGTGGTGTTCTTTAACAAAGAACCAAAAGCAGACGTTTTGGCTGCGTGCGACAAATGCTGGTATGTCGGTACTAAATCCGAAGAATCAGGCATTTTGCAAGGTCAGTTGATCGCTAAAGAATGGGCTGCCAACAAAGCTAAATGGGACAAAAATAAAGACGGCAAAATCCAAATGGTGATTTTGAAAGGTGAGCCGGGTCACCCAGACGCAGAAGCACGTACCACATTCATGCAAGAAGAGTTGAAAAAAGCCGGTATCGAAGTGGAAGTACTCGAATTGCAAACCGCGATGTGGGACACTGCTAAAGCGAACAACTTGATGGACGCTTGGCAAGCCAAACACGGCGATAAAATTGAATTTGTTGTAGCGAATAACGACGGTATGGCGATGGGTGCACTCAACTCATTGCAAGCCAAAGGCTACTTCAAAGACGGCAAATTCATGCCGGTAGTCGGTGTAGACGCGATTCCTGACGCTTTGGCGAAAATCAAGAGCGGTGAAATGGTCGGTACCGTATTGAACGACGCGAAAAACCAAGGTAAAGCGACTTTTGAGTTGGCTCTGAATGCTGCAACGGGTAAAGACCCATTGGCAGGTACTTCATGGAAACTCGATGGTAAAGCGGTTCGCGTACCATACGTGATCGTGACCAAAGACAATTTGCAAGTCGGCGAAGACGCTTACAAATAATTGAAACCACAAACGATGTCATTGCAAAGTGACATCGTTTTGTTTCATGCGAGACAAAAGAAGTTGCGGTCGATGTTTCAACAAACGTTGCCGCAACTTTCATAAGTACAAAAGTCGGAGGGACTATGGCTGTTTCTGAAAATGTCCACAGCAATCAAAACCCCAGTTACCTGCTCTCAATGCAGGGCATTTCGAAAAGCTTTCCGGGGGTTAAGGCACTGGACGATGTGCATCTGAATGTTCGTCCGGGTACGGTTCATGCACTCATGGGCGAAAACGGCGCGGGCAAATCCACGCTGATGAAATGCTTGTTCGGTATCTACCATCCCGATGCAGGCGAAGTATTATTAGATGGTCAAAAAATTCAATTCACCAATGCCAAACAGGCGCTCGAATCGGGTGTGGCAATGGTGCATCAAGAGCTCAATCAAGTGCGTCAGGCATCTATCGTTGACAATATTTGGTTGGGACGTTTCCCTAAAAAGGGCTTGTTCACAGACGAAGCGAAAGCCTACCAAGACACCAAAGAGATTTTTAAATCGCTGGATATTCAGCTCGATCCGCACACCAAAGTCGGCGATTTGTCAGTATCCGCGATGCAGATGGTGGAAATTGCCAAAGCCGTTTCCTATCACTCCAAAGTATTGGTGCTGGACGAGCCGACTTCCTCTTTGACTGAGAAAGAAGTGGCGCATTTGTTCCGCATCATCGACACGCTCAAAGAACGCGGCGTCGGCATCGTCTATATCTCGCACAAGATGGAAGAAATTCTGAAAATTGCCGACGATGTGACGGTGATGCGTGATGGTCAATGGGTCGCGACGGAGCGAGCCGAAAATCTGACCACCGACAAAATCATCAGTTTGATGGTGGGGCGTGATTTGACGCACCGCTTCCCACCGAAAACCAATAAACCGGCTGAAACGATTCTTGAGGTCAAAGGGTTGACTGCATTGAATCAACCATCGATTCAGGATGTCACTTTCAATCTGCACAAAGGCGAGATTTTGGGTGTGGCCGGTCTGGTCGGCTCCAAACGCACGGAAATCGTTGAAACCTTGTTCGGTCTGCGTCCGATTAAATCCGGTGACATCTTGCTACATGGTAAGAAAATCCGCAATCGCGACAGCCGCGCAGCCACCGAGAACGGTTTTGCCTTGGTGACTGAGGAGCGTCGTCAAACCGGTATTTTCAGTATGCTGGATATCAACTTCAACTCCACCATTGCCAATATGGGGCACTACGTGAAGTTTGGTATCTTGAGCGATAAACAACGTGGCAAAGACACCAAATGGGTGATTGACTCGATGCGTGTGAAAACCCCGAATCAAAAAACGCAAATCGGTACATTGTCCGGCGGTAATCAGCAAAAAGTGATTTTGGGTCGCTGGCTGTTGACCGGTCCGGAGGTATTGATGCTGGATGAGCCGACGCGCGGGATTGACGTGGGTGCGAAATATGAGATTTACCAGTTGATGATTGATTTGGCGAACAAAGACAAAGGTATCATCATGATCTCATCCGAAATGCCGGAGTTGCTCGGCGTGACGGATCGCATTTTGGTCATGAGTAATGGTCGCGTTGCTGGTATCGTCAATACCGCAGAAACCACGCAAGAAGAAATTATGGCTTTATCGGCCAAATACTTGTAATCGCAAGAGTATGTTAGGAGAAAAAAATGAGTAAAGCTTTAACGAGTAAGTCGATAGGTCAGTTTTTACTGGACAATGCGATTACCATCGTTTTGTTACTGTTGGTGGCAGTGTTTGTGTACAACGACCCGAGCTTCCTGTCGCTGGTCAACTTGACCAATATTTTGTCGCAGGCTTCGACCAACGTGATTATTGCCTTGGGTGTGGCCGGTCTGATCGTGACGCAGGGTACGGACTTGTCCGCCGGTCGCATGGTGGGTTTGTCCGCGGTTGTGGCGGCATCATTACTGCAATCACCGGATAATGTGAGCCGTATGTACCAGCATTTGCCGGGCATTTTAGCGAATCAATATATCATTGTTGCCTTGATTGTCGCCTGTATCATCACCGCGTTCTTGGGCTTTTTGAATGGTTTCGTGATCGCCAAATTGAAAGTGACGCCGTTCATTACCACCTTGGGTTCGATGATTATCATCTACGGTTTGTCATCCATGTATGTCGATCGTGAGCCGATGGGTGCGCAACCGATTGGTGGTTTGGCCACGCACTATACCGAGTTTGCACAGGGTGGTTTTCGCATCGGTAGCTTGATGGTGCCGTATCTGGTGATCTACGCCACGGCTGTGACCATTTTTATGTGGATTCTGTGGAACAAAACGCGCTTTGGTAAAAACCTGTTCGCGGTCGGTGGCAATCCCGAAGCAGCAGCGGTATCGGGCGTGAATATCACCAAAACATTGCTGATCGTTTATACCTTGGCCGGTGCCTTGTACGGTTTTGCCGGTACCTTGGAAGCGGCGCGTGTCGGCTCTGCCACCAATAACACCGGTAATATGTACGAGTTGGACGCAATCGCAGCCTGCGTGGTCGGTGGCGTGTCGTTCAGTGGCGGTGTGGGTAAAATCAGCGGCGTGGTCATCGGTGTGTTGATGTTCCAAGTCATTAGCTACGGTTTGAACTTCTCCGGTGTATCGCCATACTGGCAATATGTGATCAAAGGTCTGATCATCATCTCTGCCGTTGCTTTGGATACCCGTAAATATCTGAAGAAAACCTAATGACACTTCGGTAGCCAGAGCTTTCTGGCTGCAGAATCAAAGGGCACGGGTTTCAGAGATGAAACACCGTGCCTTTGTACTTAAGGGGGAAATATGGATTTAACACAACTCAAACAACAATTCCAAGGCTATTTTAACGAGGCAGCGAGCTACGTTGCCTTTGCACCCGGGCGCGTGAATCTGATCGGTGAATATACGGATTTTAACGGCGGTTATGTATTTCCCTGTGCTTTGGGTAACGGCACATACGCCTTGGCCTCCAAACGCACCGATCGCACGGTGCGCGTGGTCTCGGTGAACTTTGAATCCGTCGGCATCATCGACTTTGCCTTGGATGATTTGGTGTTTGATAAACAGCGCCACTGGGCGAATTATCCCGCCGGTGTGTTCGCCATGCTGATGGCGGATGGTGTGCGCTTCGCACATGGCTTGAATATTTTGTTCGCGGGCGATATTCCGAATGGCGCGGGCTTGTCCTCCAGCGCGTCCATCGAATTGGTGACGGCAGTGTTGCTGCGCGAAGTGTATGGCTTTGAGCGCACGCAGTTGCAGTTGGTGCAACTGTCGCAACGCTCGGAAAATCAGTTCAACGGCATGAACTGCGGCATCATGGATCAATTTGCCTCGGGCATGGGGCGCGCCGATCATGCCTTGTTATTGAACACCGCGACGCTGGACTATCAAACCGTGCCAGTGCAATTGGGCGAGCAATACATCTTGCTGATCGCCAATACCAATAAGCGCCGCGAATTGGCCGACTCGAAATACAACGAGCGCCGCGCCGAGTGCGAAGCCGCATTGGCCGATTTGCAAACTGTGGTTCCGATCAAGGTGCTGTGCGAATTGACGGTGGCGCAGTTTGCGCAACACGAACACGTCATTCAAAACGATTTGGCTCGCCAACGCGCGCGCCATGTGATTGGCGATAATCAGCGTACTTTGCAGGCCGTGAGTGCGCTCACATCGGGAGATATCTCGACGTTTGGGCAATTGCTCAATGCCTCGCATCGCTCGCTGCGCGATGATTTTGCCGTGACGGGCGAGCATTTGGATGCACTGGTGCAGGCGGCATGGGATCACGGTGCGGTCGGTGCACGCATGACCGGCGCGGGTTTTGGCGGATGCAGTGTGATGATCGTGCGTACGGATGAGTTGGAGGCATTCAAGCAAAATGTGGCGCAGCAATACGAATCAGCCACCGGCATGGCGCCGACGTTTTACGACGTGCGCATTGGTGACGGTGCGCGTATGCTCGAATCTGCATAAGAAAAACTAAATAAAGGAAGGTCATCTCATGACGCAAATGGAGGTCAATCACGCACTGTATACCCTGATGCGCTACGGGCGCGAGCAGGGACTGTATGCAGCGGCGGATGAATACGAGGTGCGCCACCGATTGCTGGCGGTATTGCAATTGGATGCGTGGCCGGATGACGGCGAGGCGCAGTTGGTTGCATTGGGGCATATTCAGTCGGTGCTGGATGTGTTGGTGGCCGATGCGTTTGTGCGCGGGGTGATTCCCAACGACGGTATCACGCAGTACGATTTGCTTGATACCGCGCTGATGGGCTGTTTGGTGGCGGCGCCGTCGGTGATTCAAGCCGCATTTGCGCATGAATACGCGAGCAGTCCGCAGGCGGCGACGCGGTATTTTTACCAGCAGTCGCGCGCGAGTAATTACATTCGCATGGCGCGTGTGGCGAAAAACAATTGCTGGAAACACGGCTGTGCCTATGGTGAATTGGACATCACGATCAACCTGTCCAAGCCGGAAAAAGATCCGAAAGCGATCATTGCCGCAGGGCAAGCCAAAAGCGCTTCGTACCCGAAATGTCTGCTGTGCCGTGAGAACGAAGGCTACGCGGGGCGCGTCGATCATCCGGCGCGGCAGAATCTGCGCTTGATTCCATTGACGCTGAACAATGAACAATGGTTCTTGCAGTATTCGCCGTATGAGTATTACAACGAGCATTGTATCGTACTCAAGGCAGAGCACGAGCCGATGAAACTGACACGCGCGACTTTTGTACGTTTACTGGATTTTGTCGCGCTGTTCCCGCATTACTTCCTCGGCTCGAACGCTGATTTGCCGATTGTCGGCGGTTCGATCTTGAGCCACGACCACTTTCAGGGTGGCTGTTACGAGTTCGCCATGAGCCGCGCCGAGGTGGAGCGCACCTTTGTTTGGCCGAAATATGCGGATATCGAAGTGCAGCAATTGATTTGGCCGATGAGCGTGCTGCGACTGCGTGGCCAAAATGCGGCGCAGTTGGTCGATGCGGCGGATGAATTGTTGAACAATTGGTGCGGGTACAGCGACGCGGCGGTGGGGATTTTGGCGCAGACCCATGACACGCCACACAATACCGTCACCCCGATTGCGCGCATGCGCGCGGGTGTGTTTGAACTGGATTTGGTACTGCGCAATAACCGCACGAGCGACGAGCATCCGCTGGGAATTTTTCATCCGCATACAGAGCTGCACCACATCAAAAAAGAAAACATCGGTTTGATCGAAGTGATGGGCTTGGCGGTTTTACCCGACCGTTTGCAGACGGCGTTGCAGCATTTGGCGGCGTGTTTGCGCGGTGAAGATACATTGTCGAACCATCCTGAGCTGGCGGTGCACGCGGATTGGTTCGCGCAGATTGCGCCGAATTATGTCGCTGGTAGCGACGCCCAAGCCTATCTGAAATCCGCGATTGGCGAGGTATTTGTGCAGGTTTTGACCGACGCGGGCGTGTACAAACGCGACGCGGCGGGGCAGGCAGGCTTTGCGCGCTTTATCGAACAGTTGATTCAGTAAGGTATTATGGCTTATGCAAAGAGTAGCTATCCGGTCGTTTGAAACACAGATCGCAGCGCACACCGTCACGGTGTATGAGTTGCGCTGTGCTTCGGGCTTTAGCGTACAGTTGATGAACTGGGGTGCGAGTGTGTTGGACATTCGCATGCCCGATAAAACGGGGCAAATCGAAAGTGTCGTGCTGGGTTTTGCCGACATGAATGACTACGCACACAATCCGTCGTATCTGGGTGCAACTATCGGACGCACGGCAGGGCGCATTGCGCGGGGTCGTTATGCAGTGAATGGCATGGTGCAGCAACTGCCGCTCACTCAAGGCGCGCATGTGTTGCACGGCGGATCGAACGCGATGTCGCATCAATTGTGGCAGCACCGCGCGCAGCAATTGCCCGATGGCCGTGCGCAGGTGGTATTTTCGCTGCTAAGTCCAGCGGGTGAAAATGGCTACGCCAGTAATTTGGCGATTGAGCTGACGTATACTTTGGATCAGGCGCAGCGCTTGACGCTGCACTATCGTGCGACGACCGATGCGCCGACATTGTGTAATCTCACGCACCACAGTTATTTCAATTTGTCGGGCAATGCGCGTGATACGGTTCACGCGCATCAGCTGCACATCCATGCGGATGCCGTGTGTGCGATGAGTGACGAGCTGCTGGTCAATGGTGATGAATGGGTGGTGGCGTGCAGCGATTTTGACTACCGCCGGTCGCGCGCTGTGGCGGATATATTGAACAGCGGCGACCCGCGCATCACGCAGGCGCGAGGCGTTGACCACTATTTTATTTTTGACCGCGTGGATACGGCGCGTGCGCAAGTGACGCTGTGCGAGCCGAACAGCGGGCGGCGTTTGCGCGTGTACACCGATCAGCCGTGCGCGGTGCTGTATGCGCATAATTATGCGGCGGGCGAACGCTTGCGTGATGGTGTGGAGGGGCGACCCTACGATGCGCTGTGCATCGAAACGCAATTGTGCCCACACCGAGCGAAAAGCAACGGCGACCATCCGGCTCGGCTGTTGCCCGATGAAGAATACCGTCACGAGTGCGTTTACGCATTTGATGTGATGAATTCAAATGGCGAACTCAAGTGACGAACTCAACGAAGGAGGAGCGAGTATGTATTTAGGCGTTGACTACTACCCCGAGCATTGGCCGGTCGAAATGATGGACGAGGACATGCGTCGTATGCGCGAGATGGGCTGCAACATCATTCGTATCGGCGAATTCGCGTGGCAAAAAATGGAGCCGATTGAAGGGCAATTTGATTTCTCGTTTTTCGATCAAGTGATTGCCAAAGCCAAAGCGCACGAACTCAAAGTGATGTTTGGCACGCCGACCGCGACCTTCCCTGCGTGGCTGGCAAAAACGCATCCGTCGATTTTGGCGCAGGAAATGAATGGCGAGGTACGCGTATTCGGCGGGCGGCGACAGTATTGCTACAACTCGCGCGTGTACCAACAATACACCGAAAAAATCGTCAGCAAGCTGGTCAAACATTACGCCAATGAACCGGCCATCATCGCGTGGCAAATGGACAATGAAATCGGTCACGAAGGCTCCGATCAATGCTACTGCGAGCAGTGCCACCTGTCTTTTCAGGACTATTTGCGCGATGTGTATGAGGACGATATCGGGCGATTGAACGAAGCCTACGGCACGATATTTTGGGGGCAAACTTATACTGATTTTGCACAGATTCCGATGCCGGTTCACACCGTGACCACGCACAATCCGGCGCTGCGTTTGGACTGGGCGCGGTTTCGCTCGGACAGCATCAATGCCTTTGCCAAAATGCAAATTGATTTGATCAAGGCCCATCGTGGCGCGCATCAACAAGTCACACATAATCTGTTCGGCGGATTTTTCAATCGCGCGTATGACCAAAACGTCATGGCCGCAGAGCTGGATTTCGTCTCCTATGACAATTATCCCGTTTGGGGCGGGTTAAAAGAGCCGCTCAAGCCCGCCGAAATAGCCATGACGCTGGACTACATACGCGGGCTGAAGCAGCAAAATTTCTGGATTGTCGAGCAGCTCATGGGTGCGCAAGGTCACAACCATATCGGCTATTTACCGCGTCCGAAGCAGGCGCAACTCTGGGCGTATCAGGCGATGGCGCGCGGTTGCGATAATATGCTGTTTTTCCGCTGGCGCGGTATGGATCGCGGCGCGGAACAGTTTTGCCTCGGTATCCTTGATATTGACAATGAAACCGGTCGTAAATACCGCGAGGTGCAGGAATTCATGCACGATGTCGCACAGCAGCCGAGTTTGAGTACGCCGATTCGCGCTGAGGTTGTCGTGCTGTATGACTATGACAATATTCAATCGTGGGCGATTCAACAGCAATCCGATGCGCTTGACTTTACGCAGGAGCTCATGCGGCTGTATGCGCCGTTTCACGCGGCCAATGTCATGACCGACGTGATCAGTACGGCAAAGGATTTTTCGGGCTACAAAGTCGTGGTTCTGCCGGTGATGCAAATCATGGACGAGTCGTTGGCGCAGCGTCTGCGCGCATTCGTCGCAGGCGGTGGCGTGCTGCTCATGGGCTATCGCAGCGCGATTAAAAATCGCCAAAACAATCTGCATCGTTTCATGCCGACACCTGCGTTCATTCACGATCTACTCGGTGGACGGGTGTGTGAAAGCGAATCACTCGGTAACGGTATCTCTGCGCCCGTGGTTGCCAAAGGCGGCTATCCGCGCGCGGTGGCAACGGTTTGGCGCGACATGATTGAGCCGAGCGAAGGCGCGCAGGTGCTGTATCACTACGACGATAAATTCTACAAAGACTATGCCTGCGTCACGGAGCATGCGTATGAACGGGGCTTTGTCTACTGGGTTGGCGCGGGACTGGACGAAACCACGATGAGCGATGTGGTCGGACGGGTTTTGGAGCAAGCGGGCATTGCCGATAAAACCATTGTAGATCGTTTGGAGCGTATAGAGCGTGGCGATGGGCAGAATGGTATGGCTTGGTATTTGAATCATACCTCGCATCCGCAGACCGTTGAGTTTCGTACCATTGCGCCGTACTCGGTGCTCAAGCGCACATTATCGGATGAGTCGTAATAAAAAACCGCACGATCATGATTCATCGTGCGGTTTTTTATGAGCCGAGCAGATTAGCTGAAAAATACCAACAGCAGGGCGATGATGGCGGGCAATGCCTGCTTGAGGATGATTTGCTTGGACACAGTGAAGCCGCCGTATAAACCTGCGACGATCACGCAGCCCAAGAAAAATACCGCGACGCGCACTTGCCAAATTGGGTCGGCGATCATCAGCGACCAGAACAAACCTGCGACCAGAAAACCATTGTACAGCCCTTGGTTGGCGGCCATATTTTTGGTGGCGGTGAACATGGCGTCGGGCATGGCGCCTTTGAATACTTTTTTACCAACGGTTTCCCACGCGAACATCTCCATCCAGCAGATGAACAGATGCTCTAAGGCAACTAGGGCGACAAAGACGCAGGCAATTAAGCTCATATATTTCCTTATGAACGATGTCAGCACTCCAATCAATCGGTGCTGTATTGTTAAAAAAAGATAAACAATTACTTAAGTAAATCGATTACATCTTAACTTATTTTTCTAAAATATCAATCCACCTGTCTTTCGATTATTTAAATTTTGCTTGAAATTAGTCTTAAATTTTACTATTATATGGTTTTGGTAATTTTTAGGACTAATTGTGAATGAGATTTATAATTTTGAACAACTGGGTAGGCAGATCAGCGAAGTGGATCATGTGATTGATCGCTGGATTAAAAAACTGGGTTTGAACTACAACAGTTATGCGGTTTTATATTCGCTCGCGTCATCCGAGGATTTCAAAAGGACACAGAAACAGATCTGTGAGGATTGGATGTTACCCAAACAGACTGTTTTTAATGTGTGTAAAGAATTTAGAGAGAAAGGCTGGATTGAGTTGACTGACAGTCCGAATGATAGACGGGAACGGGTTTTATGTTTGACATCGCAGGGCAAAGTCAATGCAATGCCGGTGTTACAAGCAACTCAAATATTGAGCGAGCGAACTTTTAATCTCTTTGGAGAAGAGCGCTCTGCGCGCTTGTTAAGTTTGTTGGCCGAATTCTGTGAAGTCTGCGGACAGGAAATAGACAAAATGACTTTTGAAGAGGATGCATCATGTGGCAGGCTGTAAGAACGATTGGTATAGAT
>JBATQE010000054.1:0-45623 GCA_049291875.1 Burkholderiaceae bacterium
CGCTCGGTGGATTCACTCCAGCGCAAACGCGTATGATGGCTTTAACAAACTCACGCGTCCTGCACTAAACGCAGGACTTGTGTTGATTCTACTTTTAGATGCCGCCCTTTTAGGGGGTATTACCGTATTATTTGGCGATTGCCGCCCTATCCATCAGCAGGCATTAGAGATTATTCGCCCCCTCAATTTAGATATTTTTGTGTTCGAAGAAGGCTATATACGCCCCAATCACATCACACTGGAGCAGGTTGGGGTGAACGGTAATTCATTGTTGCCGAAGACTGCAGAATATTACCTAAATCAAACAATTATCACTCCCCATCACACGATGTCACTTGGAAACACATTCTGGCATACGGCACTTTGGGCCATTGTGTATTATTTGGCCGCAACGATGGGATACCCATTTTTTCGTCAATACAAACACCACCGCCCTCTGCACATTGCTGAAGGATGGTATTGGGTACGAGGAACGGTTAGAAAATGGCTGTATCAGCGACGGGAAAAGGGTTTAGAAGAAAAATTAACGCAACAAATGGCTCATCAGTATTTTCTGGTGCCATTGCAGCTTCCCGGCGACGCTCAGGTAAAGCACCATTCTGATTTTGACAGTATTGAGATATTTATCCGCACCATCATCGCCTCATTTGCCAACAATGCCCCGAATGACACTTATTTGATCATTAAGCAACACCCGCTGGATCGAGGATACAACGATTATGCCCCGCTGATACGCGAGCTTGCGAAATCCTTATCCATCGATGATCAGGTCATGTATATCCATGACCAAAACCTGCCGCGCCTATTACGCAATGCCCGCGGCGTGATTGTCATCAACAGCACCGTTGGCTTATCCGCGCTGTACCACCACGCGCCAACCAAGGTCTGCGGTGAAGCCGTCTATGATATTCCACAACTATGCTATCAGGGCGACTTGGATCATTTTTGGCAAGAAGCGAATGAGTTCGAAGTCAACCGAGAGTTATTTGCCAAATACATCAACTACTTAGAAAATCGCTGCCAAATCAACGGTAGCTTTTACAAAAAACTCAAACATACAGGCAATCATACCGGATTAAATCTCAGCCACGAAACGGCTGTTGAGTGGGTTAAAAATTTTAGTACGCAAGCCTTTTACATTGCCTGTTGCCTGATGCTTGGCGATGCCTTACCCGTAGCCAATTTTATCACCGCTTGAAATGCCAAAGGCCAATTGAAAAAGCCCCGTATGTGAACGGGGCTTTAAAAGGTATTTTGATGAAACGGGCAAGCCAATCGCTATCGGCTTAGTTAAAAAAATCCTTCACCTTGTCAAACCAGCCTTTCGCTTTTGGATTGTGCTTTTCGCCTCCGGCTTTTAGGCTGTCATCGAGGCGCTGAACCAGTTCTTTTTGCTCCGAAGTCAATTTGACCGGCACTTCGAGTTCTACATGGACGTAGAGATCGCCGACCGTTGAGGCGGAGCGCACATGCGGCATGCCTTTACCGCGCAGACGGAACACTTGGCCGGTTTGCGTGCCTTCGGGAATGCTCATGCTGGCTTTGCCGTGCAGGGTTGGGACTTCAATCTCACCGCCCAGAGCCGCTTGGGTAAAGGCCAACGGGATGGTGCAGTGCAGGTCTGTGCCGTCGCGTTCAAACACCGGATGGCGCTTGATGTGAATTTCGACGAACAAATCACCCGCCGGTCCGCCGTTCACGCCCGGTTCGCCTTTGCCGGCATTGCGAATACGCATACCGTCTTCAATCCCCGCCGGAATATTGACTTCAAGGGTCTTTTGGGTTTTGACTTTGCCTTGTCCTTGGCATTTTTTACACGGCGACGGGATGTGTTTGCCCGTGCCATGACAGGTTGGACAGGTCTGTTGCACGGAGAAAAAGCCTTGCGACATGCGCACTTGGCCTTGTCCTTTACAGGTTGGACAGGTTTCTGCGCTGGTTCCCGGTTCGGCGCCGGAGCCGTGACAGGCATCACACTCTTCCCAACTCGGTACGCGAATTTGCGTCACTTTGCCATTGGCGGCGTCTTCCAAGCTGATTTCCATGGTGTAACGCAAATCGGAGCCTCGATAAACCTGCGGCCCGCGTTGACGACCGCCCATACCGCCGAAGATATCACCGAAAATATCGCCGAAATCACCAAATGGGCTGCCGCCACCAAAACCACCGCCGAATCCACCCGCGCCCATATTCGGGTCAACGCCTGCGTGGCCGTATTGATCATACGCCGCGCGTTTATCGGGGTCAGAGAGCATTTCGTAGGCCTCTTTCACCTCTTTGAATTTTTCTTCCGCCGATGGATTGTCTTGATTTCGGTCAGGGTGGTATTTCATCGCCAATTTGCGATATGCTTTTTTAATTTCGTCGTCCGTGGCGTTGCGCGCCACATCAAGGGTTTCGTAGTAATCTTTTTTTGCCATAATTGCGTCTTTGCCTTGAGTTCGGCGTTCATGCGAAGCGCCGCGTTGAATTCATGATAGCGCAATGATGGGGGCGTTTTGAGTAATTACAAGGGGTGAAAAACACTTTTTCCACACAGTTTATTTTTGGCGCGCCCCCTCATTTCATGCGAAAATAACACTGTTATCACCAAGGAGAACTTCATGAGCGATTTTCCAAAAGATATTTATACCGAACCCTACCCCGTGGATGTGGACACCCTGAAAAATCTGGGGCCTTTGACCGCGATGGCGGGCATTTGGGAAGGCGAACGCGGTCTGGATATCAAGCCAAAAGCGGAAGGCCCGAAAAAGCAGGTTTATGTGGAGCGCATCGAGCTGCAACCGATTGATCCGCAAACCAATGGCCCGCAATTACTCTACGGTTTGCGCTACCACGTCCACATCACCAAACCCTATCAGGTCAAAACCTATCATGACCAAGTGGGTTATTGGCTGTGGGAGCCAGCCACGCAAACGGTAATTCACACCTTGACCATTCCGCGTGGGCAAGCTCTGATGGCTGGCGGCACGGTCGCACCGGACGCGAAAGAGTTTGAGCTGATCGCGCGTCAAGGCGATCCGTACTACGGCATCAGCTCGAACCCTTTTTTGGAACATGCGTTCAAAACCGTGGAGTTTCGCATCAAAGTGCGCATCAACGATGACGGCACTTGGGGTTATAGCGAAGACACCGTGATGCAGATTCAAGGTCTGAGCGAACCATTTCACCACACAGACGACAATATTTTACGCAAAGTCGGCGAGCCAACGCCGAACCCGTTGGCCTTAGCGGCGCAAACCGCCGGCGCATCGATTTAATAAATCCATAAACTAAAGGAACGCAATGCCGAATACCATCCCAGCCTGCCCTGTTTGCGGCATGGAAAACACCTACTCCGACGGCGAACAGTACATTTGTCCGGACTGCACGCATGAGTGGCCACTCACTTCTGACGCCGCTGATGACGACGCACCGCGCGTGGTCAAAGACGCCAATGGACAGGTTTTACAAGACGGCGACACCGTCACCGTCATCAAAGACCTGAAGGTCAAAGGCTCGTCCTTGGTCGTCAAAGTCGGCACGAAGGTGAAAAACATCCGCTTGGTGGACGGCGATCACGATATTGATTGCAAAATCGACGGCGTTGGGCAAATGGGTTTGAAATCACAGTTTGTCAAAAAAGCCTAAGCCCGCACAAACATCTTCAATCCATCGCAAAAGCGGCCTGCATATTCGCAGGCCGCTTTTTTATTCATTTCTATCACAACCCCAAACTCATTCACGCCGATTGCCCGACCACACATTCTCCGCACCCCAGTCCAGCGTTGACCACCAGATTGAACGATTGAGCCAAATATTATTCTGAACCACATTGTGATCGGCAAAATCGCCATCATCGACACTACTGCCCAAGGAATAACCGCTGTCGGCAGCGCAATACGAACGCCATCCCGTCCAACCCGCGCGCGAGCCGACCCACACCGCCGGTCGCCAACCCCAAGCAGCGCTATAATCAAAAGTATTGTCCTCGATCCGATTGAACTGCGGCGCTTGATGCCGCACCGTACCGCCCTCGCCGCAATTGCGGTACAGATAAATTCCGCCCTTGACTGGCGATACGAAGCGATTCCGCACGATCCAATTGTGCGCCGAGCCATCCACTGCCAGCAGTTCGCGCCGCGTCTGGGTGTCAATCACCGTGTCGCTCAACTCGGTATGCGCCGACTCCGCATCCAAATATATCGCCGTGGATGACGAACGTCCGATGACTTTTGAATGCCGCACCGCCGTGTGCGTCACGCCCGGCGCAATGTACAGCGGGATGGTGCCACGCCCTTGGAAAACCACATGATCAAACTGCGTATCGACTGGAGCCGCGGCCTGCGCGCGCTCGGTATGCCCCGCCGTCAACGATGACTCGCGCACTGTTTCGGCTTGGCCGTTGATGCCCATGCCCACGATGCGCGTGCCACCGACGATCGTGCAATTTTTCACCTGCACGTGTCGCGGCACCGACCACGAGCCATCGCTGTTGCGACGCGATTGGATGAGCAGTGAATACGGCTCCGCTTCAGGCGCAATGATCATGCCACCCGCGCAGTCCAGTACGAGCCCCGAAGCCTCTTCGCCCGCTATGACCACGCGCCGCGCAATGATGGCGTCGGCAGATAAAGTGAGTGAACACTTCAAATTCAAATCTGTGGTGTCGGTACTGTGGCGAATCTGTTCGACTTGCGTCGGCTCGCACATCGGCGCCGCCTGTGCGTGAGCGCTTGGAATACCCCAAACGCTGCAAGCACCCCAAACGCCCAATAAAAATGCGCCAATCCGTGTTGATTTCACCGATTGACGCCCATTCAATCCACTCAAACCGCGATTCATCAGCCCGTCAACTGATGGCTGATGAGTTTTTTCACCGGCATGAGCACATCCGAGACGCGCAAAACCGCCGTGCGCAACAGTTTCGCCGGTGGCGTTTCATTGGTGAACAGTTTCACCACAAAATTCGTGCCGTGGTAAATCGGGCGGGTTTTGAGCTGATGTTTGCGATCGTATTGTTGCAGCAACGTAGGCGCGCCGATGTCGCGCCGTTGGCGGTGCGCCGATTTGATCAGATCACTCAAAATCGCTTGGCTTGACAGGCCGAGGTTGAACCCGTGCGCGGTCACGGGATGCATCCCAACCGCCGCGTCGCCGATCAGCGCAAAGCGGGTGCTGTAAAAACGCCGCGCATGCGTGCCGACCAGCGGATAGCGGTGGCGTTGGCTCACCACTTTCACGTCACCCAAACGGTGATTGACGCGCTCGGCAATATCCTGCGCCAGCGCCTCATCGTCTGCATCCTGCACCTGATGCGCCAATTGCGTGTCAATCGTGATGACCGCGCTGGACAGGTTCTCGGTCAACGGCAAAATCGCCAAGGTGCGGCCATAGTGAAAACATTCAAACGCCGTGTTTTCGTTGCTCGCGGTGTGCTCAATGCGCAAGGTGATGACCGTGCGGCCAAAATCGTGCATATCGACCGGAATCCCCATCTGTTGGCGCGTGGTAGAGAAACGCGAATCCGCCGCCACCACCAGCGACGCGGTTAATTTCTCGCCGGAGGCCAAAACGACGTGTGCTTGTTCAGGCGTGCCACCCACGGTTTGCACTTTTTGCTCGGTGAACCAAGTCAGATTCGCTTGATGCGCCACCTGCGAATACAATGATTGACGAATGTGATGATTCGAGATCAAATAGCCCAGCGTATCAGCCGGTTTACCGCGCGCTTTCTCAGGCGTTTCAAAATGCAGCTCAAACGGCGACGTACCGTCCACCACCTTGGCCGAACGCAGGAAGAAAATCTCGCCTTCCGGCACCGCATCCCACGCGCCCATCGCCTGCAACAATTCTTTGGAGTAATGCGTCAGCGCGATTTCACGGCCATCCGGCGGCGGATTTTGCAATGTTTGCGCGCTCGCAGGGTCAATGATCGCCACCTTGAGCGTCGCGTCCGCCAATGAGCGCGCCAAGCTCAAACCCGCAGGGCCTGCGCCAATGATAATCACGTCGTATGCGTTTGAATGAGCCATGACCCACACCCCCTTTTTGATAATCAAATAATCACTATTCAGTTAATTTTGTAAAAAAAGAAACAGCGCCATTGTAGGCCGAATATGCCCATTTCGCAAATAATCCTAAAGACGGAGCGCGAGACCGAAAGGCTGAATTAAAGACGGACCTAAGACGGATTTAATGCCCCCGTTGAAGGCAACTCAAACCGACACACAAACAGCGGTTCGCCACGCGCATGATACTTGCGCTCAAACGGCGTGATCGGCTCGCCGATCGGTAACGGCCCGATGCGTTCTGGCTCAACGCCCGTCACATGGCGCACGGCGAACGCAAATTCGCACACATACAGCGGCCAATTGCTGCGGCATTCCAGCGTACCGCCCAGCGCGACCATCGTGGGAAACACCGCATGGCCGTGCCAACGGCGTTGCAAATGACCGATTTTCGGCCACGGATTGGGATAAAGAATGAAATGTTTGTACAGCCGCTCGCCACGCCGCGCCAGTTCATCGTGCAACAGCCGCCAAAAATCGGCCAAATCCGCACGTATCCAAATAAAATTATCCGGCATTTGATCGCGCCACCACGTTTTGTGCGTCGTCAGGCGATCCTCAGACTGATCCACGCCCACCACAAAAGCCTGCGGATGCGCGCGCGCAATGTGCAGTGTGGACTCACCTACGCCACAACCGGCGTCCACAATCAGCGGCGCAAATTGACGCTCCGCCCACGCCTGCATGAATTGCGCAAATGCCGCGCGATTGTACTCGGTATACGGCTTTTGAAACGTCGTGCCCTGATGACGCGCCAACACGCGTGGCAAATCGCTGTGGATTTCGCTTTGCGCACTGTGGATGTTCGGGTTGTCCGGCCAATCGTTCGCGTTGAATGAAGAGCAACTCATAAATAAGTGTGTTTGAGTAAGTAATATAAGAGATAAGAGCCGAATTATTCCACATCCGAGCCGAGGGTGACAAACAAAGTCCGAATCAAACCGACATCAGGCTCGATAAATCCCTCGCAGCCCACATATGGGCTGCCAATGCGCGCCACACTTGAACTTTTCATGCAGATGCCGCATATTAGCTATATCTAAGGAAGCACGGAATAACCCAAACCAGTCTGCGTTCTGAGCAAAAAACATTCAGAACGCGGCGCAGGATAGGGGTCGTAGTCACTCTACGACAGCCCCTATTCTGCAACAAAGTTCTGGGTGTTTTTTGCCAGAACCCGAAGGGCTGGAGATTGGCGTGTGATTAACTTTGTTGTGACGCTTGTCTAGGGAATGACCCTAGACTGCGCGCCACGCCTCGTTACTCATTACGCCCATCACCAGCGCAGACGGTAGGGGTTGTTTCGTGCTTCCTAAACCTAATATCATCCGCAAAGGTTCACGCGCGCGCGGATTCAGGATAAAATGCAGTGTTTGTTGATGGCGATACATAGGTACGCCCTCCATTTGCTTAACAGTCGGTTGGCACAACCATCATCGTAATGGATTTATCGATATGATCGGGATTTTAATCATCACCCACGCACCGCTCGGGCAGGCGTTTTTGACGACCTTGGCGCACGTGCACAAGCGCGAACCGGAAGCAGTCATCGCGCTGGACGTTCTGGCAGATGAGGATGTGCATAGGGTAGCGCAGCGCGCCATGCAGGCCGTTGACCAATTGAACGACGGCGACGGTGTGCTGGTGGTGACCGATATGTGCGGCGCAACACCAGCCAACTGCGCGGTGCGCTTGATTGAACAGCAGCCGCACACCGAGCTGGTCTATGGCGTGAGTTTGCCGACTTTATTACGCGCACTCAATTACCGCCATCTGCCGTTGGCCGAATTGGCTCAAAAAGCGATTGAGGGCGGTCAGCGCGGCTTATTTGCCTATGAACGCAGCCACGATCAGGCGAAAGATCCCAAAAAAACATAAACCCACAGCGCAAGGCGGTCATTCGTGCGCTGAAGCATGAACCGATTTGAGTCTATTTGAATAAGGAACCACCCATGGTCCAAGCAGAAACCACCATCATCAATAAACTCGGCCTGCACGCGCGCGCGTCGGGCGTATTGACCCAAACCGTCACACCGTTCAAAAGTGAGGTTTGGATCACGCGCAATGGTCGCCGCGTCAATGCCAAATCGATCATGGGCGTGATGATGCTCGCCGCAGGTATCGGCTCTACCGTGACGATTGAGGCCGATGGTGAAGACGAGCAAGCCGCTTTGGACGCCGTGTTGGCCATCATCGCCAACAAGTTCGGCGAAGACGAATAAGTACAAACCCGCACCGATCAACGAAAATCAACCTCAGAAAGCCCACAGTGACCTTCAGCATCCACGGCATCGGCGTCAGCGAAAAAGTTGCGATCGGACGAGCGCATCTGCTCTCGCACGTCAGCTTGGAGGCGCAGCACTTCCTGATTGCCGCCGATCAAGTGGATGACGAGTTGCAACGCTTTCTGGCCGCCATCAAAACCGTGCAGGACGAATTTACCGACCTACACAATCAACTGGACGACGACGCGCCGGTCGAAATGAGCGCGATGCTCAGCGTACACAGCATGATTGCGCAAGACGAATTGATCGTGCAAACGACGCAAGAATTAATCACTCAAAAACGCTACAACGCCGAGTGGGCGCTGTCCGAACAGGTGCATGAGCTGATGGCACAGTTTGACGCGTTTGAAGACGAATACCTGCGCGAACGCAAGCAGGACGTGATGCAAGTCGGCACGCGCATCATGCGCGCGTTGCGCGAACGCAACCGTCTGGTGTGCGAGATTCCACAGGCATTTGACGCCGAAATGATTTTGGTCGCGCACGACATCGCGCCGGCGGATATGCTGCAATTCAAAGACCGCTCGCTCGGCGGCTTTATCACCGACACCGGCGGGCCGAACAGCCACACCGCTATTGTCGCGCGTGGCTTGGGATTACCCGCCGTCGTCTCCACCGGACAGGCGCGCGCCATCATCCGCCAAAACGAATGGGTGATTGTCGATGGCGTAAACGGCGTGGTGCTGGTCAACCCCGACGAGCTGATTCTCTCACACTACCGACAGGTACAGCAGGCGCAGATCGCGCAGGAGCAACTGCTGGCGCAATTGATCGGACGCGACGCCGTAACCCTCGATGGCAAAGCCATCAAGCTACTGGCCAATATCGAATCGCCGTCCGACATTCCGCGCCTGAAGGCCGTCGGCGCAGACGGTGTGGGATTATTCCGCACCGAATACCTGTTTATGAACCGCAAAGACTTGCCCGACGAAACGGAGCAATTCGAGTTTTACAAAAATGCGGCGGTGGCCATGGCGGGGCAACCGCTCACCATCCGCACGCTGGACATCGGCGCAGACAAAGCCCTGTCCACCGACGATTACGAAACGCCGATGAATCCGGCGCTCGGCCTGCGCGCGGTACGCTACTGCTTGGTCAATCCGAAAATGTTTCTCACGCAAATCCGCGCGATTTTGCGCGCCTCGCATTATGGTTCAATCAAATTATTGATCCCGATGGTCAGCGGCGTGGAGCAACTGCAACAAACCCTGCATCTGATTGAAAAAGCACGTAAACAGTTGCGCGAGGCCGACATGCCGTTTGACGAGCAGCTACCGATCGGCGTCATGATCGAAATTCCATCGGCAGCGCTGATTTTGCACGCGCTGTTGCCGATGCTCGATTTCGTCTCCATCGGTACGAACGATCTGACGCAGTACACCCTCGCTGTGGATCGCGGTGACGCGGACGTGGCACACCTGTACGAAGAGCTGCATCCGGCGGTGTTGCAACTGATTATTTTCACCATTCGAGCCGCACAAACGGCCAATAAACCGGTCTCAATTTGCGGCGAAATGGCAGGCAATGCCAAGCTCACACGTCTATTGTTGGCGATGGGTTTGGACGAATTTTCCATGCAGCAGGCGCAACTGCTGCCGGTCAAAGCGAAAATCCTCAACGCCAGCACCGAACAAGCGCAGCCGTATTTGGATCAGGTGCTAAGCAGCTACGAAATCGCGCAGATCAAACAGCACATCCGCGCGCTCAATGAAGTACCCATGCAGGCCGAACAGCCTGAAAGCGTAGCGCAGACACCCGCACAAGCCACCCTACACTAATCTCATTCGCGCTCATCCCATCGATCAGCGCATAACACCGAAGCAGAAAGTCATTATGTCCACCGTTGTAAACACAGCCACCCATGCCATTGAAACCGAAGCCGCATCCAACTTCATTCGCCAAAAAATCGACGCCGAAACCGCCGCAGGCAAATACGCGCAGCGCACGGATGCCAACGGTCGCCCGCTACCGACCGTCATTACCCGATTTCCGCCCGAGCCGAACGGCTATCTGCACATCGGCCATGCGAAAAGCATTTGCCTGAATTTTGGTTTGGCACAAAGCTACGGTGGCCGCTGCCACCTGCGTTTTGATGACACCAACCCCGAAAAAGAATCCATCGAATACGTGAATTCGATCAAAGACATGGTGCACTGGCTCGGCTTTGACTGGATCGACGAGCATGGCGAAGAGCATTTGTACTACGCCTCGGACTACTTTGAACAACTCTATCAATTCGCCGAAAAACTGATCGAAGCCGGCCACGCCTACATTGACTCACAAGACGCCGACACCATCCGCGCACAACGGGGTCAACTGCACGAAGCCGGTCAAAACTCGCCCTACCGCGACCGTCCGGCGAGCGAGAGTCTCGATTTATTCCGTCGCATGCGCGCGGGCGAATTCCCCGAAGGCGCACATGTGCTGCGTGCGAAAATCGACATGGCCGCCTCCTTCATCGTTATGCGCGACCCGGTGATTTACCGCATTCGCTACGTACACCACCATCGCACCGGCGACGCGTGGTGCATCTACCCGATGTACGACTTCACCCACTGCATTTCCGACGCGCTGGAAAACATCACCCACTCGCTGTGTACACTCGAATTTGAAAACAACCGCCCACTGTACAACTGGGTGCTGGAGCGTCTGGTCGAGGTCGGCGTGTTTGCGCAACCGCTGCCCGAGCAAACCGAATTCGCCCGACTGAACCTGACCTACGCCATCACCAGCAAACGCAAACTGCTGCAACTGGTTGAAAACCATCACGTCGACGGCTGGGACGACCCGCGCATGATGACGTTGGTCGGCGTGCGTCGTCGTGGCTTCACACCCGAAAGCCTGCGCCTGTTTGCCGAACGCATTGGCGTATCCAAAGCCGACTCATGGATTGAAATGGGCGTATTGGAGCAAGCCGTGCGCGACGATCTGGACGCCAAAGCGCCGCGCGCTGTGGCCGTGTTAAAACCACTCAAACTAATCATCGACAATTACCCCGAAGGCCAAACCGAGTTGTGCCACGCGCCCGTACATCCGCACCACCCTGAAATGGGACAACGCGAATTCCTGTTCGCACGCGAGCTATGGATTGAGCAAGACGACTTCATGATGGAGCCGATCAAAGGCTTTTTCCGCCTGTTCGTCGGAAACAAAGTGCGCCTGCGTCACGGCTTCGTGATCGAATGCACCGGCTTTGACACCAACGACGCGGGCGAAGTGATCGCCGTACACGCCAACTACTTCCCCGACTCGAAAAGCGGTACCGAAGGCTCGAACAACTACAAAGTCAAAGGCAACATCCACTGGCTCTCGGATGCCTCCGCCATCCCGTGCGAAATCCGTGTGTACGATCGCCTGTTCAACGATCCACACCCCGACGCGGGCGGCAAAGATTTTTTACAGGCGCTCAATGCAAATTCAAAACACATTAGCCAAGGCTTCGTGGAAAGCGGCTTGGCCAACACCGCGCCCGAAACACATTTCCAATTCGAGCGTCATGGCTACTTCGTCACCGACCGCAAAGACAGCCAACCCGGCGCATTGGTGTTCAATCGTATTGTCAGTTTGAAAGATGGTTGGGCGGCAAAAAAGTAACTCATACCGCCTAATCAAAAAGGGTGCATCAAGCACCCTTTTTGATTGCAGAAAAACCTCTGTTTTTACCCCTCACCCGTTTACGGGAGAGGGGCAAGGGGAGAGGGACTTTGTCAAAAGCCTCAAAGGGTGCTTGATGCACCCATTTTATTTCATCACGTCAGAATAATTTTTTGGAACACCTCGCCGCGTTTGGCGAGGGTTTGCGACGGTAGCTCATTGAAAAAGCGGTGATAATCCGCTGAGAATTGGCTCAAATGCCAGAAACCCCATGCGCCGGCGACGTCCTGCACTGTTTTATATTCGGAGTAGTGGCTCAGGAGTTCGCGCCGCACGGCGTTCAAACGAATCGCTTTGAGATAGCGCAACGGGCAAATGCCGAGCACAGTGTGGAAGGCATTTTGCAGCGTGCGGTGACTGACGTGCAAATAATGACACAACTCCAGAATGGTCACGGCTTCTTCGGGGCGCGAGAAGATGTATTCTTTGGTTTGATTGATGATGCGTCGATAATTGCTTTGGCTATAGCGAATTTTTTGTGGGGTAAAAACAGCATCGTCCAGCAAGCTGATGATCCCCATCACCAATGATTCTTTGAGGAATTTTTGTGCATTGGCATGCTGTGCTTTGTCGCCATTTTTCTCGATATCACCCAGAACTTCATTCAAATATCGCCAAAAGTAGTCTTTTTTCTGATTATTGACATTGACGGTGGCACTCTGATTGAGCACGCCGCGCAGGCTGCGCTCGGTGGTCAACTCAAACAGCCGCTCCAATTCCTCCAGCGGCATGACAAAGCCCATCAGCTCCAAATTATCCGGCGTAATCAGTTCAAATTCGTGGCCGCCCGGACGCACCGCAATCTGACCTTCTTCAACTTTGGCCGCACTGACAAAGCTTTCGCGGCTTTTCATTTTCGGAATACCGAACCAAACCGCGCCCGGCCAAACAATACAAGATTGGCGCAGCATCAGATTGGTGTTTTCTTTAAAAAACTGTACGCCATCAAGCCACACTTCAAAAATCGAACCTTCAAAGGTACCCGGATGCAGTTGATCGTACAGTTGTTGCCACGCAGTGAGGTGACACGCCTGCTCATAGGCATCGTGTGCAACGATTTTTTTGACATTGAGTGCAGAGGCTTTTTCCAACGGCGCGTAGCCTTCGGCCTGCTCATCCGTATATTCTGCGCTCAAGTGATGTAAATCAATCAAATTTGTGGGCATGTGCCTCACCTCTGTGGAGGGTACTAAACTCTATATTAACGCTATTTTTTATATATAAATCAATTGGTTGGAAACATATTGATGCATTTAGAACCTCTTCATTTCACCAAGCAATCGTCTTTTGCCACATCCGTTTTGCTGGTTGTTTCGGACGACCAAGCTGCATCCCATTTCATAGCCAACGCCGCCCACTGATTCAACCATGTGCCGTCACAGCAGGCTGTTAATCACCTGCTGGTGCGGACGCGGAATCACCACTTTATTCACCAAAAAGCCACGACTGGAGGCGGACTCTGCCGCCACATCCATCGCCGCGTTGACATCGGCCACATCGCCGGTGAACGCAACGTAGCTTTTACCACCGATACCGAAGGCCAAATGCATACGAATCGGGATGATGGACGCGGCCTTCACGGCCAAATCGGTCGCCTCTATCGTGGCGGCAACGCTGTAGGTTTCGAGCACGCCCACTGCATTCACGTCGTGCACCTCGGTACCGCCGCTGATCGCGGGCAAAATCGACGGGTGAATGTTGGCAATCACAAAGTGATCGACGATCACCGAGGGCGACAGTGCCAACGCGGTGCTGACCGACTGTTTGACTGCGGCGACATCACCGCCAATCAGGACGATGTATTTGCCCGGACAAATGCTTTTGGCCACCAAAATCGTGACTTCGGCGGTTTTCACCATGCAATCGGCGAATTCAACGCCTTTGGCAATGCTATTTGATTCGATCAAGCCGATGGCGGCATGTTGCATAGGATGCTCCTTACAATTTAGTGTGCGCGAATTTCAATCATCGCGTCATCGATCTGTGTCACAACGCCGTCAATGCTCGCATGAATCGGCGCGCCCAATTGTCCTTCGGCCACATCGGCGACGCATTGTCCGACAACCACGCGCTCGCCGACCGCCACACAGGGCGTAGCAATCTGACCAATGTGTTGGCGCAGACTCAGCCGCACCAGCGCCGGTTGATACGATGTCTCGTCCAGCGGCGCTTTGACGTTGTACTGTTGAATATCCAAACGTTGAATCAGCCGCGAAATCGGCACCAGCCGATGCTCGGCCATCGGGTCTGCATCGCGCAATTCACCCACGTATTTCGCGCCGCCCTCCTCACGGAACTGTTTTTTCAACATTTGATTGAGTTTCATCGGCGAAATGTCCACGGGGCATGACCACGCTTCGCAGATCGCACACTCCGAGCAGGTCAACGCGGACAGCAATACCGATGGTTTCGCCACATCGCTGTAATTGACCGCGCGCACGATCAAATGCGGCGGCAGTTCGTGCCCGATGATGTGGCGCGGACACAATTCCGTACACAGGCAGCACTGCTCGCAGGTGGTTTTGGCGATGCGCAAGGACACCTGTTTCGGCTCTTTGTGGCGTTTGATCAAAATATGATCGGCGGGCAATGCGATGATGCCGCCGGTGGTTTTGGTCACGGTTTCGGACAGCGACTCGATCAATTTGCCCATCATCGGGCCGCCATTGATGAACTGGGCATTGGCGACTGTCGTGCCTCCGGCTCGATCCACCACCTCTTGAAAACTCACGCCCAGCGGCACGGTCACGGTGATCGGATGATGCACTGCGCCGGTGATGGTCAGTGTGCGTTCGGTCACGGGACGCGACTCATCCACTGCGCGCGCGACGTTGATCAGGGTTTGCACATTGCTCACCACCACGCCCACGCTCAAAGGTAAAGCCGCAGGTGGGACACGCCGCCCCGTCGCCATCCAAATGGTGATGACTTCGTCTCCCGCCGGATAAACGTCTTTCAAAATATGAATGCGCATATTCGGTTTGAGCAGCGGCGTGAGTACTTCAATCGCGCTCGCGTATTTGGCTTTGAGCGCGATAATGCCCTCGGTTGCGCCGGTGGCGATCATGCCCAGCTCAAGCCCGCGCACTAATTCTGCGGCGTATTGCTCTGCCAACTGTTGATCCACTTTGAGCAACGGCTCGCACTCGGCGCCATTAACCAAATAGATTTCCGCCTTAGCCGCCATTTTGACGTGCGTCGGGAATCCCGCGCCGCCCGCGCCGACGATACCCGCCGCGCGAACCCGTTGTTGTATGGTGTGTGCATCCATCATGGTGTCATCCCTACTTATTTATGGCACTGGCCTATCCCTACTGTTATTCCTACTACCGTTACTGCTGCTGGTGCCGCTGAACGCAAACTTATTTTTTAACAGCGGTACGTTTACTTTTGCTTGGGCTCTGAATGGGTGTGACCTCGTCCACTACCGGTTCACGCCCCGCATCCAGCGCGCCCATTTCACCAAGCAAGGCGTCTGCCCATTGCCGTGCCGCCTGCGTCATCGCCTTGCCCTGTTTGTCGGCTTTGAGTTTTTTCACCTGCTCTTTTGGCAAGGCCGCCGAACGCGATCGGCGCACGGGCGTAACCGTTGCGCTTGCTTTTGCAGCAGCGTTTCGGGTTTTTTTGCGCGGCGTTGAGTGAGTCGTTGATACGGAGCGAGCAGCGCTTGATGCATTTGCTTGTTTACTCTGCTCGCGCGGCTCGGTTGATGTTGTCCCCGCACTGGGTGCGGCTTTGCGACCCGCGCCGTTCCCCATATGATGCAGCACCATGTCCTCGGTATCGGGATCCGGGCGACCTATTACATGCGTGGCAATCACTGTGCCGACGCGTTCCGCCGCCGCACGTCCGGCATTGACCGCGACGCGACAGGCGGCCAAATTGCCCTCAACCTGCACCGTGATCAGACCGGGATTGACCTCGTGTACCGCCAACAAACGCACATCGGCGGTTTTGAGCATGGCATCGGCGGCCTCAATCGCGGCGACGTAGCCGAGCAACTCCACGAATCCCAATGCATCTATTTTCATCATCGTCCCTATGTGTTTCTATACGCTTGCCACCACCGATTAACATTTAATCGGGCAACGCGCCACATCCAGCACCGCTTCGGTGAACGCATCACACGCCGCTTTGCACGAGGCTTGCGAACCGGTCAGGAAGGCACCGCTGTAGTTGGTCTCAGACGGCGCTTCGATGAAGGTTGCCAAGCGCACTTCGGCTGCTTTGATCGCCGCATCCACGCCATAGGCGGCTTCCAGCGGCGGTGCAATCAGATATGCCAGCGGATCGCCTTCATTAATGCCTGCCACCTGCGACAAGTAGCTACCGGTGCGCGAGACCAAGTGCGCCAAGAACGCCGTGTCCTCAGCATCGTTAGCCCAGCGGAACGCCGGTCCTTCTTCGATGGTCGCGATCATGGCGTCCAAACCCGCGCGGGTTTCCGCAGGATTCGGGCCTGCGAGCATGATGATGACTTCACCGGCAGATGGCGACGAGCTGTGCGCCGCACCCGCGTACATGGAGCGGCCATAAACCACGCGCACCTGCGCCTGTTTGGTCGCTTCATCGGCGGCAATGTAGGTCACATCGTCCGAGTCGGCAGTGAGCAGACCGAGGCTGTTAAAGCCTTCGGGCAGGTTCAGCCGTTGTTTCATATCGGGGTGCAGAGATGCGATCAAGCGTACCGCACGCACACTGGGTTTGATGATGTCTAAAGTTGCCATAGCGATAGCCCCTTATTTTTTCAAGTTAATACCCGACGCTTTTTGCGCCAGCATGGTTTTGACCAGATCAACGATGACCGCAGCCGCTTCGACCGGCGGTGTACCGCCTCGGTGAATATTGGAAATACAGGTGCGATCCGCTTCCACCGTGGTTGCAACGCTCGGACGGTAAATCGCATAGCACGACAGGCTTTCGGATTGTCCCAAGCCCGGACGTTCACCCACCAGCAATACAACGGTTTCGGCTTCGAGCAATTCACCGATCTGATCCTCGACTTTGACCCGACCATAGCGCACGAAAATCGGTTTGCCCACGCTTAAACCCGCGTTTTCCAAGCCCTTGAGCAGCGGCGGGAAAATCTCATCGTAGTTGGCCGTCACCGCATCGGTGGACAAACCGTCGGAGACCACGATTTGCACCTGAACGCCCTTTTTGCATTGGCGCAACAGGGTATCCATCGCGCTTTGCGACAGTCTGCGCCCCAGATCGGGACGGGTCAGGTACATGTCTTTGTCCGTAACTTCGGTTTGCACTTCGATCAAACCCGAAGCGGTCACCCACTCCTGTGGAATTTCCTTGAGTACCGTGTCTTTGGAGCGCGAGTGATCGGCCAAAAAGCGCAGCAGCGAGGTGGTGCGCGGACGCGGGCCGGAGCGGCCACTGCACACACGCGCGCGCGTGCTGGCGCGTAGCTCTTCGAGTACCGCACGATTTTTCGGGTTTTGTACGCCGATCCATTTTTGCTGGAACTCATCACCGCCCAAATCCGGCAATGGCGCTTCACCGCCGTTCACCGTTTGATTGCCCGCAGTCAGATGACCGGTGACCGGAAAACGGACATTCGATGCAGAGGCGGCGCTTGCGCCTGCTGGCTGGCTCAATTGTCCCAATACCGAGCGGACGATTTCTTCAATTTGTCTTTGATCCATGATTGGCCTTTCGAATTAAAAGAACATCGATGCGTCACCCGCAGCCGGGGTCAGACGACCGTTTTCCATCACGCCCATTTTTTCCAGCCATCGTTCAAACTCGGGCAAGGGACGCAAGCCCATGAGTTGACGTACCGTCGCGGTGTCGTGGAACGCTGAGGTTTGATAGTTCAACATGATGTCGTCGCCCAGCGGCATCCCCATGATGTAGTTACACCCTGCCGCAGCGAGCAGCACCATCAGGTTTTCACTGGAGCTTTGATCCGAATCGGCGTGGTTGGTGTAGCAGGTATCGCAACCCATCGAAATGCCGGTGAGTTTGCCCATGAAGTGATCTTCGAGACCCGCGCGCATAATTTGACGTGCGTTGTACAGATATTCAGGGCCGATAAAGCCAACCACCGTGTTCACGAGGAATGGATCGTAACGCCGCGCCAAGCCGTAGTTACGCGCCTCCATCGTCATTTGATCGGCACCATGATTGGCCGATGCGGATAGAGCGGAACCTTGGCCGGTTTCAAAGTACATGAAATTCGAGCCGGCCAGACGATTGTATTTGCGCCCCACGTCAATGGCTTCTTCGAGCAACTCCAAGCTCACGCCAAATTCGTTCAAGCCTTTTTCACTGCCGCAAATACTTTGGAAAATCAGTCCGCCGGGTGCGCCCTGACGAATCGCTTCAATCTGTGTAGAGATGTGCGCGAGTACGCATGGCTGTGTCGGAATATCGAATTTATCGATGATCTCCTGAACCGCCGAGAGCATGCGTTTGGTGTTCTCCACGTTGTCGGTCACGGGGTTGATCCCGATTACCGCGTCGCCCACGCCGTAGGATAAGCCTTCGTAAATTTGTGCGACGATGCTGTCCACGTTATCGCGCGTGTCGTTCGGCTGTAAACGCGCGGCGAAACGCCCCGGCAAGCCAATCGTCGTATTGGCTTTTTTCACCACCGGCATACGTTTCGCACCGTAGATCAGGTCGGCATTCGAGCAGACTTTGGCCACCGCCGCGACCATTTCCGAGGTCAGGCCTTTGCGCAAAAAGTTCAGTTCGTCGTCCGAACGATCATCCGAGAGGATGTATTCGCGCAGCTCGCTCACTGACCAATTGCGGATACGTTCATAAGCGGTTTCATTGACATCATCCTGAATTACGCGCGTCACGCAGTCTTCCTCATACGGAACCACCGGATTGTTACGCAAATCGGCCAAGGTAAACTCGGACAAAACGTATTTTGCCGCCACGCGTTCCTGCGCCGAGGACGCATACACGCCCGCAAGCACGTCCCCCGAGCGGCCATCACTGGCCTTGGCCAAAACATCCTTGACATCCTTAAACTGATAGGTTTGTCCAAACAAATGCGCCGATAATTTCATATCACCACTCCAATCATTGTTACGATGGAAAAGCCAAGGACTTCACGGTCAGCGGCACAATCTCGCCACCGAAAAACGGTTTTCCAATATCTACAAAGTCACCTTCTTTTGTATCCACTTCATCAATCACCGCCAGCTCGCGCCCGCGCAACACCGGCTGTAATTCCATCCCCAGTACCTTGCCCAAATCCTGCTTGGCCATCACCAACAGCGGATATTTCGGGTTCGGGTACTGCGCGTTAAACATGGTCAATGCCTGCACCACGGCCAAAACCTCTTTGTACGTCACCGCCATATCATCGGGCACGGACAGCGCATACAAATCATTGTTCAAATCCAAATCCATGCGCTGCGCGGCTAACTGCCACGCACTGAGCAATTGCGCTACCGCATCGGTATGCCACTGCACATGCGGTTTCAAAACCGGGACGTTTTGAATCGGCAAATGGCTGGCCGACAGCCAGATCGTGCTGCCGGAGAGCGAGAGTGTGTATGCGCCCGCGCCGATCACGGTGGCGCGCACAGTTTGTTTCGGTTTCACCGTCGCCAGCGTGGTTAGCGCCGTTTGTTGATGCAGCGCCTGCGCCAGCAGCGGACCGGTATCGCCGTACATGAACGGATTGACGATCTGCTGCGGTGCGTAGAAACATTCGCCCACCCCACCGGAAATGAATATCTGAGCATACGACGCATGTGTTTTCAGGCAATCGGTCATCAGCAGTTCGCGCGTGGCCTGCGACGGTGTCGCCTGCATCACCTCAACGATCATCTGCGCCATAAAGCGCATCAAGCTATCCAGTTGCGCCCGCGTCATGCGCATCGGATCCACTCCTGCTCCGAAACAATGCCGCGCCATGATGCGCGCCGGTTCGCGCACCGCCTTGATTCGGCCATCCTCAAACGTTTCGACCAAATGTCCGCCAACGTTCAAACAAGCGCTGTCCACCACCCGACCGTTTTCAAATACCACGTAATTCGATGTACCGCCACCGATGTCGATGTTCAACACGCGACAGGCGTGCTCTTTCGAGTAAGTATATGCACCCGAGCCTTGCCCCGCGATGATGGATTCCAGATGCGGGCCGGCGGTGGCGACGACAAAATCGCCCAGTGTTTTCGCCAATTCCATGATGGTCAGGCGCGCATTTTTCGCTTTGGAGGTTTCGCCCGTGATGATGATCGCGCCGGATTCCACGGTGGCTACGTCCAAACCGGCCGCTTGATATTGGCTCTGGATAAAGCGCATCAATTCGACTTGATTGACATTGCCGTTCGCATCCAATGGCGTGAAGACCACGGGGCTGACGTAGATGATTTCGCGGCGGGTAAATTCGTAGTGCGGCACTTGCGACGCAGGCGCACGATTGACCAGCTCAAGCTGTGAAAAAATCACTTGAGTGGTGGTCGTGCCAATGTCGATACCGACACTGTGAAGTACTCGCCGACTCTTCATTTTGTCTCTATTCTTTTCCCTTGGTTTTCGCTCATTGCGTCCCTACCGCTCACTCATCTCAGCGCGCCATCGCGTGTTGATACACCTGCACAATCTGCGCCTGCGACACCGAGCGCGGATTGGTCGTCAAACAGTAATCGTTCATGGCTTCGGCAGCCATCTGTTCAAAATCCGCTTCGCACCCGTCTGCGACAGCCAAATTCGCGGGCAAACCCAATTCCACAATCCAGTTTTGAATCCAACGAATCACATCTGCTGAGGACATTATTTCACCGGACAAAGCCAAACCGATATCAGAAAAATCCCTTTTACACACCAACTCGTTAAAATTCATCACCGACGGCAACATGATTGCGTTCGCCACACCATGCCCGATGTGATAGCGCGCCCCAATCTGATGCGACATCGCGTGGGTCAAACCCAAACCGGCATTCGAGAACGCCACACCCGCCATATAGGAAGCCAGCGCCATATCCTCGCGCGCCGCGATGTTTTCACCGCAGCCGGTGGCCAAGGACAGCGACTGCCCAATCATGCGCAAGGCCTGATACGTCAGCGCTCGGGTCAACGGCGTGGCGTTTTTCGCCACATACGCCTCAATCGCATGGGTCAGCGCATCCACGCCGGTCGCTGCGGTGAACGCTGGCGGCAGTTGAATCATCAAACACGCGTCAATCAAGGCGATATCGGGAATCATGTCCGGATGCGCGATCACCTGTTTGTGCTGTGAGCGCGAATCGGTAATGACCGTCACATTGGTCGCCTCGGAACCCGTACCGGCCGTGGTCGGAATCGCCACCATCGGCATGCGTCGTTGCGTGATGTTCGCAGGGTTCAGTAAATCATGGGTATTCAGGCTCGGATTGGCTGCCAATACCGCAATCGCCTTGGCCGAATCGATCGCCGAACCGCCGCCCATCGCAATCAGCGCGTCGCCCTGCGACTGAACGCATTCACGCGCACCACGCTCCACCACATCGCTTTCGGGTTCGCCGACCGGCTGTCTGAAGAGGGTGTAACGCAACTGCGCATGATCCAATGAACGAAACATCGGCGCGGCCAGACCGAGGCGCTCAACCACTTCATCAATCACGATGAACACATGCCGCGCTTGCCAATCAGTCAGCAAATCGCCGATGCACGCAATCGCGCCCGCACCAATATGGGTATTCGGTGGCAAACTGAACTGTTTGACCGCCTGCGCATTCATCAAATCAATGGTGCGGTACGCGACCTGTTCGATGGTTTGGCTATTCAATGCTGGGTTCACTGTTGCGCTCCCGCGTTGGTCGCGTGTGTTTGGTAGGCGGCAATCGCAAACGGGGTTAAAAAAATCGGATGTTTCGGTAACACGATCTCCAATTCGGGAAACTCATCGGCGAACAATTCACCCACGCCCGCCAGCGAACAAGAGCCGCCAGACAGATACAGCGTGCGCACCTCGTGCCCCTGAATGTGTGCACGCACGATGTCCGCCATTTTTTCAAACACCGGCCTGACCATCGGCCAAACCTGTTTGCCTTTGGCAATTTTCAGTTGTTCCGCCGCTTCCAACGTGATTTTTTCGCCGCCCGCAATTGTCAGGGACACATGGCGGCCTCCGGAAGGCTCGTCACCCGAGTAAACCACTTGCCCCTTTTGCACCACCGCAATGCCGGTCGTGCCGCCGCCGATGTCCACCACCGCCGCTTTATCCAAATCGAGCAAATGCGCCACCGCCGATGGCTCGTCAATCACCGCCGAAACCTCTAAACCGGCCGCCTGCAATACATTGACCGAAATACGCGGGTCGGTACCGGGCGGGAAAGAGGTGGTTGCCGATTCAAACGACACACCCAAAACCTGATTCAAATGCGCCAAGTGCCGTTTGATAATCTGTGTCGCACCGTAAAAATCCAGCACCACGCCGTCACGCACCACATCCGCCCACTCCAGACAGGCAGCGACCACGGTATTGCGCTCATCCACCACCAGTGCCACGATATCGCTCGTACCCAAATCAATGCCCAAACGCAGCGCACGCCCATTGCTCTGTATCGGCGCATCACTATTGACCACTCGCGCCGCCGTACTCAGCGCATCGGCAACCCAATGCGGTAGGTTCTGACTGCGGGCGGCTTTGGCATGAGTGATTGGGCGTGCATTCATCATGACCTCGATCAAACAATCCGCAAAGCATCCACGGCGACGCAACGACGCAGACGCACAAAGGTACGCGCCGAGGTTACGCCCTCACCGGTTGGTGTGGAAATCGTCATGCTGGTCCAGCCTTCGCCGCCAAAACCCAATCCGGCGATGCACGGCCCGTTTTTCACGAAAATCGAGCTGTTGATTAAATTCGCCATGCGGTCAATGTTGTCCAGATTTTTCGAGTGCATGGAGGCGGTATGCAGACAACCGCCTTCCAATTTGACCGCCAGATCAATCGCGTGATCCACGTCAAACGCGCGAATCACGGAAATCACCGGCATCATCAGTTCGGTCACGGCGAACGGGTGGTGTTCATCAGTTTCGACGAACAGCAGGCGCGTATCCGCCGGCACATTCAGACCAATGGCAGCGGCGATTTTCGCGGCGTCACGCCCGACCCAATCGCGGCTCACCGAGCCACGACCCTGTTCATCCACCTTGGTCAGCAAAATCGGAATCAATTTTTGCGCCTGCTCGGCGGTCAACTCGACCGCTTTGTTGTTCTTCATCTCAGCTTTGAGCTGATCGCACACCGAGGAGACGACGATGATTTCTTTTTCATCCGCACAAATGATGTTGTTGTCAAACGACGCGCCGTAGACGATGTCGCGCGCGGCTTTCGCAATATCGGCGGTTTCATCGACCACGGCAGGCGGATTGCCCGCACCGGCGGCGATCAGGCGCTTGTCGGTGTGTTCGCGTGCGGCTTCCACCACCGCGTCACCGCCCGTCACCACGAGCAATTTAATACCCGGATAGCGGAACAGACGCTGCGCGGTTTCCAAGTTCGGCACGGCGACCGTCACCAGCAAATTGGCTGGCCCGCCTGCCGCAACGATGGCTTCATTGAGCACAGTGATGGCGCGTTGCGAGACTTTTTTCGCCGCCGGATGCGGTGCAAATACAATCGCATTGCCCGCCGCAATCATGCTGATGGCGTTGTTGATGACCGTTGCCGCCGGATTGGTGGACGGCGTGACCGAGGCAATCACGCCCCACGGCGCGTTTTCGATCAGGGTCAAACCGTGGTCACCGGTCAATGCCTGCGGTGCGAGGCACTCGGTACCGGGCGTATGACGCGCCTGTGAAATATTTTTGGCAATTTTGTCTTCCACCCGCCCCATACCGGTTTCGGCTACGGCCAACTCGGCCAATTCGCGCGCGTATTGCTCGCCTGCTTGGCGAATCGCCGCAATCACGAGGTTGCGCATGGCGATGGTTTTGAGCGATTTTTGTGCCTGCATCGCCGCCGCTACCGCGTCGTCCAATTCGTTAAAAACCCCCGGTGCGACCTGTTGAGCGGCTTGCCCTGCAATCGTTGCACCTGCCGGAGACGCACTGTTGATGCTCGATAATACGGCTCGAACAATCCGTTCTATATCTTGTGTATTCACATCCATGATCCACTCCCCTTACATGGGTTCATTGGCATTCATTGATTTTGTTTGCTACTGTGCCACTGTGTTTGCGGCTATTTGTGGTACGCCACCTTGCCTTTGATGACCACCTCATCCACCACGCCCACGATGCTCATGTCCACTGGCGTTGATTGGGTTGATTTGGCTTGGCGGGCGGAACTACCGCGCACCACCAGAACCCATTCGCCATCTCCCGCGCCAATCGGGTCAACCGCGACATACACGCCGCCTTTCGACTGACCATCCGAGTCGATTAACTCCACGGCAAGCAAACGGTCATGCTCCAGCCCGGGATGTTTGACCGTCGAGACCACTTGACCCACTACCACTGCTAATTCCATAGCCACCCTCTTTTTGACTGATGCCGCTCTGAACATCGGGGTTAATCGGACGCAAACAGCCTTTCTCCCCATTCGATGAATCGGCAGAATTGTCATTCCAGACCGCAGACAGATCACTTGACGTTGTTACAACCCGTTGCAATCTGTTTGAATTACCCTGCTTGAGTTACCCGCTTGAGTTATCTGTTTGAGTTACCCACTTTACTCGCGCGCTACCCATTAAAATTCATTCTCAGGCGGTGTTGGCGGCTTGCGCCAAGCCCACACCGCTGAGGATTGAATTCATGGGCTTATCGATCCATACTGCCCGTCATTTTGATCGGGAACATGTCCATGTCTTCCAAATCCGCGTGCGGACGTGGAATCACATGCACGGCGATCACTTCGCCACCCACGCGTTGTGCGGCTGCCGCGCCTGCGTCGGTCGCCGCTTTACAAGCCGCTACGTCGCCACGAACCATCGCAGTGACTAAACCGCCACCGATTTGTTTCACGCCCACGAGTTTGACACGCGCTGCTTTTACCATCGCATCCGATGCCTCAATCAAAGCCACCAAACCTTTGGTTTCAATCATGCCTAAAGCTTCCATTTTTTTCTCCATTTAAAAATACCCGTGAGGGCAACCACAACATCAGACTTTGACTGGACTCATTTTCATAGCCAACAAAGCTGTTTCCACCATATCCTCTGCACTGCATCCTCGGGATAAATCGTGCATGGGATAACTTAAACCTTGAATCATCGGCCCGAGCGCATCGTAGCCGCCCAAGCGCTGAACCATTTTATAGCCGATATTCCCCGCCGCCAGATTTGGGAAAATCAATACATTGGCGCGTCCCTGAAGTGGGCTATCCGGCACTTTTTGCGCGGCCACTTTGGGTACAAACGCCGCATCGAACTGCAAATCACCATCAATGAGCAATGATGGCGCGCGTGATTTCACCAACTCGGTTGCCGCACGCACTGCGTCCACGCTCTCGTGCTTCGCACTGCCATGACTGGAAAAGGACAGCATCGCGACGCGCGGCGTATTACCCGTCAGGTTCTGATAGCTGCTCGCTGAGGCCAATGCAATGTCGGCCAACTGCTCCGGCGTCGGCTCGGGAATCACCGCACAATCGGCAAAACCGAGTATCTCCGCATCCGCTCGCTCAGGCGGCGGCACCATGAAGAAAATCGACGATACGGTTTGATTGCCCGCCGCCAAACCCAAAATCCGAATGCCCGCGCGCAGTACATTTGAGGTGGACGACACATTGCCCGCAATGCAGTAATCCGCTTTGCCCGCGCGCAGCATCATGGCGGCGAACGACAAAGGACAGATCAAAACCTCACGCGTTTGCTCCGACGTCCATTTCGGTTTCTCTGCGTTCAGCTGGCGCACAAATCCCTCGTACCACGGCGAATTCACCGGATCAATCACACCGATTTTCGGCGACAGTTTCACCCCCAGTTGCAAGCAAAACGCGCGCAGCGCAAACGGATTAGCCAGCAAAACCGCCTGTCCATAACCGTTGTCTACCCAGCTCATGGCCGCACGCACCGAGCGCTCATCCAGACTGTCGGGGAAGATCACCCGAGCCGGATGTTGTATCGCGTAGCGAGCTGCTTGTTCGATCAGGTTCATAGCGTCACCTGTTCCAAATCCACGTATTTGCCCTGCGTGGCCAAATACGTCCAGACCATCAACACATACACCGCGCTGGAGAGACGATTGAGCGCCTGCATGATATCTGGGCGTTTCACCCGAAAATCGCGTGTGATGTAAATCTGCGCCGCGTACAATTCGGCCTCGCGTATCTGCGCGCGCAAGAGATTCAAAATCGCCACCTGAAAACCCTGCTGCTCATCCGGCACCAGATGATCGTGCCCCAAATATTTCAGCGGATGGTGCGACATGCGGTGAATCGCTTCGTCGCTCAAATTACCCAAAGCCACCGCACGCATCGGCTCGCCTGTGGCTTCGGCCTTGAGTACATTGCCCAGTGCCGAGCGCACATCGGCCATATAGCGCATGAGTTGCGGCATCATCGTGTGGGGCGCTTCATTCGCGCTTGGCGCAGTTTGCAATTGAATCTGCGTCAACACCGCCAGCGCGATCACACTGTCCAATTTGCCACGGAACAGTAATCTCGGATCGTTTTTTGACACCAGATGATGCGCATCAATGTGCGTGAGTGTGTCGGGCTTTTGCGCCACTTTTTGCTGACACAACAGGCAATCGGGCACCGACCATTCGTCCGACGTCGTGAGCGGATGCACCTGTTTTAAGCTGAAGCCGTCGGTGAATGTCGCATCGCTCGCGTTTTGCCCCGTTTTCGGGATGAACACGCGCCCGCTCTCGTCGATGTATTTCACCGTGATGTGCCGTTCATCGAGCAAACCCTGCGCCGATGGCGTCAGACGCGCGTTCGCCGGCAGCTGAACCTCGGTTCCGTGTGCCAAGCCGAACTGCTCGCGCAGCCAGTTTTCGGTGATAAATGTCGGGGTTGCCATGTGTGCACTCAATGTGGTTGGACTTAGTTTACTGCGCCAAATAATCCGCCGGATAGGTCACGTAGAAAAACCGCACCGTGCTCGGCGTGCCAAATTCGATGCTCGAACCTTTCGGGATAAAAATCACATCGCCCGCTTTGCCGACCACGGTTTGCCCGCCATTGCGGATGTGCAATTCGCCTTCGAGCACAATATCCACCTCGTCGTAGTTCAGCGTCCACGGGAAAAAGCATTCTTTCCACGCCATGAATCCCGCGGCCATCGAGCTTTTATCCGCCGAGGTAATGACGTCCGCCAAGCCGACCTGATGATCGCTCACGCCGACAAATTGCGAGAGTTGCACCCGATCGCCCTTGATGCGTTTGATACCGCTGGCGAGGGTGTGAACTTCTTGATTTTGTCCGCCATCGGCTGCGCTCGGCGCAGGCTCTGGGCGTGACTCAGCCAACATTTTGCGTACCAATTGATCGACCAATTCAGGCGTGGCCGCACCGTGCGGTAATTGCGCCAACACTGCCGCGCGGATTTGCGCCAATTCGGTTGCAGAAGGTTGCGCACCGACGGTTTTATCTTTGAGCGCGCATGTTTTGTCCGCAATGGGTGCTTTGGCTAAATCGGAGGCGACAATCTCGCTCAGCGCCACGCCCAATTCGGCGGCGATCACCCGCGCCTCCGGCGTGATCAAGCATTCGGTAAAGTTGACTTCCAATTGCTTTTTGCCTTCGTGCGCCATTTGTCGGATGGTTTCGGCTGTAATGATTCGTTTCATAATCAACCTCAAAGTTCAGGGTTTGGTCGTACCCGCAAGATCGGGTAGCAGTAAATAATCGCGCAGTACCGCCACGCTGGCGGGATCATTGCTCGCGGTGCGGAAAATTTTGCCGTGAAAATCTTCTTGCTCACGCAGTATCCGCTCCACCGCATCCGGCTGCGCATCGGGCAAATCGGTTTTGCTGATCACGGCAATCAACTCTTTGTCCGAATAAATGTCCATCAGGCCGGGCGGCAAACGACACGCCACATCATTGGCCGGATGCACGTAGATCAAGCAGGTCACGTCCAACGAGGTCTGAATCAGTGCGTGGTAAAAACGCGGATGGCTAAAGTATTCGCCCGGCGTATCCACGCAGCTTTCGGCAAACTCGACGGCCTGCGTTTTGCGCACCTCCTCGGGGCGTCCCAGTAGCGCCTTGAGCAGTGTGGATTTCCCCGCCTCAACCGAACCCAGCAGCATGAATGACCGAAAGCCTTTCGGGCTGTAGCGCGTCACTGCGGTGTCATGAGTTGGCATATCCACTTAAATTCCTCCGCCTAAGCGCACTAAGTACGGGTAATTTCGCACGCGGCGTAATTCAAAATACGGGTCAAGGTCGTCACCACCTGCGTCAGCGCCTCTTCGACCGAACCAACCGTGCCGTACAACACCACCGCGCCGGTGAATCGATCCAGAAAGCCGATTTGCACCGCTGCCGCCTTGGTGGCAATATCCGCCGCAATCATCGCGGTTTCGCCCGGCGTCAGCGTCAAAATCCCGATCGCTTCCGCGCCCGGCACGCCGATTTTTTTGCTCAAATCCTCCATCGGATGCGCAATCAAATGCGCCAATGTCACCTGTTTCCCGGGGACAAATTCTTGAATGATGCGCTCTTTGTTGTTCAACATCGCCGTGCTTCCTTTTTGAACTGCCGATTAAAACGCCACGGATTAATAGTAGGACAGACTGACGCCTAAGCATTAGCAAAATTTGGAAAGTTTGCAGATTATTATTTTGTTGGTTTATGCTAACTTTTGATCGGATAACTTTCCAACTCAGCCAAACTGCTGTGGGCAACGCTTTGCGTGGAACAGCGGTGACGACGGTCTCCGCTGTTCGCACACAGGATTTTTATTCCAATTCGTCCAATACGCCAAACTCTTCGTTGAACGGACGGATGCGTTTATTACCCCAGATGAAGTAGTACGCCAAAGCCACCGCATACACCACAAACACCCAAATCAGCGTGGATAGATTGTACGCAATCACGCAGTACAAACAGAAGAACGCCAAAATCAAGCTAATTGCAGGAACCAGCGGATAAGTCACTTTGAACGGACGTTTCAATTCCGGCTCTCGCTGACGCAGAATGAACAGGCTGATCAAGCTCAAAATATACATAGCCACCGAACCAAATACCGAAATGGTGATCATGGTCGCGGTCAAACCCGTAGCGATGTCTTTATTGAACAAGCCCAGAGAAATCACGCCGATACCCAACAAACCCGGAACCAACAGCGCCCAAACCGGCACATGAGTATTCGGATTGATTTTAGCCAAAAACTTCGGCAAATAACCGGTACGCGCCATCGCAAACGTTTGGCGTGAATAACCAACAATGATCCCATGCAAAGAAGCGATCAAACCGAACAGACCGATCACGTTGACCACTTTGGCAATGGTCGCGCCTTTGCCATACGCCTCTTCCAACGCCGCAGGCAATGGAAAGTCAATGCTCATCACATCTTTGTAATTGGCAATACCGGCCGTACAAATCAAGGTCAAAATACCCATCACCATCAAGGTCGCGTTACCGGTCAAAAAGCCTTTCGGAATATCTTTTTGCGGATCGCGCATTTCCTCGGCCGCCATTGCGCCGCCCTCCATCGCCAGATAGAACCAAATCGCAAACACCACCGCACCCATATAGCCTGCCGAGCCATTTTGCAGCGTACCAATGTTTTCCATTTTCACATGCGGCGCCGCGGCCACCCAGAAAATCACCAGACCGATCAAGGCAATCACCGTCACCACCATCTCAAATTTCGCCGAAGTTTTCATCCCCAGATAATTGATGAAAATGAACAGAAAATATGCACCAATCGCCGTCGGAATCGCCGGAAACGCCCCGCCGGTCAAATTCTCAATATAGCCGCCGACCGCCAAGGCAATCGCCGGTGGTGCAAACACAAATTCGATCAAGCAGCTCACCCCATTCATATAACCGCCAAACGTGCCCATCGCGCGACGCGCATAGGCAGACGGCCCGCCCGCGTGCGGAATCATGGTGGCCAACTCAGAATACGACAACATAAACGTCACATAAAACAGCGTCACCGGAATCAAGGCAATCAGCAAGCCCATCGGCCCGCCGGACTCCATACCGTAACTCCAGCCGAAATAGTTACCCGAAATTACCAAACCAACCGCCAGCGCCCACAAATGCATAGGCCCCAGCACGCGCGATAAATGCGCCTCTTCCTTAGGTGCGGAAGCTTTATTATTCGTACTCATTATTGAGACTCCTAAAAAATATGGAACAACCTACCGAGTGTCGGGTTGGATTTTCAAGCAAAGCCAGCAATCTGACGATCAACACCCATTGACTGACAATCCGTCGAAGCAACCCAACACGCCCGTCCCGTACCCCAAATAAAACCATCAAAAACACACCACTGGACGATGTACAGGGGAACTCGTTCAAATCCTATGACAACGCCCACACACAGCGTTATCAAAAAATGGAAAGATTGTGAGGACGCACCAAGACATCGCATAGGAGTCATCTTTCAAACAAAACAGCACTCAGCACAAACGCCAGTTAGTGCCTCCTCAAGCGATCGGCAAAAAAAATCCCCCATCCGTATTCGGATGGGGGATTTCACGATCAATCAGTTAAAAGGCGAAGTAAAACGCTGAACCACTGCTCCCATGACAATCAAATGGCGCAATGGTGCAGGAATACGGTTGCCCGCGCGGTCTTAATTCATCGGTTCGATTTTAAAACTGGTTCCTGCCAAGGCGTTTTGCAGCTCAGGCAATGGCGCCGAGCCGTTGACCACGGCGCGCGGCGGCATGAGTTGAACCCGAACACCGTCAACGCCCGCCACGGCGGATAAAGTGGTTTGTACGCGCGCCACGCAGTGTTGGCAGGTCATGCCGCTGACCACATAAGTTTGTTCGCTCATCGTGCATCCTTTCATGAAAATCAATTGTTGCCCTTTGTTTTTTCAACTCGCATTGTACTCAAAATCAGGGCGCTTGCGTGTACCATCCCGAATCAAAGCTTTGTGGTGAAACTGCGCTGCCACACGCTCAGCCCATAGATTTTGAATTTCACGTCGATACATTGGTACAATGTCACCTTTACCTAATTCCCCTGATGCCTGCGGATGTTTCATCCATGCGCGCAAGTTTGACATCCTATTTTGAGAAAGTTGGTTATGACCACATTTGCTCCCCTTCAAAACGATACGTTTTTACGCGCACTGCGCCGCGAGCCAACCGAATACACGCCGATTTGGCTGATGCGCCAAGCGGGACGTTATTTGCCGGAATACCGCGCCACGCGCGCGCAGGCCGGCAGCTTCATGCAACTGGCGCAGAATCCCGAGCTGGCCACCGAGGTCACGATTCAGCCGATTGACCGCTATAACTTGGACGCGGCGATTTTGTTCTCCGACATTTTGACCGTACCGGACGCGATGGGACTGGGTTTGCGCTTCGTGGAAAACGAGGGGCCGAAATTCGACCGCCCATTGCAAGATGAAGTCGCCGTACAGCGCCTCGAAGTGCCTGACATGGCGAAATTGCAGTATGTGTTTGACGCGGTGACGCAAATTCGCAAATCGCTCAATGGCCGCGTCCCGCTGATCGGCTTTGCCGGCAGTCCGTACACCATCGCCTGCTATATGGTGGAGGGCGGCAGCTCCAGCGATTTTCGCACGATCAAAACCATGATGTATTCGCGCCCTGACCTGTTGCACCATATTTTGTCGGTGAATGCGCACGCCACAGCATCGTATTTGAATGCACAAATCGCCGCCGGTGCGCAGGCCGTCATGCTGTTCGACACATGGGGTGGCTCGCTCTCACACCGCTGTTATCAAGAGTTTTCACTGGCGTATATGCGTCAGGTCGTGGCGCAATTGAACCGCACGGTGGACGGTAAAGAGGATGGCGCGAAAGTCCCCGTGATCGTATTCACCAAGGGCGGCGGCCAATGGCTCGAAGCCATGTGCGATATCGGCGCGGATGCGCTTGGCTTGGACTGGACGACCAATCTGACGCAGGCTAAAGCGCGTGTGAATGGCCGAGTGGCGTTGCAAGGCAACATTGACCCGTCGATCTTGTTCGGCAGCGAAGCGGTGATTCGCCAAACGGTGCGCCAAGTATTGGACGAATACGGCGCAGATGTCGGCCATGTCTTCAATCTGGGACACGGCATTTCGCAATTCGTCAATCCGGACGCTGTGGGTGTCTTGGTCGATGAGGTGCATCGTTACAGCCGCAGTCAGCGCGAAGCTAAAAAAGAGTGAAGTGAAGCAATCAAAGCGGCTATCTATATTGGATAGGGGTGAAACAGGTAGATACCGCTCTGAGATAAGTTGTACACAAAGTTATCCACAGCCGAATCGCGGATGTAGACACTTGATATGACAGGCGTTTTTGAGGTTCGTCGCAGAGTTACCCAAAAAGTAACGGCTTACATGGGTGGATAACCCGTCGCATCATCCGGCGCTGTGCGAGCGATGCAAATTACGATCTAATATACTGTTTTTATTCAATATTTTTAAATAATTCGCTTGGCCGCCATATTGTTTCAGACGATTCGCCTATGCCGAAATTGGTCAATCTGTGAGCGCCATCCAAACGTGATCATCGGATGCGACGCTGGGTTTGTTTGCAGTAAATTTTGAACCGAACCAAGCGATTATTGGCAATGTTCACTGAATTTATCCACCGTTTTCAAGTCTGAATCGGTGCAATCATGGCATAAATGGTATTGGCGCCATGGCACTAACATAGTTCGTCGGGATTTTTTGTCTTTTTTTTGAGTTTTTTCTGTGGTTTTGGCTTGACTTACGCACAAAATTGTTAAGCCTCAGAACAGACGCGGCATTGCTTGATTTTGAGATTTATTGAGCTTATATTTTCACGTAAGTCATTGTTTTTTATGATTTTTCATAAATGTGTAAAAATTGCTCAGTCTGTTGGAAAGCCTGATTTTGACAGGGTTTGGCTCGGTTTTACACGGTTTACCCACAGAGTTATCCACAGATTTTGTGGGCAATTAAAATTCTCTAATAAAATCAAAGAAATGCTGTCTAATGTTAATAATTTTTTGAGTTTAGCGCGATAAATGACAACTTGGGTTTTGCGTGTGGCGTGTGATGTGCCCGTAGCCGTTTCGGCGGACGGGCTGTTTGACTACGCGCCCCGTTCGATCGCTTTACCGGACGGTGAATGCTTGGATGAGCACAACCGCGACGCATGGCTCGGACGCGCGGTGATTGTGCCGTTTGGCCGCCCGAACAAGCGCGGTGTAGCCAACACCGTGGTCGGCTGGGTGTTTGACACCGCCGATACGACGGATGTACCCGCAAACAAGCTCAAATCGGTCGTTGGCGCGGTACCGAGCGTTCCGCGCGCGGATGCGACCTGGTTGCAATTAATGCGTTTCATGGCGCGCTATTATCAGCGCGGCTTGGGCGAAGTGAGTTTGCCTGCATTGCCGAAAAAACTGCGCGTGCCCGCGAATTTTGTGCAGGATGACGAAGGCGTTTGGCAGTTGCAACAGGGCAAACGCACTTGGCAGCAGTGGCGTAAACGCGCCGCACTGGATGCCGGTTTGCCTGCGCCCGTCGAATTTCACGCGCCATTACAACTCAATGCGCAGCAGCAGTCCGTGCTGGATGCGCTCTTAAGCACAACACAAAGCGCAACGCAGAACACGAACGAGCCGCCCGCACCGCAATTGCTGTTCGGCATCACCGGTAGCGGCAAAACTGAGGTGTATTTGCATTATTTGGCGCAGATTTTGCAGCATGACGAGTGCGCGCAAGTGTTGATCTTGGTGCCCGAAATCAATCTGACCCCACAATTCGCGCAGCGACTGATCGAGCGTTTTGGCGAGCAAGCGGTGGTGTCCTTGCACAGCGGTTTGAACGATGGCGAGCGCCTGCTCGCATGGTGGCGTGCCGCCTATGGCCACGCGCGGGTAATTTTGGGCACGCGCCTGTCCATCCTCTCAATGATTCCGAATCTGCGCGCCATCGTGGTCGATGAGGAGCACGATCCGTCCTATCGTCAGCAGGACGGCATTCGCTATTCGGCGCGCGACGTGGCGATTTACCGCGCGCATCAATTGGGCATACCGATTATTTTGGGTTCGGCCACACCGTCTTTTGAAACCTGGCAAAGCGCGCAATCGGGTCGTTACAGCCTGCATGTTTTGCAGCAACGCGCCAGCTCCGGTGCGCAATTGCCCAAAGTGCATTTGATTAACACGCAGCAGCGCCACGCGCACGATGGTCTGAGCCAGCCGATGATTCAGGCGGTGGACGCCGCGTTGGCACGCGGGCAGATGAGCTTGCTGTTCCAAAACCGTCGCGGCTATGCGCCGGTGGTGTATTGCACGCACTGCGGTTGGATCGCCGACTGCACCGCGTGTTCGGCGCACATGGTGTACCACAAAAGCTCACGCCAACTGCATTGCCACCACTGCGGCGCGCACCACGCCGTACCAAAACAATGCCCCAGCTGCGGCAACAGCGAAATCGTACCGATTGGCCAAGGCACGCAACGTTTGGAGGAAACCATCCAACTGCGTTGGCCCAACGCGCGCGTGATGCGTCTGGATGCCGATTCAACCCGTCTCAAAGGCGCACTGGAGCGGCAATTGCAACAAATCGCCGCCGGTGAAGTGGACATCGTGATTGGCACGCAGATTTTGGCCAAAGGCCACGACTGGCCGAATTTGACCGTCGTCGGCGTATTGGACGCAGACAGCGGGCTGTTTGCGCAGGATTACCGCGCGCCCGAAAAGCTGTTCGCACAGTTGCAACAGGTCATTGGCCGTGCCGGACGTGGACAATACGCGGGCGAGGTGCTGATTCAAAGCCGCTTCGTTGAGCATTCGATTTGGCAGCATCTACTCGCGCATCGCTTCAGCGAATTTGCCACCGAGGAACTGGATGTGCGTCGCCAACTGAGTTTACCGCCGTTTGGCGCGCATGCCTTGTTGCAGGTGGGCGCGGATGCGTACGAGCAGGCACACGCCTTCGCGCAGGCCGCGCGCGAGTTGGCACTGTCCCTCATCAGCGAACAGCCCGAATTCGCCAGCATCGTGGTCAACGCCGCCGTGCCGATGCACATGATGCGCGTCAAGCACAGCGAACGCGCTCAAGTGCTGGTCGAATGCACCTCGCGCGCCCGATTGCAAGCGTTTTTACCGCTCTGGCAAGCGCAGCTGATCGCTCAAAAATCCCGCCTGACTTGGTTGATCGAAGTCGATCCGGCGGAAATTTAACCCCGACGCCTATTTTCTCTAATTGCCACTTATTTTTCTAATACTCACTATTTAATTAATCAATTAATTTGTTAATTATTAAAATAAGTCTTGATTTAATTCTATAAATCGGCGTACGCTTATATACATTCCGAGCGGTAGACTCAAACCAACACCCCATTAGGAGACAACATGGCACACATCGTGATTATCGGCGCAGGTTTAGGCGGCATGACCATGGCCTATGACATGCGCCACCACGCGCGTAAAGAAGACAAAATCACCGTCATTTCAGACAGACCCACCTTTCATTTTGTGCCCTCCAATCCGTGGGTAGCGGTCAGTTGGCGCAAGCGCGAGGAGATCGAACTGGACGCAGGCACCTACCTGAATCGACGCAATATCGATTTCATGGCCAACGGTGTCAAACGCGTGCATCCCGAGCAAAATCAGTTGGAACTGAACGATGGCAGCTCGATTAACTATGATTTTCTGATCATCGCCACCGGCCCCAAACTGGCCTTTGATGAAATCGAAGGCCTCGGCCCGCATGGCGGACACACGCAGTCCATCTGCCACGTTGACCACGCCGCCTTATCGGCGCAGGAGTGGCAGAATTTCGTGCAAAATCCCGGCCCGATCGTGGTCGGCGCAGTACAGGGCGCATCGTGCTTTGGCCCTGCGTATGAATACTGCATGATTATGGAAACCGATTTACGCCGCCGCAAAATCCGCAATCAAGTCCCGATCACATTCGTCACCTCCGAGCCGTACATCGGTCATCTCGGTTTGGGTGGTGTGGGTGACTCCAAAGGCATGATCGAATCGATTTTCCGCAACCGCAGCATCAAATGGATTTGCAATGCCAAAGTCACCAAAGTCGAAGCCGGCAAAATGTATGTCGCCGAGCACAACGACGATGGCACGGTGAAAAAAGAGCATGAATTACCGTTCAACTACTCCATGATGTTGCCCGCGTTCAAAGGCGTGGACGCCGTGTTTGGTCTCGAAGGACTGACCAATCCGCGCGGCTTCATCACCATCGACAAACACCAGCGCAACACGAAATACCCGAATATTTACGCGGTCGGTGTGTGCGTCGCCATCCCGCCGGTGGAAGCCACACCCGTGCCCGTCGGCACGCCGAAAACCGGCTACATGATCGAATCCATGAGCAAAACCACAGCGAAAAACATCCGCATGGTCATGGACGGTCAACAGCCAACCGAAGAAGCCACTTGGAACGCGATTTGCTTGGCCGATTTTGGAGATCGCGGTGCGGCCTTTATTGCCATGCCGCAGATCCCCCCGCGCAACACCAGCTGGTTCGGCGAAGGCAAATGGGTGCATTACGCCAAAGTCGGCTTTGAAAAATACTTTATGTACAAGATGAAACGCGGCACTTCCGAGACCTTCTACGAAAAGTTGGTGTTGGATACGATGGGCATCATGAAAATGAAGAATGAAAAGTGAATAAAAAGTAATTAACGCATGTACTGAAAAAGCCTGCAATCGTGCAGGCTTTTTACATTGTATCGCACTGGCGTGATGAGCTATCCTCGCGTGAGTGTCAGCAGCGTCACCTCGCTCACAATATCGGTCGAACGCAGCGCCGGCCCCCAATAACCCGTGCCCGAGTTCACATACACCCAGCCGCGCCCATTCGCACTCAAGCCCTGAGCAAAATCATGAACCCAGCGCACAATCCACGTCCCGGGAAAATACTGTCCAGCATGCGTGTGGCCGGACAATTGCAAATCAATCGGTAAACCCTCGGTCAATTGAGCGGTATCGGGGTGATGCGCCAGTAAAATGGTGGGCGTATTCGCCCCCGTCGGCGCGCCCTGCAAAGCCAATTGCGGGCTGCACACATGCGTAGCATGGCGCTGACTGGCACGCAAATCATGCACACCGGCGACCACCAGCGGTGCGCCGTTGATATTCAATACAGCATGTTGATTTTGCAAAGTGGTAAAGCCCAAACGCGCCCACTCCGCCAACCAATTTTCCGCCTTTTCGGTGTAATACTCATGATTGCCGGTCACAAAAAACCGGCCATGATTCGCCCGCATCTGCGCCAGCGGTGCCACCTGATCACGCAACTGCGCCACCGTGCCATCGGTCAAATCCCCCGTCAGAGCAATGATGTCGGCGTTTAATTGATTCACCGTCGCCACCACCGCATCGACCAAACGCTGCTCGTGGCGAATCTGCCCGATATGCACGTCCGAAATTTGCACGATGCGTACGCCTTCCAGCGCGGGGGGTAAATTGCGAATCGGCACGGAGACATTCACCACAGTCGGCTGCATATCATTCGCATCCACCGCCGCGCGACCAAACACGCCGGTGGTCAGCACCAATGCGCCCCAGCGGCTTGATTCACGCAAAAAATCACGACGCTTGTTCTGCGTTTCATACGACGCATAGCTTTGAAATTGTGTCGCGCGCTTTTGGTGACGCGCCATTGAGCGTTCCACCATACCGCTCAGAAATAAAAAAATATCCCGCGCCAGCGTCATGAACAACACAATCGAGTACAAACCCATCGCGTATTGCAGCACCTGAATCACCCCCACATGCCCGAGCGGGAGCCAAAATCGGCGAAACACAAACGACACTGGCAAGCTGAAGGCCATGATAAACACTGCGCACCACAGCGCAAAACGCACTGAGCCCGACCAACTCGGGTTAATCAAACGTCGTCCGACATAATACGCCGAGGCGAATAAAATCAGATTGAGGATTAACGGAACTACATACGTCATATTCATCACATCACCACAGACACGGATCAATAATCCGCATAATCATCGGCATACGCCAGATTATCAAAGCGCGTAAACTCACCGTGGAAAGCCAGCTTCACCACCCCGGTCGGACCATTACGGTGTTTGCCAATGATGATGTCCGCTTTGCCCCGCGCCTCGTCCAATTTTTGCTGATTGACGCTTTCGCCATCTTTTTGCAGATAATATTCCTCACGATACACAAACATAATGATGTCCGCATCCTGCTCAATCGCACCTGACTCACGAATATCCGACATCATCGGACGTTTATCCGGCCGGTTCTCCACCGCACGACTGAGCTGTGACAGGGCAACTACCGGGCAATCCAATTCACGCGCCAAAGATTTCAAACCGCGCGAAATTTCCGAAATCTGCGCCTGACGATTTTCCGTATTATTGGGCGAGCTCATCAACTGAATATAATCCACCATAATCATGCCCAAACCGCCGCAAGTGCGGTGCAAACGACGCGCGCGCGAACGCAATTCCAGCGCGCTCAAGCCCGGCGTCTCATCGATGAACAACTGCGTATCGCGGGTTTTTTCAATCGCCACGGTCAAATGTTCCCAATCCTGATCGGTCAACTTACCCGTGCGCAAATGATTTTGATTGATCCGGCCGACCGAACCCAATACGCGCAAACCCAACTGCTCCGCACCCATCTCCATCGAAAACACCGCGACCGGCAAGCCCTCCTCAATCGCAATGTGCTCGGCAATATTCATCGCAAACGAAGTTTTACCCATCGACGGACGACCCGCAATAATCACCAAATCACCTTTTTGCAGCCCCGACGTCATTTTATCCAGCGTCGCAAAGCCCGTCGCCACGCCGGTCACATCATCCATATGCTCGCGCTCGTGCAGCTCATTGATCATTTCCAACACATCTTTGAGTACCACCGGCAACTCGATAAACTCATTGTTACCGCGTTGGCCATCCTGCGACACCTGCAAAATCGCCTTCTCCGCCGAATCAATGATCTCATTCGTGTCACGTCCCTGCGGACTAAGCGCCGACTCGGCAATATTGTCCGACGCCGAAATCAACTTGCGCAACAAACTGCGGTCACGAATGATCTCTGCATAGCGACGGATATTCACCGCCGACGAAACACCGGTCGCCAATGCATTCAAATACGCCATGCCGCCGACATCATCCAGCCGCCCTTGGTTTTGCAAAGACTCAAACACCGTCAACACATCCGCCGGATGCGTTTTCTCAATCAACCCCATGATCGTTTTAAATATCAACCGGTGGTCATAACGATAAAAATCATCCTCATGCACCACATCGCTGATTTTATCCCATGCCATATTGTCCAGCATCAAGCCACCCAATACCGACTGCTCCGCCTCAATCGAATGCGGCGGCGTACGCAACAACGACAAATCATCGCCCGAAAAATTATTCATATCCCAATCCATTCAATACGGTCAGCGCATCCATTTTTGGAATTAAGCTCCCCAAAAATCAACGATGCCATAGCCGACCAACAGACTGAATTGTACTTGCTTCGCCGAACACGTGTTCAATCAAAAAACCTAAAATTCAGCGTTTTCACGTAAATTTATTTGACAACATCCAACACCTCAGCAAAAAAACCTTAGAAATTCACACAAATATCATTGACAGAATCCGGCAATATCCCTATAATTTCATTCTCTTTTGGGTCGTTAGCTCAGCTGGTAGAGCAGCGGACTTTTAATCCGTTGGTCACAAGTTCGAATCTTGTACGACCTACCAAAAAATCTAAAAATGGCTTATCCTTGCGATAAGCCATTTTTTATGCTCAAAAAGTAAATACGCTCGTTTTTTATTGATCTATTTAGTAAGTACCCCCAATTCATCAATATTCCCGCACCGGCACAACGAACGCGTATGAAATCCTTTGTCTTCTCAGACAATATGGCATAATGGCTCATCATTTTAATCCTGCCCACAACCCCTTTATGTCACGTCGTAAATCGTCCTCCGCTGCTCATTTGGAAGAGCAAAACACCCTCGCCGTTCAAGTGGCGCGCTTGTACTACCATCAAGGTTTGACTTCCGACGAAGTGGCGCGCGAGTTGAGTTTGTCGCGCCCGAAAGTCAGTCGTCTTTTGACGTTTGCTAAGCAAACCGGTCTGGTGGAAATTCATATTCATGATCCACAAGCGCATCCGAAAAGCTTGGAAGCGCAACTCAAACAGCGTTATCCCTTCATCACGCCGCATGTGGTCAGCGTTCCGATGGGTAGCAATGAGGATGTCTGGCTGGAGCGCGTGGCGGTGACGACGGCCAATTTATTAAATGCAAATCTGCGCCCGCGACAAGTGGTCGGCTTGGCGTGGGGAACCACGCTGGATGCGGTATCGCGGGCATTGACGCCGAAAAATATCCCCGACTTAATGTTCGTACAGCTCAACGGCAGTGCCAACTCGCTCGATCTGGTCAGTGGCTTTGTGACCGATACCATTGCGCGTTTTGCACAGAATTATGGTGCGCAAGCACACCTGTTTCCTGTACCCACTTTTTTTGACGACCCGCGCACGAAAAAGGCGATGTGGCGTGAGCGCACCATCCGACATATTTTGGACATCCAAGAGAAAGCAGATGTGCTGATTTACTCGGTCGGTAGCGTCACGGCAAAAATTCCGAGCCATGTGTATGTCGCCGCGTATTTGGACGAGCCGGATTTACAGGAGTTGGCCAACGCCGGCGCAATCGGCGACATCGCCACGGTGTTTTACCGCGCCGACGGTAGCTTCGCGGATATTCCGTTCAACAAACGCGCCAGCGGTCCGAGTTTGGCGATCACGCGCAAGGTGAAATCGGCGATCTGCGTGGTCAGCGGCTTGGGTAAAGTGTCCGCGCTGCGCGGCGCACTGGAAGGGCGTTTGATGAATACTTTGGTGCTGGATGAGATCACGGCACATGCGTTGCTATACGCTGATGATTAATATATCTTGATAAAGGGGCGTCTCATGTCTAATCACAAACACAACAGCATTGATTATGTCGAGTTCTCCGGTAAAGATTCGAACAGCATTACCCAAATCAAGAATTTTTATTCAGATGCTTTTGGGTGGAAATTCAACGAATGGGGAGCCAGTTATATAGACACCGATTCCAGCGGCATTGCCTGCGGTTTTGATGCCACGAGCATTCGCGCTCCGCTCGCGGTAATTTATTCCGACAATCTGGAAAACTCGTATGCGATTATTAAGGATTTAGGCGGTATCATCACCCGTGAGATTTTGTCATTTCCGGGTGGTCGGCGCTTTCATTTCAAAGATCCAGCGGGAAATGAGCTTGCCGTTTGGTCGGATAAATAGACGAATGATCAGATCAAAAGCAAAAAGCCCTTGGCAATACAAGGGCTTTTTTTATGGCCAAAATAATCATTGTAAGATATAGCCGCTGACCAATTCGCTGTATTCACGCACCTGCGCCTGTTGCCATGCCTCATCGTAGCCCAGTTCTTCAGCAATGATGGCGGCCACACGCGGCGCCATGTGCGCACTGGCGCGAGCATTGAGCAGCAGCGCACGCAGGCGACGCGCCAATACGTCTTCGACCGTGCGCGCTTGTTCCATGCGCACCGCCCAGCGAACTTCAGCCTCGGTGTACGGCAATTCTGGATTGAGAATCTGCGTCGCGCCATCGAGCTTTTGGATCAGCGGCGCATCCGTGCCATAGACTTTCCAGTGTTCTTCTAAATTATCCATAGTCCAGCCGTGCAGTTTCAAGCCCTCGGTAATGCTCGGTTTACCCTGCCATTTAACCAGACCTTCGGCCTGATTCACAGTGTCCGCACCCATGCGGCGGTAGGTCGTCCATTTGCCGCCGGTCAGGGTGATCAAGCCGCCTTCGCTGATGCGAATGACATGATCGCGCGACAGGGCTTTGGTTTCACCACCTTCCGCCGCTTTGACCAGTGGACGCAATCCGGCAAAAATGCTTTGTACATCTTCGCGTTTCGGCGCGGGATTGAGGTATTGCGCAGCGGTGCGCAGAATGAAGTCAATCTCTTCGCCCAAGGCGCGCGGCTCCAGATCAACGTTCGGCACTGCGGTGTCGGTCGTGCCGATCACCACATGCTCATGCCACGGCACGGCGAACAGCACACGACCGTCCTCGGTTTTCGGAATCATGATCGCGGCATCACCCGGTAGGAATTTTTTATCGACAATGACGTGGACGCCTTGGCTCGGCGAGAGCATGGCTTTGGCCTGCGGATTTTCCATGCGGCGAATGTCATCGACAAATACGCCGGTCGCATTGACCACGACAGAGGCGCGCGCCTCGATGGTTTCGCCGGTTTCGCTATCGCGCAACGTGACACCGGCGATTTTAGAGCCGTCTTTGAGCAAGCCAACCACCGGCGCATAGTTCACGGCTACGCCGCCGTGTTGCTCAAAGGTGCGCAGCAAGGTGATCGCCAATCGGCTGTCATCAAACTGTCCGTCGTAGTACAAAATACCGCCTTTCAAGCCTTCTTGCTTCAAGGTCGGCGCATGGCGCAAGGCTTCGTCTTTGCTCACGTAGCGGCTGGATTTCAAGTTCAATTTACCCGCCAGCATGTCGTACATTTTCAAGCCGATGCCATAGAACGGCGCCGCCCACCATTGGTATGCCGCAATCACAAAACCCATATCATGCACCAAATGCGGCGCATTTTTTTTCAATAGACCGCGCTCGTGCAACGCTTCGCGCACCAAGTGAACATTGCCCTGTGCCAAATAGCGCACGCCGCCGTGCACCAGTTTGGTACTGCGGCTGCTGGTACCTTTGGCGTAATCGTGCGCTTCAACCAGCAAGGTGCGGTAACCACGGCTGGCGGCCTCCAACGCAGTGCCCAATCCCGATGCGCCACCGCCAATCACAATCATGTCCCATGACGGGGTTTCTCTAATCGATTGAATGATTTGTGCGCGTTTCATATTGCTTTCCTTTTTTATTGATTAACAAAAATCTCCACCGCCGCAGTATTCGCTACGGCGGCATTGCCCTTATAACGGCTGTTCCCAATCCATACTGCGCTGCACGGCACGTTTCCACGTCGCCATCAACGCCTGCCGCTCGTCCGCACTCATGCTCGGCTCGAAGCGACGATCCACTTGCCACTGGCTGGCGATTTCCGCCTGATCTTGCCAAAAACCCACAGCCAATCCGGCCAAATACGCTGCGCCCAGAGCCGTGGTTTCAGTCACGCGCGGACGAACGACCGGTACGCCGAGAATGTCCGCTTGGAACTGCATCATCGCATTGTTATTGCTCGCGCCGCCGTCCACACGCAACTCATGCAACGGCGTATGCGAATCCTGCTGCATGCATTCGAGCAATTGCGCGCTTTGAAACGCAATGCTGTCCATAGCCGCGCGGGCGATGTGCGCAGCCGTTGTGCCGCGCGTGATGCCGACGATCGTGCCACGCGCATAGCTGTCCCAATACGGCGCGCCCAAACCGACAAACGCCGGCACGAGGAATACGCCATCGCTGCTTTTCACCGTTGCCGCCAAGGTTTCGACCTCCGCGCTATGGCGGATGATGCCCAAGCCGTCGCGCAGCCATTGCACCACCGCACCACCGATGAACACGCTGCCTTCCAACGCATACTCCATGCATTCGCCCACTTTCCACGCCACCGTGGTCAGCAATTTATTATTGCTCGGGACAGCCTCCGTGCCCGTATTGAGCAGCATGAAGCAACCCGTGCCATACGTATTTTTCGCCAAGCCGCGTTGATGACACGCCTGCCCAAATGTCGCTGCCTGCTGGTCACCGGCAATGCCCGCGATTTTCACGCGACTACCGAGCAAACCTTCCATCGTTTCGCCATACACCTCGCTGCTGGCGCGCACTTCGGGCAGCATACTGCGCGGTACATCCAAAATCCCCAGCAACTCATCGTCCCATTGCCCTGTATGGATATTGAACAGCAGCGTGCGGCTCGCATTACTCACGTCAGTGATGTGCAACGCGCCGCCGGATAATTTATACACCAGCCACGAATCAATCGTGCCGAAGGCCAATTCTCCGGCCTCTGCACGCTGGCGCGCACCTTCAATATGGTCCAAAATCCATTTCACTTTGGTACCGCTGAAGTACGCATCCAACACCAAACCGGTTTTCTGCTGGAATGTGTCGGCCAAGCCCTGCTCACGCAGTTGATCGCACAGCGGCGCCGTACGACGATCCTGCCACACAATCGCATTGTGAATCGGTTGGCCGGTTTTACGATCCCACACCACCACCGTTTCGCGCTGATTCGTGATGCCAATCGCCGCGATATCGCTCGCGCGGATGTCCGCGATGCTCAGCGCCTCCAACATCACACCGCTTTGCGTACTCCAAATTTCATTCGCATCGTGTTCCACCCAACCCGAATTCGGAAAAATTTGGGTAAATTCCTTTTGCGCGACCGCACGGATATTGCCCGAATGGTCAAACACAATCGCACGGCTGCTGGTAGTGCCTTGATCCAAGGCCAAAACAAATTGCTCATTGCTATTCATCTCTAACTCCTTAAATTCATAATTTATTCAATCAAGCCGCCACATTCGCACGCGCCTGAGCCGCTTTCGCACGTTTCAACACATTGCCAATCAAACCATCATAGGCAAACGCACCCACCAGCGCCCCGATAATCGGACCAACCACAGGAACAATCCAAATATTCGTACCATCCGTCAAACCATTGTGCTTAAATCCCGCCAATACAGAAAACAAGCGTGGTGCAAAATCACGCGCCGGATTAATCGCATAACCATGCATCGTACCCAAAGAAATTCCAATCGCCATAACCGCAAACGCCACACCCAACGCCGCCCACGTCGTACCCATGCTATTGTTATTCTGATCCCCAATCGCCAAAATCAAAGCCATCAACAACGCCGTTCCCACCACTTGATCAATGAAACCCGGCCAAAACCCCGGAACCGCAGGAAAGGTCGAAAAAACTCCGGCTGTATGCTCAAACATCGGGTCAAACTGAATCCATTTCGCATAATAAACCGCAAACACAATCGCCGCGCCCAAAAAAGCCCCAATGAATTGCCCAGCCAAATAATGCGGCACCTTACCCCATGAAAAACGCTTGGTCGCGGCCAAGGCAATCGTCACCGCCGGATTCAAATGCGCACCACTCACGCCGGCACTCACCATAATCCCCATCAACACCGCAAATCCCCAACCCAGAGTGATATTCGTATAACCACCGAACACCACCTGCCCCGGAATTTGCGGATCCTTACTGGCAAACAACGCCACGGTCGCCACCACACCGCAGCCGAAAATAATCAGAACCATCGTGCCCAATAATTCGGCTAAAAACTCCTGCATTGCACTGAACTTCATCACTTGCTCCTTTTTAATTAACAAAGACAACGAAAAAACATACATTAATTACATATCGTCATTTATACGCTCGGATTGAACGTTCGTCAACCAAAAAAGAACATTTGTTCATCACATTTTATAGAAAAATCGGGGAGAAATGTAAGATTTTTATTATATTTAAAGTTTGATTTAACAAAAAACCACGCATTTAAGTGCGTGGTTTAAGATAAAAGGGCGTTATTGACTGTTAATGGTATTCAATTGGAATTATCGCTATTGATTTTCTTTTGAGATTTACTGTTTGATTGAGTTGCGGATTTTG
>JBATQE010000055.1:0-6241 GCA_049291875.1 Burkholderiaceae bacterium
TCGCTCGGTGGATTCACTCCAGCGCAAACGCGTATGATGGCTTTAACAAACTCACGCGTCCTGCACTAAACGCAGGACTTGTGTTGATTCTACTTTTAGATGCCGCCCTTTTAGGGGGTATTACCATTCTTTTTGAACAAGCCGCGCATAATGACCCTCACTTTCACACTCCGCTACGCCACTCAGTTTGGCGAACACATCTGCCTTCATCTCTCTCAAAATGGCGTGACACGCGTGATACCCATGTGGTTTGTGGATACGCAGAGTTGGCGCATTGAGTTAGACACGCCGATACACGATCTCGAATACCACTTCAGCATCCGCGATGATTCGGAACAAACCTTGCGCGAGGAGTTTCATGCGCGAACGCTGACGTCTTTACCCATCGCGCATCAGACGACGCTTCATTTGATCGACGCATGGGATATGCCGAACTTTCCCGAGCATTTTTTGGTCAATAAAGTGCTGGAGAACACCCGCTCGGATGTAGCCGCGCTTGCGCCATCGAGTTTATCCGGCGCAACACATCTGTTCGAAATCAGGGTTCCGCTATACGAGCGGCATCAGCAAGTATGTTTGCTGGGTGCGCATGCGGCTTTGGGCCATTGGGACACAGAGCATTTCATTCCTTTGCAACAGGTCGCTGCGGGCGTGTGGCAAACGGCGCTGGATTTGAGCGCATTCAGCGGTACGTTGGCGTATAAATATGGTATTTTTGATTCGCTCACAGGGCGGTTTGTGTCCTTTGAAACTGGGGAGAATCGTTCTTTTGTCGTCCGTCATTCAGACGATGCACTGACCATCGTGCGTGATTTGGGCTATCGTTTTTTACCCGAACAATTGTGGCGCGCCGCCGGAGTGGCGATTCCGGTATTTTCACTGCGCAGCCGCAATGCCTTGGGCAGCGGCGAGTTTGCGGATTTGAAATTGCTGGGGAATTGGGCGAAAAACGTCGGCCTGTCGCTGATTCAGGTGCTGCCGATCAATGACAGCTCGGTGAACTACTCGTGGGACGATCAGTTTCCGTACTCGGCCATTTCGGTCTATGCGCTGCACCCGCAATACGTGTCGATACGCGATTTGCCGTATACGCTGACGACTCAGGAGCAAGCAGAATTTGTCGCGGAGCAAGCAGCACTCAATGCCTGCGAGACCATCGATTTTGAACGCATGATTCGGGTAAAGTGGCGCTTGCTGCGCTCGATTTTTACACACCATCAGGCGCAGATGATGAGCGATGCGGCATTCGCACAGTTCATTGACGAACGCGCGTTTTGGCTCAAGCCGTATGCGGTGTTTTGCACGCTGCGCGATCAGTACGGCACGGTAGATTTCACGCATTGGGGCGCGGATGCGCACTACTCATCCGCACGCTGCGATGCCTTGTTTAGCCCCGCTCACCCGCAGTTTAACGAGGTCATGCTGCACTGTTTCGTGCAATATCATTTGCATTTGCAACTGGTCTCAGCGGTGAATTATTTACATCAGCTCGGCGTGTCGCTCAAAGGCGATCTGCCGATTGGCGTGCGCCGTCACAGCGTCGATACATGGGTCGAGCCGCAGTGGTTCGGCATGGATTTTCAAGCAGGTGCGCCGCCGGATATGTTTTCGGACTTGGGGCAGAATTGGGAACTGCCAACATACGAATGGGCGCGCATGCGCGCCGATGACTATGGCTGGTGGCGCAAACGCATGGCTGCGCTGTCGCAATATTTTGATGCCATGCGCATTGATCACGTCTTGGGCTTTTTCCGCATTTGGCGCATTTCGAGCGAGGCGACGCAAGGTTTATTGGGCTATTTTTATCCGGCCTTGGGCGTAACCACGACTGAGCTGGCCGAACGCGGCATAGAATTTGATCCGCAACGTGACTGCGCGCCGTATATCCGTCAGCAGTGGCTCGAAAGCTTGTTTGGTGCCGATACAGACGCAGTGGTTGCACAGTATTTGCAGATCGAAACCAACGCGGCTGAGGATGTGGACGCACGGTATGCATTCAAAGCCGAATTCAATACGCAGCGCAAAATCGTTGACCACTTCAAAACGCAGCCCAACAGTACGCGCAATACCGAATTACAGGCCAAGCTGCTGTCACTGCACACCGAAGTGCTGTTCATACACGAGCAAACGGATGCGGGCGTCGTGTATCACCCGCGCTTTAATATTGACAAGACGCAGGCCTTTTTATCGCGCACGCAAGCGCAACGAGATCAGCTGTTCGCGCTGTATGTTGATTATTTCTTCGTGCGCCAAGAGGCCCTTTGGCGCGCCAGTGGCATGGAAAAACTACCTGCGCTGCAAAGCGCCACGGACATGCTGATTTGCGCCGAGGATTTGGGCTTGGTACCCGATTGCGTACCGCAGGTATTGGACGAATTGGGTATCGTTGCGCTGAAAATCCAACGCTCGCCCAAAGAACACATTCCGTTTTACGATCCGAAAAACATCGGCTATATGAACGTCACCACCACCTCCAGCCACGACAGCAGCACCCTGCGGCAATGGTGGACGGAAAACCCAAGCCTGACGCAGCAATATTACGATCAGCAACTGCAACGAACGGGCGCGGCGCCAAACGAATTAACGCCCGCGTTGGCCGAGCAAATCGTGCGCCAAAATCTGCAATCACCGGCCATGCTGACCATTTTCCCGCTGCAAGATTGGCTGGCAACCTCCGCGCAGCTGCGCCGAGCGAATGCCAATGCCGAACGCATCAACAACCCCGCCGATCCGGCTCAACGCTGGGTCTATCGCATGCATATTGAATTGGAAGAGTTGCTCCAGGCCGATGAGTTCAATCATGATGCCGCGCACTGGATTGCGCTATCGGAACGACAAGTTCCGTGAAAGAAGCGCGCGTTTAAACGCGCGCATTGATCCTCGATATCGCTCAGCGCTAGGACCAAAACGCTTTCGCCAAAATCATGGCTTTGCGCCACTGACGACGCATAAAGCCAACGCGCAAGCGCCCAAGCCCACCCGATTCGGACAAGCGCTCACGCTCTTTCAATAGGGTATGGAGCGTCGCCTCGCAGGTCGTATAGCCCTTCAGCGACCAATCGTAATAAATCGGGTAATGCAACAACGCACCGGCGACCAGCTCATCCAAACTCAATATCCGTTTGCGCCGATCCACCTCAAACGCTGCGCCACAATCCTGCGTCAGCCCCCAACCCGCATAAAATGGCCGCCCATACACCGCCACCTGTTTGCCGCGCAACAACGCATCAAAGCCAGTGAGCGAAGTCATGGTGTGTATCACATCGCAGGCATTGATACAGCTCACCACCGATGTTTCCGTCTCGATCACATCGGCATATTGTTTCAATTCCGCCCAATTCACCTTGCCTTTGCGATTTTTTGCCAATACATCCGGATGCACCTTGTACACCACAAAGCCATCTGGATGCGCTGTGCGCGCGGCTTTCAACAACGCCAGATTGGTCTTGACATCCGTACAACCGTATACGATGGACGCATCATCCTCCACTTGCCCCGGCACCAAAATCACCTGCTTGCCCTGCGCCTGCGCCAACCATTTCGGCGGCTGACATACGTCAATATTGTATTTCGTGATGTTATGCTCAACGATGAAGTCTCGCACCTTCTGCGCACGTTGCAAATCATCGTCTGTGAATACACGATCGTTGAGCAAATGTTCCAAATCCGACGGCTTGGTCGGATCAAAGTAAATCCCCGACTCATCCAACACCAAAGAATGCGGCCGAATCAAATCCGAACCCAAACCGACCGAGCGGATAAAGCCATCCTCCATGCACAGCAAGCGAGCACCCGTTGACTGCGCCAATTCAGCCAAACCGGCCGGAATTTTTTTGCCCCAGTGTATTAAGCAATCTTGTGATGTTAAGCTCAATAACCGCGCAGAGCGGATGGTTTTCACAAAAAATACATTCCGACGATCTAACGACAATATGCTGGGGAAAAATGTCTTACGCCAAAAAGGCATTCCAACTGCGATCATGCGTCCCGAATATCTGAGCATCATTTTCTTTTGTAATGTCAGCCAATCCATGACGTCCAAAATAGAGCCTAATTCATGGGTTACAGGATCTAAATAGCGCGCATATGCTAAATAAGCCGCAGCAAACAACTGCTGTACATTTCTTGTTTGTCTGCGTCTATCCCGCCAGTCTGTTGGGGCGATCAAAAAACGATCAATCCGATCTTGCGCAGAAGAGCGATTCTCATCCCTTTTTTGTACAAGCGTTTCAAAAAGCTCACTACGATCTTCAGTCGCCCCCCACCCCGCATACCACGGCATACCAAAAGTAATTACCGGCTTACCTACAAGCAGAGCCTCAAACCCCATAGTTGATGTAACCACGCAGACCGCATCCACAGCCTGCAATAGCTGTATTGGATTAACCAAATCTCGCAATACACATGTATGACTATCGTTCTGAATATGCGATAAATAGCCCCTTTTTTTACCGCCGCTGACTTCTGGGTGCGTTTTCACGACAACCAAATCATTCGGGAAATCCCTCTGAACTTCCTCAATCATTCTTTTAAATGTACCCGCATTTGCACCGCCATAGATGATGCTCAAATCACCCATGGTTTGATCAACGACCAAAATCTTTCTTTTATGATGCCAGTCAGCCCGATCAAATATCTGATGATTAAAGTTCGGAGCATGGTTATATTTGCTTAGCCCTCCCTCAACAATCATTTGAATGAGTGATTCAAGCTTTATATGCGCCCCGCTCGCAGCAATCGCATCCCCAGATAGCTCCGCGCTTGAATTGAGTAAGCGTTCCAGTTCTGATGGCCGATAACAATCATAATAAATGCCCTCATGATCGATCACCAAAGACAGTGCGGGAGCCTGCTGACCAGGACTGAAGGATCGGAGAAAACCATCCTCTATAGCAACGAAGGGCCAATGATTTTTTATTGCGCTGAGTCTAGCTCTATATGTACTCGGCTTATTCCCCCAGCCCACTGCGACTATATTTGTATATTTGCGGATCACTCTCAATTGACCCAACGCCACCTTAGAACCTAAAAAAACCTGTTGTAACCCTCCCCAAAAACAATCACATTGATAACTAGAGTTTTCCGGTAAGATTTAAACAAACGGAGAATGAAGATGAAGAAATCACGGTTTACAGAAACGCAGATTGTTAAGATCCTGAAAGAAGTCGAATCAGGTCGACTAGTCAAAGAAGTTTGTCGGGAGTACGGTATATCTGAGGCCACCTACTACAACTGGAAAAGCAAGTACGGCGGTATGCAAGCCTCGGACATCAAACGCTTAAAAGAACTGGAAGACGAGAACCGCCGGCTCAAACAGATGTATGCCGAGCTGTGTTTGGACAACCGCATCCTGAAAGACATTGTCGAAAAAAAGCTCTAACGGCAGGTATTCGGCGTGAACTGGTGGACTATGCTCGCAGTGAGCATGACAGCAGTGTGCGCCGTGCCTGTCGGTTAATGGGTATCAGTCACTCCAGTTATCGTTATCAGCCCATTGCGGGTAAAGACGAAGTGGTGATTGCGGGGATACAAGCTGCGGTTGAGCGTTATCCCGCCTACGGCTTTGGCAAGCTTTTGCATATTCTGCGCCGGCAAGGTCATACATGGAATCACAAACGGGTACATCGGCTCTATTGCCAACTGAATCTAAACCTGCGTCGTCGTGGCAAGAAACGTCTGCCCAGCCGCAATCCAGAAGCGTTGTCCGTTCCCAGCATCATTAACCAAAGTTGGTCGATGGACTTTATGAGCGATTCGCTGCAATGTGGCCGAAGGTTTCGTACATTCAACGTGGTGGATGACTTTAACCGCGAAGCTTTAGCCATTGAGATTGACCTCAATCTACCCGCACCACGGGTGATTCGGGTATTGGAGCGTATCATTGCATGGCGTGGCTATCCGAAGCAGATTCGTATGGACAATGGGCCCGAGTTCATTTCCACCGCATTGGCGGATTGGGCTGAGACACATGGCATCCATTTGGAATTCATCCAACCCGGCAAACCCACCCAGAATTCGTTTGTTGAGCGGTTTAATCGCACCTATCGGGATGAAATTCTGAACATGTATGTGTTCAAGAGCTTGAGTCAGGTACGCGAACTCACCGATGATTGGATACGCGAGTACAACGAAGAACGTCCTCATGAATCCCTTGGAAATTTGACGCCTTGGGAGTATTTGGATACAGTTAACAAACCACAAAACTCTAATTTACAGTGTGACTGAAAGTGGGAGGGTTACA
>JBATQE010000056.1:0-30547 GCA_049291875.1 Burkholderiaceae bacterium
ATGTCCACCTCACCGTTCATCCGCCTGATGGACGTGTGACTCTCGCCGCCCCAACCAACACTCGCCTAGAAGTAGCGCGTGCCTACGCGATCTCCAAGTTGGTCTGGATTCGTGACCAGCAGAGAAAGCTGGAAGCTCAGGCGCGGGAAACACCACGCCAGTTCGTTGAACGTGAGAGCCACTACGTATGGGGGCGACGCTACTTGATGACGGTCGACTACCAGGATGTAAAGCCCAGTGTTGTCCTCAGCAACAAACGGATCACCCTGATTGTTCGTCCGGGCAGCAGCGCAGAAAAGCGCGCGGAGGTGATGCATGAGTGGCACAAGTCGTTGCTGCACAAGGTTGTACCGCCACTGATCCAAAAGTGGGAGCAAAAGCTCAAGGTGAAAGTCTCAGGCTATTTCCTGCAACGGATGAAAACCAAGTGGGGTAGTTGCAATCATGCAGAGGGCAATATTCGTCTAAATACTGAGTTAGTAAAAAAGCCTAAGGATTTATTAGAGTATGTGATCGTACATGAAATGGTTCATTTGATTGAACCTACACACAACGATCGCTTTATAGCCATACTTGAAAAACATTATCCACATTGGCGTGAAGCACGAGTAGAGCTTAATGAGTTGCCTTTAACTGGTAGATAAAATAGATTTTAAGAACTTAAATAGAGTCCTCCTTGAGCCTAATTAGATTAAAAACTCTCATGGGGGGACTCTGCTACAAAATAGCGTATGGTTTTTGTGGATTCAGATTGATTTCATGCCACTTGTGGCGACTTTGTCAGACCAGTTGCGCGCGGACTATGCAGCCGTTTTTAAAACTGCTACATTCGCTGCAGCCTAACGTAGCTGTGGTTTTTGCAGTTATTTTTGGCGCATTTGAACAAAATAACGCTACATGAATACACAAGAGAAGTAGCAATAGGAGACACGATGACTATTCAATCATGGCACAGCCCCATGACCAAATACGCATTACTGAGCGCAGTCTGTTTGGCTTTTGCGCAGCAGCCTGCGTGGGCTACAGATACCGTTGCAACGCCAGCGGTAGCGCCCGTTGCTGAGCAGGCCGCTACGGCAGATACGCACTTTCGACAAACGGTTGATGAGTTTTTCATCCGCGATGCGGCGTTAAACCCGTTGTACGCGCCGGCCAAAGAGGTGAATCAATACAACGCACGCTTTGGTGACTATCTGTCTGACGATTATTTGGCTGCGCAAAAAGCGCTGGAGCAACAATATTTGGCTTTGGTGCAGAAAATGGATCGCAAGGCGCTGAACGCGGAAAACCAGCTGTCATACGACGCCTTTATCTACGCACGGGAAACGGCCATCAAAGGTTTTGACTTCCCATCCCAGTACTTGCCGCTTACGCAGGAGGTCAATAAAGTGTCGGATCTGGCGATGCAGGCCAGTGGCGATTTGGTTTTTCCGTTTGAGACGGTTAAGGATTACGAGGATTTCGCCGCGCGGATGAGCGATTTTAGCCATTGGGCAGATTTGGCGATCGAGCGGATGAAGCAGGGCTCGGCCAAAGGCATTGCCCAGCCGCGTCCGGTGGTGGATGCGACGGTTGAGCTGATGCGCGGTCTGGTGAGCAGTAAAGTGAAAGAAAGCAAATTTTACTCGCCGGTACAGCGTTTCCCTAAAACCACCTCGGCGGCTGATCGGGTACGATTGGAAAAACTCTATCGAAAAACGGTTCAGACCGAAGTCACGCCTGCGATACAGCGATTAGTCAACTACATGAGTACGCAGTACAAACCACGCGAAGGATTGGGCTGGAAAGATCTGCCGAACGGCAGCGCGTGGTATCAATATTTGAGCGATGCACAAACCAGTACGAATTTATCGGTTGATACCATTGCGCAAAGGGGTGAAGCAGAGGTAGAGCGCATTTATCGGCAGATGAATGAGGCCAAGGAGGCTGCGGGTTTCAAAGGCAGTCTCAAAGACTTCATGCAAGACCTGTCAACCAACAAAAAATACCAATGGACCCAGCGTGCCAAGCAAATGGCTGCGTTCAAGGCGATAGATCAGCGCCTGGACGATAGCATTCCCAAGCTCTTTAACCACCTTCCGAGAACAAAACTGGAAATCAAACCGGTGCCGCCGGAGCGTGAAGAGATCGACGGCGCGGCATGGTACAGCGCAGGCACGGCAGATGCGTCCAAGCCCGGCGTATTTTTCGTCAATACCAAGCCAGGACTGGGTTTGTATACCTGGGAAATGGAGTCCAACTACGTGCATGAGGCGCGCCCGGGACACCATTTTCAAATCTCTTTGAAACAAGAGCAGCAAAATGTACCTCAATTCAGAAAATTCGCTGAAATCAATGGCTTTGAAGAGGGCTGGGCGCTGTACGTCGAATCCATTTGCCAAGAGTTGGCGTTGTGCCAAGACCCATTACAACGCTTTGGCCAGTTGAATAATGAAATGCTGCGCGCCATGCGTCTGGTGGTGGAAACCGGCTTACACACCCGCAACTGGAGCCTAGATCAGGCCAAAAAATACATGGCTGACCACTCGGCGCTTAGCAAAGATTACATTGACTATGAAGTCGTTCGTTATCTGGCGAATCCTGGGCAGGCGCTGTCGTATAAAGTGGGACAGTTATCCATCAGTGATATGCGCGCGCAAGCCAAGCAAAAAATGGGGGCGAATTTTGATGTGCGTTCGTTCCACGATCAAGTGATTAGCACCGGTACATTGCCTTTGGCGGTTTTGGAGCATAAAATCCATCGCTGGGCGGATGCATCCAATCCGCATTAAACCCGACGGTGATACATCAAAGCTGCTTTTAATTAGATAAGGCGAGGGATTTTCCTCGCCTTTTTCTATGTGGCGTGATGTGATGGCAAAATCGTTCTCATGTATCATGTCGGCTATGAATTTTTTTGTGCTTTTCAACAACGGATAACAACATGCTAAAAATTTCGTGCGCCCAAATTCCCGCCCGCATAGGTGATTTTGACTTTAACCTGACGCAAATTTTGGAGGCGGCGGCCAGTGCGCAGCAGCAGGGCGCGCATATTTTGCTCACGCCGGAATTGTCGATTACCGGCTATTTGCCGGAGGATTTACTGATGCGTCCGGCGTTTCGCGCGGCGTCTGAGGCGGCGTTTGGCCGTTTGAGCGAAGCATTGGCGGCGTATCCCGATTTATATGTATTGGTCGGGATTCCCACATGGTTTACCCAAGGCGTGAAAACCAAATGCTATAACAGCGTGGTGGTGTTGCTCGGTGGGCGTGAAGTGCAGCGCATTCATAAGCAAAAATTACCCAATCAGTCGGTATTTGATGAATTGCGCTATTTCACCGTGGGGCCGAAACCCGAATTGACCGAAATTCACGGCGTGAAAATCGGTGTGCTGGTGTGTGAGGATGCGTGGCATCCCGAACCGGCGGCACATTTGAAAGAGCTCGGCGCAGAGGTCTTGATCGCGCTCAATGCTTCGCCGTTTCATGTGGAAAAAGTGGCGAAACGCCGCCGATTTTTCGGTGCGCGTGTGAATGAAACCGGCTTGCCGATTGTGTCGCTCAACCGCATTGGCGGGCAAGACGAATTGATTTTTGACGGTGCGTCGTTTGCCTTGCAACCGAATGGTGGCGAAGTCGAATTGGCGATGCAAATGCCGATGTTTGTGCCGGTGGTGCACGAGGTTGTATTTGATACGCAGAAAAAAACTTGGCACAAAGACATGATTATCGAGACACCGAGCGAGGAAGAAGAAGCCTACCGCGCGATGGTCATGGGTGTGCGCGACTATGTGCATACGACGGGATTCAAAAAAGTATGCCTCGGTTTGTCCGGCGGAGTTGATTCGGCTTTGGTACTGGCGGTGGCGGTGGATGCGCTGGGCGCGGAAAATGTACATGCCATCATGATGCCGACGCGCTACACGGCGCAAATGTCGCTGGATGATGCGAAGGACATGGCGCAGCGCGTCGGTGTGCGCTACGATGTGGTGGCGATTGAGGACATGTTCAATCTGTACACGCAGATGCTCGCGCCGGTGTTCGATGGCAAACCAGCCGATGTGACCGAGGAAAATCTACAAGCGCGTATTCGTGGCGTGATTCTCATGGCGGTGTCGAATAAACATGGCTCGCTGGTGCTCAATACGGGCAATAAATCCGAATTGGCGACCGGCTATTGCACACTGTACGGTGATATGGTCGGTGCGTATGCCGTGCTCAAGGATATTTACAAAACCTTTGTATACCGCATTTGCGACTGGCGCAATCAAACCGACGCATTTGGCACGCGCGACATCATTCCGCACAATATCCTCACGCGCGCGCCATCGGCGGAATTGCGCGACAACCAAACCGATCAGGACAGTTTGCCGCCGTATGAGATGCTGGACGATATTTTGCACCGCTATATTGAGCAGCGTCAGTCTGTGCGCAGCATTGTCGCCGCAGGACATGATGAAGCGGTGGTCAAACGTGTGGCGCGTCTGGTGCGTATCAATGAGTACAAACGCAAACAGGGCGCGCTTGGCCCGCGTATCACCACGCTGGCGTTTGGTAAAGATTGGCGGGTGCCGATTATGAACCAGTTCAGCGAATAACAAGCAGACCCTGACTATTGCAAAAAACCGCCTCATTGACGAATGGACAATGAGGCGGTTTTTTACGGGTTGACGTATTTTTTCATCATGTTTTCATTATTGGGCATCAAATGGCCTCATTTGGGTGCTTGAAAATGGTAGAAATTGTGTTAGACTTGCGCCGTACAAATGCCAAAAAGACGGATGTTTTTGCCTTAGAAAGCGTTTACAAATCGTTTTGGCTGTATGGTTTGATTTGATATCAGTACGATCCGGTACGAATGAATATGACATCACCTTGATTTGAATGGAGAGAGCAATGAAACAAGTAACAATGACTTGGGTTGGCGCGACATTGGTCGCATTGAGCTTGGCCGCGTGCGCGCCAAAGGCCGACAAACCGGCAGACAAACCAGCAGCGGCAGGCGGTGCTGCACCTGCTGCGGCTGCACCGTTGACCATTAAATTCGGTACGGATGCAACCTACGCACCATTTCAATTCACCAGCCCATCCGGTGATATCACAGGCTTTGACATTGATCTGGCCAAAGCGATGTGCGAAGAGTTGAAAGCCACCTGCACATTCCAAAACCAAGACTGGGACGGCATTATTCCAAGCCTGTTGGCGAAAAAATATGACGTGATCGCTTCATCCATGAGCATCACTGAAGAGCGTAAAAAATCCGTCGCCTTCACCCAAAAAATCTGGAATGCACCGAACAAATTCGTAGCCAAAGCCGGTAGCACGCTGCAAACCACACCAGAAGGTCTGAAAGGCAAATTGCTGGGCGTGCAACAAGGCACGATTCAAGATGACTACGCCACCAAATATTTCAAAGATGCGGTGATCAAACGCTACAAAACTTTGGAAGCGGCACAAAAAGACTTGGTGAATAACCGCGTTGAAGTGGTGTTTGCCGACGGCGTGACTGTATCCGATGGTTTCTTGAAAACCCCTGCGGGCAAAGGCTTTGCTCAAGTGGGCGAGGACGTGCCAAGCTCGGCTGATCCGGCTATCTTGGGCGGCGGTACCGGCTTTGCCGTGCGTAAAGAAGACACCGCCTTGTTGGCCAGCTTGAATAAAGCATTTGAAGCGATTCGCGCCAACGGTAAATATAACGAAATCGCGAAAAAATACTTCGATTTCGATATTTACGGCAAGTAATCGGCAGACTGTCAATCACCCCGCAAACGATGGATCATGCTTGCGGGGTTTTTTATCAAACAATCGTCGGTTGCTGTCATAGGAGTGGCTTGGGATGAGGCGCAATCATGCCGAATGATCCCAAACGCCCCGCTTTGAATCGAATCAATTAGTATAAAAGGCAAAGAGCCGAATTAGAACAATACCGGCTCCAGCCTGATTATCGTTAGTAGTCACACGACACAGCAAGGATGCTCAGATGGATACATCCAATATTGGCGTTATCTTTGAATATTTGCCACGCTTGTTTCAAGGGGCTTTGCTCACCTTGGCGGTGGCGGCAACCTCATTCTTTTTCTCTTTTGTCATCGGTATGATCGGCGCGCAGATGCGCCTGTCGCGCTTTGCGTGGGTGCGTGCGATTGCCTCGGCCTATTCGTCGATCCTGCGCGGCGTGCCTGAGCTGGTCTGGATGTTATTGCTGTTTTTCGGCATTCAGATGTGGCTGAACCAATGGACCGAGTATTTGGGCTTTGGCCTGATCGAAATCAACCCGTTCACAGCAGGTGTTCTGGTACTGTCGTTGATTTACGGCGCATATTTTACCGAAACCATACGCGGTGCGATCATGGCGATTCCGCCCGGGCAAATGGAAGCAGGCATGGCGTATGGCATGAGCGATTGGCAAATTTTGCGTCGCATCACGTTTCCGCTGATGATGCGTTTTGCCTTGCCCGGTATTCGCAACAACTGGCTGGCGCTCTCCAAAGCAACGGCCGTTGTGTCCATCATCGGTCTGGAAGATGTGGTGCGCATTGCGAACCAAGCCGGTGCGGCGGAGCATCAGTCTTTGCTGTTTAATTTGTGTGCGGCGGTGGCGTTTTTGTTGATTACCATCGCATCGTTGTATTTGTTCAAATACTTGGACAGAACCTATCGCAAAGGCATTGTGGAGGTACGCTATGAATAACGAACTGCTGGAGTTGTGGGGCAAATCGTTCGCGCAAGCCTTGGAAGGCTTGCCATTGACCCTCAGCTTGACCTTTGTATCGCTGCTAGTCGGCGGCTTGCTGGCTTTGCCTTTGTCGGTGATTCATTCTCGTAGAACGACATGGCAGGCCAAGTTGGTGCGCTTGTTCACCTTTTTCTTTACCGGTACGCCGCTGTTGGTGCAGTTGTATATTTTTTATGATGGCTTCGGTGGTTTGGGCTGGGTGCAAAATCTGATGACCCAAGACGGTTTTGGCTTTTTGCGCGATGCGTATTTTTGGGTGTTGCTGGGTCTGACGTTGAATACGGCCGCGTACTCGACGATCATCTTCTCCGGTGCGATCAACAATACCGAATACGGTGAAATCGAGGCGGGGCGCGCCTATGGTATGAGCTCGTTCCAGGTGATGCGCCACATCGTGCTGCCATCAAGCTTGCGCCGCGCTTTGCCTGCGTACAGCAATGAGGTGATTTTGATGTTGCAGGCAACTGCTCTGGCCTCCAGTTTCACGCTGTTTGAAATCACCGGTCAGGCGGTGCGTTTTAATTCGACGCATTATCAGCCGTTCGTGGCGTATATTCCGGCGGCCATCATGTACTTGATCATGACGTATATTTTGGTGTTGGTGTTCAAGGCGCTGGAAAAACGCTATTTGGCGCATTTACGTCCACGTTCGCATTGATTGTTGTCTGAGAGAAAAGCTTATGAAAATTGAATATCATGCGCTGGATGGCACGTCATTGGGCACGACCCGCCATCTGACGGTCTTGCGCTTTGGCGAGCAAAACGCCGAGCAGAAAATTTATATTCAGGCGAGCTTGCATGCGGATGAATTGCCCGGCTCATTGGTCGCCTATCATTTGCGCCCGTTGCTGGAGCAATTGGAGCAAGAGGGGCGCATCAAAGCGCATATCGTCCTCGTGCCGCTGTGCAATCCGATTGGCTTGGGGCAAACGCTGATGTACCATCAGTCGGGGCGCTTTGACCTGTTTACCGGACGCAATTTCAATCGCCTGACCAATTTCCCGCTGTATGAGCGCGTGCTGGCCAAATTAAAGGCAGACCCAAGTGTTTTGAGCGGCGATGGCAGTGCCAATGTCAAAACCATTCGTGCACTGATGGCACAGGAAATTGCGGCGTATCAATCGAATACCCAAGTGGACTTGTTGCAATCGACCTTGGTTGGTTTGGCTCATGATGCGGATGTGGTGTTGGATTTGCACTGCGATGAAAAAGCCGTGATGCACACCTATACACTGCCGCAGTTGTGGCCGCAATTAGAGCCACTGGCGCGCTATTTGCGCAGCGAATGCCAGATTCTGTCGGAAAACTCCGGCTCAAATGCTTTTGACGAATTTTTGTCTACCATTTGGCTGCGCTTGAGCCGCGAATTTCCGCAGGCGAATATTCCGCTGGCATGCTTTAGCACCACCATTGAATTGCGGGGCGAAGGGGATTTGCAACACGAATGGGCGCAGACCGATGCGCAGGCGATTGTTCAGTATTTGGCGCATATCGGCGCGATTAAACTGGATGAGCAGGCGATTCAAGCCATGCCTGATTTGATTCGTGAGCCGAATCCATTGTCCGGTTTGAGCTATGTGCTGGCGCCATTGGCAGGGATTGCCGTGTATCGCGTCCATCCGGGCGACACGGTAACGCAAGGGCAAGTGGTGGCGGACATCATTGACCCGATTCATCAAATCTGCACGCCCGTTACCACACCGACCGATGGATTTGTTTACGCGGTGCATCATGCCAACTTTGCCCAGCAGGGGACGACGTTGGTGAGCGTGTCCGGCGCGAAAGATTTGGGCTTGGGCGATGCCTTGGGGCCATAAAATCTTAGAACTCAATCGAGATTGATTCAAAGCGATTAATACAGTCAACAAAAAAGAAATCAAAGGTAGAACACTATGAGCATGGAAAAATTAAAAGTCAGCGATATTCACAAACGCTATGGAGACAACGAAGTGCTGCGCGGCGTATCTTTGACCGCGAATGCGGGTGATGTGATCAGTATCATCGGTTCATCAGGCTCGGGCAAAAGTACCTTTTTGCGTTGCATCAATATGTTGGAAAAACCGAATCAAGGCACGATTGCGCTCAATGGCGAGGTGCTCAATCTCAAAGTGAACAAAGCCGGAGAGTTGGTGGCGTCTGATGCCAAACAATTGCAACATTTTCGCAGCCGTCTGTCCATGGTGTTTCAGCACTTTAACCTGTGGCAGCACATGACCGTGTTGGAAAACCTGATCGAAGCACCGATTCGCGTATTCGGCATGAGCAAAGCCGAGGCGACCGAGCGTGCGCGCCAATATCTGGCCAAAGTCGGCCTGCAAAACGCCGAGGACAAATACCCATCCTCCATGTCGGGCGGACAACAGCAGCGCGTCGCGATTGCACGCGCCTTGACAATGGAGCCGGAAGTCATTTTGTTTGACGAGCCGACTTCTGCGCTGGATCCCGAGCTGGTTGGCGAGGTGCTCAAAGTCATGCGTGCACTGGCCGAAGAAGGCCGCACCATGGTGATTGTGACACATGAAATGGGTTTTGCGCGCGAAGTGTCCAACCATTTGATTTTCTTGCACAAAGGCATGATTGAAGAGCAGGGCGATCCGCGGGTGCTTTTGTCGCAACCGAAGTCCGAACGTTTGCAACAATTCCTGTCGGGGAATTTAAAGTAAGTGATTTCGGGAATGGAATAGAGAAAGGCGGTCACTTGACCGCCTTTTTTATTTTCGCATCGCCGCAATATCGTGATGCTTGAGCGTGTAGCCCGTGTGTTTATAACTTTGCCAGCGGTCACGCGCTTTTTGTTTGGGCGCAGGTTCGTCAGGGACAATTTCGATCAGCCGCTCAAACTGCGCGAAAAAGCTCGGTTGCGCGTCGGATAGATTGATCAATACCTGATGATGCGGCCAATGCTCGTGTTCACACGCGGTTAGGATAAAGGGGGCGACATCGTTCAGTGGAGCTTCGTTGTCCAACATCATCTCATGCGCCAAAAAGCCTTCGCTACGCCACAGTGCTGTGCTCAGTGCGCTCAAGGTTTGCGCCGAGCCATAGACCACGGCGTTTTGGCCGCGTTGCTGTACTTTGAGCAATAAACGTGCGACGTATTCGATGCGGTTGGGCGCGTTGCTGAAAAAATCAATTTGGGTCATGGCGTTTTTTACGGGTTCGTTGGCTGGTTTGATGAGAGGGCGCATGCATGGCGCCCCTACAAACAGTTATTTCAACTGATTATTTTGCGCGATTGAGCAGGAATTGACTCAATAACGGCACAGGTCGGCCGGTTGCGCCTTTGTTCGTACCGGATTTCCACGCTGTGCCTGCAATGTCCAAATGCGCCCAAGGGTATTTTTCGGTGAATTTGGACAAGAAGCACGCTGCGGTCACGCTGCCGGCCGGCATACCGCCGATATTGGCCAGATCAGCGAAGTTGGATTTGAGTTGTTCGCTGTAATCGGCGTCCAAAGGCATGCGCCATGCGGTGTCTTGCTGCGCTTTACCGGCGGTTTGCAACTCTTGCGCGAGTTCTTCGTTATTGGCGAACAGACCTGTGTGGTGGTGACCCAATGCGACCACGCACGCACCGGTGAGTGTTGCCATATCAACCACGGCGGCAGGTTTGTAGCGTTCGGCATAGGTGAGGGCATCGCACAAAATCAGGCGACCTTCGGCGTCGGTGTTAAGAATTTCAATGGTCAAACCGGCCATGGAGGTGATGATGTCGCCCGGCTTGTTGGCATTGCCCGCAGGCATGTTTTCGCAGGCGGCGATCAGGCCGACCACATTGATATTGGGTTTGAGCTCGCCCAGTACTTTGAATGTGCCTAAAACGGACGCTGCACCGCACATATCATATTTCATTTCGTCCATACCCGCGCCCGGTTTGAGCGAGATGCCGCCCGAATCGAAGGTGATGCCTTTGCCGACCAATACAGTCGGTGCGGCTTTAGCAGTGCTGCCCTTGTATTCGAGGATGATGAAGCGCGGCGGCTCGGTCGAGCCTTTGGCCACCGAGAGGAAGGAGTTCATTTTGAGCGCGGCGATTTGTTTGCGTTCCAAAACCTGTGCTTTGAAGCCGTATTCTTTGGCCAGTTGCTTGGCGATATTGCCTAAATGCGTCGGTGTCGCGTAGTTGGCCGGCATATTGCCTAATTGTTTGCTCAGTGCGGTGCCTTGGGCGATGGCGACGGCTTGGGCGAACTCTTGCTTTTGCTTGGCATTCGGGGTTTTTGCGGTCATCAATGTGATCACGCGTTTGGCGCTTTGTGCCGCTTTTTTGGCGTTTTGCTTGGCGTGCTCGCCCGTGTGCATGCCGTTCGGTGCTTCAAAGGTGTAGGCTGCATCGGCGGCGCATTGGATGAATTGATTGATCGCCTGCTGATCCAAATCTAAATTCTCGTCAATGTAGACGTAGGCTTGCTTGGTTTCGTACTGCTGACAGTATTGGGTGATCGCTTGTGCGGCGGTTTTGGCTGCTTTTTCACGTTTTTTACCCACGCCGAGGACGATGAATTGGCTGTGGCTGGCGTGGTCGATGATGCCGATTTGCTGGCCGCTGGCGGCGGTGAAATGCTCGGCGGCGATAGCGGTATTGAGCGCGCTTTGTACGGATTCAGGTAGCAATTGCAGGGTGTTTGTGTCCAGAGCCGCTTGGGATTGTTCATTTTGCAGTGCGACGACGAAAATGCAGTTCAGCTGTTTTTTTGAGCCTTTCGGCAAAGAGGCGGCTTTGATCTGAAATATCATGGTGTTTTTCCTGTAAAATAAAGCTTTTGAATAATAAGCGCGCGCTGTTCCAAGTTTGGTGCATAAGCGTTTGGTTTGCATATTTATCGTGTCGCGCGCAATGGCGTTATTATAGTTCAGTACGCGTTTTATTTTTGGATAGGTTTCCCCATGATTTTTCAACGCTCGATTTTGCGGGAAAAAATCACGTTAACGGCGGTTATTTTCTTCACCTTGTTCACGATTTTGACCGTGTTCTTTTTGGTGCGCTCGCTCAATGACGTCAATCAAGGCAAAATCTCAGTGGATGTGCTGCTCCAGTATTTGCTGGTGGTGTCGCTGGGTTATTTTCCGCTGATTATGGTGGCGACGGTGATGATTGCGCTCATCAGTACCATTGCGCGTATCTATAAAGACTCGGAAATGGTGGTGTGGCAAACTTCGGGTGCGAGCCATTGGGCGATTTTCCGTCCGGTGTGGATGCTGGTGCTGCCGATGTTTGGCTTTTTGCTGTTTATGAATGCGGTGATGCTGCCGTGGACGAATCAGAAAATGTCGGCGTTTCGAACCGATAATGTGGTCAGTCAATTGAATTTGGTCAAAAGCGGTTCGTTTCAAACCACGAAAAATGGTGAGCGCACAGTATTTGTCGGTCAAGTGAAAACAGGTGTATTGCCGGAGTTTGAGCAGATTTTCGTCGCACAGCAACAAACGGATAAAAATCTGACGGTGATTGCGCAGTCAGCCAAAATGCAGGAGAGCGCCGATGGCCGCTCGTTTTTGATTTTGGAAAATGGTCGTCAATATTTGCTGGAGCAGGAGAAAGAGCAAGTGAGCAGCATGCGTTTTGGGCGCTATGGTTTGTCGCTGGAGGATTTGATTAAGGTGGATGTGGGTGCGATCAAAGAAAAACCGGTCGATCAGATGTTCACCAATGAGCTATTGGACAAAGGTGGCGCAGCGGCAATGAGTGAGCTGTATCGGCGTTTTTCCGATGCGTTCATGATTATTCCGGCGGCCATTTTTGCCGTGGTGCTCGGTTATGTGCGACCACGTTCGCCCAAAACCTGGGGCGTGCTGATGGGAATTTTGATTCTGATGATTTATCTGAATGTGATTAAGATCGGCGAGAGCAATATTTCGCGTGGCGAATGGCGTTTTTCGAGTGGCTTGCTGCTGGTGCATGGTGGCTTTTTGACTTTGAGTTTGTTGGCGCTGTGGTATCGCTTCAATTCATGGCGGTTGCCGAGCTTTTCTCTGGGCAGCCTGTTACAGAAAAAGCAGGATTGAGCGGGGTTTATGGGTATGAATTTGGCTGTTAAAACCTTTTATCGTGAAATTTTGCTGTCGATTTTGGCGGTTCTTCTGGGCTTTTTCCTCGTGTTGGTCACGATGGATGGTTTGGAAGAGATGAAGAATTTGGGCGAGCATGATTACACTTGGCGCACCTTGATCTCCGTGGTGCTGCTGCGCTCGCCGGATTATGTGTATCGTTTGCTGCCGATTTGTACTTTGATCGGCGGGGTGTTGGCGCTGTCAAACATGGCTGCGCGCTCGGAGTTGATCGCGTGGCGTGCCTCGGGTCTGAGTGTCAGACACATGGTTGGCATCATCATGAGTATGGGCGCGGTGTTGGCCGTGGTGGTGATTTTGGTCGGTGAGGCAGGTATTGCCAATGCGGATCAATGGGCGCGCAGCATTAAAAACAAAGCCTTGCATTCGGATTCGTATTTTAAAAATGCCGGTGGTTTTTGGAGTCGCCAGATTTTGGATCAGAACGCCAGCCGAATGATCAACGTGCGTACGGTGGTGAATGGCGACACCTTGCAGGATGTGCGTCTGTACGAATTGACGCCGGACTTTGCGCTCAAAAGCGTTACTTACGCCAAAACCGCACAGGAGACCGAGAAGCCCGGACAATGGCTACTCAAAGAGGTACATCAATACGATTTGAGTCTGAGTGAGAACGGTGTGGTCGCAGGCAAAAGCGAGCAAAAATTAGATGAGCAAACGGTCAATTTGGGGGACAACACCTTGTCCACCATCCGTTATCAGGGGCAGTCGTTCGTTGGTCTGCCGCTCATGCAGTTAAGCCAGCGGATTGACAGTTTGCAATCGACTGGTCAGCGCTCGCGTGATTTTGAACTCGGTTTTTGGCAAAAGCTGTTTTACCCGCTGAGTATGCTGACCATGCTTTTGCTCGCTTTGCCGTTTGCCTTTATGCAGACGCGCAAAGGCGGCGTGGGCGTGCGTGTGGTGACGGGGATTTTCTTAGGGCTGCTGTTCTTTATTCTGAGCGCCTTGGTGCAGTTTTTGGGGCCGCTGCTGACGTACTCGCCGGTGCTGATTGCGGCGGCGCCGACCGTATTGTTTTTGGTCATTGCCATGATTTGGCTGTGGCGTGTGACTCGAGTGGTATAGCCATCATCGATGAAGGAATGGACTATGAATATCAATTTGCAACAACTGCGCTATGTGCGCGAAATCGTGCGACAGGATTTTAACCTGACCCGTGCGTCGGAAGTGCTGTTTACCTCGCAACCGGGCGTCTCCAAAACCATTTTGGATTTGGAATCGAGCTTGGGCTTTGACTTGTTTGAACGTCATGGCAAACGCATTCGTGGCCTGACCAAAGAAGGCACGATTTTATTGCCGCAGTTGGAACGCATTTTGCAGGAAATGGATGGGTTCAAGGATTTGGTGTACGAATGTAAAAACCCGAAATTTGGCCGTTTGACCATCGCTACCACGCACACGCAGGCGCGCTATGTGCTGCCGCAGGTGATTGCGAAATTCCGTGAAAAATACCCTGATGTGCGTCTGTCCTTGATCGAAGGCGCGCCGTCGCAAATTGCGCAAATGGTGTTGCACGACCATGCCGACATCGCCGTGGCAACCGAACGTTTGGCCGCGACCGAGGGCTTGGATTCGCAAGCATGCTACGAATGGACGCATCAATTGCTCTTTCCGGCGAATCATCCGCTGGTCAATAAGAGCAAGCCGAAAATCAGCGATATTGCCGAATACCCGATCATTACCTACGAACCTGCCTTTGCGGGGCGGGCGAAAATCGACAAGGCATTCATTGATGCACATATGCGCGCCGATGTCGTGCTCGAAGCGGTGGATGCCGACGTAATCAAAACCTATGTTGAGCTGGGTTTGGGCGTTGGCATACTCGCGGGCATGGCCTTGAATGAGGCGGAATGCGAGCAAAAAGGTCTGATCAAACGCGATGCGGGCTATTTGTTTGGTAAGAATACCACCTATGCCAGCGTGAAAATCGACCGATTTTTGCGCGAATACGAGCGCTATTTCATCGAGCTGCTCACTCAGCGCAACCCTCAAAGGGATACCCAAAGGAACACGAAATAAGTTATGGCTTCACACAAAACCCAATTCATTGCCCCGAAATCCGACAATCAGCGACTGGCGCATCTGTGCGGCACGCTGGACGAAAATCTACGGCAGATTGAGCAGGCGTACAACGCCACCATCAGCCGACGCGGTGGCAAATTCACCATCAGCGCGGCCAGTGGTCAGCGTGCGCAAGAGGTCGCTCAGGCCTTGGCGTATTTTTACGATTTGGCCGGACGCGAATTGTCGATTGACGATGTGCAGCTGGGCATCGTGCAGTTGCAGGCAGGCTTTGCCAACAAACGCCATGCGAGCACGGACGAGCAGCGCGCCGATGCGCGTCTGCTGATTCATGCTTCGCGTGCGAAAGTAGACGACGATGAGGCGCGTTTGCCGAGCCACGCGCTCAATCCGAACTTGCCGGTATTGGAAGACGCGGGACCGGTGCTGTATACCCGCCGACCGGATTTGCAGGCACGCACACCGCGCCAAAAAATCTATCTGGAAAATATCCTCTCGCACGACATCACCTTTGGCACGGGGCCTGCGGGTACGGGCAAAACCTATCTGGCCGTGGCTTGCGCCGTGGATGCGCTGGAGCGCGATATGGTCAAGCGCATTGTACTGACGCGTCCGGCGGTGGAGGCGGGCGAGCGTTTGGGCTTTTTACCTGGTGATTTGACGCAGAAAGTCGATCCGTATTTGCGCCCGTTGTACGATGCTTTGTACGATTTAATGGGCTTTGACAAGGTACAAAAACTGTTTGAAAAGCAAATGATCGAAATCGCGCCGCTCGCGTATATGCGCGGACGCACGCTCAATCACGCCTTCATCATCTTGGACGAAGCGCAAAACACCACACCTGAACAGATGAAAATGTTCCTCACGCGCATCGGCTTTGGCGCGCGAGCGGTGGTAACGGGCGACCCGTCGCAGTTGGATTTGCCACGCGGAATGAAGTCCGGTTTGGCCGATGCGGTACAAACCCTGCAAAAGGTCAAAGGTATTGCGTTTTCGGAATTCACCTCGGCCGACGTGGTGCGCCATCCGCTGGTGGCGCGCATTGTCGATGCGTATGAAGCGCGCGATAAAGCCCGCGCCAAAGAAGAGGCGCGTTTGGCGAAATTGGCCAAGCTGGAAGCCGAGGTTCAAACGCGTTCAGGCACATAAAAAGGACTCGGACATGAACGCTACGCGAAGGAATTGGTTGAAACTGTGCTTGGCCATCATGGCCAGCACACCTGTTTGGGCACGCGCCATGAGTGAGACGACCAATCTAACATCAAAGGCCAATGGAAAGAAAAAAGTCATCGTCGTTGGCGCGGGCTTAGCGGGCTTGGCCGCAGCGCGCAGTCTGCACCAAGCCGGTTATGCGGTGCAGGTACTCGAAGCGCGCGAGCGCGTCGGCGGGCGTACGCATACCAGTCATCATTGGCCGGACATGCCGCTGGACTTGGGCGCGTCGTGGATACACGGCGTTCAAGGCAATCCGATCACGAATGTGGCGAAACAAATACAAGCAAAAACCATCAGCACTTCGGTGGAGAGTGCGCGGGTTTTTTATGCCAAGGATGCGGCGCTGCAAAACGACGATCATTACGATGCCGCCGAAGAGTTGATCGAGATGGCGATCGATGCGGCGCGCGAAGCGGATAACGATGTTTCGATACGCGCGGCAGTCAATGCGTATTTAAGCAATAAACGAATTACCTCTGCGATGGCACAGCAGATTGAGTTTTTGCTCAATTCCACATTGGAGCAGGAGTATTCCGGCTCGGTGGAGCAATTATCGGCACAATATTTTGATGAAGATCAGTCGTTCAGTGGTGCGGATGTGGTGTTTGAACAGGGTTATCAAACCATCGTGCAGCATTTGTCGCAAGGCTTAACGATTTTAACCAACCATGCCGTGGACACAATCGAGCATACAGATGCGGGTGTGACGGTTGGGTTGCCCGGACAAAAGGCGCTTAAAGCGGATGCAGTGGTGGTGACCGTGCCTTTGGGCGTGCTTCAGGCGGAAAAAATTGCTTTTAGCCCGTCGCTGCCCGAAGCGAAACAGCAGGCGATACGCAGCTTGGGCATGGGGGTTTTGAATAAAGTTTATCTGCGTTTTGATCGAATTCATTGGCAACCGAAGTCGGTTTGGCTCGAATGGGTGTCCAATCAGACAGGGCAGTGGAGCGAATGGGTGGATTTCGCGCATGCCGCGAAAATCCCTGTGTTATTAGGCTTTAACGCGGCCGATTATGGGCGCGCGATCGAGCGTAAAAGCAATAACGAGATTGTTCGGGAAGCGATGAATGTCGTGCGGCAGATGCTGGGCAGCGAGATACCGAATCCAATCGACGCGCAAATTACCCGCTGGGCACAGGATGAATACAGCTTTGGTTCCTATTCGTTCAATGCACTGGGCATGGCGGAGGATGCGCGCGATGCGCTGGCGCAGCCGATCGCGCAGCGCGTGTATTTCGCCGGCGAAGCGACGCACAAACATTATTTTGGTACGACGCATGGAGCCTATTTGAGCGGCGTGCGTGCCGCGCAGATGATTATTCAGCACACTTAATGACAGGATTTGTATGGCAAAACTCTCTTTATCCGTTCAATACGCCGATGCCAGCCACGATTGGATGGCGGATTTGCCCCGACCGCTGTTGCGCCGTTGGGTCAAAGCCGCGTTGCAGCAAGATGCGCGTTTGACCCTGCGCTTTGTCGATGAGGCGGAAGGGCGCGCCTTAAACAAAGAGTTCCGCGGTAAAGACTACGCCACCAATGTATTGACCTTTGCTTACAACGACAGCGATGATTTTGAGGGCTTGCCCGAAGAGGTGCGCGCGCAGTTGGCCGAGGAAATGGGTGAAGATCAGCTTATCGAGGCGGACATCATTTTCTGCGGTGTGGTATTGGCGCGCGAAGCGCAGGAGCAGGGCAAAACGGTGGTTGCACACGCCGCACATCTGGTGGTACACGGCGTGCTGCATGCGCAAGGTTTTGATCACATGGACGATGACGAAGCCGAACTGATGGAGGATTTGGAACGCCAGATTTTGGCGCGTTTGGGTTTTGATGACCCGTATGAGCAAGGGCATCGTTTGACCTGATGCGTGATTCGTAGAGCATCATGATGATATTTTGAGACAAAGAGCGGCATGAGTAACAGTACTTTTTTACAAACTTATTTGAATACCTTGGCGGCGCATGGCTATACGCCGGATTTTGCGCAGGAAGCAGCGGCCAAACGCTTGCAACAATGCGAAGACGAATGGACTGAGTACAAAGCGAAACGGGCGAATAAATTGACCCGCTTCTTTACCAAACCACAGATTCCGAAGGGCGTGTATTTTTGGGGTGGCGTGGGGCGCGGCAAAAGCATGCTGATGGATACCTACTATGAGCAAAGTCCGGTTCAGCGCAAAATTCGCATTCACTTTCACGAGTTCATGCACGGCGTGCACCGCGAATTGGAAACGCTCAAAGGGCAATCTGACCCGTTGGAAGAGGTGGCCAAACGTGTGGCGGAGCGCTACCGCTTGATTTGCTTTGACGAATTTCATGTGTCTGACATTGCCGACGCAATGATTTTGCACCGTTTGCTCGATGGTTTGGTGCGCAACGGCGTGGGCTTTGTCATGACTTCGAACTACAAGCCCGATGATTTGTATCCGAATGGTTTGCACCGCGATCGGATTTTGCCGGCGATCGAGTTGATTAAGCGCGTGACCGATGTGGTCAACGTGGATGCAGGGATTGACTATCGCCGCCGTACTTTGACGCAGGCGCAGACTTATTATTCGCCCAACGATGCAGCGGCGGAAAAAGCCCTGAGTGACTTGTTTCATCGGCTCAGCTCACACAATGAAGGGCAGGTGCTGCACATTAATCACCGTGAAATTAAGGCGAGAGCTTATGCCGGTTCTGTGGCGTGGTTTGACTTTTCCGAACTGTGCGTGACCGCGCGCTCGCAGACCGATTATCTGGAATTGATTCGTTTGTTTGACACGATTTTGTTGTCGAATGTGCCGGTCATGACGCCGGCGATGGCGTCGCAGGCGCGTCGCTTTACCTGGCTGATTGATGTGATGTATGACCACAATGTGAAGCTATTTATCAGTGCCGAGGCACCGGCCGAGGCGCTGTACACGGAGGGGCAGATGGCGAATGAGTTTTTCCGCACGGTATCGCGTCTGGTCGAGATGCAGTCGAAGGAGTATCTGGAGCGAGATGTGATTGAGGTGAAGGATTTGTAATTAGTGTCTTCGTATTCGAGTCTTAGATAGAAAAAACCAGCGAAATGATACAAACATTCGCTGGTTTTTTGTGCCTGATGGCAAGTCAAATGATGGCATTGATTATGCTTTTGGCGCGCCGTCACCGCCTTTGACTTTGTTGGTCACGTCTTCGGCTAAATCTTTGGCGTGCTCAGCGGCATTGCTGGCAACGGTTTTGGCTGATTCGAATGCTTGGCCTGCTTTTTCGCTGGCAGTGGAAGCGACTTCAGACAATTTGTCACCCGCTTGGTCTGCAAGTTCTTTCGCAGTTTTCAAGGCTTCATCGGCTTTGACCGATGCGGCTGATGCGACTTCGGTTAGTTTATCACCGGCTTGATCGGCGAATTCTTTTGCTTCTTCCAGTGCGTCTTCGGCTAAATCTTTGGCTTTGTCAGCAGCGTGTTCGGCTTTTTCTGCCAATTCTTCACCGACTTCTTTGGCTTCGCTAACGGCTTTTTCTACAATGTTTTTAACTGAGTCAAAAATTCCCATGGTGTTTACTCCTGTGTTGATTTGTGTGAATCGGATGATGATTTTTGATTATACTGAATTCTGTACGCTCGTGCTGATCTTGTGCTTATATTGCTGAGCCTTTAGTTTAATGGCAGTGTCCAAATTTTGTAGGCGATGCTCCACATAATCAGACCAATGGTGGATTCTAAAATCATCCAGGTGATGGATTTTTTAAAGAGTGGTGTGAGGATGCGGGCGCCATAACCCAAGCTGAAAAACCAGAAAAACGAGCCGAATGCTGCGCCGGTTGCGAATGTGTAGTGCAGAGGTTTGTACTGTGCGCTGATGGAGCCGAGCAACAAAAAGGTGTCTAAATAGACATGCGGGTTGAGGAAGGTGAAGCCCAAACAGGTCAACACAGCACTTTTCAGCCCGATGTTTTGGTTCAAAGGCGTGTTGTCGCTCCCTGCTTTGGCGTGGTGAAAGGCGTTGTAAAACGCTTTTGCGCCGTAATAGAGCAAAAAGGCGACGCCAAACCATTTGACCACCTGCAATGCGAGGCTGTGCTGGCCGAGCGCAAAGCCGACGAAGGTCGTGCCCAAGAAAATCAATATCGCATCGGATAAAGCGCAAATCAACGCCACGGCAAATACATGCTGACGCAACAAGCCGAGCTTGAGCACGAAGGCGTTTTGCGCGCCGATAGGGAGAATTAAACTCAGACCGGTTAAAAAACCGGCCAGCAGAGCATGCGTCATGGTGACTTTCCGGATTAAACCTTATCTTTTGCGCTCAAAAATGCATCGGAGTAGAACGATGATTCGGGCAATTGATGCTGCGTGGTGTACAACTCATGCGCCAAGCGCACCACCACCGGCGCACCGCAGGCGTACACTTCGTGCATACTCATATTGGGATAATCGGCGGCCACGGCTTGATGAATAAAGCCGGTGCGTCCATCCCATTGATCCTCCGGCTCGGCATCCGAAATCACCGGTGTGTATTTGAAATTCGGAATCTCTCTCGCCCATTGCTCAGCCAATTCGTTCATATACAAATCTTTTGGACGGCGCACGCCCCAGTAAAAATGAATCGGACGGCTAATGCCTTTGGCCTGCATTCCTTCGATAATGGCCTTGAGCGGCGCAAAACCTGTACCGGAAGCGATAAAAATCATCGGTGCACCGGATTGCTCATTCAGATAAAACGTACCGTGCGGGCCTTCCAAACGCAGAATATCACGCTCCTTCACCGAGCTGAACAACTGGTCAGTGAAAACGCCGCCGGCCATGTGACGAATATGCAATTCCAAGGTTTTTTGTTCCAAACGCGGGGCGCAGGCCATCGAATAGCTGCGGTGCGAACCATCGCGCAGAATCACGTCAATATATTGACCGGGATGGAATTCAAACTGATCGTTCGCCGGCAATTGCAATTGCACGATCATCACATCATCCGTTGCGCGGGTCATCTCGATGATGCGTGAGGGCAGTTTGCGCACAGGAAATGCACCTTCGCTGGCAATTGCAATCTCGATTGTCGCGTCCGAGCTTACGGTGGTTTTGCAGGTAATCAGCATACCTTTTTGGTAATCATCCGGCGTCATCGCATTGTTCATGCCAATATCCACATCGCCGCAGACATATTTTGCCTTGCATGAGCCGCATGCGCCATCTTTACAGCCGTAGGGCAACACGACGTTGGCGCGCAACGCAGCTTCTAAAATGGTTTCGTTGTCTTCAATCGGGAAGGTGGTTTGAGACGGCAGAACGGTAATGGTATTAGACATAATGAGAGCGATCCATACGAAAAATAATGGCGGATTGTATCATAGGGCGCTTAAGAAAGGATTAGGGAAGTGCTCAATGAAATAGTGCGATCAATTGCCCGAGTAAAATAGTAAGTTAATGGGTTTATGCAACAAAATAAGTAATATTTATTGATATTTCCGGCAAAAATAGACAAAAACACGAATAGACAATCGGCTCGGATCGAAATAATGATAGAATTACTTTCTGAATTTGACGCACTATTTGTTAAATAGTGACTGTTTATTATAAAAGAGGCGACTATGCGCGTAGAAAAAAAAGCCAGTAAAACCTTGGATAAGATTGATCGTAAAATTTTAACCATTTTGCAAAACGACGGGCGGATTGTCATGACCGATTTGGCCGAACAGGTCGGTTTGTCATTGACACCATGTATTGAGCGCGTTCGTCGATTGGAGCGCAGCGGCATTATTTTGGGCTATTACGCCCGCCTTAACCCTCAGGAGTTGGGCGCGAGCTTGCTGGTATTTGTCGAAATCAGTTTGCGCGATATGGCCAATGGCAAATTTGAAGAGTTCCGCCGTTCGGTTTTGGAAGTGGAACAGGTACAAGAATGTCATCTGGTATCGGGCGATTTTGACTACTTGATTAAAGCACGTATCCGCGAGATGAGCGAATACCGTCAATTATTGGACGTATTGCTTCGACTGCCGGGTGTGGCGAATTCGAAAAGCTATGTGGTCATGGAAGAGGTCAAAGAGACCTTGGCTTTGGCCTTGGGCGTTTAATGATTATTCAGTGTATAATTTAAACTTGCTTAAAAAACAGTTTGCGCTGTATAATTAAACGTTTATGACGTGGCTCATGGGTGTGATGAGTCGGTCAAAATAACCAATTAACGTAACAATTTTAGTTAATGTCGGTTCGTGCGAGCCGATGAATTTGAAGGGTAAATAAAAATGGTAGTAATTCGTTTGGCTCGTGGCGGCTCTAAAAAACGTCCTTTTTACAACATCGTAGCGGCTGATTCTCGCAACCGTCGTGACGGTCGTTATATCGAACGCGTGGGTTTCTACAATCCATTGGCGGCAGAAGGCGTTGAAGGCTTGCGCATTGAGCAAGAGCGTTTGGCTCACTGGCAAAGCGTTGGCGCTCAATTGAGCCCAGCAGTTGCGCGTTTGGTCAAATCTGCAAAATAATACCGCTCGCTTGAGTCGGTCACTCGGTCATTGTAAAGCCACTGTCTATGTCAACGTTCGTTCCAAAGAAAAAACGTGCCACAGAGCAAACGCTTTTAGATCAGACTCAAGCGACGCGCGATTCAGCCGAACAACCGCATGATTTGATAGTGGTCGGCCGGATCGGTACCGCATACGGTATCAAAGGATGGGCGAAAATCCATCCTTTTTCGCATTCTCCCGATGCGTTGCTGCATGCCAAACGCTGGTGGATCGCGCCCTATATCCCTGAGCAAGCAGTCGAGCAGGCGCAGTGGCAAGTGGTTTCCCCGTCACAATTAAAGCCGCATGCTGATGCTTGGGTTGGGGTGTGCGCTGAATGGGCGGATCGCACTCAGGTGGAGCGACTCAAAGGTTGGCAAATTGCCATTGCGCGCGCCGATTTCCCGCAAACCGATGAGGGCGAATTTTACTGGGTTGATTTGCTGGGTGCGCAGGTGATTAATCAAGATCAGGTGGTGCTGGGTGAAGTCGTTGGCTTTCTTGAAAATGCGGCACACACCGTATTAACTGTTCGCGGTCAAGATTCGTCAGAAAAGCAAAAGCCGGTAGAGTATTTGATTCCTTTTGTTTCAGCCTTTGTCGGTGAGGTGGATTTGCTCGCTACCCCAAAAACTATTGCAGTGACTTGGGATGTTGCGGCCACCGCATAAATGCTTGATTAGTCAATTATTTTTAGTTGATAGACTCAAAAATTTTCTCGCTGCTTGAGTAGTACGCTCTTGACTGCTCCATTCTTCTCGATTGATTTTCTATGAGCGATTTCGCTGTTTCTCCAATTGCAATTGATGTCATCACATTGTTTCCCGAAATGTTTCAGGCATTGGTGGCACAAGGCGTGGTGCGTCGCGCATTTGATTCGGGAAAAGTGGATTTTAATCTGATTAATCCGCGTGAATTTGCCAGTAACGCCTATAAAACTGTTGACGATCGTCCGTACGGCGGTGGCCCGGGTATGGTGATGATGGCGCCGCCGTTGGCGCAGGCCATTCGCGCGGCGCGTGCTCGCCAAATGGAGCGGGGGTTTTCACCGTTTGTGGTTTTTATGTCGCCGCAGGGTGAGACGCTGACGCAAGCGTGGATTCATCAGCAATTAGCGCTGATCCAGCCTAAAACAGGGCATTATCCAGATGAATCGGAAACTCCGGTTGTAGCACGCGGCCTGATTGTTTTGTGCGGGCGTTACGAAGCGATTGACGAGCGCTTGTTTGATTTGGGATTGATTGATGCGGAGCTGAGCGTTGGCGATGTAGTGCTCTCGGGTGGCGAATTGGCCGCGATGGTGATGCTGGATGCCTTGTTGCGCTGCGTGCCGGGCGTATTGAATGATGATTTGTCGGCGGTGCAGGATTCTTTTTCGGACGCTTTGGATGGGCTTTTAGACTGTCCACATTACACGCGACCAGAAATTTTTGAAAATATCGCTGTTCCTCCTGTTCTTTTATCGGGAGATCATGCTAAAATAACAAGTTATCGTCGTCAGCAGGCGCTGCGTCAAACGTGGCGCAAGCGGCCGGATTTGATTGATCGGGCGCGTGAGCGAGGTTTGCTCAGTGTTGAGGACGAAGCGTTTTTGGGGCACTTGATGAATGTTGGTGGTTCTGCTGCTACATGAGTTGGTGTTGCCGATTGGGGTTTGGGCTTAGCTTGTATCAATGCCCAAACAGTGTAAATGTGTGGTGTGTTGGGCTGTGTGCTCATGCATCATCGCCATCCTCTGGTCATCTATAATAAAAACCGATGGCAAACGATGGATTTGGAGTAAATAAATGAACTTGATTCAAATTTTAGAGCAAGAAGAAATTGCTCGCTTGGGTAAAACCATCCCTGAATTCGCACCTGGTGATACCGTGGTGGTCAGCGTTAATGTAGTTGAGGGCACGCGTAAACGTGTTCAGGCTTATGAAGGTGTTGTGATTGCAAAACGCAATCGCGGTTTGAATTCATCTTTCATCGTGCGTAAAATTTCATCAGGCGTGGGCGTAGAGCGTACATTCCAATTGTACTCACCAACCATCGCTGGTATCGAAGTAAAACGTCGCGGTGATGTGCGTCGTGCTAAGCTGTACTACTTGCGTGATCGCTCTGGTAAATCGGCTCGTATTAAAGAAAAATTGCCTGCGCGCAAAGCTGCGGCAGCGAAATAATCGAGTATACGATTTGATCAGCATGAAAACGCGAACCTGTATGGTTCGCGTTTTTTATTGCCTGTATTTGGGCTACAATGCCGGATCATGACACAAACCCCACCGCTCATCATCAATCCACGTGAAGTCCCCAGTGTGCCGTGGCTGGAGGCGGGCATTGCTGTGCCTGCGTTCTCTACGTTTCCCGACTGGCCGGTTGATCAGTGGCTCAATTTAACGGAGCAGCGCATTCAGTCGGCATTACATGGAGCTGATCAGGTTACGCATTTATGGACGCATGATCTGGTGTTTGAGCGCCCATTGATGCCTGCTGCGGTATTGGTTTTATTGGTTGCTTCCGATACGGGGTATCAGGTGGTATTAACCACGCGCGCGCAACATTTACGTCATCATCCGGGGCAGGTTAGCTTTGTGGGTGGTCGTTTGGAGGGGCGGGAAACCGTTGAAGAGGCGGCATTGCGTGAGGCGTTTGAAGAAATTCATTTGGACATTGAGCGTGTGAATGTGTTGGGTGTACTGCCGAATTATCAAACCATTTCGGGTTTTTCCGTGACGCCAGTAGTCGCGGTCATGACGGAGTCGGCTTGGCGTGAGCAAAACATCCGAGTGGATGAGCGCGAAGTGGATCGGGTGTTTTTGGCACCTTTGCATCGTGTGTTTGATCGAAATGCCATGCGCGTGCATACGTTTGAATACGCGGGATTCACGCGGCAGTTTTTGAGTGTGACGCACGATGAGTTTTTCATCTGGGGGGCGAGTATGGCAATGCTGCATAATTTTGATTTGATTTTACGGGCACAGTGGAATCGTGACTAAGCCTATGCGTGTGGAGTTTGGATTTATGCACGCTCGTTCATCTTAGTTTTTGAGTTTACGCTACAATGATAACGTTATTTTAAAGGCGTTTTCATGGGCTTTTCAGCGGGTTTTTCTGAAAAGTGGATTGAATTAAGGCGAGAGAGATAAAAGAGACAAAAAAGATATAAGGAAACCGATATGAGTTTGATCGCAATTTTGGGTGCGTTGTTTTTAGAGCAGATTTTTCCGTTGGCGAGCTATTCCAAGCTGCGGGAAGTGCTGCGCAATGCGATTGATTATATTGAGCGGGCGCTCTCGATGGATCAAGCCAAACCGTGGCAAACATTTTGGTTCATTACTCTGGTGGGCGCGTTGATTGCCGGTTTGCTCAATTATGCGTTGGATACGACCAATCAAATGTTGGGTTTGATCTTCACCATCGCCGTCTTATATTTGACTTTGGGTATCCGTCAATTCAGTCACTATTATAGCAAAATTCGTGAGGCGCTGACGGCGAAAGACGACGGGCAAGCGCGTACCGCTTTAGCCGAATGGCTGCGCGAAGAAGCGGAATTGACTGGATATCGTGGCAGCGTGCAGGTTGCGCAATTGACCGAAGTGCAGGTGATTCGCCAGGCCTTGGAAATGGCGATTTTGTCCAGCTTGCGTTATGTGTTTGCAGGACTGTTTTGGTACTTACTTTTTGTGCCGTTTAAAATTGGTTTGGCGGGGATTGTATTTTATCGTTTGGCCGATTTGCTGGCGCGTCGTTGGCATTTGCGTGCCGAAGGCAAAGATGATGCGTACACCCGCTATGCACGCAAAATGATGGGCTGGATCGAATTTTTGCCCGCGCGTTTTGCGGCGGTGGTTTTCGCCGTGGTGGGTAATTTTGAAGAAGCGCTCCACTCATGGCGCACTCAGGCGGCCAGTTTGCGCCAGTTGGGCGAATCAGACGCTGCCTCGGTGATTTTGACCGCAGGCGCCGGAGCTTTGGGCGTGACTTTGCGCGAAGGCATTGGCCAACGTACACAGGATATGATGGATGAGCATGAGCTCGCGCTGTATAACGAGGATGCGATGTCTAAAACGCAAGAGACCACCCAATCCGCTGGTCAAATCGGTAATGGACCTGCGCCGGATGTGCGCACGCTCAACAGTGGCGTGGGTATGTTTTGGCGGGCGATGATTTTCGTACTGTTCCTCTTGCTCATGCTCACATTGAGCAAAATTCTGGGGTAATCGCAAAAACGAGCAAAGCGTTCGATTTTCGCGCGAAAGCACGCGTTTTTCTGCGAATAAACTTGTGAAAAAAGCCGATATTGCTTATAATACCAGTTGCTCATTTTGAGCGCACGGCGCGCTGTTAGACCAGCGTGACCGCAAGTTAACTTTAAGGATATCAAATGTCTATTACTGCACAAAAAGCCGAAGTTGTGGCGAAATTCCAGCGTGCGGCTGGCGATACCGGTTCTCCGGAAGTTCAAGTGGCGTTGTTGACTGCTCGTATCAATGATTTGACTGAGCATTTCAAAGCACACAAAAAAGATCACCACTCACGTCGTGGTTTGTTGAAAATGGTGAGCCGTCGTCGTAAATTGCTCGACTATTTGAAACGCAAAGACGCTGATGCGTACCGTTCGCTGATTGAGCGTCTGGGCTTGCGTAAATAATGAATGTCAAATGCCTGTATCGCTCGATGCAGGCATTTTTACATGAGATTTGTTGGATCAAATTGAATTGATTCGATTCGAATGAGTTTTTTAACCGGATGGGTTTATAACAGGTGTTATTCCAAGAGTGTGTTTAAGTTGATGTGTTCTCAAACACGATAAATATACCGCGCACATTGTTGGAATAGCATGTTAGAGCCATCCATTTTGATAAGGATATGACATGAGCATGTTTAATAAAGTCACCAAAACTTTCCAATACGGTCAACACACCGTCACGATGGAAACGGGTCGCATCGCGCGTCAAGCGTCAGGCGCGGTATTACTGAATATGGACGACACCGTGGTTTTGGCCACTGTGGTTGCTAAAGAGCAAGCCAAAGCAGGGCAAGACTTCTTCCCATTGACCGTGGACTACATTGAGAAAGTTTACTCAGCAGGTCGCATTCCCGGCGGTTTTTTCCGTCGTGAAGGTCGTCCGTCTGAAAATGAAACTTTGGTCAGCCGTTTGATCGATCGTCCATTGCGTCCGTTGTTTCCAGAAGGTTTTTACAACGAAATTCAAGTCGTGGTGCAGGTTTTATCATCTAACCCAGAAGTGAATCCAGACATTCCTGCGTTGCTTGCATCGTCTGCGGCGATGGCAATCTCCGGCGTACCGTTTGCCGGTCCAGTGGGCGCGGCACGTGTGGGCTATATTGATGGTCAATACGTGTTGAACCCAACGTTTAGCCAACTCGAAAAATCACGCATGGATTTGGTCGTTGCGGGTACTGAAGCAGCTGTATTGATGGTTGAATCCGAAGCACAACAATTGCCAGAAGAGGTTATGCTCGGCGCTGTGGTGTATGGTCATGAACAAATGCAAGCCGCAATTGACGCGATCTACGACTTGGTTCGCGATGGCGGTAAACCTGAATGGAATTGGACTGCGCCTGCGAAAAACGATGCTTTGATTGCCAAAATTGAAGAAATCGCTGGTGCCGACGTGCAAGCCGCTTATCAAATCCGTGAAAAACAATTGCGTACCACCGCTTTGCGCGACGTTTCTGCGAAAACTCTGGCCGCTTTGGCTGAGGCAGGTGTAGAGGCCGATGAAGTGGAAGTGGGCAACATCCTGTTTGACCTCGAAGCCAAAGTGGTTCGCTCAGAAATTCTGAATGGCAAACCGCGCATTGACGGTCGTGACACGCGCACTGTGCGTCCGATCGAAATCGATTTGAGCGTATTGCCGCGCACACATGGCTCGGCACTGTTTACCCGTGGTGAAACCCAAGGTTTGGTGGTTGCGACTTTAGGCACTAAAACCGACGAACAAATCATCGATGCGTTGCAAGGCGAATCACGCGACCGCTTCATGTTGCACTACAACATGCCTCCATTCGCAACGGGTGAAACTGGTCGTGTGGGCTCACCGAAACGTCGTGAAATCGGTCATGGTCGTTTGGCCAAACGTGCCTTGATTGCGTGCTTGCCAAGCGCAGAAGAATTCCCATATACCGTACGCGTGGTATCGGAAATTACTGAGTCCAATGGTTCATCGTCGATGGCATCTGTTTGTGGTGGCTGTTTGGCGTTGATGGATGCGGGTGTACCCATGAAAGCTCATGTGGCGGGTATTGCTATGGGCTTGATCAAAGACGGTGGTAAATTCGCTGTATTGACTGATATTTTGGGTGATGAAGATCACTTGGGCGATATGGACTTTAAAGTGGCGGGTACTGCGATTGGCATCACCGCTTTGCAAATGGACATCAAAATCCAAGGTATCACTAAAGAAATCATGCAAGTCGCATTGGCGCAAGCCAAAGAGGGTCGTATGCACATCCTCGGCAAAATGCAAACCGCGATCAGCGGCGGTCGTGAAGAAATGTCGACTTTCGCACCGCGTCTGTACACCATGAAAATCAATCAAGACAAAATTCGTGATGTGATCGGTAAAGGCGGCGCAACCATTCGCCAACTGACTGAAGAAACCGGTACGACGATTGATATTCAAGAAGATGGGACGATCACCATCGCCTCAAATGATGCGGAAAAAGCGGCTGAAGCGCAACGCCGTATCACCGAATTGACCGCTGAAATTGAAGTAGGTAAGGTTTACGAAGGCACGGTTCTGAAGTTGTTGGATTTCGGAGCGATTGTTCAAGTTTTCCCGGGTAAAGATGGCTTGTTGCATATTTCTCAAATTGCACATGAGCGTGTGAATCAAGTATCGGATTATTTGAAAGAGGGACAACAAGTCACCGTTAAGGCCATCGAAACCGATGATCGTGGCCGCGTGAAGCTCTCGATGAAAGCGCTGCTGGAAAAACCAGCGCGTGAGCCGCGTGACACCGCTGCCGTAACACCGGCGGTAGCCGCTGAAGAGGCTGCTGTCGAGCCAAGCAGCGAGATGAAAAACGAAGGTTTTGCATAATTCGTTGATGCACTCAAAACCTGTATTAAAAGAACCGCCGTTCTCTGTTTGAGAGCGGCGGTTTTTTATGGTAAATCATAAGCAATCGGCTGGGTCAGATAACGGCTGGGTCAGGATGCGCTTATTGATTCGCTGTTTCCTTGCTGGTCACTGTGGCAAGGGTATTTATGTTTTGTATACCTGTCCATGCAAATTGGCTGATGTGCTGCGCCAATATATCCGGTTGAAATGTTTTCTCACCCCATACGGCAGTGATGGCTTTTCGGTTGACAAGTAGCGGTAGAATGCAAGGTGCGAGCACGCTCAATACGATATGGGGCAATTTTGGATCATCTTCTTTCAGTCCACTGATTTGGCTGAAAATTTGTCGTAGCACACGACTTTTGGGTACTGTCTGCTGCATGAATATTTCTAAAAAAATATCATTAAAAGCAATGGCTTCTCGAATATAAAAACGAATGCGCCAGTTTTGATCGCCCAGTTGCGCCAGAATTGCCCGAATGATCAGCTCCAGCTTTCTTTGAGCAGGTAGCGGTGCTTGTGCTAACTGGTTTAGATCGTCCAAATTGGCCAAATGTTGATGTACATCCAGCAATGTGGCGCGATACAAACCCTCGCGACTGCCAAAATGATAGTTAACTGCAGCTATATTGACCTGAGCAGTTTCACAAATCATCTTGCTGGTAACTGATTCGAAGCCATGAGTAGCAAACAAACGTCCGGCTACCTCGATTAAATGAGATCGTGTGTCATCACCATCCGCGCGCGGACTGCGTGGATGTGCGTAGGAAGTTTTTTGTTTAGGTATATCCATCGTATTTGAAATTCCAATCTTAATGAAATCATACCACGGAATAAAAAATCCTTGGGTAATACCCCCTAAAAGGGCGGCATCTAAAAGTAGAATCAACACAAGTCCTGCGTTTAGTGCAGGACGCGTGAGTTTGTTAAAGCCATCATACGCGTTTGCGCTGGAGTGAATCCACCGAGCG
>JBATQE010000057.1:0-27056 GCA_049291875.1 Burkholderiaceae bacterium
CAGCGGTTCGAAACCAATCGAGCGCACGATCGCAGGCGTGGCGAATAGTGAACCCGTTGCCATAATCGCCGCTACCGCCAGCAATAAATCATCGCGCATACCGAGCAGATAGCAGGTACCAATCGCCAAAATCGACATACCAACCGTGTGAATCAGCGCATACAGCCAGACGGACGGCTGCGAGAGCGTACGTACCAATGTATGCTGGTTAATCGCCATCAGTGTAAAAAACATCAGGAAAAACAACACCATCGGTAGGTAGGGCAAAACCACATCGGACAATTCGGGCAGCAAAAAGCCTAAAATAGTCGCCAGAATCATGAATAAGGCGGAGTGATGTGAGATGAAATTTAAAATACGCATAAAGAACGGTTTCTTTTTTGGGGCGGGCATCCAGAAGAATCAATCAAGCCCACAAAATTGAATGATTGAAGAATCCCCGCTCAAAATCATTGCGGGGATGACGGCTTTGTATTGAGATTGCTCCTGAATGATAAACAGCGACTTGGATTTGGGGTGGGGGACAACCCAACCTAACAAGCCAATTTAATTTTACGCCTGTGCAATCGGAATGCTGATGAACCCGCGCGATGCGCTGTACGGCAGCGGTGTGAACGCATCCATCTGCTCGGCACTCATCGCGACTTCGCCACGCAGGGTGTTGGTCATCGCCTGAGTGATGCGCATATCGACCATTTGCCCGATGAGTTTTTGTCGCGCATTGGCCAGACCGACCGGTGGTTTGAAATTCACAATGCGGTTATTCTCCGTGCGTCCGTACAGTTCAGACGGATCGCGCGTGGACAGACCTTCGACCAGCACTTTTTCGATATGACCGACCATGCTGTCGCTAACCGATTTGGCGTATTGGGCGATTTCGGCTTGCAAGGTTTGTAGGCGGTGCAGCTTTTCGTTGTACGGAACCAAATCCTCCAACTCCGCCGCCGGCGTGCCCGGACGTGCGCTGTAAATGAAGGAGAAACTCACATCGAATTTCACCGCGTCAATCAGACGCATGGTGTCGAGAAAATCCTCATGCGTTTCGCCCGGGAAACCAACGATAAAGTCCGAGGACATCGCCAGATTCGGCCGAATCGCTTTCAATTTTTCGATGATGCGTAAATATTCCTGCGCCGTATAACCGCGCTTCATCGCGCTCAAAATGCGGTCTGAGCCGGATTGCACCGGCAAATGCAGGTGATTAACCAATTGCGGCACTTTATCAAACGCGTTGATCAGGCGGTCGGTGAAATGATTCGGATGGCTGGTGGTGAAACGAATCCGTTCGATGCCGTCAATATGCGCCATGGTCTCCAGCAGTGTGGCGAAGTCGGCGATCTCTGACGTGCCGCCCATGGTACCCATATAGCCGTTGACGTTTTGCCCCAACAGATTGATTTCCTTCACGCCCTGATCGGCCAGATCGGCGATTTCGGTCAAGACGTCATCGAACGGGCGCGAGACCTCCTCGCCGCGTGTGTACGGTACGATGCAGTAGCTGCAGTATTTTGAGCAGCCTTCCATGATGGAGACGTAGGCTGTGGCTTTTTCCACCTTTGGTGGTGGCAAATGATCGAATTTTTCGATTTCGACGAACGATACGTCCACCTGCGAACGGCCTGTTTTCGCACGTTTATCGAGCAATTGCGGCAGGCGGTGCAAGGTTTGCGGGCCGAACACCACATCCACATACGGCGCGCGTGCGACGATGTTTTTGCCTTCTTGCGAGGCGACACAGCCGCCCACGCCGATAATCAGATTCGGATTTTTCTTTTTCAGCTCGCGGATTCGCCCGAGGTCGGAGAAGACTTTTTCCTGTGCTTTTTCGCGGATGGAGCAGGTGTTGAGTAACACCACATCGGCCTCAGCCATCTCATTGGTTTTTTCAAAACCGCTTTGTTCACGCAGAACGTCATGGATTTTGTCGGTGTCGTATTCGTTCATTTGACAACCGAAGGTTTTGATAAATACTTTTTTCATCATTATCTCTCGTCGAAACAGTGGTTTATTCTGGGGACGTGACATCAGCGCAATGTGCGCGCTGAGCAATTCGTTGAAGGGCGTGATTATACGCTTTATGAGTGCTCACTGTGTGATTAAGCGATTGATTCTGGGGGCTTTTGTATATAAAAATGCGCAAAGCGAAGGGCTTTGCGCAGAAAAAGAAGGGGGATGCCATCAGAGCAGAAGAGCTGTTCACTCATTGGGCACTGCCACGCCTTCCTTCCTCCTCAATCTCTTAGCCAAATCATGATGAAGTTCATGAATGGGCAGAGATTTTATTGCATTAAATCCGAACTTTTTGCTGTGCCAAAATGGTTTTGGCCGAGTCAACCATGGCGACGAAACCTGCGGCGAGCATCATCGCGTCTTTCAGTACCAATCGTCCCGCGCCGGAGAGATAAGGAAAACCGGTGTGCGCATCTGCACCGTGAACCCAAGTTTCAGGCGTGAAAATCAGGAAGGTGTAGGTGACGAACGGGGTCAAGAAGCACAAAGTCGCGCCGATCAAGCCCAATTTCGGCGAAATATAGTGCGACAGCAGCAATAAAGCAAATACGATTTCCACCACGCCCAAACCGTTTGAATAGCCGTAGGTGTTGTTCATATGGTGCCAAGCACGGTGCGCTTCATTCAAAACGCCTTCGCCATTCATGTATTGCGCATAGTTGGCCGGATCGTTGTACAACCATGACATAAAGGGACTGTTGGCAACAAACGGCACGATACTGTCCGCTTCGTAGGGAATGAATTTGAGCCAGCCAATCCATAAAAATACAATGGCAATTGAAATGCGGCACAGATGAACCCCCCATTGTTCAGAGTTTGCCAGTTTGTTGAGAAATTGATTGTATGAACTCATCATAGCTCCTTGTTGTTAGTAGCCTATTACACAATAGGCAATAAGCGGTTGTTGAAAATTAGGGATTTTGATTGACTTGGTAGGCTTCCAGCGCACGCAGCGCGTAGGTATAAGCCGCGCCGGCGTTCAGGGCAATCGCGGTGGCCAAAGCGCCGGCCACTTCAGATTCGGTGGCGCCTTCTTTGATGGCCGCTTCCGCATGAACCCCGATGCAGCTTTCGCAGCGGGTTGTGACGGCAACGGCTAAAGCGATCAGCTCGCGCGTTTTGCCGTCTAATGCTTCTGCGGCGGCGGCATCGTTCAGTGAAGCATAGGCTGCCATCATTTTCGGATGCTTTTTGCCCAAAGCGCCAAACGATTTTTTGACATGCGTGACATGTGCTTTCCAATCCTTAAACATTTCTGTTCCTTGTGAAGTTAATGAAGTGACTGTATTATTGCGGTTTAAACGAGGTGTTTATGGTCTAATCGTCTCAAAAATTGGAGGAAATGGCTCAAATGGATGTTTTGGATCGCTTGGTGGAGTTGGCGCAGCTCAGTGGCGCGGTGGATACGCGTTGCGTTTTTCAGGGGGATTGGAAGATCAAAGACGCTGATCAACAGCAGGGTCATGCGCAGTTGCACATCGTGGTGAAAGGGCAGGCGTATTTACAACTCGATCAAACAGCGCCCAAGCTACTGCATGAGGGTGATTTGTTTTTCTTACCGCGCGCGCGTGCGCATCAGTTGTGCAGCAGCCCGACCTTTGTGGTGGATGAGTTGTCCGCGCCGGAGGAAACCTCGTTCGGCTCGTTTACGGTCAAAAAAATGGGGACGGAGGGCGCGCGTACCGAGCTGTTTTGCGGGCATTTTTCGTATTCGGAAACGTCGGATTTGATGAAAGCCTTGCCTGAATATGTGTTTTTAAATTTCGATCACCCCTCGCTCGGTGGTTTGATTGAGCTGCTTCAGTACGAGGCGCAGGCGCAGGAGCGAGGGGCGAACAGCATCATTAATTCATTGTCCATTGCCTTGCTCACGTTGATTATTCGTCGGCATATGGTTTTGGCTGAGCATGAGGTGTTGAGCCGTGGCGTGTTGTTGGCTTCCCGTGATCGTCGCCTATACCCGCTGATTCATGCGGTATTGGACTTGCCTCAGGAGAATTGGACGGTCGAGAATTTGGCCGAGTTGGCTTGTGTGTCGCGCGCGCAGTTGATGCGCTTATTCAAGCAACACGTGGGGATGAGCCCGCATCATTTTGTGCAACACGTTCGCCTTCAACGGGCGGCGCAGATGTTGCGCCAAAGTTCGTACTCGATATTGCACATTGCTTTGGCTGTGGGTTTTCAATCGGAAACCCACTTTGGCAAAGCGTTTAAACAAAAATACGGCGTGACCCCCGGGCAATATCGCCGTTGATCGCAGCGATGCTTATTTTGCGTCGTTCAACGAATACGGTAACGCACGATGTTGCCATTGAGCGCTCGGCTCCGTGAATGAGAGCTGCGCGTCGTTCTCCAGCAGCGGCAGGCTGACCTCGTACAGCACGTCGATCTGTGTGTCGTTCAGCGGGCTGCGCGCGTAGGCGAGCAATTGTCCGGCGGGCTGCGCGGGGTCTGCGCTGCTGTACACATCCATGCCGATGCGTAATTGTGTGAGTGCTTGATCGCGCTCGGCTGCGTTGGTAAAACCAATGGAGGCCGCTTGCATACGGCGTTTGAGTTTACCCAGATAGTGGCTGCGCGCGACGATTTCCTGTCCCGGATAACAGCCTTTTTTGAAATTCACGCCGCCAATGCGTTCCAAATTCATCATTTGCGGCACAAATGCCTCGGAAATATCAGCGGTGACGTGTGCGATGCCCGCACGAATATCGAGCCAGTGCCACAGAGCCAAATCGCTCGCATCCGTCGGCGTTTCAGCCGATTGAGGCGTGATGCGGATTTCTCGCGGCAGGCTGTGGGCATTGGATTCATCGAGTACGCTGGGCAAAATACCCAAACGGGTCATGCCATCCGTCGTCTGTTTCACGCCGTTGGCCAAGGCGTTTTGCCCGACAAAACCGCTGATGTGGTATTGCGCGCTGACATTGTCCAATGTGGCTTTCATGCGCAGCACAAACATCCGCAGGCGTTTGATCACCGTTTCGGCGACCGAATGGTGCATCAGCAAAAACACCTCTTCGCCCTCGGCATAGGTGTAGAAAATCGCATACAGCCGACCTTTGGCCGAGCAGTAGCCGCCCAGTCGCACGTCGTTGTCACCCAAATGTGCAATGTCTTGCGTGAACTGCGTGTGCAAAAACGCTTTCGCATCTACGCCGCTGACGCGAATCAGCGCGTATTCGCCATTCAAATTCAAGTTTAAACCCGTGTCCAGTTGCGCCAGCAGCGGTAGGCTGACTTCGCTATTATTCATCGTGTGCATTGTTTGTTCCACCTGTAAACATTAGAATGATGAAATTGTACCTGTGATTGGTCAAGCATGCCTCCATGCGTTTGCAAAGAGGTTTTTAATGCGCGAGACCGATCAATCAATTGAATGAAAATAGAGCGAACCCATGAGTGATTTATTTGCCGGCGATCTGCCCAATCATGGCGCAACGGCGTCGGTGGACGAGAACGCGCCGCTGGCCGAGCGTCTGCGTCCGCAAAACCTGTCCGAAGTCATCGGGCAAAAACACCTGCTCGGCGAAGGCCAACCGCTGGCGGTCGCGTTCGCCCAGCGGCGCATGCACTCCATGATTTTTTGGGGCCCGCCGGGCGTTGGCAAAACCACACTGGCGCGGCTGGTGGCGCACTCCTTCGATGCCCAGTTTGTCGCGCTTTCCGCCGTTTTGTCGGGCGTGAAAGAAATCCGCGAAGTGGTGGAGCAAGCGCAGATTTGGAAAGTACAAGGGCGGCAAACCATTCTGTTTGTTGATGAGGTACATCGGTTCAATAAATCGCAACAAGACGCCTTTTTACCGCACGTCGAATCCGGTTTGCTCACCTTTATCGGCGCGACCACCGAAAACCCCTCATTCGAGGTCAATAATGCGCTGCTCTCGCGTGCCGCCGTATATGTGCTGCAATCCTTGAGCGAGCAAGATTTAGCCGATTTGGTCGTGCGCGCCAGTGAAGCGACACAATACACCGTCGCGCCCGATGCGCAAACCATACTGATCGAATCCGCCGACGGAGACGCGCGCCGACTGCTCAATCATTTTGAGCAGGCCATGCACGTCGCGCGCTCGCACAAACAAACGCAAATCAGCGCCGAGCATCTCAAAGCCAGTCTCGGCGCGACGCTGCGGCGATTCGATGCGGGCGGCGAAGCGTTTTACGACCAAATTTCCGCCCTGCATAAATCTGTGCGCGGCTCCAACCCCGATGCCGCGCTGTACTGGTTCTGCCGCATGCTCGATGGTGGTACCGACCCGCGCTACCTCGCGCGGCGCATCGTGCGCATGGCGTGGGAAGACATCGGGCTGGCCGATCCGCGCGCCATGCAAATTTGCAACGACGCGGCGCAAACCTACGAACGCCTCGGTTCACCTGAGGGCGAACTCGCGCTCGCGCAAGCCGTACTCTACCTCGCCGTCGCCGCCAAATCCAATGCGGGCTATATGGCCTACAACCAAGCGCGTGCTTGGGTCAAACAGGACGGCTCGCGCCCCGTGCCGCTGCACCTGCGCAACGCGCCGACCAAGTTGATGAAAGAACTCGACTACGGCAAAAACTACCGCTACGCGCATGACGAAGCGGGCGGCTACGCGGCGGGCGAAAACTACTTCCCCGACGATATGCCGCAGGTGAATTTTTACCAGCCGACCGAGCGCGGGCTGGAGCACAAGATTAAAGAAAAATTGGCTTATCTCAAAAGTTTGGATGAGCAGGCACAATCTGGAAAGTCATAGAATCAAAGGTGTTTATGAAACAACAGAACCCGCAACATATCCTTCATTTTTGGTTTGATGAATTGCAGCCCGAACAATGGTGGCGCAAAGATGCCGCATTGGATGCGCAGATCACCGAGCGTTTTTCAGACATTCATACGCAGGCCAATCGCGGTGAGTTGTGGCATTGGCGTGCCGAGGCGTCGGGTCGTTTGGCCGAAATCATCGTACTGGATCAGTTCTCACGCAATATTTTTCGCGATACGCCGCACGCGTTTGCTTCGGATGCGCTGGCTTTGGTCTTGGCGCAGGAGGCCGTCGGACAAAACCTGCATATGCAGTTGTCGGAACGAATGCGTGGTTTTATGTTTTTGCCGTTCATGCACAGTGAATCGGTGGCCATGCATGACGTCGCGGTGCGGCTGTATACCGAATTGGGCGATGCGTATCAATTGGATTTTGAATTCAAACACAAGGCGATCATCGATCGATTCGGACGTTATCCTCATCGCAATGCAATTTTGGGGCGACAATCAACGGTCGAGGAGGTCGAGTTTTTGCAGCAGCCCAATTCGGCGTTTTGATCAGAAAATTTGTTTAAATGTCGATTTAATGATCGATCTTGCTGATGCTTATGCGATAATTTGCACCATTACGGTGCTTTTTTTGCGCCCAAGATTTTTTAATGTGATGAAAGACTATTATGAAGTACGCTCGTTTAGAGGATTTTCTTGATTATGTCGCCCAGCGCGATCCGAACCAGCCCGAATTTTTGCAGGCGGTGAAAGAGGTGATGGGCAGCCTGTGGCCGTTTATCGAGCAAAATCCGCAGTATGCCAGTGATGCGATTTTGGAACGGTTAATCGAGCCTGAACGTGCGATTCAATTTCGTGTGGCGTGGGTGGACGATGCGGGGCAAACGCAAGTCAATCGTGCGTTTCGGATTCAACACAGCAATGCGCTCGGCCCGTTCAAAGGCGGTATGCGCTTTCACCCGTCGGTGAATTTATCGATTTTGAAATTTTTGGCGTTTGAACAAACATTTAAAAATGCCTTGACCACGCTGCCGATGGGCGGTGGTAAAGGCGGCTCGGATTTTGACCCGAAAGGCAAATCCGATGGCGAGGTGATGCGTTTTTGCCAAGCCTTGATGGCCGAACTGTATCGTCACATTGGCCCGAATACCGACGTGCCGGCGGGTGATATTGGTGTCGGCGCGCGTGAAGTCGGCTATATGACCGGCTATATGAAAAAATTCTCGAACGATACCGGCAGCGTGTTCACCGGAAAAGGCTTGAGTTTTGGCGGCTCGCTCATGCGACCCGAAGCAACGGGCTACGGCACCGTGTATTTCACCCAAGAAATGCTGCTGCACCGAGGCGATAGCCTCGTGGGTAAAACCGTGGCGATTTCCGGCTCGGGTAATGTCGCGCAGTACGCCTGTGAAAAAGCCATGCAATTGGGCGCAAAGGTGCTCACGCTGTCTGACTCGGGCGGTACGCTGTTTGTGGTGCAGGGCATGACGCCGGAGTTGTTGGCAGAGCTAATGACATTTAAAAATGTACAGCGCGGGCGTTTAGCTGATTTTGCGCAAGCGCATGGTTTGACGTTTGAGGCGGGTAAACGACCGTGGCACCATGCGGTGGATATTGCCTTGCCGTGTGCGACGCAGAACGAATTGGACGAGCAAGATGCACAAACCCTGATCGCCAACGGCGTGCTGTGCGTGGCCGAAGGGGCGAATATGCCGTCTACCTTAGGCGCGGTCGATGCGTTTATCCATGCGGGTGTTCTATTCGCTCCGGGTAAAGCGTCCAATGCGGGCGGCGTCGCCACCTCGGGGCTGGAAATGTCGCAAAATGCCATGCGCCTGTCGTGGACGGCGGCGGAAGTGGATGCGAAACTGCATATAATCATGAAAGACATTCACCAAAACTGTATTCGCTACGGCACACGCGCCGATGGCTCGGTGAATTATGTCGATGGTGCGAATATCGCGGGTTTTGTCAAAGTGGCGCAAGCGATGGCGGAGCAGGGGGTTTATTGATGGGATCGGTCGGGTTTGAATGGCGGGGTTATTTCCGTTAAACTTGGTCAACCGCAGGGGCGCATGATTGCGCCTCTATTCATTGAAGATGGGTCATAGCATGGTTGATGGCTGTGCATTAAAATATGACGATTTGCGGTAAAATGCGCATCTTTGTCGCTTTTTTCTTAGGTGTTCATGCCCCATTCCGACCCGCATTTTTCTAAATATACCCAGCATCAGCGTATCGTGGCGTTCGCAGGAGCGGTGTTGGGGGCGGTACTGTTCTCAAACAAGGCGATTCTGGCGAAACTGATGTATCGCGAGGGTGCGGATGCGCTGGATACGATCACGCTGCGTATGGCGTTTGCCTTTCCGTTGTTTTTTGCGTTGGCGGTGTGGGTGCATTTCACCGATCACGAACACGCGGATTATCGGCTGACGCGGCGCGATGTGTGGCAAGTTTTGGTGGTCGGCTTTGTCGGCTATTATCTATCGAGTATGCTTGATTTCACCGGTTTGCAGTTTATTTCTACGGGTTTGGAGCGGTTGTTGCTGTTTCTCACGCCGTCCTTGGTACTGATTATTTCACGCTTGTTTTTGGGCAAGTCAGTGGATGTGCAGCAGTGGTGGGCGATGATTTTGGCGTACCTTGGTATCGTTCTGATGTTTGTGCATGAGGTGAATTTCGGCGGATCGAATGTGGCGCTGGGCGCGAGTTTGGTGTTTGGCAGTGCGCTGTCGTATGCGATTTATCTGCTGATGACCGGTGAGCTGGTGAAACATTTGGGCACAATGCGCTTGGTGGCGTATGCGATGATGATTTCAACGGCGTGTTGCGTGGTACAGTATGCGTTGCTGCGCGATTGGGGGCATTTGCGTGAGCTATTGGCCACGCATCCTCGTATGGTGTGGTATTCGGTGCTGATTGCGGCGTTGAGTACGTTTGCGCCGGTGCTGTTGACCATGTTTGCGGTGGCGCGGCTCGGCTCGCCGATCGTCTCGCAGATCGGGATGATGGGGCCGATTTCGATGCTCGGTTTGGGCTTTTGGTTTTTGGGCGAGCCGATTACGTGGATCCAATTGGCGGGTACGGTTTTGGTATTGATGGGCATGGCTTTGGTGGGGCGCGTGGCGACGCGCAAAATCACCGCGCCGGCGCACAGATAGAATGAGATAGGTGTTGAATATGAATCAGACAAACAATTCGGGCAGTGCGCCTAAAGTGGGTTTTGTGTCTTTGGGTTGTCCGAAGGCGTTGGTGGACTCCGAGGATATTTTGACCAAGCTCAAAGTTGAGGGCTACGAAATTGCGCCGTCGTATGAGGGGGCGGATTTGGTGGTGGTCAACACCTGCGGTTTTATCGACAGCGCGGTGCAGGAGTCGCTCGACGCGATTGGCGAAGCGTTGCACGAAAACGGTAAGGTAGTGGTGACCGGCTGTCTCGGTGCGCGTACGGATGCGAACGGCGGCAATTTGGTGCAAACCTTGCATCCGAAAGTATTGGCGGTGACCGGCCCGCACGCAAGCAATGAGGTGCTGGACGCGGTGCATCTGCATTTGCCGAAACCGCACGATCCGTTCACCGATTTGGTGCCACCGCAGGGGGTGAAACTTACGCCGAAGCATTATGCGTATTTGAAAATCTCTGAGGGTTGTAACCACCGTTGTACATTCTGCATCATCCCGTCGCTGCGCGGTGATTTGGTCAGCCGTCCGATTGGCGAGGTGATGCGCGAGGCGGAAAAGCTGGTCAACGCGGGCGTGAAGGAGTTGCTCGTGGTGTCGCAGGACACCAGCGCGTATGGCGTGGACATCAAATACCGCACGGGTTTTGTCAACGGTCGTCCGGTGAAAACCCACATGCAGACGTTGGCCGAGGAATTGGCGCAGTTGGGCGTGTGGGTGCGTATGCATTATGTGTATCCGTATCCGCATGTGGACAATGTGATTGAACTGATGAATGCGACGGCGGTCAATGGCTACGGGCGGGTGTTGCCCTATCTGGACGTGCCGTTCCAGCACGCGCATCCGCGCGTACTCAAGGCAATGAAGCGTCCGGCGAGCAGTGAAAAAACGCTCGAACGCATTCAAGCATGGCGCGCGCAGTGTCCTGATTTGACCATTCGTTCGACCTTTATTGCCGGTTTTCCGTCGGAAACGGAAGCGGAGTTCCAGTATCTGCTCGACTTTTTGGACGAAGCGCAACTGGACCGCGTGGGCTGCTTTGCCTATTCGCCGGTGGAGGGCGCAACCGCGAATCAGATCGAAGGTGCATTACCCGATGAGGTGCGTGAGGAGCGCGTGGCGCGATTCATGGAGAAACAGCAGGGCCTCAGCACGGCGCGGCTGGCGCAGAAAGTCGGCTCGGTGCAAACGGTACTGGTGGATGAAGTGGACGAGGACGGTGCGATTGCACGCTCAATGGCCGATGCGCCGGAAATTGACGGTTTGGTCTATATTGATTACACCGAGGAGCCTTTGCAGGTCGGTCAGTTTGTGGATGTGAAAATTCACAGCAGTGATGAGTACGATTTGTGGGGAACTGTGGTGGTGTGAGTTTTATCACCGTTTCTATTTCTATAAATAATCCAATGGGTCATTGCGGGCTTGACCCGCAATCTCTCTGTGAGGAGATGCCGTATCAAGTACGGCATGCCCCGTGGTTTGTGTTACTCGGATTTAATTGTCCTGCTCAACCAAACGATTGACCAAATCAACATAGCTTTGCATGGCATCTTCTTTCGATGTGCCGCTCAGTGCCGCCCATGCATCGTATTTGGCGCGGGCAACAAATTCGGTCATGCCGGGGCGATTGCCATCGGCATCGCCATCGGTGGCCTGTTTGAAATTGGCATACAAAGCCAATAAATCAAAATTACCCGGTTTTTCGCTCAGATTTTTCACCGCGACTTGCGCGGTTTCGAATTGCTCGGTGATGGTGCTCATGTGTGTCCTTTCAATTTTTAGGATTTTTATCATAGCATGGTTTGTATTGAAAAATCTTAAAAAATAATACGGCCGTGCTTTTTATTGATTTTCTATCGGAAAAGGTATGGCAAATTGGGTGGAATAGGTGCGTACAGGCGCAAGTTGTGCGACAATTCGGCAACGAACGTTTTGCCGCGTTTTTGTTCTGATTCCCTTTGAGGCTTTTGATGAAACGTCTACCTTTGTTTTTATTCCTTGCGTTGTGCGGTCTGTCCGTGTCGCTGGCTTTTGGCTGGTGGCAGGTGTATCAGACTAAAAAGCAAATCGAGGTACAACTGAAACAAAATCAGGAGCTGATTTATCGCAATGCCGCTTTGCAAGCAGAAATTCAGGATTTAAAAAGCAGTCAGGATGCGGTACAGGAACGCGCGCGCCTGCAACTGGGGATGATTAAGCGCAATGAGGTGTTTGTGCAGGTGATGGATCAGCCGTCAACAGTTCAGCCGGGCGCATCGAATCCTCAAAATCAGCAAGCAGCCACTGCAGCAGCCACCGCTGCATCAGCGGCACAAAACAATGCCCAAGCTAACCCGCAAACGAGCGCCCAGCCGAACGCTCCATCCGCTGCTGAGCAGAATTCCGAAGCAAAAAAACCGCAGTAATCTGCGGTTTTTTATGTATAAGCATTTGTTAATACACTTAAATGCAATCAATGTAATTGCGAAGTGGGTTCCACATTCGGATCAAACAGCGCGCGTACCTGCTCCGCTGTGAGCTCATAGGTTTGACCGCAGAAATCGCAGCTGACTTCCACATGGTTTTGCTCGCTGAGCATGTCCAATGCCTCGTCTTCTCCGAGCATTTTCAGCATATCCGTGACTTTTTGCGGTGAGCAGGTGCAACCGAATTGTACATTTTGCTCGGTGCTGTGTTCCAGCGGGTATTGCCAAAACAGGCGGTGCATGAGCGTATCGGCTTCGGTGTTCAGCAGTTCATCCGCACCTACGGTTTTAACGATGGAGCACAACTCGTCCCAGACGTGCAGATTTTGCGATTCGTTTTGCACACCGCCGTGCAGTGGTAATTTTTGCAACAAAATTCCGGCGCAACTGTGGCTGTTCGCCGCCAATTCAATGTGTGTGTCCAATTGCTCGGAGGCGCTCATATAGTGCATCAAAATTTCGGCGATGGTTTCACCGTGCAACGGTACGATCCCTTGGTACGGCTGTTGGCCGGGTTGGCGCTCGTTCGGATCAAGCGTGATGGCAAAACGTGCGTTGCCGTTTTGATTCAGCAGCGTTTGTAAATCCATTGGTGCATCGATATTGGCGTTTTCAGCCACTTTTGCGGTCGCGCGGATGGTCAGATCGGAGCGGCATTCAACCACCAGCAATTGAATTGGACCGTCGCCGTGAATCTGCATAATCATCGAGCCGTCAAATTTCAGATTGGCCGAGAGCAGGGTGCAGGCGGCGGTCATTTGGCCGAGAATTTCGGTCACGACGGCGGGATAAGCACGCTTTTTCGCGGTGTGCGCGATGGTGCGCCACGTATGGGGCAATTGCACCAATTCGCCTTTCACGGGCGCGTTGGCAAAGAGGAAGCGGTATAAAGTATCGGTCGGTAGTGTCATGTTTGTTAAAATGGGCGCTGTTTAAAAATTTTCAAGGCTGTATTCTACGCGACTCTGTATGGTTGTGCGTGCGTGTCTTTTGGGTGAACAATGCGAATCGATTTGTTTTGTCGGGTGATTGATAACTGGGGCGATGCGGGTGTATGTTGGCGCTTGGCACGGCAATTGGTGCGCGAGCGCGGGGCGCAGGTGCGGTTGTGGATCGACCAGCCTGATGTGTTGTCCGCATGGCAATATGAATTGTCGGTGTTGCCGACGCTGCAGATATGCGCGTGGAACGACACGGTGAGCTGGTCTGAAATCACGCCGGCTGACGCGGTGATTGAGGCGTTTGCCTGCGATATTCCCGCAGAATACGTGCGCAATATGGCTCAGGCTGAAATAAAACCGCGTTGGTTGAATTTGGAATACCTCAGCGCCGAGGCGTGGGTCGAAGGCGCACATCTGTTACCATCACCGCAGTCGGGCGGTTTGACCAAACGGTTCTTTTTCCCCGGGTTTACTGAGAAGACCGGCGGATTACTGCGAGAACGAGATTTGTTGACCGTGCGTGATCGCTTTGTAGCGCAATACCCGCGTTATTGGTCGGATGTGACGGGGTTTGAATGTGCTGACGATGCGCTGGTGATCAGCCTGTTTGGCTACGAAGAGATGCCGTTGCAGGCGTGGTTGCCTGCCTTGATTGAGGGTGAAACGCCTGTGCAATTGGCGGTGACGGCGGGCAAAGCGAGTGAGGCGCTCAAGCGGGCTTGGAGCGCGTTAAATTTACCTCAAAGCAATGCGGCGCAATGGCAAGCGGGACAATTAAACGTGCGCTTTTTGCCCATGCTGTCACAGGGCGAATACGACCAACTGTTGTGGAGCGCGGACATCAATATGGTGCGCGGCGAGGACAGTCTCGTGCGTGCACTGTGGGCGGGCAAGCCGTTGGTGTGGGACATTTATAAGCAGGATGACGGCGCGCATTGGGAGAAACTCAAGGCATTCACGCAGATGTATGGTGCTTCGACAGATGAGGCTGTGGTTCCAATCAATACAGATTTGATGTTGAGTTGGAACGACGCTCAGATCAGTGCCTCCGTATTGGCTGCTCAGTGGGTGCGCTACGTTAATGCCATGCCCCAACTCAGACAGCATGCGCACAACGTGGCAGCATATTTGGCACAGCAAGATGATCTGGTCACGCAGTTGATTCAATGTTTATCCGTGGCTGAAAAACCATAGTGGCAAGCGAAACGCGCATCGCGTGATGGCTTTATATGGCAAAATGGGCTATAATGTCACGTTAATTTTTGGGCGTGGTGACCGTCGTTGAATGTGTACTCAAGCCCATTTGTGTTACATTCCAACTCACCCATTGCAAAAAGGTATTATTGATTATGAAAACAGCTCAAGAACTCCGTCAAGGTAATGTATTTATGGTTGACGGCGTTGCCAAAGTCGTATTGAAAACCGAATACAGCCGCTCTGGTCGCTCTGGCGCGGTCATCAAAATGAAGATGAAAGACTTGCTGACCGGTGCCGGCTCTGAAGTCGTTTACCGCGCCGATGACAAATTTGACGTACTGATTTTGGACAAAAAATCAGTGACCTACTCTTACTTTGCCGACCCGATGTACGTATTTATGGATGACGAATACAACCAATACGAAATCGAAGCGGACAGCATGGGCGATGTGCTGAACTATCTCGAAGACGGCATGCGCTGCGACGTGGTGTTCTATCAAGACCGTCCTATTTCGGTTGAACCAGACACCATTATCGTGCGCGAAGTGACCTACACCGAGCCAGCGGTTAAAGGCGACACTTCATCCGGTAAAGTGTTGAAGACCGCTAAATTGGCCACGGGCTTTGAAATTCAAGTGCCGCTGTTCGTTGACACCGGTGACAAAATTGAAATCGACACCCGTACCAACGAATACCGTAACCGTGTGAAGTAATTCAGTTTATAAGCCCTTGACTGCCTGCGATATGCGAGCAGTTATGTTTACTGAATGGATAAACGCCTGATGAAATCATCAGGCGTTTTGTTTTGAGTCAGTGGAGAAAAGAGTATGAGTGAAAGGAAAAAGGATGCGATACTCGCATCCTTTTTTGCTTTTCTAACGACTGCTGGCTTAAGCTTTAGGGACCTCGCGGCCGCCTTGTTCCGCCCATTTTTCGAGCATGTCGGTGGTGACGGATTTTGGACGCTCAATTGCGTAGCCCAAAGCGCGATCCCAAACGATATTGGCCATACAGCCCAATGCGCGACCCACGCCGAACAAGACGGTGTAGAAGTCAAATTCGCGTACGCCGTAGTACCATTGAATCACGCCGGATTGTGAGTCAACGTTTGGCCATGGGTTTTTGGTTTTGCCATGTTCGGTCAATACGCCCGGCGCTACTTCATAAATCATGGATACGAGTTTGAACAGTGGGTCGTCACGCAAGCCCGGGGTGTTCAAGCAGAATTCACGTTGTGAAGTGTAGCGCGGGTCGGTTTTACGCAATACCGCATGGCCGTAGCCCGGGATCACTTGACCTGAATTCAAGGTATCCCACAATGCTGCGGTGAGCAATTCGCGGGTTGGTTCTTGATCCGAGCAGTATTTTTGTTGGAATTTCAGCGTCCAGTACAACACTTCTTGGTTGGCCAAGCCATGTAGTGGGCCTGCCAAGCCGTTCAAGCCGGCAGAGTAGGCGTAGTATGGGTCGGACAGGGCTGAGTGCACCAAGTGGGTGGTGTGTGCGGATACGTTGCCTGATTCGTGATCGGAATGCAGGATGAAGTACATACGCGCAACGTCTTCGTATTCTTTCGACTGGCCGATCATGTGCGCGAAGTTGGCACCCATGTCGAGTTTGCGGTTGATTTCGATTTGTTTGTTGTCGCGGTATTTCAGGTTGTAAATGTACGCGGCCAAAACAGGGATACGCGCGACGATGTCAAATGCGTCTTCGTATACGTATTCCCACGCGGTATTTTTGTTGAATTGACCGGAGCTGTAAAATTCGTGGAATACCGAGTCTTTCTGCATGGCCAAAATGCCGGTGGAGAGCATGGTCATTGGGTGCGTGTCAATCGGCATCGCGCGGATGATTTCAAACACGTAGTGCGGTACATGCTGACGTGCTTTGAATTCCAGCATGGTGGCTTCGAGTTGCTCTTCGCTCGGTACTTCGCCGGTCAATAGGAAGAACCAGAATGCTTCAACGGTAGGGTAGTTTGAGCCTTCTGCTTTAGGCAGCATTTCGAAGGTTTCGGAGATGGTTTTGCCACGGAAACGAATGCCTTCTTGAGGATCCAAATAGGAAATGTCGGTGACCAATGCGCGGATATCGCGTGCGCCGCCGATACATTGGTCAATCGTGACTTCGTCAATTTTGACTTTGCCGAATTCTTTCATCAAGCGAGTGGTACGAGGACGGTGCGCCTCAATTTTTTGTCTCAAGACCTTTTTTAGTGACATGATGCATCATCTCCTTAAACAATTTTGCGGTAGCGCGATTGGGTGAACGTTAGGATTAAAATATGAAAACGTTCGCATTATAGTGACGCCTTTATGAATATTTCAATCATTATTTTGGCTGATGCTGCATATTTAGAATTTTTGCGGATTTATCGTAAGATGAGTGTAAGTTCACGTGTGTTGATAGTAAGTCAAGCGTAAGTTTGATTGAGTTGAACAGCCTTTCAGTGCATTTTTGGCAAAAATAGTACGATTTTTTAAAGAATATGAGTAAAACGTGTAGATGTTTTTAAAATTTTGAAAATAGCAGCGTTTTCTCTGGGGAAAAATGTGGCTTTTTAAGTAAATTTTTGCCTTATAATCTTATGAAATAGATCAGTTGAATGGCTCAGTTATTGTCGGAATTGTCGTTGCTTGAGTGATAAAGTGCCACTGAATGAGGCGATCAATTCAAGCTTATGAATAGAAAAGGTTTTTGTATGAATTCATCCGAAAAAACAGTACCTTTGGGTGCGGTGGCAAAAAATGAAGTGGAAGACTCGGTGCGCCGCGCACGTTTGCTCTGGCGCGCCAAACGTGGTCTGCTGGAAAATGACATTGTTATGACGCGCTTTTTTGAGGCGTATCCGAATCTGAGCGATGCGCAGGTGTATGGCTTGGACTTATTGCTGGATTTGTCGGACGACGAATTGTTTGCCTTGATCATGGGGCGCAAGGAGTTGAAGGATGTGGATCCTGCCGAGCACATGATGGATGAGGACGATATGCGTCAGGCTGATGAGGTTTTGGCCTTGTTGCGCGTGGTTTAAGAAGTAAGACGGTAAGACGTATTGCGGTTTGGTCATTGATTGATATAAAAGGAGGATGGTATGAGTTTGGTAACGAAAAGTACGGCAACTTTGTCATTTGCGGATGGTTCGCCTTCGGTTGAGTTTCCCATCTACGGTGGCTCGATTGGCCCGGATGTGATTGATATTCGCAAGTTGTATGGTCAAACAGGAAAATTTACCTACGATCCGGGTTTTATGTCAACGGCTTCGTGCAATTCCACCATTACTTATATTGATGGCGATAAGGGTGAATTGTTGTATCGCGGTTATCCGATTGAGCAATTGGCCGAAAAGTGTGAATACTTGGAAGTGGCTTATTTGCTGCTGAATGGTGAGTTGCCAAATAAAGAGCAGAAAGAGAAATTCATCAAGCACGACATCATGCACCACACCATGGTGCATGAGCAGATGGCATCGTTTTTAAAAGGTTTTCGTCGGGATGCGCACCCAATGGCGGTCTTGACCGCATCGGTCGGTGCAATGAGCGCGTTTTATCCGTCGGACAACAGTTGCGAACAAAGCCGGACGATTTCGGCGCATCGTTTGATTGCGAAAATTCCAACCTTGGTGGCGATGGCGTATAAATATTCTATCGGCGAGCCGTTTGTTTATCCGCGCAATGATTTGTCATATGCCGGTAATTTCCTGCGCATGATGTTTGCCGTACCGACAGAGGATTATGTGGTGAATCCGGTATTGGAACGCGCGGTGGATCGCATTTTCACTTTGCACGCCGATCATGAGCAAAATGCATCAACCTCGACGGTTCGTCTGTGCGGCTCGTCTGGTACCAGCCCATACGCGGCTGCGGCTGCGGGGGTGGCGTGTCTGTGGGGGCCTGCGCATGGTGGCGCGAATGAGGCTTGCTTGACCATGCTCGAAGAAATTGGCACGATTGAAAATGTCAAACCATTCATGGAAAAAGTGAAGAACAAAGAAGCAGGCGTACGTTTGATGGGCTTTGGCCACCGTGTGTACAAAAACTACGATCCGCGTGCCAAGCTGATGCGCGAAACCTGCTACGAAGTGTTGAAAGAGTTGGGTTTGGAGAACGATCGTTTGTTCGCCTTGGCGATGGAGCTGGAAAAAATCGCTCTGAACGACGAATATTTCGTTCAACGCAAACTTTATCCGAACGTCGATTTTTACTCCGGTATCGTTCAGCGCGCTTTGGGTATTCCGACGGAGTTGTTCACCGGTATTTTCACGCTTGCGCGTATGTCCGGCTGGATTGCGCAGTGGACGGAAATGATTACCGATCCTGAGTACAAGATCGGTCGTCCGCGTCAGTTGTTCGTCGGTTCGACCAAACGTGATGTGCCTGATTTGGCGGCGCGTTAAATATAACTCAATAACGGCACTGTTTATTTGCAGTGCCGTTATTTTTAATCTATCATTAGTTTTGCTTATGATAGAATAAGCGTAACTGATGAGTGTGGCTATTTTTTGTTGCGCTCATTGAGAATTTTTAATCCCGTTTTCGGAGATTTACAAACCTTTTGTCAGAGAAAATCTGTTAGACAGTGCAGTGCGGTATTCTCAACAAAAGATTGAAAGCTGTTGATGGCGCGGTGAGGCCGCTAAATCAACGGGAGCGTGATTTTATATCCTTCCCACATCCCAATTGTACGAAGCGTACAGAAAGGTTGAGCAACATTATGATGAATGATTATTTATCAAACTCATACCTCTTCGGCGGCAATGCGCCGTATGTCGAGGAAATGTATGAGCAATATCTGAATAACCCCGGTTCGGTACCTGAGCAGTGGCGTGATTACTTTGATTCCATGCAAAATTTGCCTGCATCCGACGGGCATGTCGAAACAACCGACGTCGCACACGCGCCGGTGATTGAATCATTCGCACAACGCGCCAAGCAAAACAAATTCCTCGCGTGGCAAGCAGCCAATGTCGGCAGCGGCGGTGGTAAGCAGCAAGTGGCGGTGCAGTCTTTGATCGCTGCGTATCGCGTATTGGGCGCGCGCTGGGCGAATCTCGACCCACTCAAACGCCGTGACCGTCCTGAAATTCCCGAATTAGACCCCGCATTCTACGGCTTTACCGAAGCCGATATGGATAACACCTACACGGTGAATAACACCTATTTCGGTCAAGAGGAAATGACCCTGCGTGATTTGATTCACGCTTTGCGCGTGACCTACTGCGCGAATTTGGGTGCGGAGTACATGTATATTTCCGATCCGGTTGAAAAACGCTGGTGGCAAGAGCGCATTGAATCATGCCAATCCACGCCATCGTTCAGCATAGATCAAAAACGTCGCATTTTGCTGGAGTTGACCGAAGCTGAAGGTCTGGAGCGCTATCTGCATACCCGTTACGTTGGTCAAAAACGCTTCTCGCTCGAAGGCGGGGAGAGCTTCATTGCCGCAATGGACGCGTTGATTCAACACGGTGGCGCACAAGGTATCCAAGAAATCGTCATCGCGATGGCGCATCGTGGCCGCTTGAACGTATTGGTCAACACCTTGGGTAAAAATCCGGCCGATTTGTTTGCCGAATTTGAGGGCAAGCACGCCGATGATCTGCCAGCCGGTGACGTTAAATACCACCAAGGCTTTTCCAGCGACGTATCCACGCCGGGCGGTCCGGTGCATTTGAACCTCGCGTTCAACCCGTCGCATTTGGAAATCGTCAATCCGGTGGTCGAAGGCTCTGCGCGCGCACGTCAAGATCGCCGTGGAGATGAAACAGGCGCCCAAGTTTTGCCGGTGCAGGTGCATGGCGATGCCGCATTTGCCGGTCAAGGCGTGGTGATGGAAACCTTGAATCTGGCGCAAACCCGCGGCTATGGTACGCACGGCACGATTCACATTGTAATCAACAACCAAATTGGCTTCACCACCTCGGATCCGCGCGACAAAGGTTCGACTTTGTACTGCTCGGACGTGGTGAAAATGATCGAAGCGCCGGTGTTGCACGTGAATGGTGACGATCCCGAAATGGTGGTTTGGGCGACTGAGTTGTCCTTGGATTACCGCAAACGCTTTGGAAAAGACGTGGTGATTGACATCGTGTGTTTCCGTAAACTCGGTCACAACGAGCAAGATACCCCGGCATTGACCCAGCCGTTGATGTATAAATCCATCGGTAAGCATCCGGGCACACGCGCTTTGTACGCTGAAAAATTGACCACTCAAGGCGTGCTCAAAGAAGGTGAAGCGGATAAATTCGTGGAAGAGTACCGCAAATCAATGGATGAGGGCAAACACTACAATACCTCGATTTTGACCAATCACAAGCACATGTTTGCCAATGACTGGTCACGCTATTTGGGCAAAAAATGGGTGGATGCGAATAACACCGGTATCAATTTGACCGAGTTGAAACGCTTGGGTGAAAAAATCACCACGATCCCCGAAGGCTTTAAAGTCCATCCTCTGGTCGCGACTTTGATCAAAAACCGCAGCTTGATGGCCAGCGGTGATGCGCCGTTGGATTGGGGTATGGCCGAGCATTTGGCGTTCGCATCTTTGTTGGCCAACGGCTACGACGTGCGCATCACCGGTCAGGATTCGGGTCGCGGCACGTTCGTGCATCGCCACGCGGTATTGCACGACCAAGAACGCGAGTCATGGGACAAAGGTACCTACATTCCGTTGCAACATGTGACCGACAAAGGTGAATTCACTGTGATCGACTCGGTATTGTCCGAAGAGGCGGTGATGGCGTTTGAATATGGCTATTCGAGCACAGCGCCGAATACTTTGGTGATTTGGGAAGCACAGTTTGGCGACTTTGCCAACGGTGCGCAAGTGGTGGTGGATCAATTTATCTCCAGCGGCGAAGTGAAATGGGGACGTTTGTCTGCTTTGACCTTGATGTTGCCGCATGGCTACGAAGGTCAAGGGCCGGAGCACTCATCCGCACGCATTGAGCGCTATTTGCAACTGTGCGCGGACAACAATATGCAGGTGGTTCAGCCAACTACGCCGGCGCAAATTTTCCACATCCTGCGTCGTCAGATGGTGGCCGATTTCCGCAAACCGTTGATTATTTTCACACCGAAATCACTGCTGCGTCACAAAGAAGCGATTTCTGATTTGACCGAATTGTCTAAAGGCGGTTTCCAAACCATCATTGGCGAAGTGGACAAAACCGTTACGGTTGATCCGAAAAAGGTCAAACGCGCTTTGGTGTGTTCAGGTCGCGTGTATTACGACATCATCGCGGCGCGCCGTGAAGAGAAAGACCAAAACGTTCCGATCATTCGTGTGGAACAAATGTACCCATTCCCGCACAAAGCCTTTGCGGCCGAGCTGAAAAAATATCCTGAGCTCGAAGAAATCGTATGGGTGCAAGACGAACCACAAAACCAAGGGCCTTGGTTCCAGATCCAGCACAACCTGTTTGAAAATCTGGAAGAAGGGCAAAAACTCGGCTACGCAGGCCGTCCGTCATCGGCATCTCCTGCGGTCGGCTACTACGCCAAACACTATGAGCAACTGAAAAACCTGTTGCAAACCGCGTTTGGTAAACAAAAATCTTGGTTGAAAAAATAAGCGTACGGTTTTGATCTTAAATTTTGTCAGGGACGACACCCTGACGAAATTCCCAAATTAAACCAAAAAGTAAGGTTTTACTTTTTGAAGAATTTTTAAGGATATTAAAAATGGCAATTATTGAAGTGGTTGTTCCCCAGCTCTCCGAATCGGTTGCAGAAGCGACCTTGCTCACGTGGAACAAAAAAATCGGCGAAGCGGTCAAACGCGACGAAAATCTGATTGATGTAGAGACCGACAAAGTCGTGCTCGAACTGCCCGCCCCGGCGTCCGGCCTATTGGTCGAAATCATCGCTGCGGACGGCGCGACTGTTACCAGTGGTCAACTGATCGCCAAAATCGACACCGAAGCGGTCAGCGCCAGCGATAAAGAAGAAGCTAAAACCGGTGTGTCAGTCGGCACTGCAACACCGGAGCCAGCGCCTGCCGTCGTGACCGAAGTGCGTCCAATGGCTGGTGAACCGATCAGCGAAAAAGCAGCAGGCATCGCCATGCCGGCAGCCGGCAAAATTTTGGCGGAAAAAGGTGTGTCAGCCTCTGACGTCAAAGGCACGGGCAAAGATGGCCGTGTGACCAAAGCCGATGCTATGAATGCGTCTGCTCCTGCATCCAAAGCCGCAGCACCGGTCAGCACCGCGATTCCGGCCGTTGCTCTGGGCAGCGCATTGCCGCAAGTTCGCCCGCCGATCAGCATCGCCGACGTATTGGCCGACCGCCCTGAACAACGTGTACCGATGAGCCGTCTGCGCGCACGCGTGGCCGAGCGCTTGTTGCAATCACAGTCCACCAATGCGATTTTGACCACGTTTAACGAAGTCAATATGCAGCCGGTCATGGACTTGCGTGCTAAGTACAAAGAAAAATTTGAAAAAGAACATGGCGTTAAACTCGGCTTCATGGGTTTCTTTGTCAAAGCCGCAGTGGCTGCGTTGAAAAAATATCCGGTACTCAACGCCTCGGTCGATGGCAACGACATCGTCTATCACGGCTATTTTGACATCGGTATCGCGGTCGGTTCGCCACGCGGTTTGGTGGTGCCGATCATTCGCAATGCCGATCAACTGAGCTTGGCCGATATTGAAAAACAAATCGCCGAATTTGGTGTCAAAGCACGCGACGGCAAACTGACGCTCGAAGAAATGACCGGCGGTACCTTTTCCATCTCCAACGGCGGCACCTTCGGCTCGATGATGTCCACGCCGATCATCAACCCGCCACAGTCCGCGATTCTCGGCGTACACGCGACCAAAGATCGTCCGGTGGTGGAAAATGGCCAAATCGTGATTCGCCCGATGAACTACCTCGCCATGTCGTATGACCATCGTATTATTGACGGTCGCGAAGCCGTGCTTGGTTTGGTGGCGATGAAAGATGCGCTCGAAGATCCGGCGCGTTTGTTGTTGGATTTATAAACCATTTGGAAAAAGTAAAAACCAATTTTTTCCGATAAAACCGTAGGGTGCAATAAGCGAAGCGCATTGCACCGTATGTAGTCAAAATATTGAGAACATACGGCGCAATGGTATCAGAAATGTTTGTTGCACCATATAGATTGACAAAACTGGAAGACGATTTAAATCCTATTATGATTGGCCTAGAGTAGGCTATCTCGCCTTAACCAACTGTTTTTGAGGGGGTAGTGTATGGGTCATAACAAGCAAGCCGTTGGTGCGCATTTTGATTTACAAAAAATGCGCACCGCACGCGATAAAACGTTTGATGCAGTGAACGCCATTGCCCAGCAAATCACGGTAGGCATGAGTGAAACCGATGCGCGTGAATTGGCAAAAGATACCCTCGCTAAAATGGGGATGGATCGTATTTGGCATCAGGTGTTGGTGCGATTTGGTGCAAATACATTGAAGAAATTCAATGAGCCATCCGAAGGCAACCCGATATTACAACCCAACGATATTTTCTTTATTGATTTGGGCGTGGTGTGGGATGGGCATGAGGGTGATGCAGGTGCGACGTTTACGGTGGGTGATGATGCTGATATGATGGCTTGTGCGCAAGCGTGTAAAAATATTTACGATGATGTGGAGGCGCATTGGCGCACAACCCAGTGTTCTGGTCAGGCATTGTATGATTATGCCGAGCAAGTGGCAGCGAAACACGGTTGGCATTTGAATGTAGAAATACGCGGCCATCGCGTGAGTGATTTCCCTCATGCGATTTATAAGGCAGGGGATTTAGGCGATTTTGAGGGTGTGCCGCAGCTTGGCTTGTGGATTTTAGAGATTCAAATTGCGCATCCGACTAAGCCATACGGTGCATTTTATGAGGATTTGTTGGTTCAGTGAGTAGATCAATCAACATGACTCTGGTTGTACTGTGGCGCTATTGAACGATAGTCGCCGCATTTTAATAAGTGAATGAGTAATGGATAAAAAACCAAATCTGGTCGTAACCGAGTTGGATGCGAACCGTATTGAAGAGCTATTGGCGAGTATGCCCAAAAGCGCAGAGCATATTAAAAAATCACTGCAATCCGAATTGGATCGCGCTGACATTGTCGCGCCGACTGAAATCGCCCGCAATGTGGTAACGATGAACTCAACGGTACGCTTTCAGGTCGTTTCGTCAAAAGAAAATTTTGAATACACACTGGTTTATCCAAAGGATATGAGCGCCGGCTCAAACAGTATTTCCATCTTAGCGCCGATCGGTTCGGCGTTGTTGGGGTTGTCTGAGGGCGATGAGATTGAGTGGCCGGCACCCGATGGCGTGGTGCGTGTGCGTGTGGACAAGGTGATTTATCAACCGGAAGAATCCGGTGATTTTCACCTGTAATTGGATTTTGATTTTTGTAAAGGAAAAATGATGTCTCAAACGTTTGATGTGGTGGTGATTGGCGCAGGCCCGGGAGGCTATATTGCAGCAATTCGTGCGGCGCAATTGGGGTTGTCTACGGCGTGCATTGAGGGTAATGCCTACGCAGATCCAAAAGGTGAGCCGCGTCTGGGCGGAACCTGCCTGAATGTCGGTTGTATTCCATCCAAAGCCTTGCTGGCCAGTTCGCATCATTATGAAGATGCCACCCAGCATTTGGACGTGCATGGCATTACGGTTAAAGGCGCATCGCTCGACGTGGGCAAAATGATTGCGCGTAAAGATGGCATTGTGGACAAAATGACCGGCGGCATCGCGTACTTGTTCAAAAAGAACAAAGTGACCTTGCTCAAAGGGTATGGCTCGTTCGTCGGTCAAACGGACGGCGTGACCAACATCAAAGTCACGAACAAAGAGGGCAAAGATGAAATCGTTAGCGCGAAGAACGTCATCATCGCCACTGGCTCGAAAGCTCGCCACTTGCCGAATCTCGCTGTGGACAATGTCGTTGTGTGCGATAACGAAGGCGCGCTGAACTTCACGGAAGTGCCGAAGAAACTGGGTGTGATTGGCGCGGGTGTGATTGGCCTTGAATTAGGCTCGGTATGGCGTCGCTTGGGCGCTGAAGTGACCGTGCTCGAAGCCATGCCTGCTTTCCTCGGTGCGGCCGACGGTGCGATTGCCAAAGAAGCGAAAAAACTGTTCGAAAAGCAAGGTTTGAAATTTGAATTGGGCGTGAGCATTGGTGACGTGAAAGCCGCTAAAAAGGGCGTGAACGTTGCATACAAAGACGCTGACGGCGCGAGCAAGAGCTTGGATTGCGACAAATTGATCGTATCGGTTGGGCGTGTACCGAATACCGACGGCCTGAATCTCGAAGCGGTCGGTGTGAAAACCAATGAGCGCGGCTTCATCGAAGTCAATCACGATTGTCAGACGGCCACAGCGGGCATTTGGGCGATTGGCGACGTGATTCCGGGGCCGATGCTGGCGCACAAAGCCGAGGACGAAGGTGTGGCTGTCGCCGAGCGCATCGTCGGTCAAAAGCCGCACATTGATTACAACTGCATTCCGTGGGTGATCTACACCTCGCCGGAAATCGCATGGGTTGGTCAAACCGAAGAAGCGCTGAAAAAAGCAGGGCGCGCGATCAAAACCGGTCAATTCCCATTCATGGCCAATGGCCGCGCATTGGGCATGTCGCAGGCCGATGGTTTTGTGAAAGTGATTGCGGATAAAGAAACCGACGAGATTCTCGGCGTACACATCATTGGCGCCGGTGCATCCGATCTGATCGCGGAAGCGGTGGTGGCAATGGAATTCAAAGCATCCGCCGAAGACATCGCGCGCATTTGCCATCCGCATCCGAGCTTATCGGAAGTGATGCGCGAAGCAGCTTTGGCAACGGATAAGCGTGCATTGAATATGTAATTGATTTTCAATTATTTTGAGCTGTTCGTTATGAGCCGACAAATGATTTGTCGGCTCTTTTTTTACACCTTTTTCGGTCTTTGGTGGAAAAAGCACAGTGTTGCTTTTTTAACAAACGATTTTAGTCACCCTCATTTTTGTTGATCAATTTTTCTTATAATTATGTAATCGTTTTTATATTTATTTTTATATTGAAGATAAAATCAGATTAAAATTCATCTTTTATGGTTAAAAATATTATTTTTGCTTTTAATTATATGAAAACGGTTACATATTTTTTGCATAAATTGCTTGACACCATATGGCGAGAGAATAGAATAAGCACACCGCAATCATGGCTTACAGAGCAGCTCGCCGACTTTTTGCACGACATGCGCTTTTTTACATCAGTTCAGAGCATTGTGATTGTGACTCGGTATATTTGCACGACCGCTACTTGGAATGTATGACTTTTGATCTGCGAGACGATTGTTTGCAGGATGGGGTGGTGTGCCAATCTGGTGCGTAGCTTGCGGTGAAATTCAGTATTTGTTTTTGCAGTATCTTCATTTGACGTGTTTCATTGTTATTTCATTGAATAGATCATTTTGACTCGTTGCTTTAGGGTGGTAATACCCCCTAAAAAAGCCAGCACCTAAAAGTAGAACCCTTTAAACTAACCCAACGGAGTTTTACATG
>JBATQE010000058.1:0-27193 GCA_049291875.1 Burkholderiaceae bacterium
GGTGACGTCTTTGCCACTGCGCGTGACTTTGATGTTTTTGCCATCCAGCAGTTGCACTGTGTCGCCCGGCGCAACTTTGTCCGCCGTGTCTCCATTGGTTTGAAGGTTCCAGCCTTTGTTGGCGACAGCATTGACCGCCTTGATCGCATCATGAACAGTCTCCTCTCCCGTTCCTCCCACATCACTCATCGTCAATGTGCCATCTGTGCCTACCGCGGCATTCCCCCCAAGAATCGCAGCAGTACTGCTGGCGACATTACCCAATATATTATTGGTCATGTACAATTCACTGCCATTAATCGCATCTAAACTGTCTGCCGCGATGCGGCCTGCAGCCACATTCTGAATCTGGCGTGGTGCACTAACGGAACCGACACTCATTACGTCACCATCTGCCGGAGCAGAGCCTGCAAAACCACTGTATGTCAAGCCATTCACCGTCGCGCTGGCAGTATCAACTGCCGCTGAAACGGTTGAGGCATTACCCAGTACAACCGCACCATCCAAACCTGCTCCCACGGTAACACTATTGCCCATCACCATGACATTGGATGAGTTGACGGTATTGCTGTTACCAACAACCCGAATGCCATCAGTGCTGGCGGTTGGTAAAGCATTGTTGTTACCAAACGCACCCGAATTAGTCGCTGCAATCGGAGCAGCAGAGGTACCATTATTGTTGCCAATCGTGTATGTACCCGCACCACTCACATAAGACGGGTCACCGATCGCACCTGCGTTGGCTCCGCTCACGATATTACCTGTACCGATGCTGATTGATTGTGCGGCTGTGGCTTGTGCCCCCTTACCAATGGCGATGGCGTTTGCAGCACCGGTTCTTGCAGATGCACCAACCGCAACAGCAGAGTCACCCACCGTGTTGGTGTTCCAGCCCAAAGCAGTCGAATACGCACCTAAGGCTTTAGCACCATTTCCATCGCTGGCACCACCAAGCGCGACAGAACTTGGACCACTGGCCAACGTCCGCGCACCAATTGCCGTTCCGCCCTGAGCCTGTCCGGTTTTGCCTACGGCATATGCTTTATAACCCACAGCTGTTGCCGAGCCATTTTCATCGATACCATCCCAAGTATTACCTGCCGCCACCGCTTCAGGACCAATGGCGACTGAGGTAGGCGCAGCGTAGGCGTAATTACCAATTGCCACACTTCCCGCATTGCGGACTCCGGCAGTCGCAGTAAATACAGCCGTTTGGCTATGATTGCCAATTGCAATATTACTAACCCCAGCAACAGAATCAGCAGATGCTGTTGGCTCATTGGCAACGACTGAAGTATAAGTTACTGCTGTGGTGACTGCCGTATTGCTACTATTACCTATCGCAATGGAATTTCTGGTTACTGCATTCGCACTACTGCCAATGGAGATGGCACTCGCCGCATTTGCTGCTGCTGAATTACCGCAAATCACATTGCCGGTTGTATCAGTTGCAGATGTCGTACACGTCAATGTTGTATCTGCATAGGCGTTCATAGAGACGAGCCCCAATAGACTTGAAGCAATAGCGACAGACAGTTTTAAATGATTTTTCTTCGACTTACCTCTTGCAGAAGCAATTTCGGAAACCGCTGTCCAAGTTTGAGTGTGGTAGTTAAAAACCGTTTTATAGGTTTTATTCATAGTTATTACCTTTCCAGAAAGTACAAACGTCTTATAAAAGAGCCAACAAAAAGCAAACGTATACTATATATAAGTATTACTGGTACACAGTATAAGATATGAATAAAAACAAAGCAAATAAAACCTCGAATTCCTCCACTATTGTTATCAATGATGCATAAAAAAGGCCAGCCCACGCTTTCGCGTGGGCTGGCTACATCCGACTAAAAATCGTCGATTTAGTCTTTTTTCACTTCTTTAAAGTCCGCATCAACCACATCTGCTGCTTGTGGATCATTTGACTGTGCGTCGGCGGAGCCTTGCTCTGCTTGTGCCTTGGCTTGCATATCTGCGTAGATAGCTTCACCCAATTTTTGCGAGACTTTGGCCAGCTCTTCGGTTTTGGCTTCGATTTCTTCCTTAGTACCAGTCGGGATGAGTTCTTCCAAGGCTTTCAAAGCTTCTTCGATTTTGGCTTTCTCATCGGCACCAACTTTTTCGCCGTACTCTTCCAATGATTTTTTGGTTGAGTGAACCAAGGCATCGGCTGAGTTTTTCGCGTCCACCAATTCGCGCGCTTTTTTGTCTTCTTCGGCGTTCATTTCAGCATCTTTAATCATTTGCTGGATTTCCTCGTCGGACAAACCAGAGTTCGCTTTGATGGTGATTTTGTTTTCTTTGCCCGTGCCTTTGTCTTTGGCGTGAACGTGCAAAATGCCGTTCGCGTCGATGTCAAAAGTCACTTCGATCTGTGGAATACCTCGTGGTGCGGGTGCAATGCCTTCCAAATTGAACTCGCCAAGCAATTTATTGTGTACCGCAATTTCGCGCTCACCTTGGTAAACTTTGACCGTTACCGCTGGTTGGTTGTCTTCCGCAGTCGAGTAGACTTGGCTGAACTTGGTCGGAATCGTGGTGTTTTTGTTAATCATCTTGGTCATCACGCCACCCATGGTTTCGATACCGAGGGACAACGGCGTCACGTCGAGCAACAATACGTCGGTACGACCACCGCCCAACACTTGACCTTGAATCGCTGCGCCAACGGCAACCGCTTCGTCTGGGTTGATGTCTTTACGCGCTTCTTTGCCGAAAAATTCTTTCACTTTTTCTTGAACTTTTGGCATACGCGATTGACCACCCACGAGGATGATGTCGTCGATGTCGGATACTTTCAAACCCGCGTCTTTCAATGCCACACGGCATGGTTCGATGGTGCGCGCAACCAAATCGTCCACCAATGCTTCGAGTTTCGCACGGGTGATTTTGATCGCCATGTGTTTCGGACCACTTGCGTCTGCGGTGATGTACGGCAAGTTAATTTCAGTTTGCGCCGCAGATGACAATTCGATCTTCGCTTTTTCAGCCGCTTCTTTGAGGCGTTGTAAAGCCAAAACGTCTTTGGACAAGTCCACGCCTTGATCTTTTTTGAATTCGTCAATCAGGTAGCCGATCACACGTTGGTCAAAGTCTTCACCACCGAGGAATGTATCGCCGTTGGTCGCCAATACTTCAAATTGCTTTTCGCCGTCCACATCCGCGATTTCGATGATGGATACGTCGAATGTACCACCGCCCAAGTCATACACGGCTACTTTGCGGTCGCCGCCTTCTTTTTTATCCAAGCCAAAGGCCAATGCTGCTGCGGTCGGCTCATTGATGATGCGTTTCACATCCAAACCTGCGATACGACCCGCGTCTTTGGTCGCTTGACGTTGCGCGTCGTTGAAGTATGCCGGAACGGTAATCACCGCTTCGGTGACGGTTTCGCCCAAGTAGTCTTCGGCGGTTTTCTTCATTTTGCGCAAGACTTCTGCGGAAATTTGCGGTGCAGCCAATTTTTGATCGCGCACTTGTACCCATGCGTCGCCGTTGTCTGCTTTGATGATTTCGAACGGCATTTGTTCGATGTCTTTTTGCACTTCTTTGTCCGTGAAACGACGACCGATCAGTCGTTTGATCGCGAACAAGGTGTTTTTCGGATTGGTCACCGCTTGGCGTTTCGCCGATGCGCCGACCAGAATTTCGCCGTCTTCTTGATACGCGATGATCGATGGCGTGGTGCGCGCGCCTTCCGCATTTTCGATGACTTTCGGCGTGTTGCCTTCCATGATGGCCACGCACGAATTGGTTGTACCTAAGTCAATACCAATAATTTTACCCATTTGAATTTCTCCATTCTGCCAATTAAATTTTTTCGTTGTGTTGAGTGGCTATTACTTCAAAAGATTGCTTCAAAAGCCCTCCAGCACGCCTTGTTCAATAAATAGCGACAGGAAAATAGATTTCAAGGGTATTTGTGGTGGAAAAATGAAATTTTTTATTGATTAAGACATTTATTTAAAATTGGCTGCAGCAACAATGTAATCGCTTTCAGATAAACAAAAAGACTGAGCGCTAACGCTACAGTCTTTCGTTACAATTTTTGGGTGACCACCATCTCTCCCTAAGATGGTAATGTCATGCCCGAACAGTATTACGCCGCTTGTGCAATGCGCCGCAAAACCGAATCCATCAGGCCGTTGATCGCGTCTTCCACATACTCCACCACCAAATTAAAGACGGCTTGGTCAGAATAATACGGATCAGGCACTTCGGCATCATCGTAGTTTTGCGCATAGCGCATAATCAACTCGATTTTATGACGGCAATGCTCCGGCGCCATGCTTTGCAATTGACGCAGGTTTTTCCAGTCCATCGCTAAAATCAAATCGAATCGCTCAAAATCCTCAATCGCGATCTGACGCGCGCTGTGCCCAATCAGGCTATAACCACGAAATGCCGCTGAATGCTGACTGCGTGAATCAGCTTTTTCGCCAACGTGACAGCCGTGGGTTCCGGCTGAGTCAACGTATACTTTTCCAGTGTCTCCAGATTGTATCAATTTTTTTGTAAAATCGCTTGTGCTACAGGCGAGCGGCAGATATTTCCGGTGCATACAAACAAAATTTTTGTTTTTGTTGAGTCTGAGTTGACCATCTCAAAGCGCATATTGTCCTCCTAAAGATTGGCAAAACGGCGCATTTATCGAATAAGGTTCAGGACATGGGTAATCGTTTAAATATTAAGAAACAAATAATACAAATTTTGCATCTTTGTATTCATACGATTTGATTGTGAATTACGATCCAAATAGCCGTGATTTCAGCTCATGAATCAAATCTCGAGTTTTTGCGGCTTGCTCAAACTCTAAATTCTTAGCTAAATCAAGCATTTGCTTCTCGAGCTTCACAATTTCCTTGCCAAGTTGAACCTCGCTCAGCTGGTCAAAACGTGCATCCGTTCGATTCGGTTGACGCGGCTTATCAATTTTTTTCTTCGCATCGTTGTACACGCCGTCAATAATGTCTTTCACACGCTTTTGCACGCCCTTCGGCGTAATGCCGTGCTCCTTATTGAATGTGAGCTGTTTATTACGGCGGCGCTCGGTTTCATCCATCGCGCGTTGCATCGAATCGGTGATTTTGTCGGCGTACAAAATCGCCGTACCGTGAATATTACGCGCCGCGCGACCGATGGTCTGAATCAGCGAACGCTCGGAGCGCAAAAAGCCCTCTTTGTCCGCGTCCAATATCGCCACCAGCGATACCTCGGGAATGTCCAAGCCCTCGCGCAGCAGGTTAATCCCGACCAGTACATCAAATTCGCCCAAACGCAGATCGCGGATGATCTCCACGCGCTCAACGGTATCAATGTCCGAGTGCAAATAGCGCACTTTGACGCCATTGTCATTCAGATAATCGGTCAAATCCTCCGCCATGCGTTTGGTCAAGGTGGTAATCAGCACGCGCTCGCCCAAGCCAACCCGAATGCGAATCTCGCTCAACACGTCGTCAATCTGCGTGCTGGCCGGACGCACCTGAATCTGTGGATCGACCAAACCGGTTGGGCGCACGACTTGTTCGGCCACCGCATCGGCTTTGTCTTTTTCATAGTTCGCGGGCGTGGCCGAAACGAACACCGCTTGGCGCATTTTGCCCTCGAACTCCTCGAATTTGAGCGGGCGATTGTCCAATGCGCACGGTAGGCGAAAACCATAATCAACGAGATTTTCCTTACGCGAACGGTCGCCCTTATACATCGCGCCCAATTGCCCGATCATAACGTGCGATTCATCCAAAAACATCAATGCGTCTTTGGGTAAATAATCAATCAATGTCGGCGGCGGTTCACCCGGCTGCGTGCCCGACAAATGCCGTGAGTAATTTTCAATCCCTTTACAGAAACCGACCTGCGCCAGCATCTCCAGATCAAAACGTGTGCGCTCCTCCAGCCGTTGCGCCTCGACCAGTCGGCCATTTTCGTGGAAAAACTTGAGTCGCTCACGCAATTCAACCTTGATGTCCTCCACCGCGCGCAGTACCGTATCGCGTGGCGTGACGTAGTGCGAAGACGGATAAATCGTGAAACGCGGGACTTTTTGCACCACTTTACCCGTCAGCGGATCAAACAACTGGATCGACTCGATTTCATCGTCAAACATGCTCAAACGCACCGCCAAATCAGCGTGCTCGGCAGGAAAAATATCAATCGTATCGCCACGCACGCGAAAGGTTCCGCGCGCAAAATCCAGCTCATTGCGGTTGTACTGCATTGCCGCGAGGCGCTTGATGATCTCGCGCTGCGGGATTTTATCGCCCTCGCGCACGATCAGAATCATGCGGTGGTACTCCTGCGGATTGCCAATCCCATAAATGCACGAAACGGTACCGACAATGATGGTATCGCGCCGCTCCAGCAGACTTTTGGTCGCCGACAGGCGCATTTGCTCAATGTGCTCGTTAATCGCCGAATCTTTTTCAATAAACAAATCCCGCTGCGGCACATACGCCTCAGGCTGATAATAATCGTAGTAGGAGACGAAATACTCCACCGCGTTATTCGGAAAAAACTCGCGCATTTCCGAGTACAACTGCGCCGCGAGGGTTTTATTCGGCGCCAGCACCAGCGCAGGACGCCCTGTCTGCGCAATCACATTCGCCATCGTATACGTTTTACCCGAACCGGTCACACCCAGCAGCGTCTGAAAACTCAAACCATCGTTGATGCCTTCGACCAATGAGGCAATCGCCGTCGGCTGATCGCCCGCCGGTGCAAACGGCTGGTGCAGCTCAAACGGCGAGTTCGGGTAAGTGATGATTTGCGTGCTCATAAAAATCCTTTGTTTAACGGTATATTGTATCACTGCGCTCCAATTTCAATGCCGCCCAATATGCCCCCATCAAAACACCGCCAATGCAACATCCTGATTTTGCACCATTTTGGCGCATTTTTTGCTTCAAAGCGCGTACAAACCTCGGTATAATGAATTGTTATTTTTTCTTAAACCTGATGAGAGCACATGATGTTTGAACACGTTGATGCCTATGCTGGCGACCCGATTTTATCCCTCGTAGAAACCTTTAAAAAAGACCCGCGCGAAACCAAAGTGAATCTGGGGATTGGTATTTATTACGACGATCAAGGCCGTTTGCCTTTGTTGCCATCGGTGGTGAAAGCCGAAACCGCGCTGGCACAGCACTTGGAGCCGCGTCCGTACTTGCCGATGGAAGGTCTGGCCGCCTATCGCACCGCCTGCCAAAATCTCCTGTTTGGCGCCAACAGCAATGTATTGGCGGAAAAACGCGTCGCAACGGTGCAAACCGTCGGCGCATCCGGCGCATTGCGCGTGGGGGCGGACTTTCTGAAACGCTACTTCCCTGATGCGGATATGTATGTATCCGATCCAACATGGGATAACCACCGCGCGATTTTCGAAGCCGCAGGTTTCACCGTCAAAACGTATCCGTATTACGACGCCGTGAGCGGCGGCGTGAAATTCGATGAAATGCTGGCCGCACTCAAAGCCATGCCGAAAAACTCCGTGGTGTTGCTGCACCCATGCTGTCACAACCCGACCGGCGTCGATTTATCGAAAGAGCAATGGCAAGCCTTGGTTCCTGTCATCAAAGAAGGCGGCTTGATTCCATTCATGGACATCGCCTATCAAGGTTTCGGCGACAGCATTGAAGAAGACGCCTACGCCATCCGCCTGTTTGCCGAGTCCGGCATTAGCTTTTTCGCCAGCAACTCATTCTCGAAAAACCTGTCGTACTACGGCGAGCGTGCGGGTGGCTTATCCGCGGTGTGTGTCAACGCCGAAGAAGCCGAGCGCGTATTGGGTCAACTGAAACTGACCATCCGTAAAATGTACTCCAGCCCGGCGTATCACGTCGCCACCGTGACCGCAAATGTCATCAATGAGGCCGAACTGCGCAATATGTGGGAAGGTGAAGTGAACGAAATGCGTGACCGCATCAAAGCCATGCGTCAAAAATTGTACGACGTATTGACCGCAAAAATCGCCGGTAAAGACTTTTCATACTTGATCAAACAACGCGGGATGTTCAGCTACACCGGTCTGTCACCGGAGCAGGTTGATCGCCTGCGCGAAGAATTCGGCGTGTATCTGGTCAAATCAGGCCGTATGTGCGTGGCCGGTCTGAACAGCGGCAATGTCGATTACGTTGCCGATGCGTTTGCCGCCGTGATGGCCTAACAACGCAGTTCAACCCATAAAGGGCAGTCATGGACTGCCCTTTTTCATGCGCAGAAATCATTCAATCAGCCACGACCAAGCGCAAATCCTTGAGCAAGTACGCAATGGTCTCACGCACACTGACCATGCGATTGGCAAACGGCAACGGCGTATTGCCTTTAAAAAATAAACCTCGGCGCACATCCCCGCGCAAGGCTGCCGACAATTTTTGGTCAATGCAAAACTGCCCCATGCTGGCGACTCCGTCGCGCAAACCGCACACACTCAAACAATTCATACCTTGCACGCAACGTCGCGGATCTGCTTTTGCATTCGCTTGCAATTTTTGCTCGCGCTTTAAATACTGCGTGAGAAACTGTGAACGCACCCCTCGCGCAGGCAAACCGGCGACAGACATAAATTCCACGACATCCTGCGGCGTACTGTTGAGCAAATGCCGTTTGAACCGCTCATCGGCATCCCCCTCGTGGGTCACGGCAAAAGCCGAGCCGATTTGTACTCCGGATGCGCCCCACTCCTCAATGGCCTGCTTCACCTTGGCCGCATCGGCCAGACCACCGGCCACGATGATCGGTAGGTGCTCTCGCTCCAAGCCCATCTGCTTGATCAACTCAAACAAGTCGGCCAAGACCCGTTTGAACTCAAATTTCGGATGATCAATGTCAGACATCGCCGTCGCACCCAAATGGCCGGCTGCAAACTGCGGATTCTCAATCACAATCGCATCCGGCAAGCGGTTTTTCTTCATCCAGCGCTTTAAGATCAAGTTCACGCCGCGCACTTCCGACAAAATCGGCAAAATTTTTACTTTGGGAAAATCTTTAACCCAATCCGGCAAATCCAACGGCAAGCCTGCGCCCATGACGATCGCCTGCGCGCCCGATTCGCACGCCTGTCGCACCAGAGCCACATGATCTTTGACTGCCTTCATCACATTAACGGCAATCAAACCACGGCCATTGCTCTCGGACAAAGCCAACTGGATTTCCCGATCCAGCGCCTGATGATTAAGGCGGTTGTATTTCTCCTCGGTCGGCGTTACCAAGGACTCCGCCAACAAATCCGGATGCAATTGTCGTAAGTCAACGCTTGAAATCGTGCCAAAGCCATTTTCCCGCGCGACCGCACCCGCCAAGCGGTGTGCAGAAACCCCAATCCCCATACCACCTTGCACAATCGGAATAAGCGAATGCGCTCCGATGCGCAATTGAAACTTTGAATCAGCCATCATGATGTCCTTTCATTGAGTGACAAAACTGCTGAGTTCATGTCATATTATTAATCATTCTGGCAGATACTAACGGCAAACGAGGTTTGGCTCAACCCCAAAAAGAAAGCAAAAATCTCGACATAACTATTTGAAAAATATGGATAAATAACGCAACACCCGACGTATGCGTGCGCTCCGACCGATATGAAAAAGCGCATCAGCCAAAAGGATGATGCGCCCATAGATCAAAAAAACCATTACATTCGTCATTAGCAGAAAATGCGCTATATTTTACTGCTCAAAAACACGGATTGACGCCGATAATCGTCTAAATTGTCTGTCTGCTTCTATCGTTTGAGTACCAACGTCCCCGCCAATTTATCGTGCAAAGCCTGCTTTTTCTCCGTCCAGCCTGCCATCATAAAGCCGATGTACAAAGTTATGACCGACAAAAATTTGCCAAAATAACGGATGAATGCCTGAACCAAGCTGATTCGTCCACCCTGCAAATTGGTCACGCGCAGACCCAATACGCTTTTACCAAAAGTTGCCTGCTTATCCGACGACTCCATCAACACAAAATACAAAGTCGCCACCACCCCGGCAAATAGGGTAAATCCGCTCGACGTCGTGTACGCCTCAGCGCTGTTGGCCGTCTGCTCCAATGTCACCCAGCCAAACATCCGACCGATCACCATCAACGGCACACCAATGATCAATGAGTCAATCGCGTAAGCAATCAAGCGCCGCCAAAATCCAGCGTAAACCGAAGGGGATACGACGCCATTATTGGGCAGTAAATCAATCACCGATTGATTTTGAAAATCAGTATTCATACGGGTTGCTCCTTGAAAATAGGGTTGAAACGAACCACCGCTTTTCAAACTTTAAACCACTTTATACCGCCGCATCGGCATTCTCCGCCGATTTTTTGCGTGACGATTCCACCTGAAACACAACTTTTTGCTCGGCTTCGGAATAATCCACCGTCACCACGCCACCGTTTTTCAGCTTGCCAAACAACAATTCATCGGCCAATGCTTTGCGAATCGAATCCTGCACCAGTCGCGCCATCGGTCGCGCGCCCATGAGCGGGTCAAAGCCGACTTTGGCCAGATGTTTGCGCAAGGCATCAGAGAAGGCAATATCCACTTTTTTCTCGTGCAACTGATCTTCCAACTGCATCAAAAATTTATCCACCACGCGCAAAATGATGGCTTCATCCAAAGCCTTGAACGAGACAATCGCATCCAGACGATTGCGAAACTCTGGGCTGAACGCGCGCTTGATGTCCTCGCTGTGGTCTTGGCTAACCGTAGTCTTGGTAAAGCCGAGCGCGTGTGTTTGCATCGCGCGCGCACCCGCATTCGTGGTCATAATGATAATGATATTGCGAAAATCCGCCGTGCGCCCGTTGTTATCCGTCAACGCGCCGTGATCCATCACCTGCAACAAAATATTGAAAATATCCGGATGCGCTTTTTCAATTTCATCGAGCAACAGCACCGCATGCGGCTTTTTCGTCACCGCATCGGTCAGTAAACCACCCTGCTCAAAACCGACATAACCCGGCGGCGCGCCGATCAGACGACTGACCGCGTGACGCTCCATGTACTCGGACATATCAAAGCGAATCAGCTCAATGCCCAAGGTGAACGCCAATTGCCGCGCCAATTCGGTTTTACCCACGCCCGTTGGCCCCGTGAATAAAAACGAACCAATCGGCTTGTCAGTATTGCCCAAACCCGCGCGCGCCATTTTGATCGCCGAAGCCACCGCGACAATCGCCTCATCCTGACCGAACACGGTATTTTTCAGATCACGTTCCAAATGTTTAAGCTTGGTTCGCGCATCCACGCTGACCGATTTCGGCGGAATGCGCGCGATTTTCGCGATCAATTCTTCGATGTCGGCTTTGGTGATATTTTTCTTACGCTGTTCCAGCGGCAAGACACGTTGCGCCGCGCCCGCCTCGTCCATCAAGTCAATCGCCTTATCAGGCAAAAAGCGCTCGTTCATGTATTTATCAGACAACTCCGCCGCAGCGATGATCGCCGACGGTGCGTATTTCACCTGATGATGACTCTCGAATTGCGATTTCAAACCCTTCAAAATATCAATTGTCTGCGCCACGCTCGGCTCCACCACATCAATTTTATGGAAACGTCGCGCCAGTGCCGTGTCCTTCTCAAACACGCGGCGATAGTCCTCAAACGTGGTCGCGCCGATGCAGCGCAACGAGCCATTGGACAAGGCCGGTTTGATCAAATTGCTCGCGTCCATCGAACTACCGTTGGTCGAACCTGCGCCAATCAGCATGTGAATTTCGTCCACGAATAAAATCGCGCCTTCATGCGCCGCCAGATCGTTCAGCACATCTTTTAAACGCTGCTCAAAGTCGCCACGGTACTTGGTTCCCGCCATCAGCGCGCCCATGTCCAAGGCGTAAATCGTCGCATGTGCCAATACCTCGGGTACGTCGCCACGCACAATTTTCCATGCCAAACCTTCTGCAATCGCGGTTTTGCCTACGCCCGCTTCGCCCACCAGCACCGGATTGTTTTTGCGCCGACGCGAGAGCACCTGAACGGTGCGCAGCACTTCCGCTTCGCGCCCGATCAGCGGATCGAGCCGCCCTTCCTGCGCCATGCGATTGAGGTTTTGCGCATATTTGTCCAATGCTGTTTCCGCTTTTTCCTCGGTCGATTTGCCATCGCCCAAGCCGGTGTGCGCTGCCGCAGGAGCGTCGCCCGCATCCGATTTCGCCGTTTTGCGAATGCCGTGTGAAACGTATTGAGTCAAATCGAGCCGCTCGATGCCCTGTTTGCGCATGAAATACACCGCATGCGAATCCTTTTCACCAAACATCGCGATCAACACGTCCACGCCGGTGACTTCTTTACCCTCATGACCGGATGACTGGACATGCACCACCGCACGCTGCATCACCCGCTGAAAACCCATGGTCGGTGTGGTTTCAACCTCGTCCGTGCCTTTGAGTACCGCCACGTTTTTGGCCATGAACTCTTGCAAATCCGCTTTAAGCAGCGCCATATTCACGCCCACCGCCTTCAACGCATCGGCCGCCGGCGGATTGTCCAATAATGCGTAGAGCAAATGCTCCAGCGTCAAATCCTCATGACGCGCTTTGCGCGCCTCCACGAACGCCAAATGCAGCGTCACTTCCAAATCATGTGCAATCATAGTCCCTCCAATACGCATTGCAGCGGATGCCCCGCCTCACGCGCAAACCGCGTCACACGAACCACTTTGGTCTCGGCAATATCACGCGGATATTCGCCACAAATTGCCTTGCCTTCATGGTGCACCTTGAGCATCACCACCTCAGCCTCATCGGTTGATTTGGCAAAGAAGCGCTCCAATACTGTGACCACAAAATCCATCGGCGTGTAATCGTCGTTTAATAACCAAACTTGATACATCGGCGGTGGAGCCACGACCTTTTTTCGCTCCAATTGCGCCACTTCGCCCTGCTCGGTTTGATTCGATTTTTTAGTAGCCATCTTTAAACAAACTCAAAAATTCATCTCTTGACAATGCTTCCCCGAAAAGCGGGGTTCTCAATACCATCTTAACCGAAAACCCAAGTCTTCGCAGGCTTGAAAAAATCAGCTTGTCTGCGCAAAATCGCTTTAAAATACACCTCAAGCTCATTTATAGAACCACTTTCGGCCAGTTTGATAAGTATTTAGGGGTAAATCGATTAAATTCAACGTTATCGCTTGACAAGCTTCGTAAAAGGGTCAACAATCGCTATATGCGTATGTAATTAAAGACGCAGTTAGTGATTCTCAAGGTTTGTGTGGGCAGTAAAAAAGCGAAGCGTAAACAGAGGATGTATTTTATTTGTTTTTAAAAAGGATGGCTGGGTATGGCTACCGGTACCGTAAAATGGTTTAACAATAGCAAGGGTTTTGGTTTTATCACTCCTGATGGTGGTGGCGAAGATTTGTTCGCTCACTTCTCTTCTATCAATATGGATGGTTACAAAACTTTGAAAGAAGAACAACGCGTTAGCTTCGACATCGTTGATGGCCCGAAAGGCAAACAAGCCGCGAACATTCGTGAAGCATAATTAACTTCATGCTTGACTGAAAATGCCTGAACACCGTTCAGGCATTTTTTATGCGACAAGCCGCCATACCCAAGATATGCCGCCTGCTTCGTCCCGAAGATAAGTCTCATCCAGCCACCTCTGATTGTGCTATATTCTGGACTACTCACGACAATCCGACAGATGATTTTCAAAAAGTACCTACTCCTCATCTGCACCTAAAATTTGCTTTACATTTTGGCTGTTTATGTTCACCCTCGCTCATCCGCTCCAATATTGGTCACCCATCATCTGGGCGCTGATTAATTTCATCGCACTGGGTATTATCTTGGGCGCACTCAGCGTCGCCATTCATCGGCGGGATTTTCATGACTCAACCCGACTCAATTTGTGGTTGTGGCTCAGTTTCGCCTTGATCTGTTTGTGGCTTATCAAGGGACAAGTGATGGATCATCTGTATTTTCATTTGGTGGGTGCGAGCGTGGCTTTTTTGCTGCTCGGTATGCCCTTGGCATTATTGGCGCTGGCGTGTACTTCATTGATCACTTGCATCACTTTACAAACCTCACCGTGGATTTGGGGCATGCAGTTTATATTGGCCGCGGTGCTACCGTTGATGATTATTGCTCTGCTGCATCATCTGGTCAAACGCACGTTGCCACATCGTTTATTCGTTTATATTTTTATTCGCGGCTTTTTTGTTGCGGCCATCGGTATGATGTTGGCTATGCTCATCAATTTGAGTCTGATCGGCCTAGTTTTTGACTTCATTCCATTGGAAGGCAATCCCATCGTCTGGGCCAGCCCGATTTTATTGGGCTGGGGCGAAGGTTTTCTCAGCGGCGCAGCCATCGCGCTCATTGCCACCTACAATCCTGATTGGCTGTACCGCCATGCGCCGTTTAAAGGTATGTGAGTCAATCCTGCGCTGAATTTAAACACAAAAAACCGAGCCAAATGGCTCGGTTTTTGTTTAGAAGCTTTAGATGTAGCGGAACAATCAGCCCAACCCCATCACTTCGCGCACATCGCGCATGGTTTCTTGTGCCATTTTGCGGGCTTTTTCCGAACCATCGGCAATGATGTTGCGCACCAAAGTCGGATCGTCCAAGTAAACTTGCGCGCGTTCGAGCAATGGCTGCTGTTCGCGCAAAACCGCTTCAATCACTGGCTGTTTGCATTCGATACAACCGATTTTGGCATTTTTACAGCCATCCTGCACCCATGCACACGTCGCATCATCGCTGTAAATTTGGTGGAATGGCCAAACCGGACATTTCTCAGGATCACCCGGGTCGGTTTTGCGCACACGCGCCGGATCGGTCGGCATGGTGCGAATTTTTTTGGTGATGGAGTCGGCATCCTCACGAATCGCAATGGTGTTGCCATAGCTTTTCGACATTTTTTGTCCATCCAAACCCGGCATGCGCGAGTTTTCTGTCAGCATCGCTTGCGGCTCAACCAAGATGATTTTGCGGCTGCCTTCGAGATAGCCAAACAGCCGCTCGCGATCGGCCAGCGTCAGGTTTTTCGACTCATCCAGCAAAGCATGCGCCTGCTCAATCGCTTCTTCTTCGCCCTGCTCTTGGAATCGGTTGCGCAACTCGATGTATTGTTTGGCCAATTTACTGCCCAGTTTTTTCACCGCTTCTTGCGCTTTTTCCTCAAAATCAGGCTCGCGTCCATAGAGATAATTGAAACGACGGGCGATTTCACGCGTCATTTCCAGATGCGGCACTTGGTCTTCGCCCACAGGCACGTGCTGCGCGCGGTAAATTAAAATATCCGCCGCTTGCAACAAAGGATAGCCCAAAAAGCCGTAGGTCGATAAATCCTTCTCGCGCAACTTTTCGATTTGCTCTTTATAGGTCGGCACACGTTCCAGCCAGCCCAACGGCGCAGACATGCCGAGCAACAAAAACAATTCCGCGTGTTCAATCACCTGTGATTGTACGAACACCGTGGCCTGAGAAGGGTCAACGCCAGCCGCCAGCCAGTCAATCACCATTTCGTGCGTGCTGGATTCAATGATGCTCGGGTCTTCGTAGTGCGTGGTCAGCGCATGCCAATCGGCAACGAAAAACAGGCATGGATATTCGCTTTGCAAGCGCACCCAGTTTTTCAACACACCGTGATAGTGACCCAAATGCAGCGCACCGGTTGGGCGCATACCTGATAAAACGCGTTCTGGAAACATGAAAAAACTCAAAAAGTTAAAGAAAATCAGTGATGGATATTAGGAAAAAATCGATTGAATCACATAAATCAGCGGCTGTAGCAAGGCTTGGAAGATCGAAATAATCGGCCCCATCCAGTAGTAAAACACCACCGGCGTGGCATACGCCAAAAACAACACAATCCAAATACCGTATGGCTCTAATCGCTCAAACTGCGCGGACAAAGACCGTGGCAAAAAGCCATTCAACACCCGCCCACCGTCCAATGGCAAAATAGGGAACAGATTAAACGCAAACAACGCCAAGTTAATCAAAATCCCACCGCGACTCATCAGCACAAAAAATTCTTCACCGCCCAGCAAACTGGTTGACAGCGCATACACAACCGCCCAGCCAATCGCCATCGCCAAATTCGCCGCAGGGCCGGCAAACGCCACGATCTGCATGGCCGAACGCATATTCATGCGACGCAGACGAACATAATTGACGGGAACGGGTTTCGCGTAGCCAAAAGTAAACGCGCCTTTGGTCAACACCAGCAGCAGCAAAGGCATGACAATCGTGCCAATCGGGTCAATGTGACGCGCCGGATTGAGTGAAATGCGTCCCAAGCGCTCGGCGGTATCGTCGCCCATCCAGCGCGCGGCATAGGCGTGTGCGGCTTCGTGCAGGGTAATGCCCAAAATCACGGGGATGACGTAAATGGTGATGTTGCGAATCAGTTCGGTGTAATCCATGAAATTCCTATTGGTTGATGCGCCCGCGATCAATCAAAATACAGCGGTGCATCCAATGATAAACAAGGCGTTATTTTACCCAAATAATCACATTGACAGGGATTAATTCCATAACTGCCACACCGGACGCAGTCCGTCAGGCAAAGCCGGTGCTTTGCCAATATCCATTTTACTCTCGCCTGCCCCATGAAAATCCGAACCGGCCGAGGCGAATAAATCGAAATCCGCGCACATCTGCGCGTAGTGTTTGAACTGCTGTTTGCTGTGGCTGCCCGTGACCACTTCAATCGCCTGACCGCCCAAACCGACAAACTCACGCACCAAATCCAATTCGCTGTTCGCATCATGCGGATAGCGTCCGGGATGCGCGAGCACCGCGATACCACCCGCGCCGTGTATCCAATCGATGGCCTGCGCCAGCTCCGCCCACTCGTGCGCCACAAAGCCGGGCTTGCCCTCCACCAAATAGTTTTGAAACACATGGCGTACGCTGATGGCTTTTTTATCGGCGACCATGACGCGGGCAAAGTGCGTACGCGCGAGCAAATCCATACGCCCGTCGGCCTCGGCCAAAGCACGCTCCAACGCATTTTTCACGCCGATTTCTTCCAATTGCTGCGCAATTATCACGGCACGCTCGGCGCGCCCTGAGGCATTTTTTGCCAAACCCTGTTGCAAAGCGGTATTGTGAATATCTAAATTCAGCCCAACGATGTGCACGCTCATGCCACGCCACGAAACGGACACCTCTACGCCGTCAACGAACTGCATCCCAAACTGTTCGGCGGTTTGCCGCGCGCTGGCCAATCCGGCCAATTGGTCGTGGTCGGTTAAGGCGATGTGCCGTGCACCATTGCGCGCTGCGCGCGCCATGAGTTTTTCGGATGTGAGCGCGCCATCGGAGGCGGTGGAATGACAGTGAAAATCGAAGAGCATGGCTTAACTTTCGGCTTTTTTAGTTTTTTTTGGCGGATTTTTTTGTGCTTGCATCAGACTTGAGCAATTCGGGCTTAATCACACCGCCAGCGCTGAGATTTTGGAACAAGACCGCGGTTTGCGAAGCCATGACTTCGCGCATCTGCAAAAACATTTCCCGACTTTGTTTGATGTAGGTGCTCATCATGCCCTGCATCATCGGCGTTTGAATCGCGAGCAATTGTTGCCACACTTCGCTGTCAATCTGCTGCTGCGCGTCGGTTTTTTCGCCACTCTCGGCCAAATCGCTCTGAATGTCGGCAAACGCCTGCATGTTTTTTTCCAAATACGAGCCGAGCATACCCTGCATCACATTACCATACGAGCGAATGATCTGCGCCAACATCTCGGTGGTAAACAGTGAAACGCCTTCGTTTTCCTCCTCCAAAATAATTTGTAGCATGATGCTACGCGTCAAATCGTCATTGGTTTTGGCATCCACCACGCGAAAAGTATCATGCGCCAATACCATCTGCTTAACATCGGCCAACGTGATGTACGTCGAGGTTTGTGTATCGTACAGACGACGATTGGGGTATTTTTTAATGATGTGCTGCTCATCGCGTCGGCGCATGGAAAGCTCCTGTGTGGTGTGATTCGTTTTTTAATTGTGCTATTCATTGATGCCAATTGATGCGCATTGTAAGCACATCAAATCGTGTGTTCAATATTTTAGCAAGCTTATTGCCTGTTTATGAGTATTCGTCAGATTGTAAGTGTTTGACATTCCAATAAAAATGGCATTTCTTTGGTCAATATTCAAAGTGCCAAGCCCTGTATCTGCGCAGTCGGCGTATCGCTGAAAAAGCGCCAGCGCACCCGTACCGACTCATCCAAAAACGTGGCGTAATTGTGTGTCTGCCCTACCTCGCTGCGTGCGCTCAGTCCATCTCGCTTGGCCAGAACACTGTGTGTATAGCGTGCCACCGGCGCACCCGAGTCGAGCAAAATCACCTGTTCGCCAGCCTCGCCCAGATGCGCGCGAATGTCGTCGGCGATGAAGGGATAATGCGTACAGCCCAAAACGACCACATCCGCGCCAAATTCGCGCACCGGCGTCAGATAGCGCGCCAACAGCGCTTGCCATTGCGCGCCATTCATAGCGCCGCTGTCGATCGCCTCAGCCCAGCCCACGCAAGCGATGGAGCGCAATTGCACAGGACTGTCCGCTGCGATGGTGCGCCCAAGCAGCGCTTGATATTTCGCACTTTGTACCGTGCGGCGCGTGGCCAGCATGGCGATTTTTTGATTGCGCGTCAGTTGCACCGCAGGCTTGATCGCCGGCTCCAAGCCCACAAAAAACACATTGGGATAACGCTCGCGCACATAGGTCGCGCCTGCGGCGGTCGCGGTATTGCAGGCCCAGACAATCGCCTTGCAGCCTTGCGCCAAAAACCATTCGGTGATGTGTGTCATGCGCGTGCGTATCCAGTCTTCGGATTTATCGCCGTACGGCACATGGGCATTGTCCGCCAGATAAATAAAGTTCTCATGCGGCATGGTCGCGTGCAAATGTCGCCACACGCTCAATCCGCCCAAGCCGGAATCAAATACGCCAATCGGCCCGTCGCGCAGATGCGCCAAGCTCGGCCCTTGCGCGGCACGCAAGGCATTTGCGTTCAACGGCGCAGTGGTGTCCAAATGTTCCACCGCTGAGGGATGAATTAAGATTCGGTTTGCCATGCGGATAATTCTTCTTCAAAAAAACCTGCGGCGCGACGCGCCACCCAGTTAAACGGCGGACGCACACGCGGCGCATGGTACTGTTCTGCCAAGCGTCGGTAGGTATAGATCGGCTCGGCCTGATTTTGCGCGCACGCATAGATGAACCAGCGATGCCCGAGAGCCACGTGCGTGATTTCGTCGCGCAAAATAATGTCCAAAATTCGCGCCGCCTGCTCGTCACCCGCCTGCCGAAATTTTTCCTGCATGATCGGACAGGCGTCCAAGCCACGCGCTTCCAAAGTTCGCGGCACCATGGCCATGCGATCGGCAAACGAATGTTGGGTTCGTTCGGCCATATCCCACAAACCATCATGCGCCGGATAGTCGCCATATTCCGCACCCAGTCGCCGTAAATGCCGCTGAATCAGCGAAAAATGGTAGGCTTCCTCCGCCGCCACGCGCCACCAATCCCAATAATAATCGTCGGACAAATCGGCAAAACGCACCATCGCATCCAGCGCCAAATTAATCGCATTGAACTCAATATGCGCCAGCGCATGCACCATGATCGCGCGCCCTTCCGTGCTGTTCATGCTGCGGCGCAAGGTTTGCGTCGCGGGAATTAACTCCGGTCGCTCCGGTCTGCCCGGGCAACCGTGTTGCAGCACCGCATTGTCACGCCAGTCGGTATGCGACTTCAACAGCAACTGATCCTCTTGCCCCATACGATACAGCGCGCGCATGGCCGTGAGTTTTTCATCCGGCTGTTTGAGCTGCAACACCCACAGCGCCGCGGCACGCAACTCCGGTTGCGGCGGGTTCGCGTCCATCGCATTTAGCCCCGCGCGTACCAACTCCGGCTCAGGCTCGCTGAAACTGAGCCACTGTTCAAACGAGTACAGTTCATCCGCCGAAACGTCGTTGGCACACATGTTAGAGCAAGTGTTCAAGCAAGCAAGAGCAGACATATTCATCACAAAATCGCTGAAAACCCAGAAAAACCACTCAACACGATCACTGCCACACGGCAACGATACCAATCAAACACGCTCGCCAATTGGACACAGGGTAGTCAGCCATAGATAAGTCGGTTAAAATGTGTTATTTTAAACCTTTTATCCAAGCAAAATTCGATAAAAAGCCGATAAATACCGTCTGATTTTGTCTCTTTTTATTCTTTAATGCTCGTGTTATATACTGGCATTATGGGCGTACGGTTGAGATTGAGAACCCACCACGCCAACAGCCACACATCGACACAGACTGAAATATGGAGCCTTTCATGCCGATTTACCGTTTAGACCAACACAGCCCGAATTTGGCCGAACGTACCTACGTCGCGCCCAGCGCTGTATTGATCGGTCAGGTGACGCTGGAGCCCGGCGCAAACGTCTGGTTTGGCGCGGTGCTGCGCGGCGACAATGAGCCGATTATCATCGGCGAGAACAGCAATATTCAGGAAAACAGCGTGTTACACACCGATGTCGGCGCGCCATTACACATCGGCAAAAATGTCACCATTGGCCACAGCGTCACATTGCATGGCTGCACCATCGGCGACAACAGCCTGATCGGCATGGGCGCCATCGTCCTCAATCACGCGAAAATCGGGGCGAACAGCATCGTCGGCGCCGGCGCATTGGTCACCGAGGGCAAAGAATTTCCCGATGGCGCCTTGCTGGTCGGCACACCGGCAAAAGTCGCGCGCATGTTGAGCGCGGACGAAATTGCGCGTCTGCCGAACAACGCACACCATTACTCGGCACGCGGACAACACTACACCACCCATTTACAGGCCATAGAACCTTTTTCATGAACTCGAAATCGACCGAATCCAATACCATCGAGAGCATGGACGCGTTTTTGGCCAGCGTAGAACGCCGCGCCTACAAACACGCACTGTACGCCGTGCGCAACGAGGAAAACGCCTTGGACATCGTGCAAGACGCGATGCTCAATTTAGTCCAATCCTACAGCGACAAGCCTCCTGCCGAATGGCCCATGCTGTTTACCCGCATCTTGCAAAACGCCATTCACAACCACTTTCGCCGCAACAAAGTACGCGATTATTGGACGCCGAATTTCTCACAATTTGACACCAGCGAAGCCGAGGAAGAGTCCAACTCCATGGACGTGATCGAAGCGATCATGAATAAGAACGTAGATCGAGCAGGCTTTTCTACCGAAGATGTGGTCACGCGCGAACAGATTTTGAACAAAATCGAAGAATTGATAAAAAACTTGCCGACACGTCAACGGGAAGCATTTCTGCTGCGTTACTGGGAAGACCTCTCAGTCACAGAGACTGCCGAAGCGATGGGTTGTTCGGAAGGGAGCGTTAAAACCCATTGCTCACGCGCCGCACACGCGTTGGCACAAGCACTGACCGAACTGGGCATTACAGGAAGTACGCTATGACAGCAGATACCCGAAATACAAACCACGAAAATACCCCGATCGAACTCAGCGTCGAGCAAATCGCCTATAGCATACAGGTAACGCGCGCCGCTTTGGATCACGGTTCGGACGAGTTACCCTACGAAATCAGCGAACGCCTGCGTGCGATACGCGTTCGCGCACTCGCGCAAGCCAAGCAAAGCGTCCAACAACCGGAACAGAAAAAAGCCGATGCTGTGGTTGAACTATTCAACTGGCGGCACAAATTGACCGGCTGGTTCAAAGCCGGTGTCGCCGTCAGCGCATTCGCCCTCGCCTTAATGATTTCCGTGGTATCGATTCGTTCAGAGCTCACCACCGATGTTGCCGTGTCCGATCGCGCCATCAGCATGACCGAGCCATCTCCTGCCAGCATAGCCAGCAAACAAATCAACGAGCAAACAACCGTATCCAGCAACACGCCTGAAAGCGCACATGCACTGGTGGGCAGTACTAATATGGCCGCATTGCACTCAACAACAGCCCCTCACCATCATGGACGTAACACCAACGCCAAAGGGTATGGCGCGAGTTCAGCCACAACTGTCGCGATGACTGAATTGGCCGCTCAAGCGCCCACCCCTGTTTTAGCTGGTGCGAATCCTGCCAGCAATGCTGTCTCCGCTTCCACCACCTCCTTTAACGACGACGAAATCGGCTTGGTACTGCACGAACAAATTCCACTACAAGCCTACCTGAATGATGATTTTGCTCGCTTTGCCAATCATCAAGGCCTGAGCACCATTGAAAAACTGAGCAATACCAACAACAGCGCTACCCCTGAACAATAAAATCATTTATTCAAAGTTTTGAGTGAGTACCCAAAAAATGAAACCACACACACATACCGCTACTGCCCTACTGATGATCGGCGCACTCTGTTACGCACCACTGACCTTTGCGCAGGCATGGGAAGATTTATCCAGCGACAGCCAACAGGTTTTGCGACCATTACGCATCAATTGGGACGAATTGTCTACCGCACAAAAGCAAGGCTGGCTCAAACGCGTACCCGAACTCAAAGCCATGCCCAAAGAACAACGCAACACCGCGCAATCGCGCATGGCCGAATGGGGCGCGCTGTCACAACAACAACGCTACGAAGTACAAAACCGCGTTAAAAACAGCGTTGCGAGCGACCCTGGCATTCGAGCCAAGCTGTGGAATGAATTTATCGGCCATTGAAAAACCCTGTCAATCCAACGGATTGATTTATAAAATCAGCCAAACCAGCTAAAATAACACCGCTGAATGATTCAGCGGTGTTTGCTTATCCAAACAAACCATCCAAACCCAATTCATTCATAACACCCGCCGATCAAAACCAAGCCAGCCTATGAACCCCAATAAAATGCCAATCCAAAAAGCAGAAACAACCACATACAACGCACCCATTGCACGCCGCATTTGGTCATCTCTATACGAACTGGCACTGCTGTTCGGTATCAATTTCGTCACCGCGCTGGTGGTACAAATTTTGCTAACGCTGATCAATGCACGCTTACCGAATTGGGCGCACTCGTTAATCTTTTTCGGCGTGATGGGACTCTATTTCAGCTACTGTTGGACACATGGCGGGCAAACATTGGCGCAGCGCACATGGCGTTTAAAAGTCACTCAAACCAACGGCAATGCGATCGGCTATCGACAAGCATGGCTGCGCTACACCCTCGCCTATTTGGGCGTACTACCCGCCTTTTTAATTGCATGGACACAAATCCACAACCATGTGCAAACCCTCGGTGCATCAGCAATTTACACACTGGCGATCGGCTTGGCTTTGCTCAACTGGTTGGCATTATTGGGAACAGCTCTGGCGCATCCGCAAAAAATCGCCCTACATGAGCGATTATCCGACACACGCACTATTTGGTTAAAGGATAAGTAATTTATAAACTCACTAACACTATTTTCAGCAAAATAATCATAATCAGCACATTTCTCTTTCGGCAAATAGGCTGATCAAAAAAACTAATAATATCAATAATTTATAAATTTTTTCTATAAAAAAATCCCCCGACATTACTGCCGGTGGATTTTAATTTCCAAGTATCTGGAGCATTCCTTATAGAATAATAAAGTCTGTCGCAGATATGGTCGGATGCGTATTAGACGTAGTTGTCAAGTAAGCAAATACCACTGCTCCACCCGCCCCACTACCGTCTGCATCAAATGACAACGCACCTGTTCCGGTATTGTACAAAACCGTTGGATTGGTTGTACCCGCTACAGGGCTAGTACCCGAAACAAAGGTACTGCTGGTCAAAGAAGCACCTGCGGAGAAGCCGGTAAAGATGTTGTTATCCAACACAATCTTGTCCGTACCAGAGGTAAAGTCACGAATGGTATCGACATTGGTTGACGCATTCAATGCCGATGCGAACACGAATTTATCCGCCCCTGCACCGCCCGTCAATATGTCATTACCAGTACCACCGTACAGAACATCATTGCCTGCTCCACCGTTGAGTGTATCAGCCTGACCGTCTTTACCAATCAAGGTATCGTTCATAACCGTACCATTGATGGTTGTACCGGAAACCGTTGTTACATCTACAATCGCCGTATCATTGACAGAGCCTTCAGTCAAAGTATATTCAAAAGTTCCGCTACCCGATGTATTGGCAACCGGTTGAATATTCATCCACAAGTTATACGTACCATCATCACTGCCACTGTAGCTTTGCACTGACACATAGTATGTACCATCCGATGGAACCGTATAAGTCAAATATGAGTCCGTCGTATTGGATGAACCTGGATCAAGGGTTTGTGAATCATCGTTTCGAGCCAATTCAGTACCAGATGAGTTCAATATTTTGACTATGGTATCAACTGAACCATTGCCATCTATATCCAAAGTCAGCTTCTCACCCGCCTTCAGAGTCACCTGAATCATGTCAATATCTGGACGACCATATGATTGCTCAACAATACTGCCGTTAAACAATGCAGAATAACCGCCTGACGGTGCATTGCTGTTGGTAGTCGGGCCAAACTGACTGCGATTAACAACTACTGCTGTTGCCGTTGTATCGTTCAGCTTATTACCCGCACTATCCGAACTGGACTCTGTGATGGTAGCTGCTGAGGAGCCAAAGCCGGCAGTAGAACCCGAAGCATTGGTAACGACTACCGGATCAGTGCCGGTCGCGTTCAAACCATCAACACCTGCCGATGAACTGATCACTGTGGTTGGACTATAAACATCATTAGCCATCAACACGGCTGCTGGAATCGACAAGGTGCCATCGGTATCATTGGTCAAAATGTTATCGTCCATTGCAGAGATTTGATAAACCTGCAGAACCTTGCTTGGTACGGAAACAACATCACCATCCTTATCTTTTACAGAGAATGAGAGTTGCTCTTGATACGAAGAACCTGCATTACCCGCTTGATATGAATAATCACCCGTATCCATATCGAGAACCATCTTCGCACCCGAGGAAGTTGTGATGGTAACCACATGTTCCGTTGAATCGTAGGTGTACGTTGAAGTACTCGTACCCGTCGCAGTCAAAGCACCTGTGGTCGAGTTGTAATTATAGGTCCGACCTGCCATAGTGAAGATCAATACCTCACCACCATCTGCACCAAAACCTGCCGTATCCACTGCCAAATTACCGCGCAACAAATTGGTTTGAACCGTTGGCAAAATCACCAAGCTTTGTAAGGTCGCATCCAATTGAGACATATCGGACACAATAATGCCATCCAAATCAGAGCTGGTTGCACCATTATAAGCAATCGGATCAATATAACTACGATCCGTCGAAGTCAAATCAGACCCCATACCCAAAGAATAGGTAATGATCTTATTATCAATCAAGAATTGCTTCCAAATCGCCTCCTCAGCCGATTGAATACCATTGTCTGACGAGCTTGTCGGCGAACTACCATTACCAGTCAAAGTTGAACCTTTTAATGAACCAGTCCCGCCTTGGCTATAGGTTGGCTTACCATCGGTTAAGAAATAAGCGATATTTTGTGCACCATCCAGTTTTCCTGGCGAACCAAAACCATCCATTGCCTTTTGTAAAGCATCATCATAGTTCGTACCACCATTGGCTGTTAATGCATTGATATACACCATAGCCTGAGCCGTGGTCATCCACACAGAACTCGCTTGACCATAAGTACTGAATGTCACCATTTCAATACGAACTTCACCTTGCTTGTCATAAGCAGTGATCAAATTCATGACCGCATCTTTGGCCATATCCAAGCGCGTTTGCGTTGACGAAACATAGTCACCCATACTGCCAGATATATCAAGAACAATCATCAAGTTCGTTGCCGCCGGCTGAATCCCCATTTCTTGCGTACCGGAATCAACCGTTGGGATATCGTCGTTAATGGTCAATGTCAATGTTGCGGAGGCCGTATCACCATCATTGTCTGTTACGGTATATTTCACAGGCAAGGTAATATTGTCCTCTGTACTATTGACCGGATGCATCAACGGTTTCAACAAGTTGGCAGTATAAGTACCCGTCGTTTGATCAACTGAAACAGTCATCAATGCACCACGAGTAGAGCTAATGGTCAACGTACTGGTTGCAGTATCCCAAACTGAAGTTACAGACTCTGTACCCAAAGTTGTACCGGCATAAGACAACACAATAGATGCAGCACCATCGGCACCACCGGAATAAACCAAAGAACCAGTCGCGGTAATTGCAGCACCCGCCACATCGCCAGGCCCACCCGGAATACCATTGGTCAAGCCATCTTCATCCAAAATGGTTGTCGCAGTGACATCACTTGCGCTCGGACCATCATCTTTGAAAATCACTTGGCTGCTGATATCCACACCCGTGACACTCGCACTATCACCATCTTTATCCGTGACTTTCACAGAAGCGGTCAATTTACCTGCCGCTAACTGCAAAATATCGTCGTAAGCCGCAGCGGTATTACCATCGGTATTATGTTCCAAAGCTACATTCTGAGTAACGGTCAACTTACCATCCGTACCCATTACGATCGTAAATGCAGTCTTCGTCACACCCGCACCATCAACAAAAGTACCTGTTACCGTGGTGCTATTGGTTTGAACCAAGTTAATACTGTAGTCACCGGCTGCCGTTTTCAGACCAGATGCACCTGTCACTGCGGTCAAACTATAAACCGTAGAACCTGCGCCGTCCGCACCATAACTAATGGTCGGATTCAATACAGATGCGCTGCTGGTTGCTGTAATTGCAGTAGCAAACGTACCATTGGTGGTAGCACCCGCCGAGGTTTCATCAAGCGTAACCGTAACGCCGCTTGCTGCCGTCATGGACACGGTCGGGGCATCGTCGGTGAAGACAAAGCCGGAACCAAGGTTCACAGTTTGGCTCGCGCTGTCACCGTCTTTGTCGGTAGCGGTCGCGGTCAGAGAGATCGAACTCGCTGGTAATGCCACCGTATCATTAGGATTCGAACCATCAGCGTGCATCACTGGACGTATTTGATCTAAGGTCACGACACCATTGGCATCAACCGAAATTCTAAATACCGGATGCAAACTGGTCACCGTCCTACCCAATATCGTACCCGTTGCGCTGTCGTACTCCATGATAACCGCTTGCCCTGTCGTACTCTCTACAAGGCCGGTCACAGCATTAACCACTGCGAGTTTATACGCCGTGCTGCCCGCGCCGTCGGCACCGTAGTTGACGCTGAAGACGTTGGCGAAGCTGGCCGAGGCGTTGGTCGCCAAGGTGGTTTCGTCTACGGTCAGGGTCGCGGCGTTGGCGGCGTTCGCGGTCA
>JBATQE010000059.1:0-58753 GCA_049291875.1 Burkholderiaceae bacterium
AACTGCTGGATGGCAAAAACATCAAAGTCACGCGCAGTGGCAAAGACGTCACCATCGCCACGGCGGACGACGTCAGCTTCACAACCGTCACTGCGGACAAAACCACCGTGGGCAGTGTTGTGACCGATAGCACGACCAACAAGATCAGCGGCTTGAGTGATGGTACCGTTGCAGCGGGCAGCAGTGAAGCGATCACCGGTAACCAACTGTACAACACTGCCGCAACGGTGGCGAGTAGTTTAGGCGGTACCTCGGTTGTGAATGCGGATGGCACGGTAACTGCCGGTTTGAGCGTGGGTAGCAATAACTACACCAATGTTCAAGACGCATTGAGTGCACTAAATACCGTAGCCAGCGCGCACAATACGACCACAGCCGGTACCAACATCGAGGTGGTTGAAACGACCAACGCCAACGGCAGCAAAAACTATGAAGTCAAAACCAAAGATGACGTGACCTTTAATAAGGTGACGGTAGGTGGTATCACGATAGATGGTACGAGCAATAAGATCAGTGGTTTGGCTGATGGCGCGGTGAGTGTCGATAGTTCGGATGCGATCAATGGTAGCCAGTTATATGGTGTATCCGGTTCAATTAAAAATATCTTGGGTGGTAATTCGACCGTGAATTCAGATGGGTCACTTTCTATGACCAATGTCGGGGGTACGGGCAAGGACAATATCAATGATGCGATTCAGTCCATCAATACTACAGCCAATAAGGGTTGGAACCTGACGGCAAACGGCGCGAGCAGCAGCAATGTCGCCCCGGGCGCAACGGTTGATTTGAATAACACCGATGGTAATATCACCATTACCAAAGCCGATAATAACGTGACCTTCAATCTGAACAAGGATTTGAAAGCCGATAGCGTCACTACCGGTAATACCACGATGAATACCAATGGTGTCTCCATCAGTGGAGGTTCAAATGGTACCGTGAGTTTAACCGGTTCAGGTTTGGATAACGGTGGGAATAAGATCACTCATGTTGCCGATGGCGCGGTGACGGCCGATAGCACGGATGCGGTGAACGGCTCTCAACTGTATGAGGTGAAGAATTCAATCTCCGATGTGGTTAATAACGCGACCTTTGGCATTACGGCTCAGGATGGTAACAGCGTGAAAAACAATCTGAACAAAACGGTCTCGGTTGTCGGTGGTGCAGACAGTGCAGCAGCGGCTTCGGCATCCAACATCAAAACCGTGGTTAAAGACGGTAAAGTTGAAATTCAGATGGTTGATGCTCCGACCTTTACCGGCGAGGTTACAGCCAATGGTGGAGTGACCGTTGGCGATCATCTGACCGTAAGTTCAGGCGCAACTGTGGATATGGGTGGTAATAAGGTGACGAATGTCGCCGCAGGCACTGCTGATACCGATGCTGTGAATGTGGCTCAGATGAACAAGGCCATTGGCGGTATTACTCAAAATGTCAGTAACTTGTATGGCAAGATTGATGGTGCAGTCAAAGATGCCAATGCCGGTATCGCCGGTGCTATGGCTTCAGCCGGTGTACCGCAGGCCTATATGCCGGGTAAGAGTATGGTTGCAGCCAGTGGCTCGACATATCGGGGTGCTACGGCTTTGGCCATTGGTGTTTCGACCATAACGGATAGTGGCAAATGGGTATTCAAAGGTACGGTAAACAGCAACTCGCGTGGTTATGTGGGTGCGACCATCGGTGCAGGCTATCAGTGGTAAATCGCTGAATCATAAAGTGAGAAAGGTGAATTTATTGAGCCTTTCTCACGCCGACACACAATTGAGAGAATAATTAAATTATAGAAATGAGGAATTTTATGGCTATTTGCTTAAATAAAATGGCGTTGGCGGCAGTGGTTTTGCTGGCGGCAGGTTGTACCACCATGGTCAGTTATGATGTTGATGACAGCGGACATGCGCGCGAAGTGGTGTTTCCGAAAATAACGAAATCAGCACAAAATCGTGCAATTTCGCCTTCGTTTGAAAATCTGCGTAAGGTTTCGGCGGGCGTGAGCAAAAATGACCTGTATTATTTGCTGGGTGCTCCGCATTTTAATGAAGCAGTGGGTGCGCGCGAATGGGACTATGTTTTTAAATTTTATGATACGAGCAACGGTTATTCGTCTGTAGAAGGTAAACAGGCGATTGTTGAGTGTCAGTATAAAGTGATTTTTGACAAGGAAATGAAGGGGCAAACCTTCTATTGGCAACCGCAAACTTGTGAGGCATTGGCTCACCGGCAATGATGGATTGCGCAATTGAATCGTCATTGTTCAAAGAATTGACGAATTCCCATGTTTGAATTTATAAAATGAACCTTCGAACGGAATGAGTCAGCAGATGTGTCTTTAAAGCGTGTATCTCTGATGCACGCTTCTTTTTATGCCAAATAAGATGAAATTATTGATTGTTACCACGCCAATAGGTTTCACTGACCTGTGCGTTTTGATTGAGCAAACGCGCCATGATGAAAAATAGGTCGGAGCAGCGATTGAGGTATTTCAGGCTGGCATCGTTCAGGGGTTCGAGTTGGTTCAGTGTGACCAAACTGCGCTCGGCGCGGCGGGCAACGCTGCGGCAGACGTGTGCTTGTGTGGCGCTACGTGTGCCCGAAGGCAGGATGAATTCTTTGAGTGGCGGTAGTTGCGCATTGGCGTTCTCAGCCCAGCATTCGATGTGTTCGAGCGCACCTGCGCGCAAAAAGCTCATGCCCGGTACGGCCAGCTCGGAGCCGATTTCAAACAGGTGGTGTTGGATTTTATCCAGTACCGTGTCCAGTGCTTGCTCGAATCCCGATTCGGGCGATGTGTTGAGGCTTTGTCGCAGCACACCAATGTGGCAGTTCAACTCGTCCACGTCACCCATCGCCATAAAGCGGGGGTGTGATTTGGGCAGACGCGTGCCGTCGGCGAGCGACGAGGTGCCGTCGTCGCCGGTGCGGGTGATGATTTGGTTCAGGCGCTCGCTCATGGTTGCGAAAGCCTGTCAGTCGCGGAAGTTGTCAAAGGTCAGCGGCAGATCGCTCATGTCTTTGCGCAGCAGAGCCATGACCGCTTGCAGGTCGTCGCGTTTCGCGCCGGAGACGCGCACGGCGTCGCCTTGAATGGAGGCTTGGACTTTGATTTTGGAGTCTTTGATGAGCTTAACGATTTTTTTCGCGTCGTCCGAGGCCACGCCATTTTTGACTTTGATGATTTGTTTGACTTTGTCGCCGCCGATTTTTTGTACATCTTCTTCGACGAGGAAACGTACGTCTACATTGCGTTTGGCGCATTTGTTGCGCAGGATGTCGAGGACTTGACCGAGCTGAAATTCGGAGTCGGCAAAGGCGGTTAATTCGAATTCTTTTTGTTCCACGCGTGCATCGGAGCCTTTGAAGTCAAAACGGCCGGTGATTTCTTTGTTGCTTTGGTCTACGGCGTTGCGCAGTTCGACGGAGTCGGCTTTGAGTACGGTATCGAATGAGGGCATGTTTTCTCCTAATCTGTACGGGAATGGTTCGTGAAATAATGCTCAAATTATACCCGATAGCCTTATAATGCGGGCTGATAAGTTTTGACGGCAGCAATTGAAAATAATGATAAACGGGCATTTTACAAACACTCATTCAGCACCCATTCAGATCGAGCACGGCGTGGATTTGACCGCGTATAACACGATGGGTTTTTCGGTGCGCGCGCATGATTATGTCGGTATTGGCGATTGGGCGGCGTTTCTCGAATGGTGGCACGCGCCGGCGCAAGCGAGCTTGCACGCGCGGCCGCGATTCATTCTCGGTGGCGGTAGTAATTTGGTGTTGACACAGGATCTCGCAGCGCTGGCTGTGCATTTGCAAACCAAAGGCGTTCACGAAGTGCGGCGCGATGCGACGCATGTCTGGTGTGAGGTGGCGGCAGGTGAGTCGTGGCATGATTGGGTGATGTACACGGTGGCACAGGGCTGGGCGGGTATTGAAAACCTCGCGCTGATTCCGGGGACGGTCGGTGCGTGTCCTGTGCAGAATATTGGCGCGTATGGTATGGAAGCGGGGCAGGCGATTGAGTATGCGACGGTGCTGGACTTTGCCGATGGTCAGATGCGACGACTGTCGGCGCAGGAGTGCGTTTTTGCTTACCGCGATAGTATTTTTAAACACGCCCAACACGCAGGACAGGCGCGCTATTTGATCGCGTCGGTGTGTTTTAAATTGCAGCATGATTTGTCTGATTGGCGCGCGACCTTGGGCTATGGTGATGTTGCACAACGGGTAGCGGAGCGCGCTTCTGGACGCGAAATAAGTCCTGCCGACGTGGCGCAGGCAGTGATCGCCATTCGTCAAAGCAAATTGCCTGATCCTAAAGTGCTGGGCAACGCGGGCAGTTTCTTTAAAAATCCAGTGGTGTCCGAGTCGCAGGCAAAAGCATTGAAAGAGCAACACGTGTCTTTACCATGCTATCCGATGAGCAATGGCATGGTGAAACTGGCGGCGGGTTGGCTGATCGAGCAAGCCGGTTGGAAAGGCTTTCGCTCGCCGGACGGGCACGTCGGAGTGTACGACAAGCAGGCATTGGTGCTGGTGCATCACGGCGGCGGTTCGGGTACGCAACTGATGCAACTAGCTCGGCAGATCGCTACGGATGTGCAGCAAAAATTCGGTGTGCTCATCAAGCCGGAGCCGATCGTTCTCTGAGTGATTTCTCCCTGTTTTGTTCTATTGCGCTGCACCGTTGATGTATTTTTGTGCGGGTATGGCACAATCTCTCGGGTTCAACCCGCTTATAATGCATCCTGATCAGCTTAAATGGTGCAATGGTTTGCTCGCAAAGATCAGCAAAGGGAGAACACCGTGAATCAAACCATGATTCAATATTTTCATTGGTACACAAAGGCCGACGCATCGCTTTGGCAAGAGGTGGCGGAGCAAGCCGGCTATTTGGTAGAGTTGGGTATCAATCTGGCGTGGCTGCCGCCGGCTTACAAGGGCAGTGCGGGGCACGAATCGGTCGGCTACGACGCCTATGACTTGTTTGATTTGGGCGAATTTGAGCAAAAGGGCAGCGTCGCGACCAAGTACGGCACGAAAGAACAATACCAACATGCCGTTCACTGTCTGCGCGAAAAAGGGGTCGGTGCGGTTGTCGATATTGTGCTCAATCACAAGGCCGGCGGTGACGAGCTGGAGCAATTTCAAGTGGTTAAAGTCGATCCCGAAAATCGTGAAGTGGCGCTGTCCGATCCGTATGAAATACGTGGTTACACCCGATTCACATTCCCTGGGCGCAGCGAGCAATACTCCAATTTCAAATGGGACTACATGTGCTTTTCGGGCGTGGATTATGCCGAAGGTGAGAGCGAGCACGCCATTTACCGCATCATGAACGGTCATGGCGATGGCTGGGAAGATGTGGTGGGTGACGAACTGGGCAACTACGACTACCTGATGTTCAGCGATATTGACCATCGCAACGTCGAGGTGCGTAAAGAGCTGAACTACTGGGGTAAATGGTATTACGACCAAATCGGTTTCGCGGGTGTGCGCTTGGATGCGCTCAAACACCAGTCGCCGGATTTCTACAAAGAATGGCTGCAATTGCTGCGCTCCAACACAGGACAAAATCTGTTTGCGGTCGGCGAATATTGGGCGCCCGGGAAATTGGAGTGGCTGGAAGAATACATGAGCGTGACTGAAGGCTGCATGAATTTATTCGATTGCTCATTACAATTGCATCTGCATACGGCCTCGCACAGCGAAGAGCCTTACGATCTGCGCACGATTTTTGAGGATACCTTGGTTGGCGTTATGCCGGATAAAGCCGTGACCTTTATTGACAATCATGATACCCAGCCCTTGCAGGCGCTCGAAGCGCCGGTGGCGTACTGGTTCAAGCCGATTGCTTATGCGCTGATTTTGCTGCGTGCGGGTGGAACGCCGTGTGTGTTTTACCCCGATTTGTTTGGCGCGCACTACACCGATAAGGGCGGCGATGAGCAGGAGCACGAAATTTTCCTTGATAAGGTAGAAGGTATCGAGGCGCTACTCAAAATCCGCCAGCAGCATGCGTATGGTACGCAGCGGGATTATTTTGATGAACCACATTGTATTGGCTGGACGCGCGAAGGTGATGAGACGCATGATGGTTGTGCGGTGGTGGTCAGTAATCACGGGGGCGGCCATGTATCCATGGCGATCGGACAGCGCTATGCCGGACAGCAGTTTTATGATCAATTGGGACACAGCGAGGAAATTGTGGTGGTGGATGAAGCGGGGGTCGGTGTGTTTTCCGCACCCGCCAAGGGAGTTAGTGTTTGGTTGCCGAAACATCAGGTTTAACGATTGATCTAAAAATAAAGTACCCCGCAAAATGGCGGGGTACTTTTATTTGAGCGAATGAAGTGGTTTACTGTCCCACGCGTAAACCATATTGTCCCAACTGCCCCAGTCCGCCTAAGTCCGTGACGTTGGTATACCCCATACCTTTCAGAGTTTCGGTGGCTATGGCGGAGCGTCGTCCCGAGCGGCAATACAGATAAATTTTTTGATTTTTATCGGGCGCGATTGGCGCGATTTTTTGTTCAATGACATCGTATGGAACCAGAATCGCCTGCGCTGCGTGACCGGCGGCGTATTCGTCGGCAGTGCGTACGTCGATTAAAATCGCTTGCTGATGGGCGATTTCGGTGGCAATGGCGGTGTTGCTGGCGGTATGAGTTGGATGACTACCCGTGTTGGCTTCACAGGCGGGTAATAAACAGCAGCAGATGCTCAATGCGATGGTCCAAATACGGTGTTTCATCATAGTGAATGGTTTCTTTGTCCTTGGTTGTTGCCAAAAGGCACTCACAATAAAAAACGAGAACTCATGGGTGGGTTCTCGTTGTTTTAAAGTTCTTCCAATCCATCCAGTTCGGCGTTAATAAACTCGGTGGTTTGCAAGCCGTTATCGCCGGCAAAATCAAGGAAAAATCGGTAGGCTTCGGGGCGAATTTTTTCCAAGTCATAGTGGACAATCACGCTTTTGACGCCTTCCCAGAGTGTGGGGCGCACGTATTGCGAATAGGTGATGTGGTTGTAACCGACGGTGTCTTGCTCAAAGCAACGCATCACGCCGCACAAACGCTCGGCCCAATCGCTGGGGCGAAACGGTTTGCCTTGTTGCGTGATGCCTTTGATAATAATGCCATCCTTAAGTGTCGCCATGGGGTTGTCTCGCGTTTGTGATCGTTGTTTATAGGTAGCTGGATTTGAGCTGGTTTTGCGCTGATTCCAAAGTGTTCATCAACAGCATGGTGATGGTCATCGGACCGACACCGCCCGGAACCGGGGTAATGGCACCGGCCACTTGACGCACGCCTTCGTAGTCCACATCGCCGCACAGCTTGCCTTCGGCATTGCGGTTCATGCCAACGTCAATCACTACTGCGCCTGCGCGCACCATGTCGGCGGTGAGGATATTGATGCGGCCAACGGCGGCGACAATGATGTCGGCGTTGCGCGTGTGCGCCGCCAAATCACGGGTTTTTGAGTTGCAAATGGTGACGGTTGCGCCGGCTTGGAGCAGCATCATGGCCATGGGCTTGCCCACGATATTGGAGGCGCCGATCACCACGGCGTTCGCTCCCCATACCGGAACTTTGTGGTATTCGAGCATCTTCATCACGCCATACGGCGTGCAGGCGCGCAGACGCGGCTGTCCGGTCATGAGTGCGCCGGCGTTGATCAGGTGAAATCCGTCGACGTCTTTGGCCGGGGCAATGGCTTCGAGTACCGCGTGCTCGTTGATGTGTTTGGGCAGCGGCAGTTGAACCAAAATGCCGTGAATGTCGGGGTTGTGATTGAGTTCTTGAATGCGTTGCAACAGTTTGGCCTCAGTCAAATCAGCCGGATAGCGATCCAAGGAGGAATACATGCCGACGGCTTCGCAGGCTTTAACCTTGTTGCGCACATACACCTGTGAGGCGGGGTTGTCACCGACCAGAATCACCGCCAGACCCGGGCGAACGCCTTGTTCGATCAGTTGGTCAACACGGATTTTGATTTCATCTTGTGTTGCGCTGGCAATCGCTTTGCCATCGATAATGGTCGCGCTCATGACATCCTTCGTTCTATCAATTTTAACTGACCGTATTATAGCATTGTCCTTATGGGTTTTCTATGTCTGTGGGGGCTGTTTCGGGCAATTGTGAATGAATTTTGTGTGGGTGCTTGAATTGGTTAAGGGTTCTTGTACAATGCCGCCATTGTGTATGTATGATTTTTTGAAAGCGCTTATGGCCAATCAATTTTATCCATTGCTGGCGCGGCTCGGGGTTTGTTTGGGAGTCGCGTGCGCTGTGCCCGTGTGGGCGCAGGTGGACGCGGATGTCACACAGACGGAACGCTCGAGCAGCGTCATCGAAACGGCTCAGTCCACTTTGTCCGCGCAGGTTAGCAAAGAGGATTTTTTAAATGCTTTGGCACAAGCGGTGCCGAGCAGCAATGCGTCGTTTTACGTGCAGGCGGTGGATGAAAAAACGCCCCTGTTGGCGATCAATGCGCAACGCGCCCAAAATCCGGCATCGGTGGTGAAACTGGTGACTTCATTTACGGCCTTGCAAAAATTCGGGGCGAGTTATCAATGGCACACGCGCTTGTTGTCGCAAAGTACGCCTGACTCAAATGGCGCTTTGAATTCGCCGCTGTTGCTCAAGGGCGCGGGCGATCCGCAACTGGTGATCGAGCGTTTGGATGATTTGGTCGGGCAGTTAAAAAATCGTGGCGTGCGCCAACTGAATGCGCCGTTGTGGGTGGATCGCTCGGCTTTTTCGCCGTCCGACCAGCATCCGGGTGATTTTGACGGCGAACCGTCGTTGCCGTATAACGCATTGCCGGATGCGGCGCTGCTCAATTTTCACGCGCTGAGTTTTCAGTTTGAACCCGCCACGGCGAAGGTGCGCATGGTGCCGTGGCTGGATGGTTTTAATCTGAATAACCGGGTACGTTTTGTCGAAGGTGACTGCCCGGCCAATGGCTGGAAAAGCACGGTCAATCTGAGCGTGATGGGCTATTCGGCGGTGGTGGGCGGAGTGTATTACTCCGGCTGCGGTGAGCAGCAGTGGCATGTACATGCGTATCAGCTCACCGCGAATGATTATGCACGCGGCGTATTGGGCGCGTTGTTCAAAGGATATGCAAATCTGGATGTGGCAAGTTGCGCCGTTAATCGAATTTGGGACAAGGTATTGCAACGCTGGCATGATTGTTTCGCACCGACCATCGTTTGGACCCAAAATCAGGCGCAGGATGCGGCGGATGTTGATACCACAGCGAATTGGCAAACCTTGGCCAGTGTCGCTTCGCCGCCGCTATCCGCCATGCTCAAGGACATGAATTTTTACAGCAACAATGTCATGGCACGGCAAATTTATCTGGATTTATCCCAGCAGGAGCACCGTCCGGCGAGTTTGGAGCAAAGCGCGCAGGAAGTGCATCGAATTTTGCAGTCGGTCGGTCTGAGTGACCGCTACCTCGTCATGGGTAATGGCTCCGGTTTGTCGCGCGCCACGCGCGTGAGTGCGCAGGAGTTGGGCAATATGCTGGTCGTAGCCAGTCAGAACCCTGCGTTTTATGCCAGTTTGCCACGCATTGGGCTGGAAGGAACGGTTCAAAAGCGCCTGACCAATACCGATATGGTTGGACGTGGGCGCATGAAAACCGGTACGCTCAACGATGTGCGGGCGATTGCGGGCTACATTGATGGCCGCAGTGGCAAACGCTACGCGGTGGTGTCGATTTTCGATCATCCGAATGCTCAAACCGCTGCCAGCAAGCGGGTGCATGATCTATTCATGCAGTGGGTGGGCGAGCAATAATTTTTCCTTGGGTTCTGCCTTGATGGATGATGCGGGCGCCGAAGTGAGTGATCGAATCGAGCATCGAGAATAAAAGGCTATATCAATGGATATGACGACGGTTTCATTTGCCATGAAAGTTTCACTTTAATTGCCTATGATGGCTAAAAGTCTTCTGCCTCGCCACACAAAAAAATTTTATTTTGTTGAATTTTTGAGGCTTGGATCAGGCAAAAAACAGGCAAACAGGTGATGCGCTTGATAAATCAATGCCTTACCCACTTTTCCAACATATTTGCCAAAGCATCTATGGCGGATTTTCTCGCTCTGTAACTGGTTTCTATGTGCAATGAGCGTATAATCAAGGGTTGTTAACCGGTTGTATTATTTATTTTTAAATGAAGTGAATATCATGAGTGATGTAGCAATTACCACGAGTCTATTGTCCTTGGCGGCGGTGTTGGGTTTGTGGTTGGGGCAGTTAAAAGTCAAGGGCGTTGGTCTGGGGATCGGTGGTGTGCTGTTCGGTGGCATTTTAATCGGCCACTTCACCAAAAAATACGGCTTGGAACTGGAAGCGCATACCATGCACTTCATCCAAGAGTTCGGCTTGATTCTGTTTGTCTATACCATCGGTATTCAAGTCGGCCCGGGTTTTTTCTCCTCGCTCAAAAAATCGGGTTTAAAACTGAATTTACTGGCCTTGATGATTGTGGCGCTGGGCTCCTTGTCGGTGGTGGCGCTGTATTGGGTGATGGATTTGCCGTTGCCCGTGATTCTGGGGATTTACTCCGGTGCGGTGACCAATACGCCGTCACTCGGTGCGGGGCAGCAGATTTTGGCTGAGTTGGGCTTGAAAAATAGCACCGAGATCATGGGTATGGCCTATGCAATGGCCTATCCGTTTGGGATTTGTGGGATTTTGTTGAGTTTTTGGCTGATTCGCTTGTTCTTCAAGATCAATATTGAGCACGAACACGCGCTGTTTGAAAAACAATCGGGCAATGACAAGGAATCCTTAAACACCATCAATGTCCGCATCACCAATCCGAATATGGATGAGCTGAAAATTCGTGATATTCCGGGTTTTGAAGGCAATAACGTGATTTGCTCGCGCCTGAAGCGCCGTGGCGAATTGATCTTGCCGAGCGCTGATACGCAGGTGCAAATGGGCGATATCGTGCATTTGGTCGGCGATCAGCGCTATATCCGTCGCGTGCAATTGGTATTGGGGCAGTTGGTGGATGAGTCTCTAACCACTAAGGGTACGAGTTTGCGCTCGGTTCGTGTGGTGGTGACGCATGAGACGGCATTGGGCAAAAAAATCAGTCAGCTCAGAGAGCACGACGTCGTGGTTTCTCGCCTGAACCGTGCGGGGATTGAACTGGTTCCGACGGGCGATATGACTTTACAATTCGGTGACGTACTCAATCTGGTGGGTGAAAAAGAGTCGATTGATGCGGTGGTTGAGATTGTTGGTAACGCACAGAAAAAATTGCAGCAAGTACAAATGTTGCCGGTATTTATCGGTATATTGCTCGGTGTCTTGCTCGGCTCGATTCCGATTGCCATTCCGGGTATGCCGGTGCCTCTGAAATTGGGTTTGGCAGGTGGGCCGTTGATCGTGGCGATTATCCTGTCGCGCATCGGTACTATTGGCAAGTTTTACTGGTTTATGCCACCGAGCGCCAACTTGGCCTTGCGCGAAATCGGCATTGTGCTGTTCTTGGCGGTGGTCGGGTTGAAGGCGGGTGGCGGCTTTTTCGAGACGCTGATTCGTGGCGAAGGCATTAAGTGGTTGATGATTGGTATGATCATCACTTTGGTTCCATTGCTGATTACCGGTGTGGTGGCGCGTGTGTATGGTAAGCTCAATTATCTGACCTTGAGCGGCCTTTTGGCAGGGTCAATGACCGACCCTCCGGCATTGGCTTTCGCGACCTCGATTAAGGAAGAAAGTGGTGCGGCGGCGTTGGCCTACTCAACCGTGTATCCGCTGGTGATGTTCACGCGCATTATTTCGCCGCAGTTGTTGGCCATCTTGCTGTGGGCAATCAAGTAGCGCTGCGTAAACGAGTCATTCAATGATTAAAAAATGGCTGATTCCAAGGAATCAGCCATTTTTTATGAGGCAATCAATGCCGCTATTTGCTACTGTTATTCTGCTGCCAAATCAATTGCCAGCGCGCTTTCCAGTCGTTCAAGCACCGTGTCGCGTCCCAGAATCTGAATCACGCTATCCAATGACGGGCTTTGAATTTGTCCGAGCACAATCGCGCGCAACGGACGACCAAAATTCGGCATTTTCAATTCGTGTTTGGCCAAGGTGGCTTGAATCAAATCATGAATCGCGGTTTTTTCCCACGCGACGGATTTTAGCTGCTCGGTAAAGTCGGCAATCGCCGGGCGGTTCGCTGCGTTCAAATGACTGGTAATCAAAATATCATTCGGCGTGTACGGCAGATAAAAGGTTTCAATCGCATCGACCAAATCATTGAGCGTTTCCGCGCGGGATTTAAACAACTCAACCCACGCTGCCAACGATGCATCGTCAATCGGTAAACTGCGCGCGTAGTCATGCAAACGCTGTTCCAAACGCGGTTTGAGCAGTGCGCACAGCTCATTGAGCGGTTTTTGATTGATGTAATGGTTGTTCAGCCAATTGAGTTTTTTCGGGTCCCATTGTGCCGGCGAATTAGACAGATTGGTCAGGTCAAACCATTCGATGAACTGCGCACGGCTGAAAATTTCATCGTCGCCATGTCCCCAACCCAGACGCGCCAGATAATTGCACAGGGTTTCAGGCAAATAGCCCAAACGCTCGTAGTCCATCACGGCGGTGGCGTTGCTGCGTTTGGACAGCTTTTTGCCGTCCGGCCCGAGAATCATCGGGATGTGGCCGTACTGCGGCAGCGGCGCGCCGAGTGCGGACAGTACATTAATTTGTTTTGGGGTATTGCCCACATGGTCGTCGCCGCGAATCACATGGGTGATGCCCATGTCCCAATCGTCCACCACGACGCAAAAATTATAGGTTGGTGTGCCATCAGCACGGGCGATAATCCAGTCGTCCAGCTCAACGTTGTTGATGGCGATTTCGCCTTTGACCACATCATTCCAGACCACTGCGCCATCCAAAGGGTTTTTGAAGCGTACCACCGGTTGAATACCTTCGGGAATTGTGGGCAAGGTTTTGCCTGCTTCGGGTCGCCACAGGCCGTTGTACTTGGTGCGTTCGCCGTTGGCTTCCTGCTGCGCGCGCATCTGCTCCAGCTCCTCTTTCGAGCAATAGCAGTGGTAGGCCGTGCCGTTGGCCAGCATCTGCGCGATCACCTCACGATAGCGATCCATGCGCTGCATTTGATAGTACGGGCCGTCGTCGTGGTGCAAATCCAGCCATGCCATCGCATTCAAAATTTCCGCCACGTTTTCCGGTGTGGAGCGCTCTACGTCCGTATCCTCGATGCGCAGGACAAAAGTGCCGCCGAAATGGCGCGCCAATGCCCAGCTATACAGTGCGGTACGCGCACCACCGATGTGCAAGGCACCGGTTGGGCTGGGGGCAAATCGGGTGCGAACGGCGCTGGTTGCGGCTTGATTGGCTGAGGTATTCATAAAATCGACTTTCGGTAATGAGTTCAGGCGCGCATTATAAACGACGCGGCTTTTTTGAGCCAGTTTTGGCGTCATTTTGCCGATTCGGCGCGGGAAATCGCTTGTGTAGAAGAGTATTTTTTATGGCGTTTGTGCGGTGATTAGTCATATTTCTATTTACTCTTTGCGATAAAATAACACAATTTACTGAACGATTGTGCGCAAATAGGCACGAGCGGTGATACAAAGATCGGGTGAAACGCATGACGATGTTTTTAACTTTGCGCTTGGAGAACGAGCAGGCGACAGAGCAATTGGCGCAAAAATTCGCGCGCGTATTGCGCGCGGGCGAACTGGTATTTTTGTCCGGCGATTTGGGCGCAGGAAAAACCACGTTCACGCGTCATCTGATTCGTGCGCTCGGCTTGAACACGCGGGTAAAAAGCCCGACGTATACCTTGCTTGAGAGCTACGACTTACCCGAATCTGCACCGGCGCGTACTTTGCATCATTTTGATTTGTATCGGCTGTCCGACCCGCGCGAGTGGTATTCAGCCGGATTTGAAGAAACTTTGTCGGATAACAGCATTGTCGTGATCGAGTGGGCGGACAAGGCGCAAGGCGCTTTGCCCAAACCCGATTGGCGCATACATTTGACGCATGATGAGCCGTTGGACGAGTTAAATGATGGCTTGGATGATGGTTTGGGTGATGAGTTGGCTGCCAATTCCGCACGACTGGCAAACGAGATGAGTTTTTTCGATGTGCCACGCTTTGTGGTGATCGAAGCGGTGGGCGAACACGCGGTGCGAACGATTGCGGCACTGCGTTGAATTTGTTGATATTTTGGGTGATTTTTGCCCGATTTTGCGCCATTTGCATGCAAATGGTTTCATAAAGATGGTGCGAGAGGCCGTAAAATCATTGACAAATGCACGAAATTTTTACAGACTGACGACTTGTCAGTGAATGACTTGTTAATATTTCGGTTGCACGGTTACATTTTGATAATGTACGGCTAAGAGTAAAATTTTTCTAAAGGAGAAAAACATGAGGTACGAACTGAAACTGGGCGTTTTAACGGCGGCAGTGGCTTTGGCATTGGGCTTGACTGCCTGTGGCGGTGGCGAGAAAAAAGCCGAGGGCAAAGCAGCCGGTGGTGCAGTGGCGACTTTACCTGCGAATAAAACCACGCTGGTGATTAACAACGGCACGGAAGTGGAAACATTAGACCCGCATAAAGCCAGTGGCGTACCTGAAGCCAATGTATTGCGTCAATTGCTCGAGGGTTTGGTTGTGACAGGCAAAGATGGCAAAACCGCGCCGGGCGTAGCGACCTCATGGGAAAACAAAGAATTTAAAGTATGGACGTTTAAGCTGCGTGACAATGCCAAATGGAGCAACGGCGATCCGGTGACAGCCGAAGACTTCGTGTATAGCTGGCGTCGTGTGGTTGATCCGAAAACCGCTTCGCCATACGCCAGCTATTTGGCTGATAACTCCGTTGTCAATGCGCAAGCGATTATTGATGGTAAAGCCAAGCCAGAAAGCTTGGGCGTGAAAGCGATTGACGCTCACACTCTGGAAGTGACTTTGAGTGATCCTGTTCCGTATTTTGTCGATACATTGGTTCACACCTCCGTATCTCCGGTTCATAAAGCCACGGTAGAAAAAGGCGGCGAGAAATGGACTCAAGCGGGTAGCTTCGTTGGTAATGGTGCTTATAACTTGAAAGAATGGGCTGTTAATAGCAAACTGGTGGTAGAACGCAATAAGAACTACTGGAACGATGCTGCGACTCAAATCAACCAAGCCGAGTTTTTACCAATATCAGAAGAGACCACTGATGTGAACCGCTTTAAAGCCGGTGAAATCGATATTACTTACAATGCTTTGCCAACCGATATGTTTGCCTCTCTGAAAACAGAGCTGGGTGATCAAGTAAAGGTTAATCCGTATTTGTGTACCTATTACTACGAATTCAACACCAAAAAAGCGCCGTTTGATAATCCAAAAGTGCGTCGCGCCTTGTCTTTGGCTTTGGATCGTGACGTGATTACTGAAAAAGTGATGCAGCAGGGTCAAACATCTGCTTATGGTTTTACGCCGCCGTATGCCAATAGTTTCAAAGCGAATAAACCTGAATGGCAAGGCTGGAGCAAAGAGCAACGCATTGCCGAAGCGAAAAAATTGCTGAACGAAGCAGGCTATAGCGATGCTAAACCGCTGGACGTGACTTTGCTGTACAACACCTCTGAAAACCACAAGAAAGTAGCCGTTGCCGCAACCGCTTTGTGGAAACAGGCTTTGGGTTTTGTGAACGTCAATTTGGATAACAAAGAATGGAAAACCTTCTTGGACAGCCGTCGTAGCGGTAACTATCAGTTTGCCCGTGCCGGCTGGTGTGCGGACTACAATGAGCCGTCATCTTTCTTGAATATCCTAAAATCTAAAAATACCAATAATTATGGTCGATATGCCAGCGCTGAGTTTGATGCTTTGATGGCGAAAACCTTGGTTCCGGGTACAACCGAGGAGCAACGCGCCGATCTGTATCAGCAAGCAGAAGCGCAAGCCGACAAGGACATGCCAGTGATTCCTATTTATCACTACGTCAGCCCGCGTTTGGTTAAACCGTATGTACAAGGTTTAAGCACTGATCCGTTGGATAACTTCTACTTCAAAGACATGTCGTTCAAAAAATAATATAACGACCGTTTGATTTAGAGTCTTATCTTTTAAAACTTAGAAAAACCCACCGTTGTTGTGCCACAATGCGCATCAACGGTGGTTTCTCTTTATCCGAATTCATAGAAATGCCATTGCCTCGGTCGGATTGAGGCTTTGGTTTTTCCGGATGATTGGTTTGACAAGCCACCAGAGTGTGCGATCCATCATCCATCAGGGAAAAACCTGTTCTAAAAAAGGTGTCTCATGCTGAAACTCATTTTTAAACGCCTTTTGGAAGCGATTCCAACCTTATTTGTGTTGGTCACGATTTCCTTTTTCATGATGCGCTTGGCGCCCGGCAGTCCGTTCACCAGCGAGCGCGGTTATCCGCCTGAGGTGATGGCCAATATCGAGGCGAAATATCATTTGAACGAACCGCTGACCACGCAGTATATGAGCTATTGGAAAAGTCTGGCTCAGGGCGATCTGGGGCCGTCGTTCAAATATAAAGATTATTCGGTGAATGAGTTGCTGGCTCAGGCCTTCCCCGTGTCGGTCAAGCTTGGCTTGTACGCTTTCATCTTGGCGCTGGTTTTGGGCGTGACGTTCGGTGTGATTGCGGCGCTGCGACAGAATAGTTGGCTCGATTATTTACTCATGACGTTTTCGATGACGGGGGTGGTGATACCGAGTTTTGTCACCGCGCCGATTTTGATTTTGTTGTTCGCGGTAACGCTGCGCTGGCTGCCGGGCGGTGGCTGGAATAATGGGGCGTTTAACAATATGATTTTGCCAACCGTCGCGCTGGCACTGGTGTATTTGGCCGGGATTGCGCGGATTATGCGCGGCTCGATGATTGAGGTGATGAACAGTCAATTTATCCGCACCGCGCGGGCGAAAGGCTTGCCTATGCGCGTGATTGTGTGGAAGCACGCTTTGCGTCCGGCTTTGCTGCCTGTGATTTCGTATTTAGGCCCTGCGTTTGTCGGGATTATCACCGGTTCGATTGTGATTGAAACGATTTTCGGTTTGCCCGGCATTGGGCAGTTGTTTGTCAATGGGGCGCTCAATCGTGACTACGGCATGGTGTTGAGTTTGACGATTTTGATGGGGATTCTGACCATCGTGTTCAATGCGATTGTCGATCTGCTGTATGCGGTGATTGATCCGAAAATTCGTTATTGATTCACTGAATCTGCTTTGGTTGGGAATAAGAATATGATGCTAAATACAAAACAAAATGCTGCAATGGCTGAGGCTTTGAGCGAGCAGTTGGATGTGAAAGGCCGCAGTCTGTGGCAGGATGCGTGGCGACGCTTTCGTCGCAACAAAGCGGCCTTGGCCAGCTTGATGATTTTGAGCGTGGTCTTGCTGTTTGTGCTGATCGCACCGTTTTTATCGCCGTATGGCTACGCGCAGGCCTCGTGGGATGCGATGCAGGCTGCGCCGAACTTTGCCAATAAACATTATTTCGGTACGGATTCGATTGGCCGTGATTTGTTTGTGCGCGTTGCGGTCGGTGGACGCATTTCCTTGCTGGTCGGTTTGGCCGGCGCATTGGTTGCGGTGCTGTTCGGGACGATTTACGGTGCGGTATCAGGCTATGTCGGCGGTAAAACGGATATGGTGATGATGCGTTTTCTGGAGATTTTGAACGCGTTTCCGTTTATGTTTTTTGTGATTTTGCTGGTGACGCTGTTTGGCCGTAATCTGGTGTTTATCTTTATCGCCATCGGTTTGGTTTCGTGGCTGGACGTGGCGCGGATTGTGCGCGGGCAGACGATGAGCTTAAAGCACAAGGAGTTTATCGAGGCGGCGCAGGTCGGTGGCGTGAGCGGTTGGCACATCGTGACCCGTCACATCGTGCCGAATGTTTTGGGCGTGGTCGTGGTGTATGCGTCTTTGCTGGTACCGGCAATGATTCTGTTTGAATCGTTTTTGAGCTTTTTGGGCTTGGGCGTGCAGGAGCCGATGACGAGCTGGGGCGCATTGTTGCAAGAGGGTGCGAAGAATATGCAGGTGGCGTTGTGGCAATTGTTGTTCCCGACGGTGTTCCTCGTGGTGACCTTGTTCTGCTTTAACTTTATCGGTGACGGCCTGCGTGATGCGCTCGATCCGAAAGATCGTTGAGCTCTGATAAATAGATGAACGAATGGAGTCGATGATGAGTTTATTATCTGTGCGCGATTTGAGCGTGACGTTTCATACTGAGGACGGTGAGGTGACGGCCGTCAATGATTTGAATTTTGAATTGCTCAAGGGCGAAACCTTGGGTATCGTGGGTGAGTCCGGCTCGGGCAAGTCGCAAACGGCGTTTGCCATGATGGGGCTGTTGGCGAAAAATGGCCGTGCCAGCGGCTCGGTCCAATTTGACGGCAAAGAGTTGATTGGCTTACCGGAATCGAAGCTGAATAAAGTACGCGCGAACGAAATCGCGATGATTTTTCAAGATCCGATGACCTCGCTCAATCCGTATTTGCGCGTGGGTGAGCAGTTGGATGAGGTCTTGCGCCTGCACAAGGGCATGGGTAAAGCCGAGGCGCGTGCCGAGTCCATCCGCATGCTGGACGCGGTGAAAATCCCGGCGGCAGCCAAGCGCATCAATATGTATCCGCATGAATTCTCCGGTGGGATGCGTCAGCGTGTGATGATCGCGATGGCTTTATTGTGCCGCCCGAAACTTTTGATCGCGGATGAGCCGACCACGGCCTTGGACGTGACGGTTCAGGCGCAGATTATGACGCTGCTCAATGAACTTAAGCGTGATTTTGACACCACGATTATTTTGATTACCCATGATTTGGGCGTGGTTGCAGGGATTTGTGATCAGGTTTTGGTTATGTACGCCGGTCGCACGATGGAGTACGGCAGCGTGGATGATATTTTCTACCGTCCGACGCACCCGTACAGCGTCGGTCTGCTCGGCGCAGTACCGCGCGTGGACGTGGAGCTGGAAGAGTTGCGCACCATCGCGGGTAATCCGCCGAATCTGCAAAATTTGCCGAAAGGTTGCTCGTTCCAAGAGCGTTGCGCCTTTGCCATTGACCCATGCAAAGTCAGTCCGCCGCCGTTGGCGCATTTTGGTGCGCATCGTCAGCGTGCGTGTTATCAACCGATTGAAGTGGTGACCCAGACTGAAGGAGCAGGCCAATGAGCAACAACCATCAACCCTTGCTCCGCGTGAGCGATTTGCATGTGCAGTTCAAGGTTAAACCCGAGGGCGGCTGGATTTGGCAAAAACCGGATATTTTGAGCGCGGTCAACGGCGTATCGTTTGAGCTGAATGCGGGCGAAACGCTCGGCGTGGTCGGCGAATCCGGCTGCGGCAAATCGACGTTGGCGCGCGCCATTATTGGCTTGGTCAAAGCGCACTCGGGCAATATTGTCTGGCAGGGCGAAGAGCTGACCGGTCTATCGCTCAAGCAAATGCGTTTAAAACGCAAAGACATTCAAATGATTTTCCAAGACCCGCTGGCCTCGCTCAATCCGCGTATGACCATCGGCGACATCATTGCCGAGCCGTTGGAAACGTTTTATCCTGAGTTGAGCAAAGATCAGGTGGTGAACGAAGTGCGTGCGATGATGAAAAAAGTCGGCTTGCTGCCGAATATGATCAATCGCTATCCGCATGAATTTTCGGGTGGTCAGTGTCAGCGCATTGGCATTGCGCGCGCGCTGATTTTGAAACCGAAAATGATTATCTGTGACGAGCCGGTGTCCGCGCTGGACGTATCGATTCAGGCGCAGGTGATTAATTTGCTCAAAGCCATTCAAAAAGAAATGGGGCTGGCTCTGATTTTCATTGCGCATGATTTATCGGTGGTTAAACACATCTCCGATCGCGTGTTGGTGATGTATCTGGGGAATGCGGTGGAATTGGGTGTGGAGCCTGCCGTTTATAGCAACCCGTCGCACCCGTACACGCAGGCGCTGATGTCTGCCGTGCCGATTCCTGATCCCGAGGCGGAGCGCGTCAAGCAGATCCAATTGCTGCAAGGTGATTTGCCATCGCCGATACATCCGCCGTCCGGCTGTGTGTTCCGCACGCGCTGCCCGATTGCCGATGACGGCTGCGCGCAGACCAAGCCAACTTTGCAAGGGCATGTTGATCATCGAATTGCGTGCTTGCGCCGTCAGGTGGAAGTGAGTGCGTGATCGGGTGATCGTTGAGCGATGTCAATGAAATCAAAGGGAGCAAATGATCGCTCCCTTTGTTTTTCGCATGGCAAACGGATGGATGCAGTAGGGGCAGGTTTCAAACCTGCCCCTACCCAATGATGGTGATAACTTTAGAATTTAGAACAGTCCCGAAATCCGCCCCTCGGCATCCACGTCGATTTTCTCCGCTGCAGGGACTTTCGGCAGACCGGGCATTTTCATGATGCTACCGGATATGGCGACGACAAACCCTGCGCCGGCGGATACGGTCAGGTTGCTGATGTGCAGTTGAAAGCCTGTTGCGCGTCCGAGTTGGCTCGCATCGTCGCTGAGCGAATACTGCGTTTTGGCGATGCACACGGGCAGGTGACCGAAACCAAGCGCTTCGAGTTGCGTTAATTGTTTTTTCGCCGCATTGCTCCATTCAACTCCATCCGCGCCGTAGACGCGCGTGGCGACGGCGTGCACTTTTTCGCTGAGGCTGGCCGAATCGAGGTAGCAAAATTGCAGGTGCTCGGCGGCTTTGGTTTGCGCGCAGAGTTTGACCACGGCGTGCGCCAAATCTTCGCCGCCTGCACCGCCTTTTTCCCACACTCGGCACACGACGACTTGCACGCCGAACGAGGCGCATGCTTGTTGCAATAGTTGCACCTCGGCATCCGTATCACTGGTGAAATGGTTGATGGCAACGACGACAGGAAGTTTAAATACCTGTGTCAGGTTTTCAATGTGCTTGAGCAAATTGGGCAAACCGCGTTGCAATGCGTCCAAATTTTCGTGGGTTAATTCGGTTTTCGCCACGCCGCCGTTGTATTTGAGTGCGCGAATGGTGGCGACCAACACCACGGCGTCCGGCACCAGTCCGCTCAAGCGGCATTTGATGTCGAGGAATTTTTCCGCACCCAAATCGGCGCCAAATCCGGCTTCGGTCACGGTGTAGTCGGACAAGGACAGCGCCGCACGCGTGGCGATGACGGAATTGCAGCCGTGCGCGATATTGGCAAACGGCCCGCCGTGTACCAGCGCGGGCGTGCCTTCGAGTGTTTGCACGAGGTTGGGCTTGATCGCGTCTTTGAGCAGGGCGGTCATGGCACCTTCGGCATTTAGATCGCAGGCAGTAACCGGCGCACCGGAGCGGTTGTAGGCAACGATGATGCGTCCCAAACGCGCTTTGAGGTCGGTTAAATCGCTTGCCAGACAAAAAACCGCCATGGTTTCGCTGGCGACGGTGATGTCAAAACCATCTTCGCGCGCGCAGCCGTCGGTTTTTTGTCCCAATCCATTGATAATATTGCGCAATTGTCGGTCGTTCATGTCCACGGCACGGCGCCAAACGATGCGTTTCGGATCAATGTCCAATGCATTGCCGTGGTAAATATGGTTGTCGAGCATGGCGGCGAGTAGATTGTTTGCCGCGCCGATGGCGTGAAAATCGCCGGTGAAGTGCAGATTGATGTCCTCCATCGGGATCACCTGCGCGTAGCCGCCACCTGCTGCGCCGCCTTTGATGCCAAACACCGGACCGAGCGACGGTTCGCGAATCGCGACCACGCTGTTTTGCCCGATGCGGCGCAAGCCATCGGCCAAACCGATGGTAACGGTGGTTTTGCCTTCTCCTGCGGGCGTGGGATTGATGGCGGTGACGAGTATCAGTTTGCCTTTGCGTTGGGTGTTGGGCAGTTGGCGGATTTTGGCCTTGTTGTTGCCGTAGCGTTCGATGTCTGCTTCGCTCAATCCGACTTGTGCTGCGATGTCACCGATGTCTCTGCCGCAGATGCTGCTGGCGATTTCAATATCTGTTTTCATTGTTATTATCCTTAGGGTTTTTATGCGGATATTCTAATACTGCTAAGGATTTTTGTGGAAAAATCTACGGTTATTTTTAGATGAATTTTTTAACGTAAAAATTCAATTAGCGCAGTGTCTTTTTCATCAAGATACATGCCATGGTGCTGCCGTCACTGAGCTGTTGCGTCTCGTCGGTGAGCGGCTCATAGCCTGCGGCTTGGTAGAATGCAGCGGCGTTTTTGGAGGCTTTGAGTTGGGCAGTGTGCAAGCCTGAATGTAGCAATAATTGTTCGATTTTTTGAAGTAGTTGCTTTCCAATACCCAGCCCAGAAAATTTTGGGTCGACGTACAGGGCATGGATGAAACCATCTGTGGCTGAGGCGATGGCAAAAGCGCTGATCTCGTTATCATTATGCTGCGCAACCCAGACGATGCGTTCGGGTGATTCAATGGTGTCGCGCATCCACTGATGGCGTTGCAGGCTGGGCGTGGGTGACCAGGCGTTCAGAATTTCACGCGGATAAAACGCCTCGGAAATGTGCTGTACGGATGCGTAGTGAATGTCGATCAATCGTTCGGCATCTTTGGTTTGCGCAGGGCGCAGCGTGATGGTTGGTGGGTTCATGTGGATTTTGGTTCATTCAAAGTGTCAAACTAAAGGATAATACGTTTTTTACGATATTGAATTGATTTTATGGCTTTATATACGATTAATGACGCGCAATTGGCCTACGGTCACGTCGCACTTTTGGATCACACGGATTTTGCGCTGGAGGAGGGTGAGCGCGTCGGTCTGATCGGGCGCAATGGCACGGGGAAGTCTTCTTTGCTGAAAATCATCGCCGGTTTGCAGCAGGCCGATGATGGCATTGTGGCGCGGCAGCAGGGCTTGCGCTGCACTTATGTCGAGCAGGAGCCGACGTTTGAGCCGCAGCACACGGTTTTACACGCGGTGGCCAGCGGTGCGGGCGATGCGGCGGAATTGCTGGAGCAGTACGATGCATTGACCGAACAGTTGGGTACAGCCGAGGACACCGATGCGGTTTTGGCCGAAATGGAGCGGGTGCAAACGGCGCTGGAGGCGTGCGACGGCTGGACGCTGCACGCGCGCGTACAAACCACCTTGACGCAATTGGGCTTGGATGCGCATGCCTTGTGCGGCGCACTCTCAGGCGGGGTGCAAAAGCGCGTGGCGCTGGCGCGTGCGCTGGTGCAGAACCCCGACGTGTTGCTGTTGGACGAGCCGACTAACCATTTGGACATGAGCGCGATTGCGTGGTTGGAGGATTTGCTGCGCAATTTCAAAGGCGCGGTGCTGTTCATCACGCATGATCGGGCGTTTTTGGACAATGTCGCCACGCGGATTGTCGAGCTGGATCGTGGGATTTTGCGCTCGTATCCGGGTAATTTCACCGCCTATCAAACCACCAAAGCGCAACAATTGGCCGACGAAGCGGTGGAAAACGCCAAATTTGACAAATTGCTCGCGCAGGAAGAAGTCTGGATTCGCAAGGGGGTGGAAGCCCGTCGGACGCGCTCGGTCGCACGCATTGGCCGCCTGAAAGAAATGCGCGAGCAGCGGCTCAATCGCCGCGAGCAGACCGGTAATGTGAAAATGGATGTGGCGCAGGCCGACCGTTCGGGCAAAGTGGTCGCCGAGATGGTCGATGTGTGCAAATCATTTGGCGAGGGGGCAAACCAGCGCGTGATTGTGCGCGATTTCACGGCCAATATTGTGCGCGGCGATAAAATCGGTCTGCTCGCGGGCAACGGCATGGGCAAAACCACCTTGCTGAAACTGATTTTAGGCGAACTCGCGCCGGACAGCGGCACAATCAAAAACGGCACGAATCTGCAAATCGCCTATTTTGACCAAATGCGCACGCAGTTGGATTTGGAAAAAACCTTGGCCGACACCATCAGCCCCGGCTCGGATTGGGTCGAGATCAATGGTGTACGCAAACACGTCATCGGCTATCTGGGTGACTTTTTGTTCGCGCCGCAGCGCGCGCATTCGCCGGTCAAATCCTTGTCGGGTGGCGAGCGCAATCGCCTGCTGCTGGCGCGTTTGTTCGCCAAACCGGCCAATGTTTTGGTGCTGGACGAGCCGACGAATGATCTGGACATCGAGACGCTGGAGCTGCTGGAAGAGTTGCTTCAGGATTACAACGGCACGCTGTTTTTGGTCTCGCATGACCGACAATTTTTGGACAATGTGGTTACCAGCGTGATCGCCGCCGAGCCGAAAGCAGGCGTATGGCGCGAGTATGTCGGCGGTTTTTACGACTGGCAGCGTCAGAGCGGCCAAAACGTGCCGGTGGGCATTGATCAGATTTTAAACAATGCGCAGACGCCTGCTTCAGTCGAGGCCATCGTTCAGCCTGCCGCTGAATTGAAAGCAGAATCGGCAAAAAAACCAGCGCCAGCGGCAAAAGTCAAACTCAGCTACAAAGAGCAGCGCGAATTGGAGGCATTGCCTGCGCAGATTGAGGCTTTGGAAAGTGAGCAAAAAAGCGTCGAGGCGCAATTGGCCGATGGTTCGGTTTTTGTTGAGGATCCCGATTTGGGTGTGCAATTGAGCACGCGACTGGGCGAGATTGAAGAGGAACTGCTCGCGGCGCTGGAACGCTGGGAAACTTTGGACAGCCGCCAAGCGTAAGCATGGCATCGTGCGCAGCCCGTAGAATGTGGCGCAATCAGGCTAAAACCGCTACAATACGCGCTAATCTGCGCTAATCTGCACATATAGGGCTGTTGACCCAGTCCATCGCCCCTTTCCCATAAACGGTCGAGGGGTACAACACAAGTGAGTCAGTCAGTGGATACGCGTTCAACAAATATGAAATTTTTAATGGATTCAAGAGGTTAGCCAAATGGCAGGAAGCACCTTCGGACAAATTTTTTGCGTCACCAATTTTGGCGAGTCGCACGGACCGGCGATTGGTTGCGTGATTGACGGCTGTCCTCCGGGCATGGCCTTGTCGGTTGAGGACATTCAGCCGGAGCTGGATCGCCGCCGTCCGGGGACGTCGCGCCATGTCACGCAGCGCCAAGAGCCTGATCAGGTGGAAATTTTGTCGGGTGTGTTTGAGGGCAAAACCACGGGGACGCCGATCGCCTTGCTGATTCGCAATCAAGATCAACGCAGTTCGGACTATGGCAACATCGCCGTACAGTTTCGTCCGGGACACGCTGATTACACTTATTGGCATAAATACGGCATCCGCGACTATCGTGGCGGTGGCCGCTCCTCTGCGCGTTTGACCGCGCCGATGGTGGCGGCGGGCGCGGTGGCGAAAAAATGGTTGCGCGAGCAGTTCGGCACGGAGATTCGCGGCTGCATGACCGCATTAGGCGAGATTGAGATTCCCGTCAACGATTGGTCGCTCACGGGTGTTAATCCTTTCTATGCGGCGGACGATGCGATTGTGCCTGAGTTGGAAGCGTATATGGACAATTTGCGCCGTGCGGGTGATTCGGTCGGCGCGCGTTTGTTGGTGCAGGCGCGCCATGTGCCGGTCGGTTTGGGCGCGCCGCTGTTTGATAAATTGGACGCCGATATTGCCTACGCCATGATGGGCGTGAATGCGGTCAAAGGTGTGGAAATCGGCGACGGATTTGAGGTCGTGCGCCAAAAAGGCTCGTATCATGGCGATGCGATGCCGCCGTCGGGTTTTCAGACGAATCACGCCGGTGGTATTCTCGGTGGTATTTCGTCGGGACAGCCGATTGAGGTGCATGTGGCGATTAAGCCGACTTCGAGTATTCGTCTGCCACGCGAGTCGATGGATGTGCATGGCGAAGCGGCGACGGTGGAGACTTTTGGGCGGCACGACCCGTGCGTTGGGATTCGCGCCACCCCGATTTTAGAGGCGATGCTGGCCTTGGTTTTGATGGATCACGCGCTGTTGCACCGTGCACAAAATGCCGATGTATCGGTGACAACCCCGAAACTATCATTGTTAGGAGAGAAATAATTATGCGTCATTGGAAAAAATCACTATTGGCATTGGCCGTTGCGGCGACGAGCTTGACCGGCTGTGGCACACCGCAAGAAACCACCAAAGACAATACCGTTGGGGTGAATCGTCAGCAAAAATTCTCTGTATCGAGCGAAGCGATCAATGCTGAAGCGAGCAAAGCCTACTCTCAAGTGCTGGCCGAAGCGCGCGCGAAAAGAGTGTTGGACACCAACCCTGCGATGGTGGCGCGCGTCAAACGCATCACCAATAACCTGATTGCGAAAACCCCGGCGATTCGCGCTGATGCGAAAACCTGGCCGTGGGAAATTCATGTGATCACCTTGGATGAAATGAATGCGTGGTGTATGCCGCATGGTAAAATGGTGATTTACAGCGGTTTGATTGACCAATTGAAACTAAGCGACGCTGAAATTGCGCAGGTCATGGGACACGAAATGGCGCACGCGCTTCGTGAGCACTCACGCGAGCAGGTGTCGCGTCAGCAGACCACCGGCATTATTGCGGGTGTGTTGGGTGCGGTGGGCGAAGCCTACGGTATTTCCAATGCCAGCCAAATCACCGGTTTGACCGCGGATATTGGCTTTAACTTGCCATTTAGCCGCACGCACGAAACCGAAGCCGATTTGCTCGGTATGGAGTTGGCTGCACGCGCGGGCTACAACCCGGATGCGGCGGTGACTTTGTGGAACAAAATGCAGGCGGCCAATACCGGCGGCACGATTGAATTCCTCAGCTCGCACCCTGATCCGGCCAATCGCCAAGCGATGTTGCAGGCCAATGCAGCGAAAGTACGTCCGCTGTACAACGCCGCAGTGAAGAAATAAGTTTATTTTGACCCGCATTGATCGATTTTATTTTTGACAGCAGATAGATTGTTTATGGCACAGACTTTATACGACAAACTTTGGGATATGCACGTGATTCGTCAGGAGCAGGACGGCATGGCGCTGATTTACATTGATCGCCAGCTTTTGCACGAGGTGACCAGCCCGCAGGCATTTGAAGGCTTGACGATTCACAACCGTCCCGTGTGGCGCATCAATGCCAATCTGGCGGTGTGTGACCACAACGTGCCGACGACCGATCGTTCGCAAGGCAATGCGGGTATCACCGACCCCGTATCGCGCCTGCAAGTCGAGACTTTGGACAAAAACTGCGATGCCTTCGGCATCACTGAGTTCAAAATCAACGACATTCGCCAAGGGATCGTACACGTCATCGGCCCTGAGCAAGGCGCGACCTTGCCGGGTATGACAATTGTCTGTGGTGACTCGCACACTTCGACGCATGGTGCGATGGGCGCATTGGCCTTCGGTATCGGTACGTCCGAGGTGGAGCACGTGTTGGCGACGCAATCGATGATGATGAAAAAGGCCAAAAATATGCTGGTGCAGGTGGATGGCGCATTACCTGTCGGTTGTACCGCGAAAGACATTGTGTTGGCGGTCATTGGCGAAATCGGCACGGCGGGTGGCACAGGTTATACCATCGAGTTTGCCGGTTCGACCATTCGCAGCCTGTCGATGGAAGGGCGCATGACCATGTGTAATATGGCGATTGAAGCTGGCGCGCGTGCGGGCTTGGTCGCGGTCGATGATGTCACCATCAATTACATGAAAGGTCGCACTTACGCACCGCAAGGCGCGGAGTTTGAAGTGGCAGAAAAATTCTGGCGTACGCTGGTGTCCGATGCAGGCGCACAATTTGACCGCGTGGTTAAATTGCAGGCCGAGCAGTTGAAGCCGCAAGTCACTTGGGGTACTTCACCCGAGATGGTGGTGGCGGTTGACGAGTCGGTACCTGATCCTGAGTTGGAAAAAGATCCGGTCAAGCGTGATGCGATGGAGCGTGCTTTGCAGTATATGGCCTTGGCTCCGCGCACGCCGATCAACTCGATCAAGGTGGACAAGGTGTTTATCGGCTCGTGTACCAACAGCCGTATTGAAGACATGCGTTCCGCCGCGTGGGTGGTCAAACGCTTGGGTAAGAAGGTGGCGGGCAATGTCAAACAGGCATTGGTTGTGCCGGGTTCGGGTTTGGTGAAACAGCAGGCCGAGGCCGAAGGTTTGGACGTGATTTTCAAAAACGCGGGGTTTGAATGGCGTGAGCCGGGTTGCTCCATGTGTTTGGCGATGAATGCCGATCGTTTGGAAGCGGGTGAGCGTTGTGCTTCCACTTCCAATCGTAATTTCGAAGGACGACAAGGTGCGGGTGGACGCACGCATCTGGTCAGTCCGGCGATGGCGGCTGCGGCTGCGATCGAAGGGCACTTTGTGGATGTCCGCGCTTTGGCGTGATTTGAATCGAATAAAACATTCAATAGGGGGTAATGATGCGTAAATTATTAGTTTTGGCTTTGGCTTCTGTGATGCTGTTGTCGGCTTGTCATACATTCCGCGGAGCAGTTCATGGCATAGGTAAAGATACCGCGGCGGCTGGCACTTGGATTCAAGAGAAAGTACCGGCGGATCAAAATCAGCCATACGCGCAGCAGCCTGTAGAGCAGCAACCAGTACAACAATATTGATTACTTATCTGAATTTTTAACCGTAGGAGATCTCATAATGCGTAAATTATTCGCTTTATTGGCAATGAGTTTAATGGTTTTGACCGCGTGCAATACTGTTCGTGGTACAGTGAATGGCGTGGGTAAGGATACCGCCGCCGCAGGTGTTTGGATTCAAGAGAAAGTACCTGCCAATCAATAAATTTTTGATTGAATATATATCAACTTGGCTGTGGCTCAGTGGTCTGAGCCGCAGCATTTGTATTACCTAATTATCTGAGCAGCATCTCAGCATTTCACCTCCGTTTTTTGGAAAACCCATGGATCAATTTACCTTACACACCGGCCTGATCGTGCCGCTGGATCGAGAAAACGTCGATACCGATGCGATTATCCCCAAACAGTTTTTAAAATCGATTGCGCGTACCGGCTTTGGTGAAAACCTGTTTGATGAGTGGCGCTATATGGACGTGGGACAACCCGGTCAGGATAACTCCAAACGCCCGCTTAATCCCGATTTTGTTTTGAACCAAGCGCGTTACCAAGGTGCCAGCGTATTGCTTGCTCGTGATAATTTCGGTTGTGGTTCTTCGCGTGAACACGCGCCATGGGCGTTGCAACAGTACGGTTTTCGTGCGGTGATTGCACCATCATTTGCTGATATTTTCTTCAATAATTGCTATAAAAATGGCTTGTTACCCATTGTTTTAAAAGAAAAAGAAGTCGATCAACTATTCGATATGACCAAAGCCCATGTGGGCTTTGAAGTCACCATTGATTTGCCTGAACAAACCGTGCGTGCGGGTGACTCGGTATTTAAATTCGACATCAGCGAGTTTCGTAAATACTGCTTGGTTAATGGGTTTGACGACATCGGTTTGACCCTGCGACACGCCGATGAAATTCGCGCTTTTGAAAATCAGCACTTGATGAAATATCCGTGGTTGGCGAATGCGCGCTTAAATTCAAACAAGCTGACCTCATAAACGGATGTCGCTTGTGTGAGACGATTCAATAGTTAGTAATAGTTCAATAGTTAATTCAATTAAGGTTCGGTTCAAAATGACTCAGCAGATTTTATTACTCCCCGGTGATGGCATCGGTCCGGAAATCATGGCGCAAGGCGTGCGCGTATTGGAACAACTCAAAGCCGATGGCTTGGACATTAGCTGGGATAGCGCGCTGATTGGCGGCTGTGCGGTGGATGCAACCGGCGTGCCGTTGCCGCAAGAGACTTTGGATAAAGCATTGGCAGCAGACGCGGTATTACTCGCCGCTGTTGGCGGCCCGCAATACGACGTGCTGCCACGCGAACAACGCCCTGAGCGCGGCTTGTTGGCGATTCGCAAGGCGATGAATGTATTTTCTAATCTGCGTCCGGCGCTGGTTTACCCTGAGTTGGTCGCTGCATCCACCCTGAAGCCTGAAGTGGTGTCCGGCTTGGACATCATCATCGTGCGTGAATTGGTCGGCGATATTTACTTTGGCGAGCCGCGCGGCATTGAAGTACGCAATGGCGAACGCGTTGGTTTTAACACCATGATTTACAGCGAATCCGAAATTCGCCGTATCGCTCACAGCGCATTTAAAACCGCACAAAAACGCAGCAAAAAACTGTGCTCGGTGGACAAAATGAACGTGTTGGAAAGCACCCAATTGTGGCGTGACGTCATGATCGAAGTATCAGCGGAATATCCCGACGTTGAACTGAGCCACATGTTGGTGGACAACGCCGCCATGCAACTGATTCGCAATCCGAAACAGTTTGACGTGATGGTTACCGGCAATATCTTTGGCGACATTCTGTCCGACGCAGCGTCCATGTTGACCGGATCGATCGGTATGCTGCCGTCCGCCTCACTGGATGCGAATGGCAAAGGCCTGTACGAACCGATTCATGGCTCTGCACCGGATATCGCGGGCAAAAATCTGGCCAATCCATTGGCAATGATCTTGTCCATCGCCATGATGTTGCGTCACAGCTTGGGTCAAACACAGGCTGCTGATCGCGTTGATGCCGCTGTGCGTGCGGTATTGGCACAAGGCTATCGCACCGGTGACATCATGACCGAAGGTGGTCGTAAAGTCAGTACGGTCGAGATGGGTGATGCGGTTTTGGCGGCATTGTCGCTTAATCAATGAAACAATCAAATGGTGGAGCAAAGCAGATCGTGCGATTGAAGCAATATTTAGCATTATTAGGGGTTCTACCATTGGCCTTGGGGACGACGGGATGTATGATCCCCGTTCCCATCCCAGCGTCCATCAAAGTCCCCGAATTTTCCCTTCGTACAGGTTCGGGGCCGGGAGGCATTAGCTCGGTCGCGGACCAAGAGCGCGCGCGAAATGCCCGACTACTATTAGAAGAAGATGAAAAGCTGCAGGCGCAACGTTTGGAGGCACTGCGCTTAGAGGAACAGCTTCAGGCTCGTCGTCTGGAGATGCAACAGTTGGAAGATCAGCTGCAAGAACAAAAACAACAAGCCCTGCGTAATCCTAAAGCCTCAGGAACACCGGCCACCTCGGTTGCTGATGCACGACGCATTGAGCAACAAAATGCAGAAACAGCCCGATTAAGTGCACAGCTATCCGAAGCACAGAAAAAATTGGAAGAGCAGCGTATTGCGATGCAAAAACTCGAATCAGAACGATTCGAGCTGCAAAAGCGCGCGAGCGAAGCCTCTGACCCTCAGCGTCAAGAAACTCAAGCGCAAGAAAATCAACGTTTAGAAAGCCAGCAACAAGCAGTGGCGCAGTTGGAAAAACAACTGCAGGAAGCGCAACAAAAACTGGAAATCCAGCGTTTAGAAGCGCAAAAAACCGAATCTGAGCGTTTACAAGCGCAAAGGCAAGAGACCGAACAACTCAATGCCCAGTTACAAGCAGCACAGAGAAAGCTGGAAGAGCAGCGCTTGGCCATGCAAAAGTTAGAAACCGAGCGGCTGAATGCGCGTGACAAAGATACGGAAACGCAAGCGCAAAAGCTCGAAGCCCAACGTTTAGAAGGCCAACAACAAGCGGTAGAGCAGTTGACTGCACAGTTACAGGAAGCGCAACGCAAGCTGCAGGGGCAGCAGGTGGATGCGCAATCGCTTGAAGCGCAAAAACGTGAAACCGATCAGCTCAATGCTCAGTTGGCGCAAGCGCAGAAAAAACTGGAAGAACAGCGAGTGGAAGCCGAACGTCTGAAATCTGAACGTTTGGCAGCACAGCAGCGTGAAGCCGAGATTCAAAATCAGCGTTTGACTGCACAACAGCAAGAAGCGCAGCGCTTGGAAGCGCAAAGTCAGGCAGTTGCCCAGCTGGAGCAACAGCTCAAGGATACACAGAACAAACTGCAAGCGCAGCAAGTGGACGCACAAACGCTCGAAGCACAAAAGCGTGAGACCGATCAATTGAACGCTCAGTTAGCACAAGCCCAGAAAAAACTGGAAGAACAGCGTGCGGAAGCCGAGCGTTTGAAAGCCGAGCGCCTTGCCGTACAACAGCGTGAAGCCGAGATTCAAAATCAGCGTTTGACCGCACAGCAGCAAGAAGCGCAGCGCTTGGAAGCGCAAAGTCAGGCGGTTGCTCAACTGGAACAACAGCTCAAAGATACGCAGACCAAGCTGCAAGCACAGCAAGTGGATGCACAAACGCTCGAAGCACAGAAACGCGAAACCGAGCAGTTGAACGCACGTTTGGCTGAAGCTCAGAAAAAATTGGAAGAGCAGCGCCTGGAGGCTGAGCGTTTAAAAGCTGAACGTTTGGCGGTACAACAACGCGAAGCCGAGGTTCAAAATCAGCGTTTGATCGCGCAGCAGCAAGAAGCGCAGCGTCTGGAAGAACAACGCCAATCGGTTGCTCAATTGGAACAGCAGCTGCAAGAAACACAACGCAAATTGCAAGTACAGCAGGTGAGCGCACAATCGCTCGAAGTCCAAAAACGTGAAACGGAACGGCTCAACGCACAGTTGGCTGAGGCGCAAAAGACATTGGAAGAACAGCGTGCAGAAGCGGAGCGTCTAAAAGCCGAACGTCTGGCCGTTCAGCAGCGAGAAGCAGAGATTCAAAATCAACGATTGGCCGCGCAGCAGCAGGAGGCGCAACGATTAGAAGCGCAGCGTCAATCCGTGGCCAATTTGGAACAACAATTGCAAGAGACGCAACGCAAATTGCAGGCTCAGCAAGTGGATGCTCAATCGCTTGAAGCGCAAAAGCGTGAAACCGAGCAGTTGAACGCGCGTTTGGCCGAAGCGCAGAAAAAACTGGAAGAGCAACGGGCAGAAGCCGAACGTTTGAAAGCCGAGCAGCAAGCAACGCGCCAAACAGAGACGCAGCGTTTGGAAGCTCAGAGACAGGAACTGTTGCGCCAAGAAGCTCAGCGTTTAGAAGCCCAGCGACAAGAAGTGGCCAAATTAGAGCAACAGCTTCAGGATACGCAACATAAATTGCAGGTTCAGCAGGTTGATACGCAATCGCTGGAGGCTCAAAAGCGTGCGACGGATCAGCTCAATGCACAGCTACAGGAAGCGCAGAGAAAGCTACAAGAGCAACGAGCGGAAGCCGAGCGCCTGAAAGCCGAGCAACAAGCAGCTCAGCAAAGAGAGGCAGAGCGCTTGGAAGCGCAGCGACAAGAACTTTTGCGTCAAGAGGCCCAACGCTTGGAAGCGCAAAAACGCGAAACCGCTCAATTGGAAGCACAACTGTTGGAAGCGCAGAAAAAATTAGAGGCGCAACGACTTGAATCGGAACGTCTCGCCGCTCAAGCTCGTGACAGCGAAACAACCAGAGAGCAAACGGCGCAAACGCCACAAGTGACTGTGCCGACGCCGGATGTTCAACAGTTAGAGGCGCGTTTGGCTGCGCAGCGGGCAGAATCTCAAACGCTGCAAGCGAAATTAGAGGCTCAGCGCGTAGAAATTCAGCGTATGGAAGAGCGTCGATTAGCGGTTCAGAATATCAAGATTGGTGAAAATGTTGCTGGCGGTGAAAAATTTGCTGAACAGCGCCGCAGAGCCGAAGCGCAAATCATGCAAATTGAAGTGCAGAAGCGAAGAGAAGTGCAACAACAGTTGGAAATCCAGCGTATGGAAGAACGCGTGAAACAGTTGGAAATGAAGCGTTTGGAAGCCCAAGTTCTTGAAGGTAAAGCCCCGAGTGTGAATCAACAACAATCCTGGGCAAAATATGCTTATTCAGACGAATTGATTTCAGGAATTGCCGATTGGGCGGTAAAATTACACCAATTGGGCGGAATGGCGCGACTGGAAACCGAATCGCGTGCCTGCTACGAAAACTCGGGCAACCGTTATCGTTGTCTGTATTTTGATTTGGCGGCGCGACGAATTGGGGCGGTTCGCACCGGCTCGGCCAATTCGGGCACAAACCCGTATTTTGATGATGCGAATTTTGGCTATCGTTTGACCACGGTATTTAAACTGGATGGCTTTGATGATGCGGCGGTCAATTCGTTCTTACGCGCGGAAACAGCGCGGATGAATGTGTTTGTCGTACAGAAAATCAATATGGACGGATTTGTTAACTGATTATTTTTAATGATTTTATTGGGTGTTTATTGGAGTAAATGATGCAAAGAGTGGGATTAGTGGGTTGGCGTGGTATGGTCGGTTCGGTTCTGATGGATCGCATGGTGGCGGAAAATGATTTCGCGTATTTTGAACCGGTTTTTTTCAGCACGAGCAATGCGGGCGGTGCAGCACCAACGATTGCGAAGTCGGATGGCGTATTGCATGACGGTAACAATGTTGATGAATTGAAGACCTGCGATATTATTTTGACCTGCCAAGGCGGCGACTACACCAACGAGATTTTCCCTAAATTGCGCGCAGCGGGTTGGAATGGCTACTGGATTGATGCAGCCTCAAGCCTGCGTATGGCCGATGATGCGATCATTGTTTTGGATCCGGTGAATATGCCGGTAATTACCGATGGTTTGAACAAGGGCGTGAAAAACTACATCGGTGGCAACTGTACCGTCAGCTTGATGATGATGGCTTTGGACGGTCTGTTCAAAGCGGATTTGATTGACTGGATGACCTCGATGACGTATCAGGCGGCTTCGGGTGGTGGCGCGGCTAATATGCGCGAGTTGGTGAGTCAAATGGGCTTGCTCAATGGCGAAGTGGCTGATTTGCTGGCGGATCCGCGTTCATCCATTTTGGAAATCGACCGTAAAATCTCTGCGAAAATGCGCGAGGCTGACTACCCGGCGCAGCATTTCGGTGTACCATTGGCCGGCAGCTTGATTCCGTGGATTGACAAAGATTTGGGCAATGGCCAATCGAAAGAAGAATGGAAGGGCTCTGCCGAGACCAACAAAATCTTGGGTAAAGCCGAGGGTCAAGCGGGCTTTATCAATGTCGAAGGCTTGTGCGTGCGTGTGGGCGCAATGCGCTGCCACAGCCAAGCATTGACCATCAAATTGAAAAAAGACGTGCCGTTGGATGAAATCAACGATATGTTGGCCAAAGCCAATGACTGGGTCAAAGTCGTGCCGAACGAGCGTACCGCTTCCATGCAGGATTTGACGCCAACCGCCGTAACCGGCACATTGACCGTACCGGTCGGACGTTTGCGCAAAATGGCAATGGGCGGTGAGTATTTATCCGCATTTACCGTCGGTGATCAATTGTTGTGGGGCGCGGCAGAGCCGTTGCGCCGCGTATTGCGTATTATTTTGGCGCAAGCGTAATTAAAAAAGGATGTCTATGTCACAGCCAAGCACACACCACTTATTCAAAACAGTACCGTTTGCACAGTCACGCCGCGCATTGCGCAAAGCGTGGGTAGCGATTGCACTGGGTGCGGTGTGTGGCTTGGCAAGTGTGACGGTTAACGCCAAACCGATGAGTGAATCGGCGATTCAATCGCGCACGGTTCGCTCCGATGAGGCGGGCGTGGTGTTGCAAACGCGTCGTGGTGACTCGTTGCGCACGATTGCGCAGTATTATTCGGTTAAAAATAATATTCCGTTTAAACAAGCCTTGGAAGTTTTAACACAGACCAACCAAGCACAATTTCCCGGCGGTGACCCCGATCGAATGCAGGTGGGCGCGCAAATTGTCCTGCCCAAACAAGGCACTGCTGCCAGTGAAAGCAGCAAGCCTGAGCCGACAGTAGCTGCGAGTTCAGCGAATGAAACAACGGCAGCGTCTTCGGCCGGTGTTGCGGCCGACGCCACTCAAGCCGCGATTGTTCATGCTGTGCCTGTGGCTCCAACACCAAGTGCATCGCCGCCTCAAACGGAGCCGACCGTATCCACGCAAGTGGCGACGACTGCTGCTCAGGGCGGCATGGCCCAGCTCAAAGCATGGTTCTTGCGTGTGCCCAAATCATTGTGGTTGGTGATCATTCCAGCATTGTTATTGAGTGCGTTTGTCTGGTTGATGATGCGCGGTTCGCGTCAGGGTAAAGATGATGCTGCAACGGATGATCTGACAGTAAACGATGTTACAGAGAAAGTCGCTCCATCCACGGTAGCACCGGTTCAAGCGGAGCAAGTGGCTCAGACGGAGAATCAAACACCCGCGCAAATCGTACCAGAAGCGCCAGAAGCGGCGCTTTCAGAACGCGCGGATTCTGATAAGCCGATTTCCAATCAAACAGTGGATTCGTGGCTCGATGGTTCAGAAACACCGACTCAGGTCGTTGCTAAATCAGTTCAATCCGCCGATGCTGAGCGTCCTACTGTTACTGCAGTACCCGCTGCCGTTCAACCACCGGTGATCGTTGAATCGCTTCCTGCGCAAGCTGACAGCGTAGCCATTACTGAAACAGTGACTCAAACAAATCACGTGGCAGCACAAGAAAAGACATTCAGCGCAGAGGTGACAGACGAGGTGCTGGATGTGAAGCCGGATGCCGCGCAGGAGATCGAACTTCGCTTCAAACAAGCTTTGCACGGTTTGACGCCGGAGAAACTGGATTTGCGCAGTACCAGCGCCAGCAAAGTGCAGTTGGATACACCTGCCGCAGCCGTTGCACCGATCAAACCGGTGATTCCGATGGTTGCACCGACAATGCCTGCCAAGCCGGTGACTGTAGCAGCTACGATGCCGAATACAGCGCAAACTACCGCGACAGCCGCACCAAACGATTCCGGCGCTTCAGGTTTGAATGTCAATCACTTGCTACGCCAGTATGCTAACCATACGGCGGAAAAATCGGGGCAGGCCGTGAATTACTACGCATTGGCCGAGCGCACCCGTTTGCAAAAATGGATGAGCGCCCAGTCGATGGATGATTTGCTCGATCACGCGCAAAAAGCCTACGCACAGGCCTATCCGAATGTGGCGCATCATATTTTGAACGAAGTGATTTTACGTGGCAATGCGGCGCAAAGCACGCAGGCTTTGGATCTGCGCAATCAATGGCACATCCAATATTTGCGTCAGCAGGCGCAAGAGAGCCGAGGTCATTGATGCCGCGCATTGCTTTGGGTGTGCAATACGACGGGCGCGCGTTTCAAGGATGGCAATCACAAAGCCACGGTCTAACGGTTCAAGATCATTTACAAACCGCATTACACCAATTCGCCAACCAAACCATAGCCGTACAATGCGCCGGTCGCACCGATACTGGTGTCCACGCGTTGGGACAGGTGGTGCATTTTGACGTACCGTTTGAGCGTGATACACACGCATGGGTGCGCGGGGTCAACGCATTTTTGCCTGACACCATTGCCGTGCGCTGGGCGCGGGTGGTTGTGCCAGAGTTTCATGCGCGCTTTGATGCGTATCAGCGCACCTATCATTACCTGATTTACAATCATGCGGTGCGCTCGCCGATTTGGGCAGGGCGCGCGGGTTGGTATCATCATGCATTGGACGCGGAGAAAATGCACGCAGCGGCGCAGGTGTTGGTTGGTGAGCATGATTTCTCCGCGTTTCGCGCGGCAGAATGTCAGGCCAAATCGCCGGTGAAAACCTTGCATCAGATCAGCGTTCAGCGCTGCGGTGATGCAGTGTTGCTGCGCATCACGGCCAATGCTTTTTTGCACCACATGGTGCGCAATTTGGTCGGTAGTTTGGTGTATATTGGGGTGGGCAAACAGCCGACGGATTGGCTGGCATTTTTATTGCAACAAAAAGACCGCAAACTGTCCGCGCCGACATTTTCGCCTGCGGGGCTGTATCTGTCGGCGATTCACTATCCCGAACACTATCAATTACCTACGCCGTGTGATGACTTTGCACAGGCTTTAGGCTTAAATTAATTTTCAAAAAATCATGCGAACCCGAGTGAAATTCTGCGGTTTTACCCGCGAACAGGATGTGCAGCAGGCTGTGGCGCTGGGCGCGGATGCGCTCGGTTTCGTGCTGTATGAGAAAAGCCCGCGCTACGTCACACCCGAACGCGTGGCGCAGTTGTGCGCGTCGGTACCAGCGTTTGTCTCGACGGTCGCGCTGTTCGTCAATGCTGATGAGGCGCTGATTCAAGCTGTATTGCACCAAGCACCCATACAGTTTGTGCAGTTGCATGGTGATGAATCGTTTGCTTTTGCCGTACACTTACAACAGACGCTCCATATACCGGTGATCAAAGCCGTGCGTGTCAATGCCCAAACCGATTGGGCGGAAATTGCGCGCCACATAGATCAATTGGCCGGAGTATTGTTGGATTCGGACAGCGCGGGTTATGGCGGGTCAGGACATGGTTTTGATTGGCACAGCATTCCGGAAGAACTGCGCGGGCGTATCATTTTGAGCGGTGGTTTGAGCGTGGACAGCGTGGGCGAAGCGATGGCACAGATTGCACCGTATGCGGTGGATGTCTCATCCGGCATTGAACTGTCTAAGGGCGTGAAATCCGCAGATAAAATGCGTGCTTTTATGGAACGTGTTATGGAGAGCCATAAATGATCGCTCGACTCAACGGATGCTTAACTGAATATATTGAGTTTAAAGATTTTTTTCATGTTTCTGGGGATCGTTTCTCTTGTAACTTGCGAATAAATAGTCCACCATTTCAAGCGATAAAAACTTTCGATTTTGAAATAAGTTTTGCCCAAGTTTTAATCGCGAAATTAAAAGAATTTTATCGAACACCCCATAGGTTTGAGCCATTTAAGCTTGCAGTCTCTCTTTGGGAGCAGGAGTATATTTCTTTCTCTGGTGACGAATTGGGACATATTAGTGTTGAGGGTATACTGGTAAAACATGGTAACTCAATACAAATGCTTGATTTCAGCTTTGCAACAGACCAAACAATGATTAAAAATTTTATTATTGATTTTGAGAAACTTTTAAATGATGCAAATCATAAGGAATAAGATGTATAACTATCCTGACGACAAAGGACATTTTGGTATTTATGGTGGACGTTTTGCTTCGGAAACGCTGATTCCGGCGCTGGATGAGCTGAATGAGGCGTATCGCACCATCGTGCCATCGGCTGAGTTTCAACAAGAGTTCGCATATGAGCTCAAGCATTTCGTCGGTCGTCCGTCACCCATTTATCATGCCAAGCGCTTGTCAGAGGAAAATGGCGGCGCGCAGATTTACCTCAAGCGTGAGGACTTGAACCATACCGGCGCACACAAAATTAACAACGTGATTGGTCAGGCGCTGCTTGCTCGCCACATGGGCAAACCGCGAGTGATCGCCGAGACCGGCGCGGGACAGCACGGCGTGGCCACCGCGACCATTTGCGCGCGTTTTGGTCTGCAATGCGACGTGTATCAAGGCGCAGAGGACGTGGCGCGTCAGGCGGCGAACGTTTATCGCATGAAACTACTGGGCGCGAACGTGATTGCGGTCGAATCCGGCTCACGCACGCTCAAAGACGCGCTGAACGAAGCCATGCGCGACTGGGCGACCAACGTCGAAAATACGTTTTACATCATCGGTACGGTCGCGGGACCGCATCCGTATCCGGCGATGGTGCGCGATTTTCAGCGTGTGATTGGTGATGAGTGTCTGACACAAATGCCCGAAATGCTGGGCGGCGATCGCCAGCCGGACGCGGTTGTGGCGTGCGTCGGTGGTGGCTCGAATGCGATGGGCATTTTTTATCCCTACATTCCATTTGACTCCGTCAAGTTGTACGGCGTGGAAGCCGCAGGCGACGGCATTGACAGCGAACGCCATGCGGCGTCGTTGCAAAAAGGCTCGCCCGGCGTGCTGCACGGTAACCGCACTTATGTACTGCAAGACAAAAACGGTCAAGTCATCGAAACACACTCGATTTCAGCTGGTTTGGATTATCCGGGCGTGGGGCCGGAACATGCGTGGCTCAAGGATTCAGGGCGTGCCGAGTACGTGCCAATCAGTGATGCGGAAGCATTGGCCGCATTTCACACGCTGTGCCGCGTCGAGGGCATCATTCCTGCGCTCGAATCCTCGCACGCCGTGGCGTATGGCATGAAACTGGCAAAAACCATGTCGCCCGATCAAGTGGTGTTGGTCAATTTATCGGGGCGTGGCGACAAAGACATGCACACGGTCGCCGAGAAAAGCGGTTTAACACTCTGATTTTTGAGCGACAGTTCATCCCTTTGATTTTTGTGGTTAATTTTGTGGTTTAATGGCAGCACATATTTATAAACAATATAGGAGATGACGATGAACCGACTCAAATTGGGCTGGATGGCATGGGTGGCAGCGTTGTTGATGACGAGCCTGTCGGGGTGTGCGACCTATATGGCCAGTCAATCGACGGAGACCACCACCAAAATCACCAAAACCTTGGCTTATGAAGATGCGATTTTGGGCATGGGGCAGCCGACGGGTGAGAATATCAGCGCGGAAGCACGCAACTTTCTCGCGCTGATTGGCGAAAAACAAACCTATTTGCTCACCGAGGGTGCGGATGAAATCAAAGCCATCGTGAAAAATTTAGATGGTCGTTTGATCGGCGTGAATCAAGATCAGCCGAAGATCAATATGCTGGTACAGCAGGACAGCAGTGAGATTCAGAGTGTGCGCGGCGATGTGACCATCACCTACAACAAGGCGGCTGATCGCTTGACTGAGCAAGAGCGCAAAACCCTGACAGAGCTGAAATTCACATTGGCAGAGGATAAGCAGTCTTATTGGCGCTCCTTGCACATTCAAGGCGTGGTTTATCCGCCTGTGAAAAACTTAGCGGCGATTGCTTCGCAATTTAAGCAAACCCGACCGGTGCAATTTTATAAAACCGAATATAAACAAAACCACAATCCGCTGCGCGCGATATTGCTGCCGCTGGGGGTGGCGTTTGATGTAATTACCGCACCGATTCAAATACCGTTTTGGTACTTCAGTTTGAAGGATATGAAGTTCATGTAAGGCATGATGTACCTGTAAAAAGGCGAGCTGTATAGCTCGCTCTTTTTATAGGCAAAGCGGTTTATTCACTCGGAGCATCCCCCATGGCGGTCGAAATTTCTCGCGCGGCTTCGCGCAGCAAATCCAGCCATGTTTCTTGCATTAAATGAGCGGGGGAGGAAATGGACAGTCCGGCGATGACTTGGTGTGCGTCGTCGTAGATCGCCGCGGCCATGCACGATACGCCGATTTCCAGCTCCTCATGATCGCGTGCGGTTTGGGTTTTGCGCACGTTTTCCAACTCTTTGTTGAGCTTTTCCAATGAGTTGATGCTGTTCGGCGTGTTGCCTTTGAGTTGGGTGCGTTTGGCATAGTCCAGCAGCGCGGCTTTGTCGTAGGTGGAGAGAAACAGTTTGCCGGTTGATGTTAAATGCAGAGGCGCGTGACCGCCAATGGCGCGCACGACTTGCATGCCGGAGCGCTCGGAGAAGGCACGCTCGATGTAGACGATTTCGTCGTTTTGGCGAATCGAGAGGTTGATGGTTTGCCCGATTTTTTGTTGCAGTCGGCGCATGATCGGCAGGGCAATGGAGCGCACGTTCAGCCGTGCTTTGACCAGATTGCCCAGTTCGAGCAGGCGCATACCGAGTTGGTAGTGCCCCGAGCTGGGGCGATGCACGATGCGTGCCAGTACCAGATCGTTCAAAATCCGATGTGTGGTGGAGATATTCAGTTTCGATTGCTCGGCGAGGAATTTGAGTGAGAGCGGTTGGTTGTACCTCGCCAGAATATTGAGCAAATCGTTGGTGCGCTCCAGTACCTGTATGGTTGGGCGCACGATTTCGGCTTGGGGTGTATCAGTATTGGGCGTTTTCATAGTAGTCTAACTGCTGAATCAGGCGTAAATAAAATTCGTAGCGAATCGGTGAAATCTCACCGTGCTCAAGGGCATGGATGATCGCGCAGGCCGGTTCGTGCACATGGGTGCAGTTGTGGAATTTGCACTGGCCGATCAGTGGTGCAAATTCGGGCATGGCGTGTTGAATCTGCGAGAGCGAAAATTGCGCCATGCCAAATTGTTCAAAGCCGGGCGAGTCGATGATCTGCGTGGCGTGACTATTCAATTCGCAGTCAAATAACCGCGAAAAGGTGGTGGTGTGTTTGCCGGTGTTGAGTACGTTGGAAATCTCGCGTGTACGTAGATTGGCCGAGGGGATTAGGACATTGATGAGCGAGGATTTGCCCATGCCGCTTTGCCCCATGAACAGCGTGGTTTGATCTGCGAGCGCAGGGATAAGTTCGTTCTGTAGGCTGTTTTCTTGGTTGGCCGAAACTTCAATCACGCGGTAGCCGAGCGATTGGTATAACGCCAGCCGTTCACGCGCGAAGGGCAGCAATTCGGCCACGTCGACTTTGTTCAACACGATCAATGCTTCAATGTCAGCCACATGCGCGCAAATCAGCGCGCGTCCGAGCAGCTCCTCGGAGAATCCCGGCTCGGTGGCGCAGATGATGGCGACTTGGTCGATGTTCGCCGCGAGGTTTTTCTGTTTGTTAAACTCCGAGCGGTAGAACAAATTGCGTCGCTCGTGGACTTTCTCGATCGCGCCTTGCGCCGGTGTGCTGCTGGTGTTGGTCAGCGTGACCTGAACCACATCGCCGACCGCGTAGCCTTGCTTTTTGCCGCGTGCGACCAGTTGCACCCACTGCGGCTGCTCATCGTCGGTGCGCGAGTCGTTCAGCAGGCCGAGATATTGATGACCGTAATTGGCGACGATGCGAACGAGGGTGGTGGTTTTACTCATGATGCACACCCGATTGTTTGCTGATTTCGGATTGTAAATGCGCCACACGAATCACCGCCGGCGGGTGGCTGTCATAAAAGCGCGAATACCACGGATCGGTGCCGACAAAGCTTGCATTGTCGTGGTACATCGCCACCAGCGCGTCGATCAAATCTTGGCCGTTGCTGTTTTTGACCGCAAATGCGTCGGCTTCAAACTCATCCTTGCGCGATTGCAGCGAAAAAATCGGCGTAAAAATGAACAGAAACACCGGCAGCACCAGACTGAACAGCAGCAGGCCAACGGCGAATAAATGCGTCGGTTGCTGTGCCAATGAGTCGAGCAGGGCAAAATCATCCGAGACACCCAAGCCTGCGTAAAACCACATTTTATTAACCAAAAATCCGAGCAGGGCAAAGCCGCCCAAACTCAGTGGCAGCATCCACGCCATGCGTTTGAGAATATGTTTGTGGTGAAAATGTCCCAGCTCATGCGCCAGCACCGCCTCGATTTGCGGCTCGGTCAACTGCGCCAGCAGCGTGTCAAAAAACACAATGCGTTTGTTGCGACCAAAGCCGGTGAAATACGCATTGCCATGACCCGAGCGGCGTGAGCCGTCCATCACAAACATCCCATTTGAGGAAAAGCCGCAACGCTGAAGCAATGCCTCCAAGCGGGTTTTCAATTCGCCATCGGGCAGCGGCGTGAATTTATTAAACAGCGGGGCGATCAGCGTCGGATACAGCCACAGCATCAGCACGTTAAAGCCCAAGAACAGCGCCCATGCCCAAAACCACCACGTGTCAGGAAAGAGACGCATGAACGCCAATACCGCATACAACAAAGGAATGCCCAAAATCGCCGAGAGCACGGTATTTTTAAGCAAATCCATCAACCACATACCGCGCGTCATTCGGTTAAAACCAAAAGACTGCTCGACGTAAAATTGATCGACATACGCCAGCGGCAGCTCAAACAGCGAACCAATCAGACTGAACAACACCAGCAATACCACGCCAAAATGCAAAGGATGCGAGGTCAAATGCTGAACCACGGCGGACAAACTCGCGATCCCACCGCCCAGAGTCCAGATCAGCAACACCGAAGTGCTGATAAACAAGCCCAATCGCGCCAAACGCAGTTTCACAAACGCGTAGCGAGCGGATTTTTGATGCGCCTCCAAATCAATGCGGCGGTCAAACGGGGGCGGTACTTGATGTTGATGCGCCATGATGAAACGAATTTGCCGCATATTCAGCCACAATTTCAGCGTAAAATACAGCACCAGCGCGGCGACGAACGCCAGCATCAACAACAACTCAGCTTGTTTGAATACAGCCATCATAAAAAATAAACCCTCAATTTTTCGGATTATGAAAGACCAGCGAATTATGACAGAAACCAGCCCCATTGCACAAGCGACAAATCCCGCAGAGATCAGTACGCGTGACGACGACCGACTGGTTTGGCTTGACATGGAAATGACCGGCCTCAACCCTTTATCCGACCGCATTATCGAGCTGGCCATTGTCATCACCGACAAAAACCTCAACACCATCGCCGAAGCACCGGTCTGGGTCATCCACCAAGCCGACGAAGTGCTCAACGGCATGGACGCATGGAATCAAAAAACCCACGGCAACTCAGGCCTGATCGACAAAGTGCGCGCCTCCACGCTGACCGAAGCACAGGTCGAGCAAGCGGCATTGGAATTTATCAAACGCTACATCGGCCCGAGCAAATCACCGATGTGCGGCAACTCAATCGGCCAAGACCGCCGGTTCATGGCCAACTACATGCCGACGCTCGAAAAATACTTTCACTACCGCAATCTCGACGTCTCCACACTCAAAGAACTCGCGCGCCGCTGGTATCCGCGCGTGTACGACGGCTATAAAAAACAAACGCGCCATACCGCGCTGGCGGATGTGTACGAATCAATTGACGAGTTGAAATACTATCGGGAAACGATTTTGGTTAAATAGTTGCTAGGTCAAAATAGTTGGGTTATTTCGTCGTTATTGATATTGGAATCGCTAAGGAATACTTTCTATGCAGCAAATTATTGAACTGTCTAGTGTTGATGCCTCTGCTCATTTTTTGAAAGGAAGTAGTTACTTTAATGGAGACTTTCCAAAATACATAAGCTTTGAGCTGATATTGCAAAAAGTAGCTAGTGTGCTCAACGGAGCCAATTTTAGCGGGTTTAAAAATGCTAACCCGTATACTATTCCTAATGTCAATTACAGTTTTACTACAAACAAGGATGGCCGATTTGCTTGGCGGCCATTGGAACTGATTCACCCTGTTCTGTATGTCTCTCTCGTTAATGAGATTACTAACAACGTTAACTGGTGCATTATTCAAAAAAGAATGAAGCAGTTTAGAGGGGGATTAGTTGAATGTTGTAGTGCTCCGTTGGTATCAAGTGATCATCAGACAGATGCGGCGACACAAATTAAGAGTTGGTGGCAATCTGTTGAGCAACGATCGCTGGTTTACTCGCTTGAATACCGACATTTGTTGCATACTGATGTCACTGACTGTTATGGTGCTCTATATACGCATAGTATTCCATGGGCACTACATGGGAGGGAAGTAGCTAAGGCAGAAAAAAATAATAATTCTCTACTGGGAAATATTATAGATTTTCACATTCAATCAGGGCGATATGGCCAAACCAATGGAATCCCTCAAGGATCCGTGCTAATGGACTTTATTGCCGAGTTGGTGTTGGGCTATGTTGACGATATGGTTTATGAAGAGCTCGGGGCTCCTTCTGATATTCGTGTTCTTCGCTATCGCGATGACTATAGAATCTTTTCCAATACTCAGGAACGCGGAGAAGAGGTTTTAAAGACTATTAGTGATAAATTACGTACGGTAGGGATGAGACTAGGTGTTTCAAAGACCATTGCATGCAGTAATGTTATTGAAGGCTCTGTTAAGCCAGATAAATTGGCAGGAATTGAACTTCAGGATTTGGGTACGTCAAATGCTAAGACTATTCAAAAGCAGCTGTTACGGCTACATAATTTTGGGAAACGCTATCCGAACAGTGGGGCATTAAAGAGGCTAATGAGTGAGTTTCATACAAGTCTTTCCAAACAAAACGAATGTCCAGATGACTTAGATGTTCAAGTAGCAATCGCCACAGATATTGCCTATATATCACCCTCTACTTTCCCTGCTGTTGCAGGTATATTGAGTTACCTTATTTCTCTGGCTCCAGACAATATAAAACCCGATCTATGGACTAAGGTGCGAAATAAAATGGCCGGCATTCCTTACAATGGATATTTGGAGGTTTGGTTACAGAGAGTGATTAAGCCAAAATCTTTAGAGCTTGATTTTGAAAGCAAAGAACCTCTCTGTCAGATTGTAAATGGGCAAAAGCCTTGTCTTTGGGATAGTAGTTGGCTTTCTAGCAACGATTTAAAAAGGGCTATTGATGTGAGCAATATACTTCTATCTGATGCTGCGGATACTAGTGAAATTATTCAGCCAGAAGAGATTGAATTATTCAAACAAAGCGCTTTGAATTATTAGATATAGGATGAAAAATACCCTTCTATGGTCTAATTCAAATAACAATGATTTAAAAAAACAAAGGGCGCACATGCGCCCTTTGTTTTTTGTACAACGTGACAAATATTACTTTGCCAAACTGTCCAGCCAAACCGTCATCCCTTGGGTATTCAGTTCAATATCACCCGCGAAGATTTCAGCGATTTGCTCGCTGGATAGCGTGCTGCCGAACATCTGCGCTTGCATGATGATGTAGGCTTGCAGGGCGTCTTTCAGGCGTTGGTGGCGCGTGTCGTGATCCAGGCCGAGGCTTTGGACGTATTCGGCCATATTGACCACGGCGGTGATGTGGCGCAGCAGTTCGCGCGCGAGTTTTTCCGGATGGTATACCGCGCCGTAGTGCGTGAGGTACATGGCTTTGGGTTTGAATTCGAGCAGGCGGGCGATGGAGTTGCGCATTTCCTCCGGCTCGAATTGCGTCGGCGTGGTGGTCGGGAAAATGAATACGCGATCGTCAATGTCCAATTCGCGGTAGGACAGGCCGAACATGTCTCCGGTGAAGATGCCTTGTGACTTTTGGTCAACGATACACATGTGGTGGCGCGCATGACCCGGGGTGTCAATGCACAGCAGTTCGCGGCCATTGAGCGAGATGCGGGTGTCGTCGGGTGCTTCGATGATGCGTTCGGCTGGGATGGGCAGGATTTCACCGTAGACTTTTTTCACATAGTCCGCGCCGTAAACCGCGCTCACGCCGGCGATGAGTTTGGATGGCTCGATCATGTGACGCGCGCCGCGCGGATGCACGACGAGTTTGGCGTTCGGGAATTTTTGCATCATTAGGCTGGCGCCGCCTGCGTGATCGAGATGGATGTGGGTGAGGATGACGTAGTCAACGGCGGTTTCGTCCAGTCCGACTTTTTTGAGCGCGGCGAGGGCATTGGGTACGGAGTCGTTGCTGCCGGTGTCAACGAATGCGGCGCGTCCGTTTTCCACCATCAGGTATATCGCGGCCAATTCAGGGCGAACGTAGCCTGAGTCGAAGCCGTATACGCCGTGACCGTAGTCGTTCCAATTAAACATATTTGTCTCCTTTTCGTGTGGTTTTAAATATTAGAATGTCATGGCGAATGGTAATGGTTGATTGTAATGCGAGTCTTACTGCCGTGGAGCCTTACCGCCGTGAAACTTTACCATAATTGGTTTATGCTTCATCGGTAGGGTCGGCCTCTGGTGTTATATCCTCGTCGGTCTCATCGGGGTTGTGTTCCAGAACGGCTTTGATGAATTGAAACAGTTCGCGGAATGATTTGGGTGGTTTAGCCTGCTCGGTTTCTTTGCGTGTGTTGCGTACCAGCGTGCGCAGCTCTTGTACCGAGGCGTGCGGAAAGTCGCTGAGGAATTGGGTGATGGCTTCGTCTTTGGCGATCATTGCGGTGCGGTAGCGTTCGATGCGGTGGAGCAGCGCGGTCGCGGCGGTGGATGAGCCTCTGATTTGTTCGAGCTTTTCACGAATCGGCGCGGTGTCCTCTTTGCGCATGATTTTGCCGATGAACTGCATTTGGCGGCGGCGCGCTTCGTGCGCGTTCAGACGTTTGTATTCTTTGATGGCATCGAGCAAATCTTCGGACATCGGGATTTTGCTCAAGGCTTCTTTGGACAGCTCGACCAATTCTTCGCCGATGTCTTGCAATTCGTGCATTTGCTGCTTGCGTTTGGTTTTGCTGATTTTATCAACGGCGCGTGTGCCGTCGACGACGTAAAAAGTTTCTGACATGATTTCACCGTAAAGGAACGGCGCGCGGCATACGCTATCGTGCAAATAGGGCATAAAAGCGGTATGATGCGGGCACATTCAACGTAAATAGTTATTTAAATTCAGACATAAAGTAGATAAGGATCGTTTTTCATGTCCGTCAGCTTCGATTATACACGCAACGACTTTGAAGCCGTTGCGCATCACACATTACAGACCGCAAAAAAACTGGGCGCGCGTGCCTGCGCGGTGGAGGTTTCCGAGTCCAATGGCTTGTCGGTCAGTTCGCGCAATGGCGCGGTGGAGACGGTTGAGCATAACCGCGACAAATCACTCTCGGTCTCGGTCTATGTGGGCAAACAGCGTGGCTTTGCCAGCACCTCGGATTTTTCCGAACCGGCGATTGCCAGCACGGTTCAGGCGGCATACGACATTGCGCGTTACACGGCGGCCGATCCATGTGCTGGTTTGCCGGAGAAAAAATATTTGTATCAACCGAAAAAGAGCCATGCGGATTTGGATTTATACCACCCGTGGGATTTGAGCACCGCGCAGGCGATCGAATTGACTTTGCAGGCGGAGCAAGCGGCGTTTGACACCTGCAAATACATCAAAAATTCAGACGGTGCGGGCGTTTCCAGTCACCAAGGGCATTTTGTTTCAGCGGCAAGCAACGGTTTTATGGGCGGTTATGCCTATTCGCGTCACTCGGCCAGTTGTGTGCCGATTGCGCAAAAGGGCAAGCACATGGAGCGTGACGTGTGGTACGCCTCGGCACGCGATCCGAAAAAATTGGCCGATGTACGGGAAATCGGCGCGTATGCAGCGCATCGTGCGGCGGCGCGTTTGGGCGCGAAAAAAATCAGCTCGCGTTCGTGTCCCGTGTTGTTTGAGGCGCCTTTAGCGGCCGGTTTGCTCGGCAATTTTGCCCAAGCGATCAGCGGTGGCGCTCTGTACCGCAAAACCTCGTTTTTATTGGACGCACTGGGTCAACGGATTTTTCCGAAACACATTCAGATTGTGGATGATCCATTCATCGTTCAGGGCATGGGCAGCAGCTATTTTGATGACGAAGGCGTGGCGTGCCAGCGCCGCGAATTGGTGGACGGAGGTCGTTTGACCGGCTATTTGCTGTCGATGTACACGGCGCGTAAACTCAAAATGCAGCCGACTGGCAACGCCAGCGGCTCGCACAATTTGCGTTTGAGCAGTTCAAAGACCAAAAAGGGCGACGATTTCGCGGCCATGTTGAATAAAATGGGTACGGGCTTGCTCGTGACCGAATTGCTTGGCAGCGGCGTCAACTATGTGACGGGTGATTATTCACGCGGCGCGAGTGGCTTTTGGGTGGAAAACGGGGTGATTGTTCATCCGGTGGAGGAAATCACCATCGCGGGCAATTTGAAAGACATCTTCCGTCAAATCGTGGCGGTCGGCGCGGACGAAATCGTGCGCGGTACCAAACAAACCGGTTCGATTTTGATTGAAAATATGACCATAGCAGGTTAGCGTAAACAAGAGGAGCGCATCATGGATAAAAGCATCGGACGTGGTTTGGCAATTTTAGGTGTTTTGTTGGCTTTAGGCATGTCCATCGGTGCATTTATCCTCGGTGTGCAGGCCAAGCAAATTGGCTCGGCCAAGCAAACCATCACGGTCAAGGGCGTGGCCGAAAAACCGATTGATTCGACTTCAGCCGAATGGCAAATTACGCTCAATACGCGTGCGGACAGCTTTGCCGATGCGCTGGCGCAGATCAAGCAAGAAAAACCGGCGATGCAAAATTTTCTCAAACAGTTTGGTTTTGACGGTGAACAGGTGATGTTCGATGCGGAAAGCGTCACACCGCACATGGTGGATGAACGCGATGATCGCGGTTACAGCGTATCGGTGCAACGCGGATTCAACGCCTCCCAAACATTGCACATCAAAACCAACGATCTGGCGAAAATTCAAGAAGCCCGCGCCAAAATCATCGAGTATCAGGCACAAGGCCATGATTTGAATGTGTCCGATGTGGATTTTTTGGTTGGCAATCTGGATGACATCAAACTCGCGCTGATCGGCGAAGCGACGAAAAACGCCAAAACCCGTGCGGATGAGTTTGCCAAAAATGGCGATGCGAAAGTCGGTACGATGCGTTCGGCTTCACAGGGGACATTTGACATTCTGCCCGCGAATGGCAGCGCCGAAGACAGCATCGGCGGCGTCTATGATAAAAGCACGGTCAAAAAAATCGCGCGCGTAGTCGTGACGATTGAGTACAATACCCAACCATAATGATGTCCAAAGTCATTTGAACCGATACAGCAGAGATTTATGTACGAGAATAAACGCCAACAGGTGATTTCACATCAGCAGTTTATGCGTCGTTTGCGCCAGCATCTGTGGGTGGCTTTGGCCTTACTCATCGGCTCTTTGGCGATGGGCATGGTGGGTTATAAAGTGTTTGAGCAATTAGCGTGGATCGACGGGTTTTTGAATTCCGCCATGCTGTTGGGTGGAATGGGGCCGGTGAATCCACCGTTGACCGAAGCGGGCAAACTATTCGCGGGGATGTATGCGCTGTATGCCGGCTTGGTATTCGTTGTCACCGCCGCGCTGATGGTCACACCGGTGGCGCATCGCTTGCTGCATCGGTTTCACTGCGATGATGATGTGGGTAGTTCCGATTGAATATGATTTCTAACCAGAAGGAGACGACTATGAAGGCATCCACCATACAGAAAAATTTGGCGGCATTGCTCACGGGAGTGAGCTTGTTGACCTTGAGTGCCTGCGCGAGTGCGCCGATGGGTACGCCGAGCATTAAAAGTGCCATGCAGCAGATGAAAAATACGCATCAAGCGGCGATGAACAGCGATAACTTGGCGGATTTTAAAATGCACGTAGCAGGATTTAAAAAAGGCACACACGACGCAGCGCTCAACCGCTATCGAGGTACGGATGCTGAGCAGGCTATGTATGCTGAAGGGATGAAAAAACTGGATGCGGGCTTGATGCTGGTTGAGCAAAACATCGCATCGGGCAATTTAACTGCGGCAAAAGCAGAGCTGAATCGTTTGCTGGAGATTCGCAATCAGTACCATAAGGTACTGAAAAAATAATTGACATGCCATTTGGCATATAAGTGCAAAGCCCGAACGAAATCGCTCGGGCTTTTCTATGTTTAGAATAAATTCAGGACGTTGTTGACTAAAATCATGTACAGCGCGACACCGCCGAATAAACTCAGCAGATAGTTTTTAAATACCACCTGCAAAAAAGCGGTCAATGCGATACCGAATACCGCAAACTGTATTTCGGAAAATTGCTTGGCTTTGTATGCATCCGACGCATACACCACCAAAATCAGCATCATAATCAGTGGAAAGCGATTTTTAATATAGGCGATGAAGGGATGGGCGTTCAGCCAATCTTTAAAGAAAAACGGCAGCGCGCGCAAGCCCCACGTCACCAAACCCATCACCACAATCATGGCGGCGATGTACACGCCGCTAACCGGAGTATTCATACGCCTGCCTCCACTTTCTTCGGTTGACGAGTGTAATCCAACATCAATAGGATCAACGCCACGCCGCTGGCGGTGAGTAAAAAGTAGTTGGGAGCGAGCCAAGTGGCCGCCAAGCAAGCCAAAATTCCCATCGCCACGGTTTTCGTCTCGTGGTTGGCGCGGATTTGCTCGACCAATAAAATCACGAACAGCGCGGTCAGCGAAAACTCGATGCCTTTGATCGGCGGCAGTGAGGTGGCGAGCAGCGCTCCGATGGCTGTTCCCGCAACCCAATACAACTGATTTAACGCGACGATGGGCAGCGCATTGCTCGGGTTGGCCGATTTGGAGCTGGTCAACAGCGAATAGGTTTCGTCGGTGATGCCAAACATGAAATACAGCCGTTTCGCCCAAGTGTGTGGTAGAAAATCAAACAGCGATAGACCGTAAAAAACATGACGCAGATTGATTAAAAATGTCGCAATCGCGGTGTCCAAAAGCGAGGCGTGATTCACCACCAAACCGACTGCTAAAAATTGCGCCGCACCCGCAAATACAAAAATACTGAATAGAATTGGAATGTACCAAGCAATGCCCTGCGAAACCATCAGAAAACCGAAGGTTATGCCCAGAGGGATGTAGCCGAGTAACACAGGTAGTGTGATTGTGAATAAAGAGGGGCGTTGCATAAAAGCGTAGAATAAATTTTAATGTGCGATTGTACTGGAAAATGAAGGTTTGTATAATGATGTAAAATTTAAGCATTTAATTAATAATTTAAATAGGTGCGATTATGCTGTTTAATACATCGGATATTTCTGCTTTAGAAAACTATCGCTTGCTTGTGTGTGGCGTCACGCCGCGTCCGATCGCGTGGATCAGCACGCAGTCGGCTGCTGGCGTGAATAATCTTGCGCCGTATTCGTTTTTTAATGTGGTCAGTTGCAACCCACCGATATTGATGGTGTCGCATTTACAACCGCAAAATGGTCAAGATAAAGATACTTTGCTCAATTTGCTCGAAACCAAAGAGTGCGTGGTCAACGTAGTGAATGTTGCTTTGGCCGAACGCATGAATCAAACTTGCGCCAGTTTATCGCGTGATCAGAGTGAATTTGAGTTTGCACAGGTGGACAGTTGTGCCAGCGCGCAGGTCAAACCTTTATCGGTCATGGATGCGCCGGTGCGCTATGAGTGCCGTTTGCGTGAAGTGTCACGCATGAGCACACTGCCGATGGGCGGCACCATGATTTTGCTCGATGTGGTGGCAGTTTATGTGGCGGATGAACTGGCTTTGGAAGGCGGTATGATTAAGCAGCCGCTGATTGATACGGTGGGCAAAATGGGCGGCGATTGGTACAGTGGCACGCGTGAATTATTTGAAATGAAGCGACCCTAAGGTTTACCAATATTCATTACATCGGATAGCGGCGTAGCCATTCGCTGATCGCTGTGATGGCGATCAATAGCAACAGCGTCAGCCATGCGGCGATTTGTTGTCGGCGCGTGCTTTGATAATTATAGTAAAACGTTTTTTTCGCCTCATGCTCGACCAGTCCGCGCGCGCGTAGGCTCATGGCGCCGCGTGTGGCGTGGCGCAGGGCGAAAATCAAAATGGGCAGCCATTGTAAAAACCGCTCGCGCCAGTTCAATCCGCGCAGTTTTGCGCTGAGCATGATGCGTTTGATCTCCGCGCGCATCAGGCCGATGGCGCCGAAGCCGAGTTGCAGCGCGTAGGCGACATTCATACTGAGCCAGCCGCGTTGCAGCGCTGTGCTGACCACATCACGCAGATTCACCATTGTGCCGGACATGAGCGCGACCCAAGTCATGGTGGTGACGCGCAGTAGAATCTGATTGGCTTTTTGCATGGTTTCGTCGGTGCGCTCGGCGACAAAAATCATATTCCACAGCCAGATGGACCAAGAGAGCAGCAGCGCCAGTCCGAATCGAATGAGAATCGCGCGCCAACTCATGCCCTGAATCTTTGCCAACACCATCATCGCCAACGACCACGCCACCACGGTATGCCATGCGACGGGGAATGCCACGCCGATGAAAAACAGCATGAGTAATGCCAATACGTGCGCGTCGTGCAGTGGGCGCGTGCGGATGGGTGCAGAGCTGTGGGTTGCAGAAGAGGCAGAAGTGGGGGAGGTGGCAGAAATGACAGAGGGGTTCATCGTGGTGTCTCCTCTGTCTCTGCGCCTGCGTGTATATGTAACTCCCCGTCGCGAATCTCCCACGTTTGATCGGCAATCGCCCGATGCAAGGTGGCATCGTGGGTGATGACAATGAGCGCGTGACCAGCGGCTTTGAATGAGCGAATCAGTTGCGTGATGCGTTCGGCATTGAGCGCGTCTTGGCCAAACGTCGGCTCGTCAAGCACGATCAGCGCGCGTTGCAAAAGCACAGGGAACAGCAGGGTGAGGCGGCGCTTTTGCCCCTCGGAGAGCTGATGTGGCGAGCGTTCGGCACAGTCGGCCAGACCGAAGTGCGCCAGTGTGCCTGCGATGTCTTGCACGCCGAGTTGGGTCAGTTCTTCAGCCACTGTGTCAAAGAAAAAATGGCTGTCAGGGTGCTGAAACACATACATCATCTGCTCGCGCGGTTTGATCTGCTGCGGCGCTTCTTCGGCTGAGGCTTGGTAGCGCAGGGTGCATTGACCACCGAGCGGTTTGGTCATACCGGCCAAGGTATTGAGCAGCGTGGATTTGCCCGAGCCGTTTTCGCCGCATAGCACGGTGCATTCGCCCGAGTGAAGCGTTGCATTGGCGGTGAACAGCGGTTGCTTTTTGTCGTAGCCGACGACCAGTTGTTCCAATGACAAGGTGATCTGCGCGGACAGTGGCGGAGGTGTTTGCGTTAAACTCGATTCGGCACGCAGCTGCTGCAATGCTTGCTGAGTTTCATGCAGCCAGCTTTCGGGCGAGCGTTTGTTTAGTTCGCCTTTTTCGGAAATATGCCAGCAGACATCGGCATATTCGGCGACTTGCATGTGGTGGTCGACCAGTAGGATGCAGACGTGTTGCTTGAGCTCGTTCAGCAGTTGGTAAAACTCGGTACGAATCTCTTCATCGAGAAATGCGGTTGGCTCGTCCAGTAGTAAGACTTTTGGTTCGGTCGCGAGCATGGAGGCGAGCAACAGGCGCTGTGCCTGTCCGTGTGAGAGCTGCGCGGTGGGTTTGAGCTCCATATCGCCTAAGCCGTATTGTTCGAGCAGGTATTTTTTCGCATGCATTTGCTCGGGCGTGTATTGGCGGTGCTCCATGCTGAAAAAGAATTCTTCGCCGACGCGCTCATGTACGATTTGTGTGTGCGGGTTTTGCGAGAGGTACAGCGCGTCGCGCGCAATGGCCGGATTGCCGCCTGCGAGTGTGCCGTGAATGAATTCGGGGTATAGGCCTTTGATGAGGTTGAGTAACGTTGATTTGCCACTGCCGCTCGCACCTGTGAGCCAGACCAAGCCACGCTCGGGTAAATTCAGCGGCGTGGATAAGGCAATACCCGCACGAGTGCGGGCATAGTGAAAATCAAACGGTTCTAAACGCATCATGCGGTTTGAATTAGCTGCGGTCGCGTGCAATTAAAAAGCCATCGAGCAGACCGGTTTTTACCAAACGTTTCCCCAGATAGCGGCTCAATGCCGCAGCAAAAACCCAGCTGGAGATGACGAATACGGCCAGTTGAATCGCATTGAACACGATGGACAGGTTCGCTTGCTCTTGGCTCAAGTAATCATAGCCAAAGCTGAACACGGCCGCCATGCTTGCTGCCAACAGCAGCACCGACCAGTTCCATTTGCGGTACAAGAACAGTGCGAATACCAACTCAGCGCCCAGACCTTGCACCAAACCGTAAATCAACGCGCTCATGCCCCATTGCGTGATGATGCCTTCGACACCGGCGGCGACCAAGGAGCCGAACAACGCCATGCCCGGTTTGCGCACCATATAGCCGAAAAATACCGGCGCCATCAGCCAAAAGCCATCCAAAGCGCGTTTGATACCGAGCGGTTTGAGCAAGGGTTCTTTCAAAAAGTCGTAGACCAAGGTCCAAGCCCAGTACGCCACACCCATAGCGGCGGCCATAACGGCAACAGTTACCCATTCCTGCAAGGTAATCGAGCGGAATAAAGCCAATGGCGAACGGGGTTGAAATTCAGATGAAGTAAATATGCGATTCATTTAGAGTCCTTTCCTACGCGAGTATTAACTCGACAGGTTCAAAGGGTATTTCTCAGGCCGAGCCGCCCCATGCGACTGACCACCCCCAGGTGTGCGATTACATTATTTGAATAAGCGCAGAGGCGCAATCATAGATAAGCGCGAGATAAAAGTCAAACCGCCATAGTCAAATCCCTGTGTGGCTGGCATAATAAGCCTTCAAGCAAATAACCAATCGGCACGAACTCCCAAATGCAGCCCACTATGAACCTACCCTTACAAAAACCCCATTATCCTCGCGTATTGAGCATTGCCGGTTCAGACAGCGGCGGCTGCGCGGGTATTCAAGCGGATTTAAAAACCTGTTCGGCATTGGGTTGCTATGGCATGACGGCCATCACAGCGATTACCGCACAAAATACGCTCGGAGTGCAGGCGGTACAGGTATTGCCGCCGGAGATGGTGCGTGCTCAGATTCATGCCGTGGTATCCGATATCGGTGTAGATGCGGTGAAAATCGGTATGCTGTATAGCCCTGAAATTGTCCATGTGGTGGCGCAGGTATTGCGAGAATATGTTTTTGCCAACGTGGTTTTGGATCCCGTGATGGTGGCCAGCAGTGGTGATTCCTTGATGCAGCAGCAAACCGTTGAGGTGCTGGTTCAAGAGCTATTTCCTCTGGTAACGCTGATTACCCCCAATTTAGATGAAGCGTCATGCTTACTCGGACGCAGCATTGAACGTGTTGAACAGTTGGAGCAAGCCGCTCATGATTTATCAGAGTTGGGCGCGCGTGCCGTTTTGCTCAAAGGCGGGCATTTATCCGAGCAGAGCGCGGGGGCGGTTGTGACGGATTTACTGCTGGACTCGTCCAACCATCAAACCGAGCAGACCCAAACCTACTCCAGCCCGCGCATAGCCAGTATGAACACGCGCGGAACGGGCTGTACCTTATCCTCGGCGATTGCCTGCTACTTGGCCTTGGGTTTGTCTTTGTCCGAAGCCGTGCAGCAGGCGCGCGCATACATCCTACAAGCAATCGAAAAGGGGCAATCGGTACAAACCGGTCAAGGGTATGGACCGCTGAACCACGGGTTTGCGCCACGGGGAATGAGGGTGCTGGATTAGGATGGCGTAAATATCGACTCCAAAGCAGAATCATTTGAATCATATTTGATGACGCAATTGAGATGGAAGCAGAAAAGAGGCAGAAATGATGCAGTTACGCGAATTTGTGGCAGAGGATGAAACCCTTTTGCTGCGCTATTTGAATGACCCGCAAACGGTGCAGTATTTATCCGAGCGTATTCCTCAGCCGTATACGGTTGAGGATGCGCGTTGGTGGATCGAGGTCGGAAGCCGTGAGCAAATTGCCCGTGCGATTGAGGTAAATGGACAGTTGGTAGGCTCGATTGGTACTATTCGTGGAGAGTTAGAAGAGCGCTATTCTGCTGAAATCGGCTACGTGATTGGGCGCGAACATTGGGGCAAAGGCTATGCGTCACAGGCTGTGCAGATGATGACGGATTATCTGTTTGAGCAAACTGATTTGGTGCGATTGGCCGCTACCGTCTTTGCGCCTAATGTGGCATCTGTGAAAGTTTTAGAAAAATGTGGCTACGAGTTCGAAGCGCGTTTGCGTAAGAGTATCTTTAAAAATGGCGAGTTTTACGACAGCTTGATTTATACGCGATTGCGGTAAAGCGTTTTCAAATTGCTCGGTGATCAAGGTTGTGTTTGAGCTATAATGCCGCAATCATTTTGTTTAACTGTTTTTTGAGGAACTAATCATGGGTTACGAAGCTATTCCTGCTGGTAAGGACATTCCAAACGATTTTAATGTCATCATCGAGATTCCTGCGCAAAGCGATCCGGTGAAATACGAAGTAGACAAAGACACGCAAACCTTGTGGGTGGATCGTTTTATCGGTACCGGTATGCGTTACCCATTGAGCTACGGCTATATTCCGCAAACTTTGGCGGGTGACGGCGATCCGGTGGATGCGCTGGTATTGGCGCCATTCCCGATCATGGCGGGCGCGGTGGTGCGTTGCCGTCCGATTGGCATGCTGAAAATGACCGATGAAAAAGGTGCGGATGCGAAACTGATCGTCGCACCGATTGACAAGGTTTGCCCTATGACTGCGGACATCAAAACCATTGACCAAGTACCGCAATACATCAAAGACAACGTTCAACACTTTTTCGAGCAGTACAAAGCGCTGGAAAAAGGCAAATGGGTGAAAATCGAAGGTTGGGGCGGTTTGGAAGACGCGCACAAAGAAATCACCGATGGCGTGGCGAACTACAAAGGCTGATGACTGTGTTTGTGGTCGTATTCGTTGACCGTATTCGCTGATCATCATCGGTTGGATAAAAAAGAGCTCTTATGAGCTCTTTTTTTATATGGTTTCGCTATTAGGTAGCACCGTCCCCTGTAAAAACTCATGAATCTAGCTTAGACTAGATTCATGAGTACTTATAAAATTCCTTCTTCTCTCAAGTGGCTGATTAAAAATCACCAAACGATTCTTGGTCGTTTGAATCAAGCCCAAAAAGAGTTGGAAGATGTTGAAAGATATCTAGAGCACGCAAACGAAATTATTGAACGAAATACGCAGCTCAATATGCTGATTCAGGTCTTACAACAAGACTTACAAGCGATTGAACACTCGATTTCATTGCATGAAATCCCTGTCGAATTATCTAGATTAAAAGCCAAAAATCCGCACAAAAATCCATTTCTTCTCAAACGAGGAGAAATGACGCAATGCATCTATTCTATTCTGTCTAAACGAGCAAGTTGGGTCAGTACGACCGAAATCGTAGCGTACATAACCGAGCATATTCAACAAACACAAGATTTTATGCCTTCCTCAAATCGAGTTCGCGAACGAGTCAATAGCAGATTATACAATATGTACCATTTCGGTAAAATTGACCGAATTCGGTCTGGCGTTTTAGCCAGCGAAGGGTTTTGGCGTCAAAAGCCAACCTTAGAATGAACTATGCTCCTATAAGTTCCTTGTCTAAATGACATCCTTGCCAATAGCCTCGAAAATATTGTGACATCCGTGATTGTGTTAAATACTTTGCAATTTGGTTAAAGCGATCCCTTAGTGAATGACGTCGAAAGTCTTCTAACCAAGCCATTTCGCAAGCATAAAACATCAAATATTTATTACGATAACCATGGGGTAATACCCCCTAAAAGGGCGGCATCTAAAAGTAGAATCAACACAAGTCCTGCGGTTCGTGCAGGACGCGTGAGTTTGTTAAAGCCATCAT
>JBATQE010000060.1:0-57330 GCA_049291875.1 Burkholderiaceae bacterium
GCAACGGCATTTCCGATGAGTTCAACGTCGCGCGTCATCTGGTCAACCTTGAGGTGGTTAACACCTACGAAGGCACGCACGACATTCATGCCCTGATTTTGGGGCGCGCGCAGACCGGTATTCAGGCGTTTTTCTAAAGTATTTAAAATCGATAACTTGATCCCATGTACATCAAACAGTACCTGACCGTATAATTGGGGACGGTTATCAAAGTCTATTAAGACCAGCACTTAACCATTAAAACAGGAGCAAACATGTCCAACACAAAACTACTCGCCCGCAAAAATGCCGCCACCCCACGCGGGGTCGGTGTGATGTGTGAATTTTATGCCGAACGTGCCGAAAACGCTGAAATCTGGGACGTTGAGGGCAAACGCTACATCGACTTTGGCGGCGGTATTGCCGTGGTCAACACCGGCCATCGCCATCCGAAGCAAATCGCGGCGATCGCCGAGCAACTCAATCATTTCACCCACACCTGCTATCAGGTCGTGCCCTACGAATCGTATGTGCGTCTGGCCGAACGCGTGAACGACGCCGCGCCGATCAAGGCTGCGACCAAAGCGACGTTTTTCACCACCGGCGCCGAAGCCGTGGAAAACTCGATCAAAATTGCGCGCGCTTACACAGGCCGCTCCGGCGTGATTGCCTTCTCCGGCGGTTTTCATGGCCGCACCATGATGGGCTTGGCCTTGACCGGTAAAGTCGTACCGTACAAAACCGGCTTTGGCCCGTTCCCTGCCGAAGTATTCCACGCGCCCTATCCGGTGGAATTGCACGGCGTGAGCGCGCAAGACTCATTGGATGCCATTGCGCACATTTTCAAATCCGACATTGACCCGGCGCGCGTGGCCGCGATCATCCTCGAACCGGTTCAGGGCGAAGGCGGTTTCTACGCAGCACCCGCCGAATTCATGCGCGGTTTGCGCAAAATCTGTGACGAACACGGCATTTTGCTGATCGCCGACGAAGTACAAACCGGCTTTGGCCGCACCGGTAAGTTGTTTGCTATGGAGCACTACGACGTAGAGCCGGATTTGGTCACCTTTGCAAAAAGTTTGGCCGGCGGTATGCCGCTGTCCGGCGTGGTGGGGCGCGCTGAAATCATGGATGCGCCCGCTCCGGGCGGTTTGGGCGGCACCTACGCCGGTAACGCATTGGCCATTGCCTCTGCGCACGCGGTCATGGACATCATCGAATCCGAGAACCTGTGCGAACGCGCGAATCAATTGGGCGACAAAATCAAAGCCTTCTTGACCGCCCTGCGCCCGCAAGTGCCTCAAATCTCCGACGTACGCGGTCCGGGCGCCATGAATGCGGTCGAATTCATTGATCCGGCCAGCGGCAAACCGAGCCCTGAGTTCACACAAAAAGTACGTTTGGCCGCATTGAAACGCGGTTTGCTATTGCTCTCATGCGGCACCTATGCCAATGTGATTCGCTTCCTCTATCCATTGACCACACCGGACGCCGTATTTGACGAAGGCTTGGCGATTTTGAAGGACGCACTGCTCGAAGCGGCACAGTAATTTTCTACTCAGGGGCGCATGCTATGCGCCCCTACCCAACAAGGACAACACGATGCTCAAACTCAAAGACCCTTCATTATTCAAACAACAATGCTACCTCAACGGCGAATGGGTATCCGGCTCGGAAACCACCGAAGTGACCAATCCGGCCACCGGCGAAGTCATCGGCCATGTGCCAAAACTCGGCCAAGCCGAAGCCGCCAAAGCCATCGCGGATGCCAATGCCGCATGGCCCGCATGGCGTAAAAAAACCGCGAAAGAACGCGCAACCATTCTGAAAAAATGGTTTGACCTGATGATCGCCAACGCCGATGACCTCGCGCTGATCATGACCAGCGAACAAGGCAAACCGCTGGCCGAAGCCAAAGGCGAGATCATGTACTCAGCCAGTTTCATCGAATGGTTCGCCGAAGAAGGCAAACGCATTTACGGCGACACCATCCCAACCCATGCGGCGGACAAACGCATCATGGTCACCAAAGAGCCGATCGGCGTATGCGTGGCGATCACCCCGTGGAATTTCCCATCCGCCATGATCACGCGCAAAGCCGCGCCCGCATTGGCCGCCGGTTGCCCGATGATCGTGCGTCCGGCCGATTTGACCCCATTCTCCGCGCTTGCATTGGCCGAATTGGCACAACGCGCGGGGATTCCGGGCGGTGTATTCCAAGTCATCACCGGTCGCTCCACCCTCATCGGTGCAGAATTCACGACCAACCCGACCGTGCGCAAACTCTCATTCACCGGCTCCACCGAAGTGGGTCGCAAGCTGATTGAACAATGCGCGCCAACAGTGAAAAAAGTTTCGATGGAGCTGGGTGGCAACGCGCCGTTCATCGTATTTGACGACGCCGATCTGGATGCAGCGGTCGAAGGCGCGATTGCCTCCAAATACCGCAACGCCGGTCAAACCTGCGTCTGCGCGAACCGCCTGTATGTGCAAAGCGGCGTTTATGATGCTTTCGCACAAAAACTCGCCGACGCGGTGGGGCAACTGCACGTCGGCAACGGCGTAGACCCCGGCGTCACGCAAGGTCCGATGATTGATACCAAAGCGGTGGAAAAAGTGGAGGAACACATCGCCGACGCCCTCGCCAAAGGTGCGAGCATCAAGATGGGCGGCAAACGCCACCACCTCGGCCACTCATTCTTTGAGCCAACCATCCTCACCAACGTCACGCAGGACATGGCTGTCGCAAAAGAAGAAACCTTCGGCCCGCTGGCGCCGTTGTTCAAATTCGACACCGAAGAGGAAGTCATCGGCTATGCCAACGACACCGAATTCGGCCTCGCATCGTATTTCTACAGCCGTGACATCGGCCGTATCTTCCGCGTATCCGAAGCACTCGAATACGGTATGGTCGGCGTGAACTCCGGTCTGATTTCCAACGAAATCGCGCCATTCGGTGGTGTCAAACAATCGGGCTTGGGGCGCGAAGGCTCCAAATACGGCATCGAAGACTACCTCGTCATCAAATACACCTGCTTCGCAGGCTTGGATAAATAAATCAAAATGACTAAAATAAAGGGCGCTTTCATGCGTTCTTTATTTTTTAATGATTAACGACTTAAGCATACCAAACCGTTTTACAATTAAACCCAAATCTCCAACCTGTATACATTCCTAAGCCATGCAGCCCGACATCACTACCCGTGTTATGACCATCGCCGATTACGACCGTGTGATTGAACTGATGCGCGCAACACCCGGCGTATCCATTCGCGACGCAGACTCGCGCGAGGCTACCGCGCGCTATCTCGCGCGCAACCCTGATTTGAGCTTTCTCGCCGAGCGCGACGGACAATTGATCGGCTGTGTTCTGTGCGGGCACGACGGGCGACGCGGTTATTTACAGCATCTGATCGTATTACCTGAATACCGCCGACAAGGCATCGCCAACGCACTGGTTGAATGTTGTTTGGCTCAACTGGAGCAACTCGGTATTCACAAAACCCACATTGACGTATTTCGCACCAATGAGTTGGCGCAAAATTACTGGGAAAGCCAAGGCTGGCAATTGCGCGCCGACATCATGCGCTATTCATTCGTTCGCAATGCGGATGAAAATACCTAAAACGCCTCAGATCATCCCGCGAATTTGATAAATCGCCGTCAAAAAATTTTGCCCCAATTGTTTTGAGCGCACACCATTCCAGCCCACGCTCGGAACCGGTGTATCGGCGGTATCTTTGAACGGCATTTCAATCGTGAAGGCCAAACAGTCAAAATGATCGCCCACCCAATTGCTCGCCAATTTCAGCAAATTCTCATCGCCAAAAGTTTTATTGGTATAGCCGTGTACGGTTTGAAAATCCGGCGTGATCGCTGTCCAAATGGTTTTAAACGCATCTTGTAACTGCTGCTGTTTCGCCGAAAAACTGCGGTTGTACTCACAGCCCGCCACAAACACATGCGGAATTTCTTCGTCCCCATGAATATCGAAAAACGCATCCACACCCGTTTGCAACATTTTTCCCCGTACCCAATACACCTCTGGACTGAGTTCCGATGTCGGTGTGAGCCATTCACGATTCAAGTTCGCGCCTTTTGCATTGGTACGTAGATTACCGCGCACACTGCCGTCGGGATTCATATTCGGCACAAGGTAAAATACAAATTGCTTGAGCAATTCACGGCTCACGCCATGTTGCGCATCCAGTAACGCATCCAAAATACCCTCGACGAACCATTCCGCCATACTCTCACCCGGATGCTGGCGCGCGGTGATCCAAATATTCTTTTTACCCTGTGCGGGTTCACCCACACGAACCAAATCCAAAGTGTGACCGTCGGGCGTAATGCCCAGACACTCAACTGAAACCGCATCCGAATACATCATCGCACGACCAATCAGTTCCTGATGCTGTTCCCAACTGTACGGCTCAAAATACGCCAACCACATCACCTCATGCTCTGGCGTATGGCGAATGGTCAGGATTTGCCCATCGAAATCAGTGGCTACGCGAAACCAATGCTCGCGGTCATAGCTCGCCACCGCCTGATAACCGGCCCAAGCCTTCGGATAAGCGCTCTGCCATGCGTTTTCAATGCGTATGACGCATGGCTCACCCTTCACACCCGAAAGGCGGAAATGGAACCACTGCATGAATTCGGATGCGTTGTCGGGTTTTAAATTCAAACGAATATTGTCGGGCGTTTCGGCTTGAATCACATCAATGGCGCCGGAATCGAATTGGCTGGAAATATGTAACATCGTTTTGTCCTTATTCCTTATGTCAGAAATCGCTCTATTATTACCATTCTATCAATAACTGATGAGTCATTGCGGGCTTGACCCGCAATCTCCTTGTGAGGAGATGCCGTATCCAGTACGGCATGACCCGTTATATTTTATCCGCTGAGTCATCGCGGGCTTGACCCGCAATCTCCTTGTGAGGAGATACCGTATCCAGTACGGCATGACTAGTTATGTTTAATGAAATGAAGTATCATTAAAATTAAAAACGAAGCCCAAGGCTTCGTTTTTACATTCAAAATCACGCTTCTTCGCGCGACGCACGTTTGCGTTCATGTTCTTTCAGATAGCGTTTGCGCAGACGAATGGATTTCGGTGTAACTTCGACCAATTCGTCGTCTTCAATGAATTCAACCGCGTATTCGAGCGACAATTGAATCGGCGGCACGAGGCGCACCGCTTCGTCGGTACCGGAGGCGCGCACGTTGGTGAGCTGTTTGCCTTTGACCGGATTGACCACCAAGTCGTTATCGCGTGAGTGAATACCGATGATCATGCCTTCGTACAGCGGGGTGTTGTGCTCGACGAACATACGACCGCGGTCTTGCAGTTTCCACAGTGCGTAGGCCACCGCCGCGCCGTCCTCTTGCGAAATCAGCACGCCGTTGCGACGACCCGGCATTTCGGCTTTGGTATCCACGGCTTCGTATGCGTCAAACACGTGACTCATCAAACCAGTACCGCGCGTCATGGTCATGAAGTCGCCTTGGAAACCGATCAAGCCACGTGCCGGAATGCGGTATTCGAGACGCACACGGCCTTTGCCGTCCGGCTGCATGTCTTGCAGATCGCCACGGCGACGACCGAGTTCTTCCATCAGCGCGCCTTGGTGGGTTTCTTCCACGTCCACGGTCAACATTTCGTATGGCTCACATTTCACGCCGTCGATCTCTTTGAATACCACGCGCGGACGCGACACACCCAGCTCAAAGCCTTCGCGGCGCATGTTTTCAATCAAAATGGTCAGGTGCAATTCGCCGCGACCGGACACTTCAAACACGGTGTCGTCGTCGGTGTCTTTCACACGCAAAGCAACGTTGTGTTTCAATTCTTTGTCCAGACGGTCACGAATCTGACGGCTGGTGACGAATTTACCTTCGCGCCCCGCCAACGGCGAGGTATTCACCATGAAATTCATGGTCAAGGTCGGTTCGTCCACCGACAGCATTGGCAATGCTTCCGGCGTATCCGGCGCACAGACAGTCGCGCCGATGTCCAAATCTTCAATCCCGTTGATCAATACGATGTCGCCCGCTTCGGCCTCAGTCACCAACACGCGATCCAAACCTTGGAATTTCTGTACTTGGTTGATCTTGCCGGTATTGATTTCACCTTCCGGGCCATTCATAAACACCACGCTTTGGCCAGCTTTGACACGACCACGTGCAATACGGCCAATAGCGATTTTACCGACATAGCTGGAGTAGTCCAGTGAGGTCACTTGCATCTGGAACGGCAAATCAGGGTCTGATTCGCGTGTCGGAACGTATTGCAAAATCGCTTGGAACAGCGGATCCATGGTGCCTTCGCGCACGCTGTCGTCCAGTGAGGCAAAGCCGTTGAGCGCCGACGCATACACCACCGGAAAATCCAGTTGTTCATCGGTCGCGCCGAGTTTGTCAAACAATTCAAAGGTTTCGTTAATGACCCAATCCGGGCGCGAACCCGGACGGTCAATTTTGTTAATCACCACGATCGGTTTCAAACCGAGCGCCAAAGCCTTGCGCGTCACAAAGCGTGTTTGTGGCATCGGCCCTTCGACCGCATCGACCAACAACAAAACGCCATCGACCATCGACAATACGCGCTCAACCTCGCCGCCGAAGTCCGCGTGACCCGGGGTATCGACGATGTTGATGTGCGTGCCTTGATATTCCACGGCGCAGTTTTTCGATAAAATCGTGATGCCGCGTTCTTTCTCAATATCGTTGCTGTCCATCACCCGTTCATCGACTTTTTCATTGTCGCGGAAGGTGCCCGATTGACGCAATAATTGGTCGACCATGGTGGTTTTTCCGTGGTCAACGTGGGCGATAATTGCGACGTTGCGCAGTGCGCGTTGCTGTTTCATAAATCACTCTTTCTATTAAAAAATCTTTACTGCTGATTTGACTCCGGCAACGCCGTCATCAGTACCTTTTGTGGCGACAAAGTGCCATGCGACACACTTGCCAAGCCAATTAATCGTTCATGCCAATACACCCGTGCGGTGTCGCAATCCGCGTGCGTGGTTTTTAAACGCTGCCCTTGCACAAAGCGCGCAGCCTCGGTCTGTGGCAAGGCAATCGCCGGACAGTTTTGCAACAACGCATCCAGCGGCAATAAGGCCTGCGCACGCGCCTCCTCGGTCAGTGCTTCCAACTGCTCCAGCGTCATGGCATCCTGTAAATCCAAGTCACCCACACCGGTGCGCTGCAATGAACTCAAATGCGCGCCCACACCCAAAGCCTTGCCCATATCCTCGGCCAAGGTGCGAATGTAGGTGCCCTTCGAGCAGCGTACTTTCAGCACCACATTCGGATACGCAAAACTGAGCGTTTCCAGTGAAACGATGGTCACCTGCCGCGCTTCGCGCTCCACTTCAATACCCGCGCGCGCCAACTCGTACAACGGTTTGCCATCTTTTTTCAGTGCCGAATACATCGGCGGCACCTGCGCGATCTCGCCCGAAAACTGCGGCAGTATCGCATCCCACTGTTCCCGCGCAATCACGGTATCAGATGAAAACGTTATTTCACCCTCCCTATCGCCCGTCGTCGTGCTTTTACCCAAAACGATACCGGCGACATAGGTTTTATCCGCATCCAGCAGATCATTGGCCAATTTGGTCGCATGACCAAAACACAAGGGCAGCAAGCCATCGGCCAGTGGATCAAGCGTACCGGTATGCCCCGCCTTATCCGCGCCGATCAGCCATTTCGCACGCCCCAAAGCCTGCGTGCTGGAAATGCCGCGCGGCTTATTGAGCAACAATACGCCGTGAATGGCTTTGCGATTTTTTTTCACCATGCGCATCATTTTCTGCAGCGTGGGCAAGGTAACACTTTTTGCCCACCCTACTTTTTATTCCTTATCTTCTTCAAAATCCACCGCGCGGCTGGCATTGGCCTGCGTAATCAACGCGGACAAATCCGCGGCCTTCGCTTCGGTGCTGTCGTATTTAAAATGCAAGGTCGGGACGGTATGAATGCGCAGCATTTTGAACAACGCATTGTGCAAAAAGCCTGCGGATTCGTTCAGTGCCTTTTCCACCTGCGCAGGCTCCGCACCCATGACGGTGAAATACAACTTCGCATGGGCGTAATCCGGTGTCAATTGCACTTCCTGTATCGTCACCATGCCAATGCGCGGATCGCGCAGCTCACGCTGAATCAGCACCGAGACATCCTTTTTGATCTGCTCGGCGATGCGGCGCGTGCGCTCTGTCGGTGCTTTTTTTGCCATTCTTTTTCTCCAAACGAACGAAAAAGCGGGGTTTTGACACACCCCGCATATTCCGTTCATACATAATTACAGGGTACGGGCGACTTCTTTGACCTCGAACACTTCCAATTGATCGCCTTCGGCAATATCGGTGAAGTTCTTGATCGACAAACCACACTCGAAACCTTCTTTGACTTCTTTCACGTCGTCCTTGAAGCGTTTGAGTGAGTCCAGTTCACCGGTATGTACCACAACGTTGTTGCGCAGTACGCGAACCATCGCGCCACGCTTGACCATACCTTCGAGTACCATACAGCCGGCAATCGTACCGATTTTCGATGCGCGGAATACTTGGCGGATTTCAACCAGACCGAGGATTTCCTCTTTCTTGTCCGGTGTCAACATACCCGTCATCGCCGCTTTCACCTCATCTACCGCATCATAAATCACGTTGTAGTAACGAATATCCACGCCCAAATGCTCGGCCAGCTTGCGTGAGGAAGCATCGGCACGGGTATTAAAGCCGAGAATCACGGCATTCGACGCACTGGCCAAGTTGACATCCGATTCGGAAATGCCACCCACGCCCGCGTGTACCACTTGCACCTTGACTTCGTCGGTCGAGAGTTTTTGCAGGGATTGGCTCAAAGCCTCTTGCGAACCCTGAACGTCAGCTTTGATCAACAAGGTCAAGGTCTTCACATCGCCCGCCGTCATCTGATCAAACATATTTTCCAGTTTCGCCGCCTGCTGTTTGGCCAATTTCACGTCGCGGAATTTGCCCTGACGGAACAAGGCGATTTCGCGCGCTTTGCGTTCATCGGCCAAGACCAACAGCTCTTCACCCGCTGCCGGAACATCCGACAAACCTTGAATTTCCACCGGAATCGACGGGCCGGCTTCGTTTACCGATTTACCATCCTCGTCCAGCATCGCGCGCACGCGACCGTACACGCTGCCCACCAAAACGTTGTCGCCTTTTTTCAGCGTACCGCTTTGTACCAAAATCGTGGCGACCGCGCCCTTGCCTTTGTCCAACTTGGCTTCAATCACCAAGCCTTTGGCAGGCGCATCCACCGGCGCTTTTAATTCCAAAACTTCGGCTTGCAACAATACGTTTTCGAGCAACTCATCAATGCCCGTACCTTTTTTGGCCGACACTTCGATGAATGGTGCATCACCGCCGTATTCTTCCGGCACGACTTCTTCGGCCACCAACTCGGTTTTCACGCGTTCGGCATTGGCTTCCGGTTTATCAATCTTGTTGACCGCCACCACGATCGGCACGCCAGCGGCTTTCGCGTGCGCCACCGCCTCTTTGGTTTGCGGCATCACGCCGTCGTCCGCCGCAACCACCAAGATCACAATATCGGTCGCCGCCGCACCACGCGCACGCATCGCGGTAAACGCTTCGTGACCCGGGGTATCGAGGAAGGTAATCATGCCGCGTTCGGTTTTCACGTGGTACGCGCCAATGTGCTGAGTAATGCCGCCAGCCTCACCGGAGGCAACACGCGCACGGCGAATCGCGTCAAGCAAGGAGGTTTTACCGTGATCGACGTGACCCATAACAGTCACCACCGGCGCACGTGGGAACAACTCTGCATCCGCGTGCTCTTCCGTTTCGTCCAAGAACGCATCCGGATCATCCAATTTCGCCGCAAAGGCTTTATGCCCCAACTCTTCCACCACAATCATCGCGGTGTCTTGATCAAGTACTTGGTTGATCGTGACCATCTGTCCCATTTTCATCAGACATTTGATGACTTCGGAGGCTTTGATCGCCATTTTATGCGCCAAATCGGCCACAGAAATGGTTTCCGGCACGTGAACTTCATGAATCACCGGCTCGGTCGGAGCGGTAAACCCACCTTGATCCGCATCGGCCTGATGGCGGTTTTTGTGTTTGGACTTGCCGCCCGCACGCCAGCCGCGATCATCGCCGACTGCGCCACGGGTTTTCAAGCCGCCACGACCGCGACCGCCGTCATTTTGATCCTTGCCCGAAACCCCTTTTTTAGGTTTTTTGTCTGCTGTGGTAGAGGTCGTTGTTTCGGTAGTTGTCGGTTTTGCTGCGGATTTGGCTTCGCCTTCCGGTTTGACCGGTTTGTGCAAAGTACCTTCAGCTTTGGCCACGAGTTTTTTCGCCGGTTCTTCTTTCCAGCGATTGAGTTTTTCGGCTTCGGCCTGCGCCTCACGGCGACGGCGTTCACGTTCTGCATTCTCTTGGTTTTGCACTTCGCGATCAGCGCGCGCTTTTTCGAGCGCCGCTTGCGCTTGTGCGGCGTCTTGACGCGCTTGCTCCAAAGCTTTATCCAAACGTTTTTGCGCTTTGCTCTCAGCCCCGTCCGCTTTTTTGGCTTCAACCGCCGCTGCCGCTGGTTTCACAGCTGGTTTTGCGTTTGATTGGTCAGCGATAGCTTCTGCTGCGGCTGGGACAGGCGCTGCATCAACGGACGCCACTTCCACAGGCGCGGTCTCAGCGGCTGCTTCCACAACCGGCGTTTCCGGTGTTTCAACGGCTGTCGCCGTCTCTTGTTCCGCTTGCGCACGCACTTTGGCATCGGCCTCTTGGCGCGCTAATAATTCTTTCGCGCGAGCCAATTCGGCTTCGCGTTTGGCGATTTCGGCCTCATCAATGACCGCTGCCGCCGGCTTTTGCTCTACCGCAGGCTCGGTTGCCGCTGTTGTTTCGGCCAGGGCGTCACGCGCCACGAACGTGCGTTTTTTCTTCACTTCCACCTGCACGGTACGGGTTTTGCCCGTTGCATCGGCTTGACGAATTTCGCTGGTTTGTTTTTTGGTAATGGAGATTTTTTTCTTGGCACCATCTGCTGAACCATGCGCGCGTTGTAGCGATGCCAGCAACAGGGCTTTGTCGGCCTCGGTTACTTCGTCGGTGGCAGATGCTTTGTTCACGCCCGCACTGTTGAACTGCTCAATCAGCAATTCAACCGGCATTTTGAGTTCTTGCGCAAATCCGGCCACGGTCATTTCAGTCATAGATATTTCCTTTTTTGTCGATGTCTGCCCGATTATCGGCACAGACATCATCACTTCGTTGTGTTTCTCAGTACAGCTGGGGCGGGTTTATTCAAACCAATGTTCACGCGCTTTCATGATGATGGCGCTGGCGTCATTTTGCGACAGCGAGCTCATTTCCATCAATTCGTCTACCGCCAAATCCGCCAATTCATCGCGCGTGGTGATGTTGTGATCGGCCAACTGCGCCGCCAAGGCGATGGTCATGCCTTCCAAAGCGAGCAAATCCTGAACGGTGCTGGCTTTTTCTTCCTGCGCAATTGCTTCGGTCAAAATCGCGGCGCGGGCGCGTGAGCGCAACTCTTCGACGATTTCTTCGTCAAACGCTTCAATTTCGAGCATTTCCGAGACCGGCACGTAGGCCACTTCTTCCAAGCTGGTGAAACCCTCTTCGATCAGAATTTCCGCGACTTCTTCGTCCACATCCAATTTGCTGGTGAACAAATTGAGCAGGGTTTTGTTTTCTTGCTCGTGTTTGGCGGAGGATTCTTCTTGGCTCATCACGTTGATTTGCCAACCGGTCAATTGGCTGGCCAAACGCACGTTTTGGCCGTTTCGCCCAATAGCAATCGCCAAATTGTCTTCGTCCACCACGACTTCCATCGCTTTTTGATCTTCGTCCACCACGATGGAGTTCACCACTGCCGGGCTCAAGGCGTTCATCACGTATTGCGCCGGCGACTCATCCCAAATCACGATGTCAATCGCTTCGCCGCCCAATTCGTTGCGCACGGCGGTCACGCGCGAACCACGCACGCCCACACAAGTACCCACCGGATCAATACGCTGATCCACCGCGTGTACCGCGACTTTCGCACGCACGCCCGGATCACGAGCCGCGCCTTTGATTTGCAAGCCGCCTTGTTCGATTTCTGGTACTTCCTGCGTGAATAATTCGATCAAAAACTCCGGACACGTGCGTGACAGGTGCAATTGACGCGCGCCGCGCGCCGTTTGATCCACTTCAGCCACATACGCACGCACGCGATCGCCTGAACGCAAATTTTCGCGCGGCAGCATCTGATCGCGCGGCAAAATCGCCTCAACCCGACCCGATTCAACAATCGCTTGGACTTTATCCACGCGTTTGACCGTGCCCATCATAATTTTATCGCCGCGCGCGAGGAAATCCTGCAGTAACTGATCACGCTCCGCATCACGGATGCGCTGCAAAATCACTTGTTTTGCGGTTTGTGCACCGATGCGACCGATTTCCACAGATTCAACTTCTTCCTCGATGAATTCACCCACGCTGATATCGGCGATTTCTTCTTTCGCTTCCCATTCGAGGATTTCACGATCCGGCTCTTGTAAACCCGCTTCGTCCGGAACCACTTGCCAACGACGAAAGGTTTTGTATTCGCCCGTTTCGCGGTCAATGTGTACGCGCAGATCTAAGTTGTCTTCTTCAAAACGACGCTTCGCCGCAGAAGCCAATGCCGCTTCCAGCGCGCCAAAGACGATTTCCAAATCGACATTTTTCTCACGCGCCAAAACATCGACCAATTGCAACACTTCACGATTCATTTTTGTTTTCCTTTGAAATTATAAACGGGCACCAAACGCGCCTTATCCACATCCATCAAGCCGAACGTCAACACCTGCTCGGCACCCTCATGTTCAAAAACCATGCTTAATTGTTCGGTCTCAGGCGCAGATTCATTCACAGCCTGCAATGTACCGGTGAAATTTTTACGACCATTCATCGGCAGCTTTAATTTAACACTCGCCTCAGACCCCGCAAAGCGCACAAAATCACTCAGCTTTTTCAGCGGTCGATCAATACCGGGCGACGACACCTCCAACCGCTCGTAGTTCACGTTTTCCACCTCGAACACATACGTCAACTGGCGGCTGGCCGCTTCGCAGTCCTCCACCGTAATATCGCGCTCATGCTTCGCATCATCCATGAACACGCGAATCAAGCCATTCGCGGCGCGCTCCAAATCCACCAATTCATAGCCCAAACCTGCTATGGTTTGCTCAATCAATTGCTCTAAATTCATTTTAAATCCATCAAACTGCATTAAATCTGCGTCAAAAACGCATAAAAAAATGGGCTCCACGCATGGTGCCCATCTTTCTCTGAACTGCGCAGCCCGATCAAATAAATACCACTCACTCAATCTGCGGACGGCTACGCCCTTTAATTAATCCGCGATTATACGCGCTAAATCCTTAATTATCAAGTATTTTTTAGCCATCTATGCACAAGAACACCACATCCCACAATGCGTCACAAATAGTCTTTCAGTCGGTAATACGCCATCCCCAAAACCTGTGCCGGCGTGCGCAAATATTTTCCACCCGGGAACGGCAAATGTTTGATTTTACTGAACAAATCAAAGCGTTCCGCTTGACCGCGTACCGCTTCGGCCGCGAGTTTGCCCGCAATGCCCGTCAAAATCAGCCCGTGCCCTGAAAACCCTTGTAGATAATAAACATTGTTCGCCAAGCGGCCAAAATCCGGCGCTCGGTTCATCGTCACATCGACAAAACCACCCCAGCAGTACTCAACCTTGGCCGCTTCGAGCTGTGGAAACGCACGCAGCATGGTTTTGCGCATCGCCACTGGCAGATTCGGCGGCGTAATACCCGAGTAGCTCACGCGCCCGCCGAACAGCATGCGATCGTCGTTGGTCACACGGAAATAATCCAGCACAAAATTATTGTCGCACACCGCAATGCGGTTTTTGATCAGGCTATCCGCCGTCTCTTTCGGCAAATGCTCGGTCGCGATGATGTAGGTACCGACCGGCATGATGCGTTTGGCGATTTTCGGCGCCAACTCGTCAATATACACATTGCCCGCCAAAATCACAAATTTGGCCGTCACCTGCCCTTGCGCAGTTTTAACCACCGCCGGATCGGTGTACGCGATGTCCGTGACCATGCTCTGTTCAAAAACACGAACACCTGCGTCCAGCGCGGCACGCGCCACACCCAGCGCGTATTTGAGCGGGTGCAAATGAGCGGAGTTTTTATCCAAAACCCCAGCGTGGTAGCGTTTGGACGCAACCCACTCCGGCATTTCATCCGACTGAATTTTTTGCAAATGCGGATAATCGTACGCTTCGCCCAAGCGATCCGCCCATTCAAACAAATCTGCGGTGGATTTGGGCTTGACGCTCGCAGTCATATAGCCGTCTACCCAGTCGCAATCTATGTTGTACCGACGAATGCGTTCACGCATCAAGTCCAGCCCTTCGATGGTCAGATTGAACGCACGTTTGGCCTCATCCATCGACATGGCTTTTTCAAACGGCTCTTCGCCGCAGGCGTAACCGGCGATCGCTTGCCCGCCATTGCGCCCCGAAGCACCCCACGCGACGCGGCGCGCTTCGAGCACCACCACATCAAACCCCGCATTGGCCAATTCCAATGCCGCGGACAATCCGGCCAACCCCGCGCCAACCACGCAAACATCGGCGTAAACCGTGCTTTTTAACGGCGCTTGTTCGGGCAAAGCCTGAGCGGTCGCGGCGTAATAGGAGTTTTGAATCAGTTGGGCGTCTTTGGTAAACATGGCTTTGAGAGGGAAGAAAAATAATGACGCATAGGGTAAAACAAAAACCGCCACAATGCGCAATCGGATGGTGGCGGCGAATTAAAGCGGCTGGTGCAACGCGATGAATTATTTCAACTTCATACACTCTGGCTCCTGCCATGCGACGCGAACATCGCCCAACCTACATGATTACACGGCCGCGCCTCCCTTTTAAAACGGAAACTTCATCCCACCCGGTAGATTCATGCCTTGGGTCGCTTTGCCCAAATGCGCCGCACTGGCTTCCTCGACACGACGCACCGCATCATTGACCGCCGCAGCGACCAAGTCTTCCAGCATGTCTTTATCGTCTTCGAGCAACGACGGATCGATTTGCACCCGCTTGACGTCGTGTTTGCAATTCATGGTCACTTTGACCAAGCCCGCGCCCGATTGGCCTTCGATTTCAATGCTGGCCAATTCGTCTTGTGCCTTTTTCATGTCGTCTTGCATTTTTTGCGCCTGTTTCATTAAACCGGCCAATTGATTTTTCATCATGATATTTTCCTTTACAGTCAATAACTTATTAAATATTTATTCATTCGGGCATGATCGAATTGGGCAAAATCATACCATCAAATTCATGCACGATCTGCTGAATCGTCGGATGCTGGGTGATCGCTGCGCGCGCCTGCGCCAGATGCGCCTCGCGCTCTTGCAAAGCCAATTTTTGCGGACTAAAGCGCACTTGGCCACTCTCGGCGATATGCACTTGCAGTGTCGGCGTTGGCTGGTGACGGGCGCTGAAATAGTCGTCCAAATTCTGCCGCAGGACTTTGAGCGCATTGTCATCGGTCGCCAAGCTGGCCTTTTCACAGCGCAGAACCAAGCGGGTCGCGCTCAATTCGATCAATTCGCTTTGATACGGCAGTTGACGCGCGTAGGCTTTCAGTCCGAGTTGATTCACGATGGTTTGCCATTGTTCGCCCAGTGTCGCTAAATCGTTGCTACCACTCACGTTTGATTCAGAGCGGCGCAAATCGGAAGATTCGGGCAGTGCGGCTGACGATGCGAACGCCGCAGCCAATTCAGTCTGATTCTCGGTCAAGCGCGGTGTGTTTGTTGGCGCATGATTGGGAAGACTCGATGCGGCGGGCGCTACCACCTTCTCTCTCGGCGCAGCATCGAACGCAGCATCGAGCCTATTATTGGGCACAGTTTTGGATGGTGGTCGCGCAACTTCAGGGCGGGTATTGGGCTTGACCGACGGCGCGCTCACGGCGGCCTGCGGTTTTGAAGTTGCGCCGATTACTTTTTTGCAGCATCAGCCTGAAATTGTTCAGGGACGAACGCCAACAGCCGCAACAGCAGCATGGTAAACCCTGCCTGCGGGTCGGGCGCGAGGTGCAGCTGCTCACGCGCCTGCGTGACAATGCTGTAATACAGTTGTACCTCATCCGCGCCCATGTGCGGCGCGAGCTCGCGCACCATTTTGCTCAACTGCCAGTCCTCAGGCAAAGCATCGGGCACAATTTGCGCCAAGCTGATGCGATACAAGACTTGCGCCAATTCGATGGTCGCGTCGTAAAATGAGGTCGATCCGGCCGCCATTTGCTCGGCCACCTGCACCAACGCCACGCCATCGCGCGCGATCAAGGCGCGCAAAATCGCCTCGATCTGCGCCGAATCGGTCGCGCCGAGCATTTCTTTAACCGCGTTCGCACTGACATTGGACGCGCTGTACGCAATCGCCTGATCGGTCAAGGACAGCGCATCACGCATACTGCCGCGCGCGCCTTTGGCGATCAAATGCAGCGCCTCTTCGTCAAAGGCAACCTTTTCGGCACTGAGAATTTTCTGTAAATGCGTCACGATGTCTGCGGGTGGCATTTGCTTGAGGTTGAATTGCAAACAGCGCGAGAGCACCGTCGGCAGCACTTTTTGCGGATCGGTAGTCGCCAAAATGAACAGCACATGCGCAGGCGGCTCCTCCAGCGTTTTCAACAGCGCGTTGAAGGCATTTTTTGAGAGCATGTGTACCTCGTCAATGAGGTAGACTTTGTAACGCCCTGCAGTCGGCATGTATTCGGCGTTTTCGATCAATTGGCGCATATCATCCACGCCGGTATTGCTCGCCGCGTCGATTTCGAGCAGATCCACAAATCGCCCTGCGTCAATCTCCTGACAGGTCGCGCACACGCCACACGGAGTGGCGGACACGCCGGTTTCGCAGTTTAAAGATTTGGCCAAAATGCGCGCGATGGTGGTTTTACCCACGCCGCGCGTGCCGGTGAATAAATACGCATGATGCAAACGCTGAGCGTCCAAGGCATGAGACAAGGCTTTGACCACGTGATCCTGCCCGACCAACTCGGCAAATGATTTGGGACGCCATTTTCGCGCAAGGACTTGTGAACTCATGTTGTGCTTTCCGTATGCTCCAAAATGCTGCAAAAGAAATAGGCGATGGACTATTTGCCATCGCCCATTGGGGAATTAGTTGGCGAGCCTGACTCCGGCACTTGAGTAAAACGGCTGTGGCTGCTTCCTTCCGGACCTGACCCGATTCACCGTCCCCCAATGCGAAGGGACCCGCCAGCGCGAATTATAACACGAGCCGTTTGGCAGGCACAGAATTCTATGAAAAATTTAGCCAAAATCACCGGCGATAATCACAATTAAAAATAAAATTTCTAATTTTATATTCCAATTTGTAATAACAAAAGCATGATAAATTCGTTTTCATTCAGACACAAGCTCATTAAAATAATCAAAATTCGTTATAAAAACCAATATTTTTTATAATATTTTCAACTTATTTCTTATTTAAATTAAATACAAAAGGAACCCAAAAATGAGCCGTCTGACCATTCATACCGTCGAATCAGCCCCCGAAGCCGCACAAGCACGCGTGGCTACCGCTTTGAAAAACAACGGTTTTTTACCGAATCTGATCGGCGTATTGGCCAACGCCCCCACCGCGCTCGAAATGTACCAAGAAGTCGGTGCGATCAATGCGAAAACCAGCCTCACACCTGCTGAACGCGAAGTGGTGCAAATCACCGCCGCCGTCACCAATGGTTGCGGCTTTTGCGTGGCCGGCCACTGCGCTCTGAGCACAAAGAAAAACCTGATGTCGCCCGAGTTGATCGACGCATTGCGCCACACCAGCGCATTGAGGGACGCAAAATTGAACCAACTGGCGCAATTCACCCTCGCCGTGATGCACAACAAGGGCAATGTCAGCGACACCGAGTTCAATGATTTCATCGCCGCCGGCTACAACCAACAGCAAGCGGTCGAAGTCATCCTGGGCGTGGCCTTGGCAACCCTGTGCAATTACACCAACAATCTGGCGCAAACGCCGATCAACCCTGAATTACAGCCGTACGCTTAAAAACGCGAAGCATTTTTTGGCGACAAATCAAGCGGATTCAAGTTGATTCAAGCGGCACACTTAAACACATTTAGGCACATTGAAACAGAACTCCGTCATACCCGCATGATTTTAGCGGGTATCCAGCGGATTAATCTGAATTGGCTTTTTCATAGGATCAACCGATTCACAAACTGGATTCCCGCTCAACCCCATTGCGGGAATGACGGTACATTTTGTTAGGTATTGAGCAATCTTGAATCGCAAGCTTAAATCCGTTAGCCCTATTTTAAATCGCATTGATCTACCATCCGTCGTTAGTCAAAAAGCACTAAGACGTTGACCTAACCCATAGAAAAGAATCACTATGTCTGTCGAAACCTTATTACACACCGTCAGCGAACACGCTCAATCGCACTTACGCCCATTGGTCGGTGAGATTGACTGCAAAGGTCTGTACCCCACCGAGTACCTGCACGAATTGGGTGCGATCGGCGGTTTTGCTGCAATCGGTGGCCGCGAGTTGGGCGGTTCGGATTTGGGATTGGCCGCGCAAATCCGCGCTTTGAGCGTGATCGGTGCGGAATGTGGCGCAACGGCGTTCATGGGCTGGTGTCAATCAGCCTGCGCGTGGTATCTGCGCCAAAGCAGCAACGCCGCCGTACGCGCGAAATATTTACCCAACATTTTGAGCGGTAAACAATTGGCCGGAACCGGTATGTCGAACACGGTCAAGCATCTGGCGGGCATCGAAAAGCATTTGTTGCAAGCGCAGCCCGTTGAGGGTCCGAACTCACAGGGCGGCTATGTGATCAACGGCGTTTTGCCGTGGGTGTCGAATCTGGGCGCCGATCATGTGTTCGCGGCGACGGCGCAATTACCCGATCAGCGCTATGTGATGTTCATGGTGGGTGGTCAAAGCGCAGGCGTGACACTCAAGCCGTGCGCGGAATTTTGCGCGCTCGAAGGCACCGGCACGCTGAACGTGCGCTTTGAAAACGTCTTTATCGCGCACGCCGACGTGCTGGCCGAGCCCAACGAATTTGCAGCCTATATTCAACGCATCAAATCCGGTTTTATCCTATTGCAAATGGGCATCGGCGCGGGCGTGATCGAAGGCTGCCTGAACGTGATTCGCCAGAGCAATATCGGCGCGGTCGCCGAGGTCAATGCATTTTTGGACGACGACGAGGCCAGCCTGCGCGCCGAGTTGGACGCGATTTTGGCGCAAACCTTGCCATTGGCCGACGCCGTGTACGCCGGTGCGATCAGCGACGAGCAACGTTTACAGGTACTGAAACTGCGTTTGGCCGCATCCGAATTGGCCTTGCGCGCGGCGCAGTCGGCGGCCCTGCACGCAGGCGCGAAGGGCTATCAAGTGCGTCACGCCGCCCAACGCCGCACCCGCGAGGCCATGTTCGTCGCCATCGTCACACCGGCGATCAAGCACCTGCGCAAGGAAATCCATGCGCTGGAGCAAGCGTCAAAATCACCGGCCGAAACCGCGTTGGAGCAGGCATCATGAGCGCAGCACCGATTTTACAAGCGCACGACATCGCTTTGGGCTACGCGCAGGCCAAAGCGGAATTCAACCTCGTGTTACAGGATTTTTCGTTGGATTTGGCGCATGGTGAATTGGTCGCGCTGCTCGGCCCGAGCGGTGTGGGCAAATCCTCGCTGCTGCGCGTTTTGGCCGGATTGGATCAGCCGCACCGTGGTCAGGTACAGATTTTCGGACAAACCATCAGTCGCCCTCATGCGCGCGCAGCGTTTGTGTTTCAACAGCCCAGCTTATTGCCGTGGCTGACCGTGCGTGAGAACATCGCGTTTGGCCTGTCGTTCAAAAATCAGCCGCAGATCAGCAAAAACGAGGCTCAGCAGCGCGTGCAATCGGCCATGCAGGAAGTCGGCTTGAGCCACGCGGCCAATGCCTACCCTTCGGCCTTGTCCGGCGGCATGGCGCAGCGCGTCGCATTGGCACGCGCGTTGGCGCGTCAACCAGAGATTATCTTGCTGGATGAGCCGTTTTCTGCTCTGGATGAAATCACCCGTGGCGAGATGCAGGCATTGCTGCGCCAAATCGTTGAACGCCATCACACCGCCGCAGTATTGGTCACGCATGATATTGACGAAGCGCTGACCGTAGCGGATCGCGTATTGCTGCTGGGCAATAAGCCCGGCCGCTTGATTGGGCAATGGTCGATCAATGCGCCGTATCCGCGCCAAGAGGTTGCATTGAATATGAACGCGCTGCGTATGGATATTTTGCAAACCTTGCACCGTGGTCGTTTGAATGCCGCCGAGGCCGTCGAAGACTATGTGATTTAAACGCAATTGACCTTACCCAATTTAGATATTTTCAACCCACTATTACCTCATAAAAAGGCTCACCATGATCTCTCGTCGTGAAATGCTCAAACTCAGCAGTTTATTCATGCTCAGCGGCAGCTTGCCGTTATTGCAAGCCTGCAATCAGCGCGCGGAAAAATCGCCCGATGCGCCATTGCGTATTGGTTATCTGCCGATCACCGATGCGACGCCGCTATTGGTCGCGCATCAGCAAAAATTATTCGAGGCCGAAGGCGTGGCGGTAGAAGCGCCAAAAATGTTCCGCAGTTGGGCGCAGTTGGTCGAGGCGTTTATCAGCGGCCAAGTGAACTTGGTGCATTTGCTCTCGCCGATGACCGTTTGGGCGCGCTATGGCAGTCAAAGCCCACTCAAAGTTTTGATGTGGAACCACATGGCGGGTTCGGCCTTGACCGTTGCTCCGAGCATCAACAGCATCAAAGACCTCGGCGGCAAAACCGTGGCGATTCCATTCTGGTACTCGATTCACAATGTGGTATTGCAATATTTGCTGCGCGAAAACGGCCTCGAAGTCACCGAGCAAGCAACGCCCACAGCCAAACAGGTGAAATTGGTGGTCATGGCGCCATCGGATATGACGCCGGCCTTGGCGGCGAACAGCATTGCCGGATTCATCGTCGCCGAGCCGTTCAACGCCTCTGCCGAGCAACTCGGTGTCGGTAAAGTCTTGCGTTTTACCGCCGACGTGTGGCGTGATCACGCCTGCTGCGTGTCGGTGATGCACAGCCGCGATGTGGAACAGCGCCCTGAATGGACGCAAAAAGTGGTCAATGCATTGGTCAAAGCGCAATTGTGGACGCAGGAGCACCGCGTGCAAACGGCAGCCTTACTATCCGCTTCGGGCGAACACAAATACACGCCGCATTTGGAACCGGTTTTGCAAAAAGTACTCGCGCCGAACAGCAAAGATTGGCAAGGTTATATTGATCGTGGCGTGATTCGCCATCCCGATTGGCAACAGTCGCGCATTGATTTTCAGCCGTATCCGTATGCCAGCTACACCGAAAAATTGGTGCAAATGCTCCAGCAGACTTACATCGCGGGGCAGCACGATTTCTTGGCAAAACTGGATCCGCAAACCGTCGCCAAAGAATTGGTGGATGACCGTTTTGTGCGTCAGGCGATTTTAGCAACGCAAAGTCAGGCTAAATTCAACATCCCCGACAGTTTTAGCCGTCAAGAAACCTTGGTGATCTAATTCGGCACTATATGATGAACAATACCATGAGCAAGCACATCGCACACCCCGTTAATCAATCAACGAACGCGCCAACGGTCGGAGCAAAAACAGTCGGAGCAAAAGCGCTGCTCTCTCCCGCACTGACACCCCATCTGCTGGCCGTGATCGGCCTGCTGGTTTTGGTCGTGCTGTGGCATTTCGGCGTGCAGTGGTTGCAGGGCAGTATGCCGATTGCATCACAGTTGGCGCCTGCGCCCACGGCGGATAGTTTGTGGCAATTGCTCAGTCAGGGGCAATTGAACGCGCACCTGATCGCCAGCCTGCGGCGGATTTTGATCGGATTGGCTTTGGCCTTGTTGATCGGTATTCCGATTGGCTTGTTGATGGGTCGCTCGGCTTTGTTCGAGCAGACCAGTACCGGCGCCTTTCAACTGCTGCGCATGATTTCGCCGCTGTCATGGATGCCGGTGGTGGTGATGTTGTTTGGCATTGGCGACGCACCGATTTATTTTCTCCTGACCTTTGCTGCGGTCTGGCCGATTATTTTGAACACCTCCGCGGGCGTTAAATCGATTGATAAACAGTGGTTGCAACTGGGTGCATCGCTGTCGGCGACGCCGTGGGAAACGCTGTCGCGCATCATTTTACCCGCGGTGTTCGGCCATGTCCTGACCGGCCTGCGACTGGCGATCGGCGTGGTGTGGATCGTGCTGGTGCCATGCGAAATGCTCGGCGTGACCAGCGGCTTGGGCTACTTCATCCTCGATACCCGCGACCGCATGGCGTATTCGGAGCTGATGGCGGCGATTGTGCTGATCGGTCTGATTGGTTGGCTGCTCGATGCCAGTGTGCGCTATTTGCACCGACGTTGGGGTTAAAAAACCTTCATCATTCAAAATACACCCGCGTAAATGTTGTAGACTGCGCGGGTGTTTTTTCTTCAATGATGCGCCCACATGTACTTTAGAAATACTCCTGTCAAACTGACCGACTCGCGCCGCCACGGTGCGGGAACGGAACTATTCATCGTCGAAGGCGATTCAGCCGCCAGCACGGTTGCGGCATTGCGCGACGGGCAGTTTCAAGCGGTTTTGCCCATGCAAGGCAAGCCGTTAAACGCGATCAAAGCCTCAGCCGAGAAAGTGGCTGCATACCCGCTGTTCAAAGCTCTGAACGAGAGCTTGGACATTGACCACTCGCGCCCAACGGTGGATTTGTTCGTCTGGGATGATTTGCGGTTTGAACGGCTGGTGTTGTTGTTTGACCCCGATGCCGACGGCATCCACAGCGGTGCACTGATGTTGATGTTTGTCTACCAATACTTACGGCCACTGCTCGATCAAGGCCGTGTGCTGATGATTCATGCGCCGTGGGTGCAAATCAGTTTGACCGGACAGCAAGCGCTCTACGCCTACTCCGAAGCACAGGCTTTGGCACTGACGCAGCAACTGCGTGCGCAAGGCCAAAGCCCGCAAGTCGTACGCTATCGCGGTTTATCGGGCATTGATCGGGCGATTCTGATGCAAACCTGCATTGACCCCGCGACACGCAACGCGCGCGTGATGACGGAGCAAGATGCCTTGGCGGCGATTGAAATATTCGGGGCAAATGCCTGACGAAAAATCCTTTATGTACCCAAACCCGCCGACTCGGACATCTGCACATCCGCACGCTTGAAAATCACATGCACGATACAGCCCGGTTTGAGATAGGCGTTTTCCAACTCAACATTTTCGGTGATTTTCAATTCCGCCGAATGCAGACGCGCAATTTCCTTGACAATCGCCAGCCCCAGCCCGCTGCCGCCTTTGTTCTCGCCCAATACGCTGTAAAACGGCTCAAACACCTGCTCGCGCTCATGCGCCGGAATTCCAGGGCCATTGTCCAGCACATACAAATGCGCGGCCAAATGATCCTGCGTCACGCGTACAGTGACATCCGACTGGGTGTAATGACACGCGTTGTCGATCAGATTTTTGATCAATTCGCCGAGCATCACCGGCTGGGCCAATATCGGCACTTCCCAATCGGGCGCTTCAAAGGCAATCAGCAAACCGGCCTGCATGGCATGATCGGCAGCATTGACCAATTGATCGCGTGCGGCCTGAACCAGATCAACATTTTTCCAGTCCGTGCCTTCGTTGCTGATGTGTTCTGTACGCGCCAATGCGATCAACTGCGACACCAGCCGCGCCGCGCGATCGGCAGAACTACTGATGTGCTCCAGACTTTCGCGCCGCTGTAGCGAACTTTTGGTATTCAGCGCCAACTCAGCCTGCGCTTTCAGTCCGGCCAGCGGTGTTTTGATTTGATGCGCGGTGTCGGCCAAAAAGCGTTTTTGCAGACCGACGTTGCGCCGCAAGCGACTGAGAATATTGTTAAAACTGCGCACCAGCGGCTGCACTTCCTCAGGCGTATCGTCCAAAGATAAATTGCTCAAATCGTTTTCATTGCGTTGTAAAACGCTCATTTGCAGGCGATTGAGCGACATAATCCCGCGCGTCAAGCCGAACCAAATCAGCATCACCGCAATCGGCAGAAACATCAATTGCGGCAAGGTCACGCCCTGCAAAATTTGCCGCGCCAGCGCGCGGCGCTTATTCAGCGTTTCGCCGATTTGCAGCAATACCAAGGTGTCGGGTGAAAATTTCACCGTCAGCGGCGAGGTGGCGTTCAATTGCAACCACACATACGCCATGCGGTAGGGTTCGCCATCAATTTTGGTATTGTAAAATTGCACGCGGTTCAGCTCAATCGAGTCAAGCAAGGGCGGCTGCGGCAGTTTCGCCCAACCTTCAATCGACACGCCATCGGCGGTGATGAGCTGAAACACCCGTTTGTCCGTACCGTCATCGGCCACCACATGCCACGGCGTGCCGACTTGCTCGCTGTACACGCGCTGCTGCAACAGTTGGATTTGATTGCTCAGACTCTGATCAAAAGGCGAGTCAGCAATGCTGCGCCCAATCGGATAGGAAATCAGCATGGACAGCGGCCACAGAATAATCAGCGGCAACAGCATCCACAGCATGATTTGCCCAAACAGCGATTTGGGGCGGGAGGTTTGGAATCTACGCCACATTGGCTCGGTTCAATGCAAAATTAGGGACTATATTAGAGAGATTTAAGGAATCGCATCCGGCACCTCTTTCGGTTTTTCCAGACAATAGCCCAGACCGCGAATGGTGGTGATGTTCAAGCCCGACGGCTCCAATTTTTTGCGCAGACGATGCACATACACCTCAATTGCGTTGTGACTGACCTCTTCGCCCCACTCGCACAAATGATCGAGAATCTGCTCTTTGGAGACCAGCCGCCCCGTGCGATTGAGCAAAATTTCCAATACGCCCAATTCGCGAGCCGACAGATCAATCAACTGATCGTCCACCTGCGCGCTGCGCGAGACCAGATCAAAGCTCAAATTGCCCAACTGAATACGGCTTTGTCCAAAACCCGCTTGGCGGCGTGTGAGCGCACGCACGCGCGCGAGCAATTCATGCAGGGAAAACGGCTTGGCCATATAATCGTCCGCCCCCAAATCCAAGCCCTGAACACGTTGTTCCACCGAATCGGCAGCGGTCAAAATCAATACCGGCGTGTACATGTGACGCGCACGCGCGCGACGCAAAACCTCCAAACCGGACATTTTCGGCAAACCCAAATCCAGAATCAGCAAATCGCATTCCTGCGTGGACAGCGCGGCATCGGCCTGCTGGCCGTCGTTCACCACATCCACCGCGTAGCCGGTTTCGCGCAAGGCACGCGAGAGACCGTCGGCGAGTACTTCATCGTCTTCTGCTAACAGTATGCGCATATCCACTACTCCACATTAAGGAAATACGGAAAAAACAAAACCCTACTTTTTCCGTGCTTAGGATTAGAAATTTTTTCAGGGAAACCCTGAAAAAATTTGAACAAAATCAAAATGTTAAAATTGCGGATGCTGTCAAGTGTGCCGACCTATGTAAATCCTTGAGCTGGAAAACATACTTATTCCGCGTTTTCTTAAATCAACCGAGGCATTCCATTTACGCAAAACTCACGCAAATTTACCCCAGTAAACGCCAATTCAATTGGGATAATTGCTCAGGCGTACCTACATTCTCCCACAAGCCGTCGAAAAACACACCCTGTGCGCGACCCTGCTCAATCGCTTGACGATAATAAGGGCTCATCGCCACCTTTTCACCGGCTTGGATCGCGGCAAACTCGCGCATATCGTACAAACCGATATTACCGAAGGTCAATGCACGCGCCGCATCTGAGCGCATCGGATCATTCAAGGCCAACAAACGCTCACCATCCAGTGCAAAATCACCCTGCGCATGAAAATCGGGATTATCCACCATCACCAAAAACATCTGCGGCTGCGCGCTGCGCGCCAACTCTGCGGCCTTGCCATGCAATTGCGCATAATCATAGTCCGTGTACACATCTCCGCTGACCGCCAAAAACACCGAATGCGCACTGAGCGTGGTCAATGTCGGCAATGCCTGTGCAATACCGCCCGCCGTTTCCAGCGCCGCGCGCTCCGCCGAATAATACAACTGCACCCCATAGCGCGAACCGTCGCCCAAATACGCCGGAATTTGCTCGCCCAACCACGCATGGTTAATCACGATTCGGCGTATGCCCGCGCGCGCCAGCGCTTCGATTTGCCACACGATCAGCGGCTTACCACCGACTTCGAGCAAAGGTTTGGGCATCACATCGGTCAAAGGACGCATACGCTCGCCCCGTCCGGCGGCAAAAATCATCGCGACATCAATCATACTGTACCCTTAAAAAGTATAACCGACCTGCGTAGTATCATCTGTCCCAGCTTTCTGCGCCACATCATCGAGCAGGCGCAACAGCGGCGCAAACTCGCGATAACGCGCGGCCACCTGCCGCGTGTATTTGAGCACCAGCGGCAAGTCTTTCAAATAGCCCGATTTGCCATCGCGGTGATACAAGCGTGCAAAAATACCCAATACCTTCAAGTGTCGTTGCAAACCCATGAATTCAAAATCGCGGTAGAACACGTCAAACGTGTCCGGCACCACCAATCCGGCCGCTCGCGCCATTTCCCAATAGCGCGCAAGCCAATCAATCTGCACGTCTTCCGGCCACTCAATATACGCGTCACGCAACAACGACACCGCATCATAGGTAATCGGGCCATAGACCGCGTCCTGAAAATCAATAATTCCCGGGTTAATGGCCATATCATCCGGCGCACCGTCCACCACCATCAAATTGCGGCTGTGATAGTCACGATGCACCCAAACTGAGGTTTGCGCGGTGTTATTGTCTAATAAAGCGTTGAATACCTTGGTCAAGGCGGCCGTTTGCTCATCCGTTAATGAATATTGGTAATGCACGCCCAAATACCACTGCGGGAACAGCATCATTTCATCCAACAAGCGTTGGCGGTCATAATCGGGCAACACATTCGGCTGGCTCGCCGTTTGCAACTGAACCAATGCTTTTAACGCCTGCCGATACAGCGCATCGGCCTGCGACATATCCGCATTGAGCGCGGTCAGATAAGTGGTATTGCCCAAATCACTCAACAATAAAAAGCCCTGCGCCAAATCCTGCGCCAGAATTTTCGGCACATTCACGCCGCTGCCACCGAATAACTGAGCCACATGAATAAATGGCGCGCAATCCTCGTGCGTCGGCGGCGCATCCATGACGATCAGGCTCGGTTGAGCGGACTGCGCTGTCTTTACCCGAAAATAGCGGCGAAAGCTCGCATCCGCCGAAGCCACCGCCAAGCTATCCACCTGTATGCCCCATGTTTCGGGCAGCGTATGCAACCATTGCTGGAGCAGAGCGACCCGTTCATCGTTCGGTAATGCTAATTCTGTCTGTGCTGTCATCGTTGTCATTGTTGATCCATTATCCATTGATCCGTTTCAAAACGTTATTTTCTCGGCGAAAATCCACCATCGCCAAAGCCAGCGCACTCAATAATCAGGTACAATGAGTCCGCTTTTGCTGTCGTCGCGTATTCTACTCGATTTTATGGGGGCAAATATAGCCCTTCACCGTTGCAATCCGGCGTTACAATTGGCTGCTCACCTATGCCGAACGCATGAAGCAGCACAGCAATTTCTTTACCTAAACCATTCATTGAACCATTGTTTAAACCCTTGATCGCCCATGCTTTTTGCCGGAAAAACAATCACTGCGTCGCACACCCCATTGGTCAACCCATTGACCAAACATGTTTTGCGCGCCTTGGTGTTGCTCTCCTGTGCCGGCGCGTTGGTGGAGCCGGTGAGTGCGCAAACCATTTCAGAGGAAGTCTGGGTAGCACCTGCGCCGAAAACCGCACCGCCCGCCGAGGAAATTTTGCCCTATTGCCAAGACTTGCAAGGCGTAAAAACCGTTAGCACTGCAAACAACACAGGCAATACCTTAGCGGTGTCCGATAGCGTCACCGCCGTGGTCAATCAGGATATCTACCTCAAGGGCAAAGCCTGCATCAGCCGCGAAGACACACGCGTGCAAGGCGACACGATTCATTACGATTATCCGAGCGAGCAAGTATCGGTCAACGGCCATGCGAAAATGGTCAAAGCCGACGGCGGCTCCATCGCCGGTCAAAACCTGCAATACAATCTGTCGAGCGAAACCGGCCGCATGACACCGGCGGATTTCACCGTCAGCAAAACCGAGGGTCGCGGCAAAGCCGAATCCTTGACCCTATTATCCAGCCGCCGCGCCCTGCTCTCGCAAGCGCGCTACACCACCTGTCAGGCGGAAGACCCCGATTGGTACATCAAAACCGATTCGATGATTTTGGATCAAGATGCCGATCAGGGCATCGCGCGCAACGCCACGCTGGTATTTAAAGACGTACCAATTCTGGCCAGCCCGTACCTGCGCGTACCGCTGGGCAACAAACGCCAATCCGGCGTATTGACTCCGACCTTCGGCTACGCATCGAGCAATGGCGCAACCATCATTGTGCCCTACTATTTCAACATCGCACCGAACTACGACGCCACACTTTACCCGACCATTTTGAGCGAACGCGGTGTGCGCTTGGGCGCGGAATACCGTTATCTGACGCGCTGGGGTTCCGGTCAACTGTATGGCGAATACATGCCGAACGACAGAAAGACCGACGAAGCACGATACTATTGGATGGTTCAGCATACCACCCGTGGCGACTTAGGCAAAGGTCAATGGCGCGCCGATGTGAATTGGCAAAAAGTCTCGGACAAAGACTACATCGATGATTTTGGCTCGCGCATTGCCGATACCGCCTCGCGCACGATTCCGAGTACATTCAGCCTGCAATACAAGGATGACGATCTGTACATGCGCCTGCGGCGCAAGACCTATCAAACCTTACAGGACAGCGCGAACAGCGTCGAAGTGCCGTATGACTTTGAGCCGCAATTGAATATAAATTACAAAAAGCGTTGGGGCAACTGGGTATTCAATACCCAAGCCGAATCGATTCATTTCACACATCCTGATAAAACCGACCACGCAGAAGGCTGGCGGCATATTGTTTACCCGAGCGTGAGCTATGAATGGCGTCAGCCCGGCGCATTTTTCATCCCAAAAATCGGAGTTCATGCCACACAATACAATCTGAGCTATGTACCGAGCAATACCGGCGTGGTGTATGACAAAAACGCCACGCGCGCACTGCCGATCATGAGCTTAGACAGCGGATTGGTGATGGAGCGACGCGCGCAATGGTTCGGTAAAAACGTGATTCAGACCTTGGAGCCGCGGTTGTATTACGCCTACATCCCGTACCGCAGCCAAAACCAAATTTGGAACTTTGACAGCGCCTTGGCGGATTTGGACTTCTCGCGCATTTACACCGAAAACCTGTTTACCGGCAGTGATCGCATTGCGCAAGCCAATCAAATCACCACCGGCGTGACCTCGCGCATCTTGTCACAAGACACCGGTGAAGAATTACTGCAAGCCTCCGTGGCACAACGTTACTATTTTGACGAGCAAAGTGTCACTCTGCCGAACACCACCACGACCAACACCAGCCGCAAATCTGACGTTTTGGCCGCCATGTCGGGACGCATCGCGCCAAACCTATGGGCGCAGGGTTTCGTTCAATACAATATGGACAACAACAAACTGCTGCGAACCGACGCGGCGATTCGCTGGCAACCCGGCTTTCGTCAGGTGTTCAATCTCGGCTACCACGAAAACCGCATTCTCAAAGAACCGGCCAAAACCGTGTACGTCGCCACGCAATTCCCCGTCAGCTATGTGTCAAATAATTTGTACGCCGTGGCGCGTCTAAACTACAACCTGCAATCGAAAAAAGTCAACGACGTTTACGCCGGATTCGAGTACGCCCATGACTGTTGGATTTTCCGCTTGGTCGGGCAGCGCACGCAAACAGGCAACAATAAAGCAAACAACTCGATCCTGTTCCAGTTGCAACTCAAAGGCTTGGGCAATTTAGGACAACGCGCCGACCAAACCATGGCCGGTCAAGTCGATGGTTATCATGCTGCGGATTTTCGTGAAGAAAAATAAATATCAATCATAAAAAAAGGCGCTCTATGAAAGAGCGCCTCAGATTGCTGATAAACCTCTGTTTTTACCCCTCGCCCGTTTACGGGAGAGGAGCAAGGGGAGAGGGACTTTGTCAACAGCCTCGGGCGCTCCATAAAAGAGCGCCCTTTTTAAATTGGATATGTGAAAAATTCGGATTCACACCCGCATCAAGGTGGATTTGCCAAACAAACTGTCCACCAAATCCACCGCCAGTTGCGCTGTTTGGTTTTTCACATCAAACGCCGGATTCAGCTCCATGATGTCCAGCGAGGCCAAGCGCCCCGTATCGGCGATCATCTCCATACACAATTGCGCCTCACGATAGGTCGGGCCACCGGGGACGGTCGTGCCCACGCCCGGCGCGATGCTCGGATCGAGGAAATCGACGTCAAAGCTCACATGCAAATGCGTGTTTTCGGTCATGCCGTACAGCGCCTGCTGCATGGTCGCGCGCATGCCTTCTTCGTCAATAAAGCGCATATCGAACACATCCAAGCCAACCTGATGCACCAAGCGTTTTTCCCCCTGATCAACACTGCGAATACCGATTTGGCGCACCACATCCGGCGTGATGGCCGGCATTTGTCCGCCAATGTGCGTCAAAAGCTCGGGGCCGATACCGCATAGAATCGCCACCGGCATGCCGTGAATATTACCCGTCGGCGTTAACTCATTGGTATTGAAATCCGCATGCGCGTCCAGCCACAGCACGCGTAAATCCTTGCCCGTTTCACGGCAATAGCGCGCCGCCGCGCTGATCGAGCCGATGCCCAGACAGTGATCACCGCCCAAGGTAATCGGCAAACGACCGTTTTTCAGCGCCTCGTAGTACGCTTCGTGCAACGACTGGTTCCACTGGCGCACTTGCTCCAAATGACGGTAGCCATCAGTCGGCGGCAGCCACGGATTGGCCGGTCCTACCAGATTCCCACTGTCCTCGACCTGCAAATGATGCGCCCGCAACATGGATTCAATTCCCGCGACGCGCAAGGCTTCCGGCCCCATGGATGCACCACGCGCACCTGCGCCGATGTCTGTTGGCACGCCGATGAGTTGAATGGTTTTGCTCATGTGTTGCTCCTTTTATTATTGGTGTGAATATTCGTTTTTCAGTTTTTCAATCAATGCCTGCACCGCTTGTCCACGATGACTGAGTGCGTTTTTTTGTGTCTTATCCATTTGCGCGGCGGTCACATTCCATTCAGGGATGAAAAAGTAAGGATCGTAACCAAAACCGCCATCGCCTCGCGGCTCATCCATCATTTGCCCCCACCATTGACCGTCGCAAATCATCGGCTGCGGATCATCCGCCGAACGCACCAATACCAGAACGCAGTAGTAATACGCCCGACGATCGGACATATCGCGCAAATGTTCGCGCAATTGTAAATTATTTTGCGTATCTTTATCCAAATCCGGATGGAGTAAAGGCGTGAACAAGGATGCGTAGCGCGCAGAAAACACGCCCGGCGCACCGTTTAACGCCGGTACGCACACGCCTGAGTCGTCTGCCAACGCGGGCAAACCGGTGTGGCGCGCCGTATGCCGCGCCTTGTGCAGCGCATTTTCCACAAAGGTATGAAACGGCTCGTCACATTCCGGCACGGCAAACTGCGCCTGCGGGCGTACCGCGATCGACAAAGGCGCGAGCAAACGCTCAAACTCCACTAGCTTTCCCTGATTATTCGACGCCAAAACCAACTCTGAAAACATATCGTCCCCTGATTCATTCTATTGGGTTGTTCTATCCAACTATTGCCAATCACCGCGCAACTGCCGTACCGCCGCCTCCAAATTCGCCGGTGTCGCTTTTTCCGGCGCGATCGGCTCACCCACAGTCACCTCGACTTTGGAAAAGAAACCGCGCACAAATGGCTTGCTCATCGCCGCACCATTTTTGCGTGAGAAAAAAGAACCCCACAAGCCCCGCAGCGCAATCGGCACCACCGGCGCGGAATGCAAAGCCAAAATTTTGCTGATGCCCGCGCGAAACGGCGCCATCTCACCATCGGCCGTCAAGCGCCCTTCGGGGAAAATGCACACCAGTTGCCCATCCTCCAGCTCCTTTTGCATCTGCAAAAACGCCTCTTCCAGCACAAACTCATCCTCCTTCGCACTGGCAATCGGAATCGCCTTGAGCGAGCGAAACAGCGCGGACAGCACCGGAATCTTAAAAATCCCCGCATCCATCACAAAGCGAATCGGTCGCGGACTGGCCGCCATCAAGAAAAACGCATCGACAAACGACACATGATTGGCCACGATCAAAGCCGCGCCTTTCGCCGGAATCCGATCGCGGTGGATAAAACGCACGCGGTACATAATCGAGGTCAACACCCACGCCAAAAAGCGCCACAAAAACATCGGTACCAAGCCAAAAATATACACCGCCACCAAAATATTCAACAGCGTCACCACCAGCAAAATCTGCGCTACATTCAAGTCCAGTAAAGTCAAACCCATCGCCAACAGTGCCGCCGCCACCATAAACAAAGCGTTCAAAAAATTATTCGCCGCCACGATGCGCGCACGGTGCGACGGCGCAGCATAAGTCTGCACCATCGCGTACAACGGCACACTGAACAAACCCGCACACACCGACATCATCAGCAAATCCACGAGCAAACGACAGCTCGCGCCCTGCGCCAAAAACGCCGGTACATCCATCAACGCACCGCCATCAGCCTGTCGGCTCAAAGCCAAAATCGCAAAAAACAGATCGATGCCAAACACGCTCATGCCGATCGCGCCCAGCGGTACCAAGCCGATTTCCAACTGATTGCGCGACAAGCGCGCGCACAGCATCGAACCCATCGCAATCCCGATGGAAAACGTCGCCAGCATCAACGTCACACCGCGCTCGTTCACCGCCAGAAGATCCTTGGCCAGCGGCGCAAAATGCGTCAAAAACGTCACACCGAAAAACCACAGCCACGAAATACCGATCATCGCATGAAACACCGCCATATCCTCGCGCGCGATACGCAGATTTCGCGTGATTTCCGAGAACGGATTCCAATTCATCCGCACCGCCTGAATCGGCGGCGCACTCGGGATGAAACGACTGAACAACACGCCTGCCAGCGCAATCACCACGATCAGCCCACTCAGCGCCTGCACGCCCGTGTCACCGCGATGCACCAATTCGCCCGCCGTGATCGAGCCGGTCAAAATCGCGATGAAAGTCGCCATCCCGACCAAACCATTGCCCGCGACCACCTCTTTCGCGCCCAAAGCCTGCGGCAAAAACGCATATTTCGCCGGCCCGAACACCGCAGAATGCGTACCCAGCAGCAAAATGCACAAATACAGCACCCACGCATGGTGCGCGAGCAAACCATATGCAGCGAGCAGCACGATGAACAACTCAAACAGCTTCACCCAGCGCATGATTGCCGCTTTATCGTATTTATCCGCCAATTGCCCCGACGTCGCCGACAGCAACAAAAACGGCACAATGAACAAACCCGCAATCAAATTACTCGCCAAAGCCGGCGCCAAACCGCCGTAACGCACCGCATAAAACGAGGTGAGCAAGGTCAAGCCGGTTTTGAACAGATTGTCATTGAACGCGCCGGAGAACTGCGTCAAAAAAAACGGTAAAAACCGTCGCGTCGTCAACAAGGAAAAGGAGCTTTGCGCCATGCCGTATCCACTGTGTTCTTTTGATTCATAATAAAAAGCGGGCAAATCAACATCTGCCCGCTCTTTGCCTCAACCCATCTCTCAAGCAATCGCCCGATTTTTATTCGTCCGTTCCTGATTTTTCAGGGTCTTCCGGCCAATCGCGAATATACGCTTTGAGCAATTGATTTTCCAATTTTTGCGCCTGAATCATGCTTTTCGCCACGTCAAACAGTGACAACACGCCCATCAGCACGTCGCCTTCCATCACCGGCACATAGCGCGTATGCGAGTCGAGCATTTTTTGACGCATTTCATAGACGTCCAATTCCGGCGTCAATACCAGCGGTTCGCGTGCATACGCATCTGCAACCGTTTGATCCGCCACTTTACCGCCGTTGCGATGAATCGCATGCAAAATCTCGCGGAAGGTCAGCATACCGACCAATTTGCCTTTTTCTAAGACCACCAGCGAGCCAATGTCTTCCTCAACCATTTTCGCAATGGCATCGCGCAGATACTTATCCGGCGCAGTGGTGTATAGGATATTGCCTTTGATGTTCAGAATTTCAGCGACTTTCATGTGATTCTCCAAGAGTAATTGGGCTAATTGTAACCATAACTTCAGGGGTTGGCTACTGTTTTAGCCTCAAATAATTGGTTCAAACTGACATCATGCGCCGCTGTATGCTGCAATTCAGTCAAATAGCGCGCCCACGGCAGATTTTGCTGCTCGGCCAAATTGGCAAAATACGGCGTGTCGAATACGAACGCGTCGTACACATCGGCCAGCCGCACCTGTTCGCTATCGGCGATCAAGGCCCAACCGTAGCCACCGTCCGTGCGCTGGACTTTGCCAACCCAGCCGCGTGCCTGCAAGCACTCGACAATATACGCCAGCTCCTCGCTATTGAGCTTGATCTGCTGTTGCAAAGCGCTCCAGCTCATCATACGCGCCGGTGATCGTTGCGCCTGATGCAGCAAATACAGCACCATCAAGGCCTCAGGCAAACGATCGCCCGCACGCGCTTCGCGCCGCCAGCGTTCGTATTTGAGAATCGGTAGATTCGCGGTAATCCCCGCGCCGAACAAAATTCCCCACCACAGCACATACAGCCAGAGAAAAAACGCAGGAATGATGCTGAACGCTCCGTATAAAATCGCATAGCCGGAAAATGATTTGAATACGGCGGAGAACGATTTGGACAGCAGCAGAAAAATCACTGCGGCGACAAAACCACCGACCAGCGCGTCTTTCCACAGCACTTTGCGGTTCGGCACAAACACATACAGCGCGGCAAACGCCCCCATCGACAGCACAAAAGGGAGGAGCCAACTGAGCAATGACCCAAGAATCGGAATGTTGCTCAAATTCAGACCGTGCATCATCAAATTAATCAGCAACAGCGCGCCGCCAAACACAAACGGCCCCAAGGTGATCACCGCCCAATAAATCGCCAGATTGCGGCGAAACGACGTATATTTTTTGATCTGCCAAATATCGTCAAAGGCGCGGTCAATGATCGACATCGTAGACAGCGACGAAAAAATCAAAAACACACCACCTACCAAGGACAGACGCGAGCTGCGCTCGGTAAACGTAGTGATTTGCTGCATCACGACCTTGCTCATGCGTGCGGGCATGAGATTTTCGGTCATGAAATTTTGAATTTCTTTTTGAAACCCCTGAAATTGCGGCAAAATCGTCAAAATCGACAACACAATCACCAGCAACGGCACCAAAGACAGTACCGTCGTATAGCTCAAACTACCGGCGACCTGCGGCAAACGCAGCGCGCCCATCCGTCGCCAGAGAAACACAATCGCGGCTTTGAGGGTTTTTGCGTGTTCTAAAAACTGTTTGAATAATTCTTCGATCATGAATGCGTTCGGTTCAATGAATAGGTATTGGTTTTAATATCTTGCTTTTGTGGGTTTTGGCATCAATCGCATAAAACGATCCTGCCAAAAACACGGCTATTTTAAATGGGTATCCGTAAAAAAGATATTCCGAACCCAAGATATTCTGCCTTTGCGCGGCGGTTTGTCGCTTCCAACGAATGATCGCGGCTATAATATCACTACGCGCGCCGTCAAAACGCACCGGAGAATGCTAGAAAATATTGGCAAAAATGGCGTGCTCAATCAATCACCGTCACTCCCGCGCAAGCGGGAGTCCAGTTTGTCATTCGAACGGATGGTTTTATTAAAAAAACTTCTGGATACCCGCCGATGCGGGTATGACGGTATATTTTTAGATGTGCTATCCCAGTATCCAGCGAGTATTGCAACGAACATGATGAACTCAACCACCAGCCCCCCGCTCCAAGCCTTAGCCAAATGGACCGCCGTCAGTGTCGCCCTGTTGTGCGTGCTGTGTGTGCTGTGGGAGAGTGTCGGCGCACCGGTCAAACCGTTGAGCGAAGGCTTTCCGTGGCTCACGCTCAAAGCGCTTCCACTGCTGCCGCTGATTCCCCGTCTGTTTCGCGGTGAACGCCGTGCCTTTCAAATCCTCAGCCTGCTGATTTTGCTCTACTCCACCGAAGGCTGGGTTCGCGCTTTCTCCGACATCAGCCCGACCAGCCGCTTATTTGCTTGGGCGGAAATCGCGTTGTCGCTGGTGATTTTTGTTCAGGCCGTGCACTACGCGCGCAAAACCCGTCCGACCGCAACTCTCGCCAACCTTGCCAACGCCCCAGCTAAAGAGCGTGCACCGCGTCCGAGTGGCAAATCGCAGCTCATGATGTATGTGTACGCAACGCTGCTGTGCTTGACCGGCATGTCCTTTATGTACGCACCTGACGGCAGCGAATCAGCGCGCTTTTATCAAGTGGTCTGGCTGATTCGAGCGGCATTCGTCGCGCTGAATCTATGGCTGCTGTTCAAGCTCATTCGCCAAGGGCGCGCGCGAGCAAGATACGCACAAGCAAAATGCGCACAAACTGAATCATCCAACAACGATCATGAGCCAGCCTGATTTCTCCGCCCTTCTCGCCCAGTTGCGCAGCCTCATGGGTGAGCGCCATGTGCGCACCGGCGAAGCGGCCAAGCCCTTTCACACCGACGAGCGCAACCGCTATCACCGCGCACCGTTGGCGGTGGCCTTGCCCGAAAACGTTGAGCAAATCAGTCAAATCGTGCGCCTGTGCGCCGCCCACACCCCAAAAATTGCCCTGATTGCCCAAGGCGGCAATACCGGACTGGTCGGTGGCTGCGCGGTACTCGAACACACGCCGAGCTTGATTCTCAACCTCACACGGCTCAATCACATCATCGCCCTAGATCCGCAGAACCAGACCATAACAGTACAAGCGGGTGTTACATTGGCACAAGTTCAGCAACACGCCGCCGCACACGGTTTATTGTTCCCGCTCAGTCTGGCCTCGGAGGACTCCGCCACCATCGGCGGCAATCTGGCGACCAACGCAGGCGGCACGCAGGTGTTGCGCTACGGCACGATGCGCGAACTGTGTCTCGGTTTGGAAGTGGTGCTGGCCGACGGACAGGTTTTGAATGAGCTAAACACCCTGCGCAAAAACAACACCGGCTACGATCTGAAGCAACTCTTCATCGGCGCGGAAGGCACGCTCGGCATTATCAGTGCTGCGGTGCTAAAACTGTACCCGCAGCCCGCACAGCGCCAAGTGGCGTTGATCGGCGCAGCCGATTTACCCCGGCTGATGCAAGCTTTTAGCCAACTACGACAACGTTTTGACGCGAATTTAACCGCGTTTGAACTGATTTCGCCCTACGCCATGCAACTGGTCTGTGGCCACCTGCGCTGCGCGCATCCGTGGGCGCACACGCCGAATTTATACAGTGCTTTGATCGAACTATCACAAACGCACAACGACGATGATGCGCAATCATGCCTCATGCCCTTAAACGAGCTGTTGGAGCAACACCTCATTGAGCAGGCCATCGTCGCCGACAGCCTCACGCAGGCCGAACACCTGTGGCGGCTGCGCGAGCAGATTTCCGCTGCGCAAAAAGCCGTGGGCAAAAACGTCAAACACGATGTCAGCGTGCCGATCTCGGCGATTGCCACATTCATCGCAGCGACTGAAGCCGCGCTCGAAGCGGCCTACCCCGGCATTCAGACCGTCGTATTCGGCCACATGGGCGACGGCAATGTGCATTTTAACGTCAGCGCGGGCGCGGCCTTTGCCAACGCCGACGAGCTGATGGCGCACGAGGACGCGATCAACGCCATCGTCTACCAACAGGTTGAACACCATCACGGCAGCATCTCCGCCGAGCACGGCATCGGCCTGCTCAAAAAAGCACGCATGTTCGACATCAAAAGCCCCGTACAATTGCACCTCATGCGCGCGATCAAAAGCACCCTCGATCCGCACAATCTGATGAATCCATACAAAGTTTTACCCGATTAACCCAAGCCACAAAACCCACACAAAAGCACCCTACAATACGCGCCATGAATTCATTACAACAACAAAATGAGACCAGCGCCGAGCCTGCTTTAATTCACGCCTATTGGCAAAAGCAATTGGATCAACGTGAACACAATCGACAAAAGCGTCGTTTGCGCACGCCATTGGCCATTGATTTTTGCTCGAATGACTATCTGGGTATGGCGCGCGCGCTCGATCAAAACGAGATTGAACCAAACGATCATCCGTTTGCCCAAAAGATGGCACAACTTGCCGCGCAATTTAGCGCGGCGCACGGCTCCACCGGCTCGCGTTTATTGTCGGGGCAAGCGCACATCATCAGCGAGCTGGAGCGCGCCATCGCCGACTTTCACCAAACCGAAGCGGCGCTGCTGTTTAACTCGGGTTTTGATGCGAATTTGGGCACACTCGCGGCGATTGGCAACCGACACACGGTATTTTTATACGACGATCTGTGCCACGCCAGTCTGATTGACGGCATGCGCCTGTCTCTCAGCCCATCGGTTTACAAATTTCGCCACAATGATTTAAGCCATTTGCGCGAATTGCTCGAACAACACGCGGGCAAAACCATCGTCATCGTGGTTGAATCGCTCTACTCGATGGATGGCGACATGGCGCCGTTGCGTGAACTGGCCGAATTGGCAAGCCAATACCGCGCCGCCTTGGTGGTGGATGAAGCACATTCCACGGCGGTATTTGGCGAACAGGGACAGGGTTTGACGCAGCAATTGGGCGTTCACAACGACGTCACCATCCGCATCCACACCTATGGCAAAGGCATGGGCTGCCACGGCGCGGCAGTGGTCGGCAGCCAAACCTTGATCGACTACCTCATCAATTATGCGCGTGCCTTCATTTACACCACCGCGTTACCACCGGCGAGCTACGCAGCGATCGCGCGGGCGTATGCGCAGTTACCGCACAACCAACACCGACGCACGGCTTTGCACAACGTCATCCACGGGTTTCAACAACGGCGCGCCAACTATGATTGGCCAACATTGGGCGTGACCTGGTTGGCGAGCGACACAGCGATTCAAGGACTGGTGATCGGCGATGTCGCACGCACCCATGCGGTTACCCACGCATTACACGCACAAAATTTGGACGTGCGACCGATATTTTCGCCCACTGTACCGGCAGGCAGCGAGCGCCTGCGCATTTGCCTGCATGCATTCAATACCGACGATGAAATGCGCCTGCTGTGCGACACCTTGTGGCGTGCGCTGTCCACGGAGGTGCAGCCATGAGCCACGCCCACACACCGATTGCCCTCACTGGCATTCACACCGACATCGGCAAAACGGTGTGCGCGGCGGTATTGGCACGCGCGCTACAATGCGACTACTGGAAACCGATTCAAGCAGGCAGTTTGGATCACACCGACAGCGACACTGTACGCCAATTGAGCGACACCACGCACATTCACCCAGAAACCTACCGATTACAGCTCGCCGCATCGCCGCACACGGCGGCGCGTGCGGAGCAGGTGACGATTGCGCTGACCGATTTAAACGCGCCCGCGACGCAGCAACCGCTGCTGATCGAAACCGCAGGCGGCGTCTGCTCACCGATTAACGATCAATACGTCGTCGCTGATCTACTGGCGCATTACCACTGGCCAACGGTGTTGGTCACGCAGCATTATTTGGGCAGCATTTCGCACACGGTTTCCGCGATTGACGCGCTCACAGCGCGCGGTATCCGCATCCTCGGCCTGATTGTGAATGGTGACGCGCATGCCGAATCGGAGCAGTTCATCACACAGTACAGCCATTTGCCCATACTCGCGCACATAGCCCGCATGGACGGGCTATCCGCGCACAACGTGGCGCAGCAAGCCCTGCGCATCGCACCGCAACTGGCAGTTTTAAAAGCATATTGGACATTATGAAACAAACATTAAATCTGACCGAACGCGACCGCGCCGTCATCTGGCATCCGTACACGCCGATGAAACTGCGCCCGAATGCACTGGGCATCGTGCGTGGCGAGGGTGTGCATTTATACGATGAGCACGGCAAAGCCTACATCGACGCGGTGTCCTCGTGGTGGGTCAATCTGCACGGCCACTCGCACCCGCAGATTGCACAGGCGATTTACCAGCAGGCGCAAACGCTCGCACACTGCATGTTTGCCAACCTCACGCACGAACCAGCGGTGCAGCTCGCCGAACGTTTACTGGCGATCACACCGGGCGAGATGCGCCATGTGTTCTACTCGGACAACGGCTCCTGCGCGACCGAAATCGCCATCAAAATGGCGCTGCAAGCCTTCACCAACCGCGCTCAACCGCGCCGCACCATCGTGGCACTGGCCGATGGCTACCACGGCGATACCTTCGGCGCGATGTCCGCCAGCGGACGCGGACTGTTCACCGAACCGTTTGACGACAAACTGTTCAACGTCGCCTTCATCCCCGTACCGACGCGCGAGCGCGCAGCGGAGAGTTTAGCCGCGTTGCAAAAAATATTGGCCAACGGTGACGTCGCCGCCTTGCTCGTTGAGCCGCTGGTGCAAGGCGCTGCAGGGATGCAAATGCACGATGCCGACGCGCTGTCACAGCTATTCGCCGCCGCCAAAGCCGCCGGTGCATATGCGATCGCCGACGAAGTGATGACCGGCTTTGGTCGCACCGGCACACTGTTTGCCTGCGATCAGCTCAGCGTTGCGCCCGATATGATTTGCCTGTCCAAAGGCTTGACCGGTGGCACGCTGCCGATGGCGGTGACACTTTGCACCGACGCGGTGTATGAAGCGTTTTACAGCGACGATGTGCGCCACGCGCTGTACCACGGCCACTCCTACACCGCCAATCCGATTGCCTGCGCGGCAGCGTTGGCCAGTCTCGATTTACTGCTAACCGACGAATGCGCCCAAGCACGCGCCATGGTTGCCGATGCGCATCGCGCATTCGCCGACGAAATGACCACGCACGCCAAAATCGAAAACGTGCGTACCTGCGGCACGATTTTAGCCATGACCCTCCGCACCAGCAGCGGATCGCACTACCTCAGTCAGGAACGCGACCGCATCTACCACTACTTCCTGAACCGAGGTGTGCTGCTGCGCCCGATTGGCAATGTGCTGTACCTCATCCCGCCGTATTGCATCAGCGCAGCGCAATTGCAGCAAATTTACGCGCACATTCGCGACTTTTTACAGACCGACGGCTCTGCCGACCTCAACATCGTTTAACTCTGACAGCGAAACACACCATGACCTACGAAACCCACTGCCCGCAACTGGCGCAACTCCTGCCACAAATCATCCGCGATGATCAGCTACACGCTCGCTGGCTCAACACCCTGTCCATGATGGAGTCGGTCGGCGCGCGCAAAATCGCAGGCTACGTTGACCCGATTCACGTGGACGAATTGACCCTACAACACGCCTTTGAAGAAGCCCGCCACGCGCACTACCTCAAACGACAAATCGGTAGAATTGGGCAAAAACTCAACGACTACCGCCGCGATAGCCTGCTCGCACCGCGCGCCAGCTACCGCTACCTGCATCAACTCGACTGGTCGTGCTCGCGCTACCTCAAACAAAAAGGTCTGTCCGGACGCGCGCTGAAAAACCACAGCTATCTGTACGTCACCTACCTGATCGAAGTGCGCGCCATGAAGCTGTACCACACCTATCAAGCCACATTGACCAAGGCCCATTCGCCGGTGCATGTCCGCAGCATCATCAAGGAAGAAGAAGGCCATTTGAGCAACATGACCACGCAGCTACAAGCGATTGACCCCGATTGGCAAGCCCACTGTCACGACCTGCAGATAGAGGAACAAAAACTCTTTGAACGCTGGATCGAGCAGCTGCAAAGCCAACTGCACAACCCAATGCAAACCACACCCCAATAACAAAATCCATGAGGAGCACAACCATGCAAACAAACGCAACCCTACGCCACGACTACACACTCACCGAAATCGCCGCGCTGTACGAGCAACCGCTCATGAGCCTAATTCACCAAGCGCAAACCATCCACCTCGCGCACCACGAACCTGAAGCCATCGAAAAAGCCGTATTACTCAACATCAAAACCGGCGCATGCCCCGAAGACTGCGGCTACTGCTCGCAATCCGCGCACTACGACACCGGCCTCGAACGTGAAAAACTCATGCCGCTGGACGAAGTCCTCGCCGCAGCGAAAGAAGCCAAAGAAGCCGGCGCAGTGCGCTTCTGCATGGGCGGCGCGTGGCGCAGCCCGCCGGCAGCGGCCATGCCCGCATTGATAGACATGATTAAAGGCGTGAACGAGCTCGGCCTCGAAACCTGCATGACCCTCGGCATGCTCAAGGACGAACAAGCGCGTCAACTCGCCAATGCCGGTCTGGACTACTACAACCACAACATCGACACCTCCGAAGAGCACTACGACAAAGTCGTCACCACCCGCACCTTCAACGACCGCCTCGAAACCCTCAACCAAGCGCGTCAAGCCGGCCTCAAACTCTGCACCGGCGGAATTTTAGGCCTCGGCGAATCGCGCGCCGATCGCGTCAGCATGCTCAAAACCCTGACCGAAATGCAACCGCACCCAGAGTCCGTACCGATCAACCGCCTCGTACCGATCGAAGGCACACCGCTGGCGAACGTTGACCGCGTCGATGACGAAGAATGGATCCGCACCATCGCCGTCGCCCGCATTCTCATGCCCAAAACCACCCTGCGTCTGGCCGCCGGTCGCCACGAACTGGACTGGGCAGCGCAAACGCTGTGCTTTATGGCCGGTGCCAACTCCGTGTTCTACGGCGAAAAACTCCTCACCACGCCGAATGTCGCGACGGATGAAGACGATCAAAAAGTATTCAAAATCCACACTGAGAAACAAGGTGCGTGCGCGATGAATTAAAAGAAAAAAGTGGGCAAATGAATATTTGCCCACTTTACTAACTAATTTCCATTTGTCGATCACATTCTTGCACAACATATTCTGGAACGTTATCAAACTTGTGCGGATTGAGCTGCATGACATACTCATTTTCAATGTGAAACGATTCATTCACAAATTTTTCAAGAATATCGTCACCATCATAGGCTGGGCGATGAACCTGTTTGTAAATTCGGAATAACTGTAACTTGTCATACCCGACATTCGCCCCATGGAATCGGCGCTTCATTTCCGACTTATCGTTGATAATTGCAAGCACCGCATCGTAGTCAAAATCTGGAATAAATTCCCTTATACCTGCAACCGCAACACGAACTTCTTCGGCCGTCATATCCACATTTCCAGTATCGGTTTTACGGATCGGAGTTGCCCTTGCATGCAAAAGATTTGCAAGATAGTTGTACTCTGCGCCGAGATCATTCAATATCTCAAAATTGCGCCTTAAATAAATGCACTTAATTATTTCATCCGACAAACCTCTGATATTTTCCGCACAAATCTGAGCAAAAGTCTGGATATCGGTCCCCTTGATCTCTGTCTCCGTAACAATGCCATTCTTTGACGCCAAAAAATACGCCGTAGGCTTTGGCTCATTAAATATTTCTCTCTTGACTCGTATGACATCAATCGCAGGCTCAATGTCGTGGGTAAGCATAAGAACGGTGGTGTTACGCAGGCTCGCCTTCCCGCGAAAAAGCTCATTCAGAATGGCAAATTTCTTCGTCTTGTCAAAACTGGAGACCGGGTCATCCAAAACCGCAAGTCCGGGCTTTTCACTCAGAACCTGGTGCATGAACAAGACCAGCGCAAAAGCATTCTTCTCTCCATAGCTCAAATGCTGCGCAGCTGATTCAAGATGCTCATGGAAATCTTGATGAACCAGCTTCATTTTGTAGGAATCCGCTTCCGGCTTGATAACCACACTGTATTTGTATCCTGCAGACTTCAAAAATCCATTGATGCTTTTCTGATTCTCAACAATGGACTTCTCTATTTGGCACTTGTGTCTGTTTATCTTACCTTTTAGCTCTCCAACTCTACCTATAAGCTCTTGGAGCTTTTCATTTATAGGATCAACAACAGCTTTAGTATCTGCGGAATTCAGCTTTGCAAGCAAACCCAAATCAACCTTCAACTTCGCAATCTCATCCTCGATCTTATCTACATCACGCAGCGCAAAAAAGGATATTGAACGAAGCCCTTCAAGTTTCGCCATTAGCGTCTCAACATCTCCGCGAAGAGTACTTAGGAAATTTGTTTCTTCCGGCGATAGCTCGATCTTGGATTTCGTGATTTTCTCCAAACTTTCTCGACATGACAGCTCGAAGTATTTTCCAAGTCGATTGATGATTGCTTGAAGCGAATTCAAATGCTCAATGGTTTTTGAGTCATATTCTTTAGCGACCTGTTTGGCTGTGTCTTTCTTATCAGGCTCTTTCAGATCTGATGCGCAATATGGGCAGTTATCAGACAAATCCAAAAAAACATTACCTTTCGCTTGCCACGCAATCCAATTGGCAGGCTGCTCGCTCTTGATGAATGCCTCAAAAGGCTTAAGCTGCTGTGGAATATTTTCAATCTTATTGCCTGAACCAAATGCCTTATAGCCCTTGCTGGATTTTGAAAGGGCACCGGACTTCGTAACTCCAAAGGCATCGCGAACTTCTTTCAAATCCGATATTGCACTGCTTAGCGCCTCGTTTCCATCAAAGGCGGATTTGATGCCCGCAAGAAGGCCTTCTATCTCTTGCATTGCGGCTTTAAACGTATCGGTCTTAATGAAGATATCAAAGCTGTTCTTGAGAACTTCATCACGCTGGAAAGCAAATTGAGAAACGTAGGAGTCGTCAAAAACCAAGACCGATCCAATATTCTCAGTCCCACTCACTGCAGGCTCATGCTGACCAGCCAGACCTCGATATTTAAAAGGCTTTAAATTCTGGAGAGAACCGTCATTTGCCACTGCAGCGACAATTGCGCGTGCTATTGTACTTTTACCAAGACCATTGGAACCATACTTAATATTTAACGTTTCTTTAACTATTGTAATCGACGTACTTTCAATACTGTTGCAATTTCTTATTTCAATAGTATAGGAACTCATAATCTTCCTTTTGTTGTCGCGTAAAAAAACAGGACGCAACCACGTCCTGTTTCACCTTCTTTTTTAATGCGCCAATCCCCCAGCCTTGGCGGCTGTCGCAGGCTTGACCACCTCCGCCACCACTTCCTCCGGCTCAGTCACCGCGGTGAGCGGTTTTTCGAGCGCGTGGCCAAGCACTTCGTCGATCCATTTGACCGGAATAATTTCGATGCCTTCTTTGACATTGTCCGGAATCTCGGCCAAATCCTTGACGTTTTCATGCGGGATGAGCGCCACGGTGATACCGCCGCGCAGTGCAGCGAGGAGTTTTTCTTTCAGCCCACCAATCGCCAGCACTTCACCGCGCAGGGTGATTTCACCGGTCATGGCGACGTTGGATTTCACCGGATTACCGGTCAACGCGGAGACGAGCGCCGTGGTCATGGCGATACCGGCGGACGGGCCGTCTTTCGGTGTCGCGCCTTCGGGCACATGGATGTGAATGTCTTTTTTCTCAAACACGTTGTTCAAAATGCCCCAGCCGTTGGCACGCGCGCGCACCACGGTACGCGCGGCTTCCATCGACTCTTTCATCACGTCGCCGAGCGAGCCGGTGCGGGTCATGATGCCTTTACCCGGCATGACTTGCGCTTCGATGGTGAGCAGCTCTCCACCGACTTCAGTCCATGCCAGCCCTGTCACTTGACCGACTTTGTTTTCGGTTTCTGCAATGCCGAAGCTGAAGCGGCGCACGCCGAGATAGCTATCGAGGTTGCTGCTATCGACTTTGATTTTTTTCTGCTTTGGATTGAGCAAAATCATTTTCACGGCTTTGCGGCAGATTTTCGAGATATCGCGTTCGAGCGACCGCACACCAGCTTCGCGTGTGTAGTAGCGAATGATGTCGCGCAGCGCTTCGGTGCTAACGCTCAGTTCACCCGTGCGCAAACCGTTGTTTTTAATCTGTTTGGGCAGCAGGTATTTGCTCGCAATCGAGAGTTTTTCATCCTCAGTGTAACCCGACAGACGAATGGTTTCCATACGATCGAGTAACGGCCCCGGAATGTTGAACGAGTTGGACGTCGCGAGGAACATCACGTCGGACAAATCGTAATCAACCTCAACGTAGTGATCGGCAAACGTGTGGTTTTGCTCGGGATCAAGCACTTCCAGCATCGCGGAAGCCGGATCGCCACGGAAGTCTTGCCCCATTTTGTCGATTTCATCGAGTAGGAACAATGGGTTTTTCACACCGACTTTAATCAGGCTCTGGATGATACGACCGGGCAACGCGCCAATATAGGTGCGACGGTGACCACGAATTTCGGCCTCATCACGCACGCCGCCGAGCGCCATGCGCACGTATTTGCGGTTGGTGGCACGGGCGATGGACTGCCCGAGCGAGGTTTTACCCACGCCCGGAGGACCGACCAGACAGAGGATCGGCGATTTGTTTTTGTCCGCGCGCTGTTGCACCGCGAGGTATTCGATCACGCGCTCTTTGACTTTTTCCAGGCCGTAGTGGTCTTCGTCCAGCACTTTTTGCGCACGCGCGAGGTCTTTGTTGACCTTGGTGACTTTTTTCCACGGAATCGAGGCGAGTGTTTCAAGGTAGGTGCGCACCACGCCTGCTTCGGCGGACATCGGCGACATGAGTTTTAGCTTTTTCAACTCGGAATCGGCTTTATCCTGCGCTTCTTTCGGCATTTTGGCGGCGAGGATTTTTTTCTCCAGCTCTTCCATATCGGCGCCGTCTTCGCCTTCGCCGAGTTCTTTTTGAATCGCTTTGACCTGCTCATTCAAGTAGTATTCGCGCTGGCTTTTCTCCATTTGGCGTTTGACGCGGCCGCGAATGCGTTTTTCCACTTGCAGGATGTCGATTTCGACTTCGAGCTGGCGCAGGACGTTTTCCAAGCGGGTTTTGACGCTACGCAATTCGAGCATTTCCTGCTTGATTTCGAGCTTGATCGGCAAATGCGCAATGATGGTATCGGCCAAATGCGAGCCATCATCAATCGTCGCCAATGAGTTCAGAATCTCAATCGGAATTTTTTTATTGAGCTTGATGTAGGACTCAAACTGTGCCAATACGGTGCGGCGCAAGGCTTCAACCTCGGCGTTGTCATTATCGGTGTCGTCCAAAATCTCAACTTCGGCCTGCAAAAATTCGTCGCTGTCGGTCACAGCGGTCAATAAGGCGCGTGATTTGCCCTCGACCAGCACTTTCACCGTGCCATCGGGCAATTTGAGCAATTGTACAATGCGCGACACGCAGCCAATGCGGTAGACATCATTGGCATTCGGGTTATCGTTTTCGGGGTATTTCTGCGCGACCAAAACCACGGTTTGGTTGCGCTCCATCGCCGCTTCCAGCGCACGGATGGATTTTTCACGCCCGACGAACAGCGGCACGACCATGTGCGGCAGCACCACAACGTCGCGCAATGGCAACAGCGGGTATTGCTCGGCGTGGTGTGCACCTGTTTTGGCAATCGCTTGGGTATTTTCTGACATATGAACTCCAATACTGCGCAAAAATCATGCGTTTTGCGCTTTTATCAATGTTGGGCGTTTGAGAACAAGTTGAGCGTACAGACAGTGTAATGCTTTTTTACCATTTCGGCACGCATCTCATTCGTGCGGCTAGCATTCATTTGGTGTGAGGCATCCAAATAAATTGCCCTTTGCGCCAATGTGTTGTACATAAGGGCAAAGGGCAAGAATTCAAGGCTGTTTTTCACAAGCACAGCCGATTCATTCGGATAGTGAAAGCTCAATCGTGATTAAACGGCCTGATTGGTAAAAGTGTTGCAGCTATTCGGATCGGCGCTTTGCAGACCCTGTTTGAACCAGCGCATACGCTGCTCGGACGAGCCGTGGGTGAAGCTATCTGGCACGACGTAGCCTTGCGAGCTTTTTTGCAAATAGTCGTCACCGATTTTATGCGCGGCATTCATGCCCTCTTGAATGTCACCATCTTCCAAAATCTGATACTTTTGGTTGGCACGCGCCGCCCAAACACCTGCGTAGCAGTCCGCTTGCAATTCCATACGCACCGACAATGCGTTCGCCTGCGCTTCGGACACACGACTACGCATCGAGCTGACTTTAGCTTCAATACCGGTCAAATACTGCACGTGATGGCCGACTTCATGCGCAATCACATAGGCTTGGGCAAAATCGCCGCCCGCGCCCATTTGCTGTTCTAACTCTTTGAAAAACGACAAGTCCAAATACACTTTTTGGTCACCCGGACAGTAGAAAGGCCCCGCTGCCGCTTGACCGATACCGCAGGCCGTCTGCGTGCGGCCGTTGTACAACACCATGGTCGGCGCAGGATATTTGCCACCAAAGGCCTCCGTCCACACCTCTTTGGTACTTTGCAACACTTTGGAGGCGAATACCGCCTGTTCATCCGCCGTGCGCAAGCCTTTGGTGCCAGTCGATGAAGTTTGCGAACCGCCGGTCACGCTGTTGATCGCACTGACCGTACTCAAGGTCGTGGTCGGGCTGATGCCGAATACAAAATACGCCACCGCTGCCAAAATCATGCCGCCAATGCCGATGCGCCCTGCGCCACTGCCCAAAATGCCACCGCCCGATGATGTGCCACGACGATCTTCAATATCATCGCTTTGCTGTAAGGGATCCAAACGCATGATGCTTTCCTTCTAAAAATAATTAAACGGCCACATTTTACCCAAATTACATGGGTTTAGGCTTATTTTGCCACACCGCGCTGACGCACGGTTTCAAACAAACACACGCCCGAAGCGACCGAGACATTCAAGCTCGATACCGAGCCGGCCATCGGGATATTGACCAACTCATCGCAATGCTCGCGGGTCAAGCGGCGCATGCCCTCGCCCTCGGCGCCCATTACCCAAGCAATCGGCCCAGCCACTTGTGATTGATACAGACTTTTTTCCGCTTGATCGTCGGTACCGACCACCCAAATATCGTACTCCTTGATTTCGCGCAAGGTACGCGCCAAATTCGTCACCATAATGTAGGGCACATGCTCGGCCGCGCCCGAGGCGACTTTCGCTACGGTGGCGTTGATCCCGACCGCTTTGTCCTTCGGTGCGACCACCGCATGCACACCCGCCGCATCGGCCACGCGCAAGCACGCGCCAAGGTTATGCGGATCAGTCACGCCGTCCAAAACCAGTAAAAACGGCGCGCCGGACACATTTTCCAACACGTCGTCCAAACTGTGCGCCAACGGTATATCTTCGACCAAGGCGGCCACGCCCTGATGACGCGAATGCCCGACCAAGCCGTCCAAACGGTGACGCTCCACCAAACGCGGCTCAATCCGCGCCTGCGCAAGCATACCGATAAAATTTTGCATGCGTTTGTCTGCGCGATTACTCTCAACGTAAACCTCTTGCACGCTACGCGGCGCCACGCGTAAACGCGCCTGCACCGCATGAAAACCGAACAATAATTTTTGTGCCATGTACATTCTTTCTTCAATATGTCGGCATTGTAACGCATTTCAATCGCCACTCAGCGTAAAAACCGCATCATGTGACGTGGCTCTATGGCACAAAAAAGCGGTATTCGCTCATCGAATACCGCCTGATGCATCGCCTAATACATCACCCAACCCATCGGGCAGATCATGCGTCGCATGATTCATGCAACGCGCGATCCAATGCGTTTCAAAATGCTCATATTCCCACATCAGGCCGGTGCATTATGCGCCGACGCAACCGGTTCTTCGACAGGTTTTTGCACCGGTCGCAGCGTAAACACATCTACCTCATGTTCACGCAACACGCGCCACGCGGCCAAATTGACATCCGAAATCACGCCCAAACGACCATTCTCCGGATCAATCAGCCACCATGTGATTTCCAAAATATAACCTTTGTCACTGATCGATGAGAGCAATACGTTCGGCGGTGGATTTTGCGCCACGCGTGGCAAGCCGACAACCGCCTGCGCCATTTTCTCCATGATGAATTCCAGATCAATATCGTAGTTCACCGGAATTTGTGTACTGAGCCAATTTTTCTTATCGCCCAAGGTCCAGTTCACCACATTGTTGATCACCAGATTTTCGTTCGGCATCAAAATCTCGTCACCGCTCGGCCCTTCGATCAAGGTGTAACGCGAATTGATCGTGCGTACAATCCCGCGCGTACCGTCGGAGGTGCTGATCAAATCGCCGATGCGAATACCGCGTTCGAGCAGCATCACAAAGCCGGACACATAGTTACTGGCAATTTTTTGCAGCCCCAGACCGATACCGACACCGAGCGCACCACCGAACACCGACAAAATCGTCAAATCAATGCCGGCGGCGGACAAACTGAACAAAACGGCAATCACCAGCAAAATACCATTGAGAAAGCGCACCAGCACCATACGCGCGGACAAATCCATCTCGGACAAGCGTCCTTTCGGGCGATTCAGCAAGGCATTTTCAATCTCATGCGAGAGCCACTGTGTAATCAACCACAGTATCATCAAGGTCAACACCAGCGTCAGACAATCAAGCACCGAGATATTGCTCTTGCCCAGTGTCACGCTCCAGCTATCGAGTTTTTGCAATACACCCTCTAATTTACCGATGTAATCCAGAAACATAATGCCCCAGATGAACACCATAGCCGAGCGCTCGATGGTCGAGCGCCCCGCACCCGCAGGCAACGCTCGGCGCACCACATACAAAAATAGCCGAACCATGAACCACGCGCCGAACAACCACGCCAAAAATTCAAACCAGATGGCGGAAAGCTCCTGCTGATGATAAACCTCCATCGCCACATGCGCGAACAACCACAGCAGCAACGGCAGCAACACGCGCATTAAAATATTGACCCAATTCGGCACTTTGTGCTGCAAATCGCGTTCACGGAAAATCCGCTTGACCCACCAAGTGATGCCATAACCGAGCGCAACGATTAAAGCCGTCACCGCCACAGAGGTCGGGCTGATCTGTGCCAATAGCTCGCTCACACCGTTCACCGCGGGTGCTTGTTTATTCAACGTTTCTTCAATACCTGTCATATGGATGGAGCTCCTGTTACTGATGGTTCAAATACCGATATCCGTCAACTCAAGATACCGGATTGCCCGCATACGCCACTGCATCGGCGGCGTGTGCACGCCAGTTATCGACATAGCGCTTAATCATCGTCGGCGACTGGCGGATAATCACCACGTTTTCCGCATTGCTGCGCTGCGCGCCGTAGGTGAAATTATACGAGCCGGTCACCACGGCGGCATTGGCCGTATCGTGATCAAAAATCATGATTTTGTTGTGCGCATTTTCATAGCGCGTTTCCAGACGCACCGGAATACCGGCCTCGTACAAACGAACCCCGTCCGAACCGCGCGCATTGCTGACCATTTGCGCATCCAGCAAAACCTCTACATTCACGCCGCGTTTGTGTGCGTGGATCAAGGCATTGGCAATCGTGTCATCGGTGAGCAGGTACGCCTGCACCAAAATATTGCGCTGCGCATTGTTGATCATGCCAATCAAGGTGCGCTGAATCGGGTCTTCGGGGGCAAACAACGCAGTCACTTGCGCCGATGCAGCGGGTGCGGCATTCGCGCTGGACGGTGTCGCGGATTCGGATCCCTGCGCTGGATTCAATCTGAGGGACGCATCATTTTTGGCTACCGTGAGACTCGCTTCATGCGGTGCTGTCGGATTGACCGCCGTTTGAGTGAACACATCGGCAGCGCCCAAGCCATCGCCCTGCCATTTTGCGCCTACAGCAAAGCCCACGCCCGCCAGCGCCAATCCCATCAATAGGTATTTCACCGCGCCCCAACGCATGTTCAATCCTTTTTCACGTCGGCCACGCGTTTACGCAAATACGCGGCAAAAAAGCCATCGGTACGGTGTAAATGCGGCAACAACTGCAAATAATCGTCACGCTCGGCATCCTCCGGCAGATCAATTTTCTGCGCGAGCAATAAATCTCGCGCCGACACGCGCTCAAACTCAGGATGCTCGGCCAAGAACGCATTCACCACGTCCTGATTCTCAGCGGGTAACACACTACAGGTCGCATACACCAGCGTGCCGCCGTCCTTCACCAAACGCGACGCGCTGCGCAAAATGCTGCCCTGCAATTGACTCAGGCGCGCCACGCTGTCCACGCCATGACGCCATTTCAAATCGGGATTGCGGCGCAAAGTGCCCAAACCACTGCACGGTGCATCGACCAGAACGCGGTCAAACTTACCCGCCAAGCGTTTGATTTTTTGATCTTTTTCGCTTTCGATGGCAATCGTTTGCACGTTCGACAGGCCGCTGCGCGCCAAGCGCGGTTTGAGTTTGGCCAAACGGTGCGCCGCCACGTCAAACGCATACAATCGCCCCGTGTTGCGCATCATCGCGCCAATCGCCAACGTCTTACCGCCCGCGCCCGCGCAAAAATCGGCGACCATCTCGCCCCGTTTCGCCCCGAGCAAATGGGTCAGTAGTTGGCTGCCTTCATCCTGCACCTCAATCGCACCCGAGGTGAACACATCCAATTTTTGCAAAGACGGTTTTTTCAGCAAACGCAAGCCGAGCGGCGCCATTTCGCAGGGCAGCGCATCAATGCCTGCGTGCTCAAACGCCTGCACGACCTCGGCTTTACTCGCCTTGATCGTGTTCACGCGCACATCCAGCGGCGCGGACTGATTCAAGGCGGTGGTCAATTGCAACGTTTGCGCCTCGCCATACGCGGCGACCAGCGCCTCGAACCATTCATCGGGCAAATTGCTGCGCACCGCAGCCGGAAGGCTGTCCACCGGCGCGTTCAACACCTCTTGCAACCAAACGAATTCTTCCTCGCTAATGGCCGCCTGCAAACTCGGCAAATCCACGACTTTTTGCGCACCGAGCAAGACCAAACGCCGCCCCAGCGCGCCCGAACCGGATTGCGCCAAATGCGCGAACACGCGACGATGGCGTAAGATCGCATAAATCGTCTCCGCCACGATGTGACGGTCGCGCGCGCCCAATTCCTTGTGAGCGCGTAAAAAACTCGATACCTGTTTGTCCGCCGCCGTTTCAAATTGCAACACATCCAGCAACAGCACCTGCGCGCTCCACAGACATTGCGCCAAACGCTTGCCCGACTCGGACGAAGCGGCGATTTTCGGAATGCTCGGGCTGGCGTCAGTTTTGCTACCGAACTTGGCGCGCGGATTTTTACCCGCTGCATTTTTACTGCGTGCGCTCGGATCGGGATAGCGTTCGGCATACGTCGGCTCGCCCACGTTTGCCTCGGCCAACGCGGTTTCCAGTGCCTGGCGCCGCGCAGCCAAGGCCACGGCACTCACCGCCACGCCATCGGCACGCACGAATACACCGCCGGACTGCACACGCTCTTGTTCTTGCTTTTTCGCGGCTTTTTGCGCCAGTTCAGCGGCCAAGCGTTCTTTTTTGCTCGGTTTTTTGCTGTAGGATTTTTTCTTTGCTTCAGTCATGTTCTGCTTTCATTATTTTTAGTGGGGCGCCACCCAAATAGGTGCGCCCATGGCTTGAATTTGCATCTATGTTCTATGGGTGATGATGGTGATTGATGGTACACCCGAATGGTTCGCATCATACTGGATTAATGTGGCCAAAATGCGGTATCGCCACACTGACGGACGTGGATTAGCCAAACACCCACTGCGCCGGCGCGCCCAATTTCGGATGTAAGCGAATACCCGTCTCATCCCAAATCAAACCCTCCTCGACAAACCACTGCACCACCTGCGGATACATCCGATGCTCGGTCTTTAATACCCGCGCCGCCAAGGTATCCGCCGTGTCATCGGCCAGCACCGGCACGCTTGACTGCATCACAATCGGCCCGTGGTCTAATTCGGCGGTCACACCGTGTACGGTCGCACCGTGTACCTTCACGCCCGCCGCGAGCGCCTGCTCATGCGTGTGCAGACCTTTGAAATTGGGCAAAATCGACGGATGAATATTGAACATGCGGCGCGCATAGTGGTTTGTAAATTCGGGCGTCAAAATCCGCATAAATCCGGCCAACACCAGCAAATCCGGTGCAAACGTATCCATTTTCGCCATCAATGCCGCATCATACGCCTCGCGCGAGGCAAAATCCTTGTGACTGAGCACCACGGTGGGAATGCCCTGCTCCTGCGCAAACGCCAAACCGGCTGCGTCGGCGCGATTACTCACCACCGCAGCGATGCGCGCCAAGCCATTGGCCTCCCACGCCTGCTGTTGCGCGTGCTGCACGATGGCCTTCATATTACTGCCGCCACCCGAGATTAAAATAACGATGTTTTTCACAATCAACTCTAAATTATTCAATTATTTCAATTAATTACAGGGCGACATTATACCCGAGCCATCGTGCTCGGGATGAGAATATGCGATGAGCAAAAAGAATTAAGCCAAGAATAAAAAGATACTCGGACGCTTATTCAGCGCCAAGCCCTGCCCCTGTTTCAAACGCTTTTGCCACTCGCCAACGCGGTGCATACGAATCGTTTCGGACGGCAAGGTCAAATCAGCGGCGACGCACAGTTGCGTATTCGCATTTAACGTTTTGAGCAAAGTGTCCAACAATTGCATATTGCGGTACGGCGTTTCGATGAACAACTGCGTCTGCGCATGGGCTTTCGACTCAGACTCCAAACGCTTGATCTCCTTCAGCCGCGCCGCCGCATCAATCGGCAAATAACCGTGAAACGCAAATTTTTGCCCATTCAAACCACTGCCCATCAGCGCCAGCAGCAATGACGACGGTCCGACCAAAGGCACCACGCGCACACCTGCCGCATGCGCCGCCTCGACCAAACGCGCGCCCGGGTCCGCTACCGCCGGACAACCGGCGTCCGAGAGCAAACCCACATCATGCCCCGCCAACAGCGGCGCGAGCATATCCTTCACCGCCGCATCCGGCGTTTTCACATTCAGCTCGGTAAGCTGCAATTCCTGCAACGGCGTGTGCGTACCCACCGCTTTCAAAAACTGCCGTGCCACCTTCGCCGTCTCCACCACAAAATGCTGCAAACGCGCGGTTGTCTCCACCACCTGCGGCGCCAACACCGCACGCAAGGTATCCTGCGCACCGTCTGTGCCATACACGCCGAGGGTATTGGGGATCAGATATAAAGTGCCAAATTGGGAAGTGATTTGGGAGGTCATGGAAATAATGGATGCAGTCACAGAAGGCCAAATTGTACCACGCCACTACCTTGACTCCGTAAGGTATAAAATCGTACTGCACTCTCATTAAAATAAAATGGTGGACAAAATCATATGTATTAGTTAAGACTTAATCTGACATTTTGTTTAATATGCAGGAAACAAAGGAGTCATAAATGAATACCCAATCAAGTCACAAGATAATTAAAAACAAGTTAGGTCTGCTGAGTTTAGCAGAAACACTTGGCAGTGTATCCAAAGCCTGTAAAACGATGGGCTTTAGCCGCGACAGCTATTACCGCTTCAAAGAACTATATGAGCGAGGTGGTAGTGCGGCATTGCAAGAAATCAGTCGTCGCAAACCTATTTTAAAGAACCGCGTTGACCCAGCCATTGAAGAAGCCGTGATTTCATTTGCGATAGACAAGCCCGCTTACGGACAGCACCGCGTCAGCAATGAACTGCGTAAAACGGGTGTTTTTGTCTCAGGCGGTGGTGTTCGTTCGATTTGGTTACGCCATGATTTAGAAACCTTCCAAAAGCGGCTCAAAGCCCTTTCCGCCAAAGTGGCGCAAGACGGCATCATCCTCACCGAAGACCAATTGTATGCTCTGGAACGAGCGCGTGAAGAGAAACAAGCGCATGGTGAAATCGAAACCGAGCATCCGGGCTACCTAGGCGCACAAGACACCTATTATGTCGGCACCATCAAAGGCATTGGGCGGATTTATCAGCAGACCTATATCGACACCTATTGCAAAGTGGCGATTGTGAAACTGTACAATCAGAAACACGCCATCACCTCTGCTGACTTGCTCAATGATAGGGTCGTACCATTTTACGAAGAGCATGGTATTTCGCTGTTGCGCGTGCTTACCGACCGTGGCAGTGAGTATTGCGGCAATCGTGAGAAGCATGAGTATCAGTTGTATTTGGACTTGGAGGACATCGAGCATACGCGCACCAAGGTCAAGCATCCACAGACCAACGGCATTTGTGAGCGATTCCACAAAACCATTCAGAACGAGTTTTATGCCACTGCGTTTCGACGTAAAATATACAACAGCATTGAGGAGTTACAAGCTGACTTAGACGCATGGGTAGTGGATTACAATGAGCAACGCACCCATTCGGGTAAACATTGCTTTGGTAAAACACCCATGCAGTAAGCACATCGCTATCGAAAAACAACTGGATCGGACACATCAGACAACCGAACCAGTTTTAGCAGCAGTTTAAATACTGCCTGTCAGATAAAGTCGTGGCTACTACAAATCATATTTGCCCCCTACTCGCTTAAATGATTAAATAAGTCAAAATGGAATATCCCCCTCTTCATCGACTGGATTAGGTTTTCCTAGATCATATCTCCTTATCCAACCATCATTCCATTTTTCTGGAGTAATGATTTTAAGATTATCATTTTCATCAAATATCTCTTTAGAAACACCGATACCATAACCAATTTTACTGTTATCCCATTGATACTCTTCGTTACCAAACTGGTCTTCGTCAAAAACAAAGCCTCTAGCAGATAAAAGCGATGAAATATCATCAACATTTGTAAAGATGACACGATAAGGAATACCTACTAATTTTTTTAACGCGTTAAAAGCAGGATGATTGGAAAGAAGGATATCTCGAATTGCTTGATCTCCTTTTACTTTCTCGTCAGCTAGGTATGAAACTAAACTATTTAAAGTTTGTGCTGTTTGCTTAAGTCCTTCAATAGCATTTAGCTCATTCGCCCTTGACCTTTCTTGAAGAAGCCTTTGGAATAAACCAGACCATTGCTCTTTTAAAAATCTAGTAATATCTTCTGAAAGGGTAATACCCCCTAAAAGGGCGGTATCTAAAAGTAGAATCAACACAAGTCCTGCGTTTAGTGCAGGACGCGTGAGTTTGTTAAAGCCATCATACGCGTTTGCGCTGGAGTGAATCCACCGAGCGACATATGAGGACGGTTGTTATTGTAAC
>JBATQE010000061.1:0-24187 GCA_049291875.1 Burkholderiaceae bacterium
CGATGAGGATTTATTGAACATCTCTCGATACTATAATCATATGCCTCGCAAATGTTTGAACTTTCAAACGCCTGCTGAGGTCTTTCTTAGACTGTTGCACTTCAAATGTGAATCCACATTCCCGCTTTCGCGGGAATGACGGTATTTTTTTGGGTTTTGTATTGAATTAACTACTGAGCAAGGTTTGTCAGCAATCGGACATATCAATTTAAAAATCATGAGAGATTTACCACCCCTGCCCGCCTTGCGTGCCTTTGAATCCGCCGCTCGGCTGGGCAGCGTGACCCGCGCCGCCGAGGAATTGCACCTGACGCACAGCGCCATCAGTCACCAAATCAAGCAATTGGAGGCATTGATCGGCACGCCGCTGTTTGAACGCGAGGGCAAACGCATCGCGCTCACCCCCGCCGGTCGGGTGTACGCCTACGAAGTGCGGCAGGCGCTCAGTTTCATCGCGCAGGCGACGCAGCACGCATCGCGCCATTTACGCGAGGATGTGTTGTACATCTCGCTGCTGCCTTCTTTTGCGACGCATTGGCTAATTCCGCGTTTGCGCGATTGGTATGATCAATATCCGAACATTCAGTTGATTTTGGATGCGAGTTTGGATGTGGTGGATTTTGAAACGGATAAAGCCGATTGCGCCATTCGCATGGGCAATATCAGTCGCGACGGCACCAAGCAAATCACGCTGATGCCCGATTGGCAGCTATTGGTCGCCGGTATCAACGACCCGCGCTATCATCTGGATCAGACGGTGGAAGAGGCCATGCACGCCCGTGGATTTTTCATGATCGTCAATGATCGCGGGCTGTGGGCGAGCCAATACCAGACCAAGCCTGCGGACAATATACCGTCGTTAAGCGTGAATGACTCAAACCTCGCGCTCGCGGTGGCCGAGCAAAACATGTGCTTGCTGCTCACACGCTGGTCGATCGCGGCCAACGGCATTCAGGCCGGTCGGCTCAAGCAGGTATCGCACAGCATGGTGCTGCACGAGAGCGCCTATCATCTGGTGTGGCCGGATCGGAGCAATCAATCACATGCCTTGGTGCTTTTTCAAAATTGGCTGATCGAGCAATGCAAAATGTTTGAACAATTCACCCAATTGCGCTTAAAACAGTTGGATGAACGCTGAAATCAGCGCGTACCCTAAGGAAGACACACGGAAAAAGCCGATTTTCGGTACAATAACGTCTTCATTTTATAGTTAAGCACAAAGTACAAACCTACTTTGCGCTTGTATGAAATCAGCGATCTTGAGCGGGAAACCCGCACAAAATCGATACAAAACCTACGCCCAAAAACCCGAACATCGGATTATTTAAGAGTTTCACTATAAAAAGAAAGTTTGCCCACATGAGCCGTCAACCCAATACATTGGAAATCGAACAATTAGAAGCCATCGTCATGGATGCCTTGGACGACATGAAAGCCCAAGACGTCACGGTACTGAACACCGAAAGTCTGACCGACGAATTTGACCGTGTCATCATCGCCACCGCGACCAGCAATCGCCAAACTCGGGCGCTGGCGAATAATGTACACGAAAAAGTAAAAGAAAACGGTGGCGACGTGCTCTCCACCGAAGGCGAAGACACCGGCGAATGGGTACTGGTCGATTGCGGCGACATCGTGGTTCACATCATGCAAGCACCGATTCGCGCATACTACAACCTCGAAGAACTCTGGGATCCGTCCAAGTGAGTTTTCACCAGTGAATATCAAGCAGCGCGGCAAAATGACCGCCATCGCAACATCAATCGTTGCATACACCAAAAAGCATCTGCCTTCATGGCTGGGAACCGCACTTTTGCTCATCATTCTGCTCTGGGGCGTAAATGCGTGGCGCACGCGCGACGTGCCTAACGTTGCCCCCGGATTCACCGCACCCATGCTGGACGGCAGCACGCTCAGCCTCAATCAATTGCGCCAACAGCACCCCGACCAAGCCATCGCCCTGATTTTCTGGGCGGAATGGTGTCCCATCTGCCGCACCGAAGAACACAGCATCAATCGGCTGATTCGCGATAAAAACCTGCTGATCGTCCCCATTGCCACCCAGTCCGGCTCGGCACATGAGGTGCGCCGCATCCTGAGCGAGCGCGGCCACGACTGGAATATGCTGCTGGATGAGCAAGGCACATTGCTCAATGCTTTCGGACTGGTGGCTGTACCCTCGTTTTTGGTCATCGATAGCGACGGTCAAATTCGCCATATTCAAACCGGCTACACCAGCGAATTGGGCATGCGTGCGCGTATTTGGCTCAGTCAATTCTGAATAAAATCAATCACTTACAAAAAAATCGCGCCCCAAACACACTTCCTAAAAATTGCTACGTTATAATATAACAGTTCAGAAACCGCTGAACCAAAATGATTTAATAGCAATCCATTGATTTCACTGTCGTTTTTCCAGTCGAAATCACACAAAGGGAGTTTCATATGACGATAAATATTCAATCTCACAAACTGTTGTTAAGCGCCATTGCAGCAACAATCGCACTGAGCGCCTGCGCGCAAACCGACAAGACCGCCGACCCGAGTCCCATGCCACCGGTGACACAAGCGGCAGCGCCGTCAGCACCAACACCTGCGGCGTCAACGCAAACCAATCCAAACGTTCATGTTCGACAATACAAAGCGGCTGATGGCGCCATGCTTACTGCCCGCTACGATACCTCAACAACACCGCCTCAAGTCACGCTGACGCTCGGCGATCAGACTGCAATATTGAAACAAACCGAAGCCTGGGCAAAAGGCGCGGTATATCAAGCGGGTGACTTAATTTGGGAAGCCAAAGGCCAAGAAGCAACGCTGAAACAAGGGAAAAAAATCGTAAAATGGACTGAGACCAAGTAAACCCCAGTCATACTTTAATAAAAAAGCACGGTTCACCGTGCTTTTTTCATATCCAAAATCTGCGCCACCGCCCACTGCGCCGCCGCCATGCCAAAGCTGGCTGTGACCATGACCGAGGAGCCGAATCCCGCGCAGTTCAACCCTTGCGGAGCTGCTGCCACCGGCGCATCACCCACAGCACAAACCGATGCACTCACCACCGGATAACGCACCGCTTCATCCGAATACAACACCGGCACATCCATTTTGACGGGCTTTTTGGGTTTTTGAACGGCGCCCGCATGTGATGAGCGCGATGAGCGCGATTCGCGACGCAGTTGCTGACGGATTTTCGCCAAAATCGGGTCTTGAATACTGTATGCCAAATCACTTTGCACGATGCGCGTCGCATCGGTTTTACCGCCCGCCGCGCCACAAGTCAGCAGCTTTTGCTGTCGCTGTTTGCAAAACGCAATCATCGCCAACTTGGCTTTGACCTGATCGGTGCAATCGAGCACCACGTCTGCTGTCGCAGGCAATAATGCCAACCTGTCCGCATCAATAAAATCATCCACCTCATGCACCGCGCAATCAGGATTGATCTGCGCGATGCGTTCACGCAGTGCGGTGATTTTCGCCTTGCCCAGATTATCGGTGACCGCCTGAATCTGCCGATTCACATTGGATTCAACCACATGATCGGCGTCAATCAAGGTCAGCGTACCCACACCGCAGCGCGCCAAAGCCTCCACCGCCCACGAGCCAACACCGCCGACGCCGACCACGCACACATGCGCCCGCGCGAGGCGCTCGGTCGCGCCGTCACCGTACAGGCGATTCATGCCGGCGAAGCGGCGAGATGGTTCAGTCGTTTGGCTCATAAGATATAAAAAAGATAGACATCATGGAACGGGTTCGGCGTTCGGTATTGGGTTCGCAAACGGCTCGTGGTATCATGGACACCCGAATCCGCTGCAACCAGGATGATGCAAATGCCCGCTATTGTAGCCGTTTGCGTCGTTTTTTTCTATGGACAGCCGATGCTCATGAATCTGATTGGGAATGCTGCTTATGTCCGAACACACTTTAAACGAAATTGAACACGCGAAACTGAACGGCGAAACCGCGCGCGTGAACTGGCATGAATTGCAACGCTTCTTCGCACAAGGCGTGGTATTACACGTCGCCGAAAAGCTGGACTTGGTGAACGTCGCCACCCAAATGAGTCTGGATGACATCCACACGGTCAAAACTTGGTTTGACGCGGGAGAACTGACGCACGTCAGCGACGAGCTGGCGGCGCGCTGGTTTGCCGACAACACCGAGCTATGGACAGTCGTGGTCAAACCCTATATTTTGGTGCAAGAAGCTGCCGCTACACTGCCAACCACGTCACCGCCAACCACACATTGAAAGTATGCCCCATGAGCCAACACCCGCACGCCACACCCCTGTCACCACCGCGCATTTACCGCGTGGGCGGAGCGGTGCGCGACGAACTCATGGGCTTGACGCCGAACGACGCCGACTACGTCGTGGTGGGCAGCACGCCCGAGGCCATGCTGGCGCAAGGCTACACCGCCGTGGGCAAGGACTTCCCCGTCTTTCTACACCCTGTGAGCCACGATGAATACGCGCTGGCGCGTACCGAGCGCAAAACCGCGCAAGGCTACAACGGCTTCGCCGTGCATTTCTCGCCCGACGTCACGCTGGAGGAGGACTTGGCGCGGCGCGATTTGACCATCAATGCCATGGCGCGCGAGGTGTTGGATCATCATTCAAACGACGGTCAGGACACGCTGGGCGAATTGATCGACCCGTACAACGGTCAACACGATTTGCGCGATCAAATATTGCGCCACGTCTCACCCGCCTTTATCGAAGACCCCGTGCGCATCCTGCGTTTGGCACGCTTTGCCGCTCGCTGGCCGACGTTTACCGTCGCACCCGAAACCATGCAATTAATGCGCGCGATGGTCGCGAACGGCGAAACCACCGCCCTCGTACCCGAGCGCGTCTGGCAGGAAATCGCCCGTGGCCTGATGGAAAACACCCCATCGCGCATGTTTGAAATTCTGCGCGAATGCGGCCTGCTCGCACAATGGCTGCCCGAAGTGGACGCGCTGTTCGGCGTACCGCAACGCGCCGACTACCACCCCGAAATCGACACCGGCATCCACGTCATGATGGTGATAGATTACGCCGCCAAGCTCAATCTCAACCTCGAATCGCGCTACGCCGCGCTGTGCCACGATTTGGGCAAAGCCACCACACCCGCAGAGATTTTGCCGCGCCATACCGGACACGAAGCGCGTGGCGTGCCTTTGGCCAAATCCCTCTCCGAGCGGCTCAAAGTTCCGCGCGCCTGCGCCGACTACGCGCGGCTCATCACTTTTGAACACACCCATTTTTACAAACTCAATGAATTGCGACCCAGCACGGCGCTGAACATCATCAAGCGCTGCGACGGTTTACGCCGCCCCGAACGTTTTCGCGACCTGCTGCACGCCTCGCTCGCCGACTCGCGCGGACGCGGCGGCGATTTCCCCAACCAGCCCGCGCTGTGGTATGACGCGTGGCTGATGCTGCTCGATACCGTTTTAAGCGTGGATCAGGGCGCCATTGCCGCCGACCACGAAAACGAACCGGCGAATATCCCCAACGCCATTTTAGAAGCGCAATTGCACGCCATCACACCAATCTTACGCGCATGGCAGGCAAGCGTGCGCACCGACGCCCCATAAAACCAAAGGAGGAATCATGGCACGCACCCCATCCAATATGCTCGCATTGAACACACCCGCACCCGACTTCGGGCTGATCGAGCCGGCCAGCGGACGCACCGTGCGTCTCGCCGATTTTGACGGACAACCGCTGCTGGTCGCATTCATCTGCAACCACTGCCCCTTCGTCATACACATCCAATCCGCCTTTGCCCAAATGGCCGCAGAGTACCAACAACGCGGCGTCGCCGTGGTCGCCATCAACGCCAATGACGTTGCCAACTACCCCGACGACAGCCCCGAAAAAATGATCGAAGCCGTGCGCGAACACCGTTACAGCTTCCCCTATCTGTTCGACGAAACGCAAACCGTCGCACGCGCCTACGACGCTGCCTGCACGCCCGATTTTTACCTATTCGACGCACAACACTGCTTATACTACCGCGGCCAATTTGACAACGCCCGCCCGGGCAATGACGAACCGGTCAACGGCTCAGACTTGCGCCAAGCTTTGGACGCCGTACTGACGCAGCAACCCGCACCCGAAGGGCAAAAGCCATCTCTGGGCTGTAATATCAAGTGGAAAATCTCAGCCGATTGATGTTCCGAGAAATAAAAAACGGCGAACCAAGGTTCGCCAAGACTGCTGCTAACTCTCTCACCTTGGCAAGAGTTTGTCAGCAATCTGTTTCAGATATAAATATCCAACGGTAATGATCCTCACAGCATCATGCGTTAATCCACATGGTCAATAATTTTCAACGCAATCAGCGCGTTTAATATCCCGTCATCCTCGATATCGCTGGTAACGTATTGCGCCATTTGTTTTAATTCAGGCAATGCGTTACCCATCGCCACGCCCAGCCCCACATGTGCAATCATTTCGCTGTCGTTAATGCCATCGCCAAAAGCCATGACATTATCGGCGGTGTAGCCCAAATGTCGCGCAATGGTGTCAATGCCGCGTGCTTTTGAGCCGGCATCTTCGAGCACATCCACCGAGTATTTATGCCAGCGCAGAACTTTCAGATCGCCCCCTAAAACTCCCGACGCTTGTATCAGCGCGTCCTGACTGGCGTCGTAAAATGCCAGCATCTGATACACCTCATGCTGCCGATAATGCTGTTTGTCCACCACATACTCGGTGGTGATCGGGTTCAGCGCCGCTTGCATCTCCGGCGTAATGGCCGATACCGCAATGCGTTCGTTGCTGATAAAGGCGTAAATGATTCGGTGCTGCTCGAAAAATTCAATCAGCCGTTCGATTTTGGCGATGGCGATCGGATGACGTTCAATCACCTTGCCTTGATAACTGTTGTGTTGACCGTTGATGGTGACCATCATGTCAATGTTTTCTTGTTCGATCAACTCATCGATCTCTCGCGGAAACACGCCGCGCGCGCGACCTGTAGCGATTCCCGGGACAATGCCGCGCTCTTTAAGTTTGCGTATGGCCGTATAAACACTCGGAGGTACATAGGCTTTGTCTTTGACATACAAGGTTTCGTCGATGTCAAAAAAGACCAGCTTAATTTGCTCTGCATGAATGTTATTTGCCATAAATAGTCCTTTAATTTCAACGATTTTCTCGCATTTTATCCTGTCAGGGGTATTCTTGTTCGACTTTATCGATTTTGCTGATTGTCCTGTTTCGTACACACCAACAATCACGGGTATAATGCGCAACCCGCTCAGTTGTACAAGATATGGAACGCAGATTAATCTCTGCGCACAATGTCTCCATCAGTGTAAAGTTGCGCTTTTCGCGACAAAAAAGGTCAACGTTTCTCCCGATTTATTTGTTAGTATGCCCGTGCTTGCCAATGACGCGACCCGTCAGCGCGGTGGTATCCGATTGATTCACCCGTTCAGGCACATCAAAGACAAGCAACTATGAAAGGATTTACATGAAATTATTTAAAAATCGTCTTCACACCGTTTATGTTGCACGCACAGCGATTCTGCTGGCACTGTGCGCCGGCGCCATCGGCATGGCGCAAGCCGGTGCGATTGAAGATTTGCAAAACTTCAACAAGGATTTTAAATCGGCCTCGGGCAATTTCACCCAGCAGGTTAAGGGTAAAAGCGTGAAATCCAGCTCGGGTTCATTCGTGTTCTCGCGTCCGGGTAAATTCCGCTGGACCTACAGCAAACCGTATGAACAAATTTTGGTCAGCGATGGCAAAACCTTGACCATGTATGATAAAGATTTGAAACAGGTGACCAAGCGTTCGCTGGGCAGCGCCATCGGCTCATCGCCTGCGGCGGTTTTGTTCGGCAGCGGTGATTTGTCGCAGAATTTCACCTTGACCGACGCAGGCGAGCGCGACGGTCGTAGCTGGGTACATGCCAAACCGAAAGGTCAGTCGAGCTTCTCCAGCGTAAATATCGGTATGAAAAACGGCGTGCCGGATGCAGTGGTGCTGTACGACAACTTGGGGCAGACCACGATTTTGTTCTTCTCCGGCTTTACCAAAAACCCGGGCATTTCTGCGGGCACCTTTGCCTTCACGCCACCTGCGGGGACGCGCGTCGGACAATAAGATTGTCAGCTCAAAGTAAAAAGCCTCTCGAATCCGAGAGGCTTTTTGCTGAACTGAGCAATGAGCTGAGTCATTGAATTACTTAATTACTTGCTCAACACCACTTCCACGCGACGCGCTTCGGCATTGTTGCCGCTACCGGCGCTCTGTTCCGGTTTTTTCAATTCGATTTGTTCTGCAGGGACGCCCAGCGCGACCAATGCGTCACGCACCGAAAACGCGCGTTTTTTCGCCAATTCTTGGTTCTGCGCCAGATTGCCGGTGCTGTCGTGGTAGCCGGAGATCACGGCTTTTTGCCCTGCTTTCACGCCTTTGACCACTTCGGCCAATGCTTCGTTACCGCCTTTGGCCAGATCGGATTTACCCGAAGCGAAGTAGAATTTCACCACGCCGTTTTCAACCACGACTTTGGCTTCGTCCGCACCTGCTGCACCGGTGGCTGCCGCCGCACCGGCATCGGTAGTCGCTGCTGCTGTCGTGCCATTGGTTTCAGTGGTTGCCGCGCCATGCGCTGCTGTTGCGGTGGCTGCGGCGCCGTTTACTCCGTTTGCGCCCGCTGCGCCTGCTTTGGCCGCATCACTGCCACCACCGCTGCCGACGTAGGCGCCGAAGGTAATCACGCTACCGACCAATAAGGTCACAATCCCTGCCAGCAAGCCCAATACAAACCGCTGATCGTTGTCTTTATCGTCTTCAGAATACATAACCGCTCCGTTGTGTTAAAAATAATCACCGAGAATTATACGCGATTTGGCGCACGCATCTGCACATTTTATACCCATTGCGTACGCAAATAATGATCACACGGTACAACCTCCAAGTTTGCCGCGCCCATTGCTGGTACAATGAAATCGAACATCCCACCCACGAGAGCCAACGGAGGTTATTATGCGCTTACTGAAAGTTTATGGCGAAGGTCAAGCCCAAGCCGAACCGGATACCGCCACCTTGTCGTTAAACGTCACGGGCGTTGCCAAAGAGTACGCCACGGCGGTCAATCAGCTCAACAGCACCACCGAACGCTTGAAAAGCAGCGTGCAGGCTTCGCAATTACCCATCACCGAGTTAAAGACCAGCGATTTTTCGATCCATACCGAGACCAAATACGAAAACGGTCAGAGCATTGACATCGGCTATCGCGCCTCACACCGCATGAGCGTGGTTCTGGATCATGACAAACAGGTACTCAACGATTTGATTGAGCTGATGTCGCACAGCCAAAGCAACGCGGAATTTCAAGTGCTGTTTTCGCTTAAAAATCCCGAAGTGCTGCGCCAGCAGGCCCTGCAAAACGCGGTCATCGCGGCGCAAAACAACGCACACACACTGGCCTCAACCGCATTGCTTCAACTGGGTAAAGTACAGGAAATCGTCTATGGCGACATGAGCGGCATCAATGGCATCTCGCCACGCGCCTATGGAGGCGGCTACGATTCCGCACCCATGATGTCGGTGGCCAAAGCCGATATTGAGCCGCAGGACGTCCAAGTCCGCGAAAGCGTCATCATGGTGTTTGAATTACTCGATTGACTTTGTGACTTTGGGCGAACGCATGGCCGAGCAATACCTGAGCATCACCGAGCTGAATCAACGCATCGCCGCACTGCTGGAGCGCAATGTGCCGCTGCTGTGGGTACAGGGCGAAATTTCCAATCTCACGCGCGCAGCCAGCGGGCATTGGTACTTCTCGCTCAAGGACGAAAAAGCGCAGGTACGCGCGGTGATGTTTCGCCAAAAAATTAATCTGCTCAATTGGCAACCGCGCGAAGGCGATGCCGTGCAAGCCTACGTTTCTGCCGGATTGTACACACCGCGTGGCGATTTTCAGCTCACCGTCGAAACCATGCGTCCCGCAGGCTTAGGCACGCTGTACGAGCGGTTTCTCAAACTCAAGGCACAGCTTGAACGCGAGGGATTATTCGATCCGAGCACCAAGCAAGACCTCCCGTATTTTGTACGCAAAATCGGGGTCGTGACCTCACCGCAGGCCGCCGCTTTGCGCGACGTCGCACATACCTTGGCACGCCGCGCGCCGCACATCGAAGTATTTTTGTACTCAACACTGGTTCAAGGCGAATCCGCCGCACCACAAATCGCGCGCGCCATCGCATTGGCCAATCAAAACAAGGACTTGGACGCCCTACTCATCATCCGTGGCGGCGGCAGTCTGGAGGATTTGTGGGCGTTTAACGAGCCGGAAGTCGCACACGCGATTTTCAAAAGTCGCCTGCCAACCATCAGCGGTGTGGGTCACGAAACCGACACCACGATTGCCGATTTCGTCGCCGACCAGCGCGCGGCGACACCAACCGCGGCAGCCGAACTCATCAGCAGCCCGAGTCACGCCGATTGGCAAGCCGAGTTGTCCGCCAGCCTGCGCGCGCTGCAACGCGCCATGCGCCACGCGCAAACGCAGGCGGAGCAGCGTTTGGATCGCGCCACGTTCGGATTGCTCACGCCGGCGCAGCAGCTCACGCACAAGCAATTGCACGTCAGACAGTTGTGGACGCAACTGCAACACAGCTTTTCACGTCAATTGACGCAGGCCGAGCAGCGTTGGCAATACACTGCGCGCAATTGGCAACGTGCGCAGCCGGACATTCCCCACCACGCCGGTGCTTTGGCCCATCGACAGCAGTTATTGCAGCAGGCCATGCAACGTTTGCAGCAACAGCGTGAGCAACGCAGCCGCCATGCGGCACAAAGCCTGCAACAGCTCAATCCGCACAACGTGCTCCAGCGCGGTTTTGCGTACGTGCAAACACAAACCGGACGTATCGTTTATAATGCAGACACGTTGCAGTCTGGCGATGGCATCACCATCCAGCTCGCACGTGGACGTGTGGTTGGCACGGTCAATCACACCGAGACAGAATAATTTTTAATTGAGAACTAAAGGATAAGACTATGGAACATACTTTACCCGCATTGCCTTATGCCATGGACGCGTTGGCGCCAACCATTTCCGCAGAAACCTTGGAATTCCACTACGGCAAACACCACAAAGCCTATGTGGATAATCTGAACAACCTGATCAAAGGCACAGAGTTTGAAAACGCGTCTTTGGAAGAAATCGTGAAAAAATCATCCGGCGGGATTTTCAATAATGCGGCGCAAGTGTGGAACCACACGTTCTACTGGAACAGCATGAAACCGAACGGCGGCGGCGCACCTACCGGCGCATTGGCCGATGCGATCAATGCCAAATGGGGCTCATTCGACGCATTCAAAGAAGCCTTCAGCAAATGCGCGGTGACTACGTTTGGCTCAGGCTGGGCTTGGTTGGTCAAAACCCCGTCCGGCGAATTGGACTTGGTGTCCACTTCAAACGCCGCTACTCCACTGACCACCGACAACAAAGCCTTGTTGACCTGTGACGTTTGGGAGCACGCGTACTACATTGACTACCGCAATGCGCGTCCAAAATACGTGGAAAGCTTCTGGAATTTGGTCAACTGGGATTTCGTTGCCGCCAATTTTGCTTAAATCATTGTATTGATATATTTGTACAGAAAACCACGCGTTTACCGCGTGGTTTTTTAATGTCTGCGCCCAAAGACAAAATATGTGGCCTTGAAGCCCATGTGTGATTGAAAATTTGGTTATAATATCAAAGACTTAAGAAAACGTTTACCGAGTACCTTTATACCTCATTTTCCATACACACTCATACACCCAATGATGCATTTGCTCACTCGCTTCGCCCGTCCGTTTCATCTGCACACACAGCGACATCGGCTGTTCGGCTGGATGATATTGGGTTTTTGCTCACTGAGCGCGCATGCAGGGGTCAATGTCAATCAACTGGTCACCGACAGCGCGCCCTCGATCGTGCAAGTGCAAGGCGTGGAATGGGTCAAAGTCAAAATTCCTGAGCAATACAAAGACATCACCGATGATCCGGTGTATCAGTCACTGTCTTCCATTTTTTTGGATAATCCGAACGCAGACAATAACCAAGCCGCGCCCGTGGTCAAAAAACGCATCACCGGCTCAGGCTTTATCATCGGTTCGACCGGCAGAATCGCCACCAATTACCAGTGGGTCAAAGGCAAACACGAGGTGTTCGTTATTTTGCCTGACAAGCGCCAATTCAAAGCGCGCGTCACCCGTACCGAGCCGAAAAACGATCTCGCGATTTTGCAAATCGCCGCCACCGGTTTGCCCGCCATAGCCTTGGCCCATCAGGTTGAAGAGGGCGAAGGCGTGATCGCCATCGGTGCGAACAAAAAAGGCGTCTCCGTCGGCGTGATTGTCAGCACACCTGCGCAAACGCCGGCCATCGGTCTGGTGAGTGACGTCACCGTCAATCGCGACAACAGCGGCGGGCCGTTGCTCGATGTATACGGCCAAGTATTGGGCATCAATTCGACGCAAACGCGCGCACCGATGGGTTTATACCGCCACGCGTCACTGGCTAAACTCAGCTCGGATGGTTATGACAAAGCCTCGGAAACCGTCAATTTTCTCTCGCAAATCGGTTTTTCCGCACGCAATCTGGATCAAACGCAAAGCGCCGCATTGGGATTGAGCAATATGGCGGGCGCTTTGGTCACGCAGGTGCGCAACGGCAGCATCGCGGCCACTGCCGGTCTGCAAAAAAACGATGTGATCATTGCACTGGAAACCCAAAGCGTCGTCGATGCGTCGGATTTGAACGCTCTACCCGACTTTTTGCGGCAGGACAATCAGGCCAAAATTCGCGTATTTCGCGCAGGCGAATCACTTGAGTTGAGTTTAAGCAATCCGAAAGCCCAGGCCACACCCGCCAGCTGGGCTTGGCAGCGTTTGGGCTTGCGCGTGCGCGCCCTCACAACCGCACAGAAAGATTTATTGAGTATCAGCAGCGGCGTACTGATCACCGGCGTGCAAAGCTTGGCACAGGCCAACGGCCTGCAAGCGGGCGATGTGATCGTGTCGATCAACCAAACACCGCTGAACAGCACCACACAATTGAACCAAATGGCGCAGGGCTTAGGCTCAGGCGACAGCGTGGCGCTGTACATCATCCGTGGAGAAACCCGCCAATTCGTCACCCTGAGTGTGGATGAGTAAATGTCCGCTTCCAGCGCACCATCACCATTGACCCTGTTTTTGTATGGCCGTGAAACCTGTCATCTGTGTCATGATATGTGGGCTGATATTCAGGTACTCGCGCAAAAAAACCACCATTCACTGCATTTGGTTTGGCAGGACATCGAAGACAATGCCGAACTCGAATCACGCTACGGTCTGCGCATTCCCGTGCTGACGGATGATTGCGAACAGCTCATTAGCGAAGGGCGGCTGGACGTGGACAAGCTGCTGCGCCACATCGCAGATCATTCATAATTTATCAATAAAATCAAAAAGATAGACTAACTAGCTCAACTGGCTCACTCCATCATTTCTACGCACCTTAGCGCACGTTTTATTGTATGATGACCTCATTCACGTCGCAGAGCGGTATTCAAAAAAACCGCCGGACATCGATGATCTGAGTCGATATCAGTGAGGAGACCATCATGCGTAGTAACGATCGCCTGCGTGCCCAGCGCACGCACACCGAACAGCAATGGCAGCACTTTGTGCAACACAACCGTACCGAAGACAGCTCGTGGTTGACGCAATCATGGCGACGCTCCGCGCCGCATGTCAGCGTGAACCAGACCTGCGCGCCGATGGACGACCCGGAAGCGGTGCGACGCGAATTCATCCGCTCGCAACTGTATCAAATCGCTCAACCGCTGTTGGATGAACTGCAACACGCCGTCGAAGACAACGGATTTGCCATCGGTTTGAGTGACGCCCACGCCACATTGCAATGGACCGCCTCGCATCGCATCATGGCACGCCGTCTCGAAAGAGCGCATTTCATGCCCTCCGCCCGTTGGGACGAGCACAGCATCGGCACCAACGCCGTCGCCATTGCCGCACGTCTGTCTAAACCAACCGCGATTTTCTCGGCCGAGCATTACGTCCCGAGCCTGCACGAATGGGTGTGCTACGCCGCACCCATCATCCATGCGCCCAGCGGTCAATTGGCGGGGGTACTGGACATCAGTGCACCGTGGCAGCACGCCACGCCATTGGCATTGGCCACCGTCAGTCACTACGCCCAGCAAATTTCGCACCTGTGGTCACAGGTACGCATCGAGCCGAATTTTCACCTCAATCTGTGCGGCACACATAGTGGCATTTATCTGGGACAAACCAGTTTACCGAAACGATTGCAAGAAATCTGGCTGGTACTCGCCCTGCATCCCGAGGGACTGAATTTGGAACGCTTGCACGCACATGTATATGGCGATCAAGCGGTATCCATGTCCACGCTCAAATCCGAAATGAGCCATCTGCGTCAACACGTCGGCGATGTGTTGCAAGCGCGTCCCTACCGTCTGAACCTCTCCCCTGCGCTGTGTGCCACCGATGCGCAGATGATTGAACAATACGCCTTGCACGGTTTGAGCGACAAACTCATGCCCTTGTATCAGCACCCGGTTCTGCCGCAATCGCAAGCGCCGGAAGTCGTCGAGTACCGCGACTACCTGCATCAATTGGTCATCCGCAGTTTGCTCAAAAGCCACAACACCGAAGCGCTGTGGCAATTCACCCTGTATCACCAGTCTGAGTACGACGTGTTGGCCTTGCTGGAGCAACTCTTGCCTGCCAGCGACGGACGGCGTGCCGCCGTATCGGCCAAATTGACGCAATTGGGCTTTTAAAAACCTCACCACTCTGCGCTGCTCTGAATAAACCGCTGAATATGCTCAATCGCCGCCAGCACTTTCGGCGGCTGTAAATCGCGCTTGATGGTCACGGCGTAGATTTGAATCGCGGGCAAACGATACGCCGCCATCACCTGCACCAGTTGACCTCGCTGCAGCGCCTCCGCCACCGCCGTGCGCGGCAAGCGCGCAATGCCCATACCCAAAATCGCCAACTGCCGCACCACCTCGACGCTGTCGGTTTTCGCGCCGATGCTCAGTTGCACGATCTGCTGCACACCCTGTTGATCGACCAAGGTCAATTGACTCGGATGCGCAAACGGTTCAAATGCGATGATGCGATGCCGCGCCAAATCCGCTGTCGTCTCCGCCGAACCGTATTGCGCCAAATAGCTCGGCGCAGCGACCAAAACCTCTGGCAGCAAGGTCAACGGCCGCGCGATCAAGCTCGAATCCTCCAGCCGACCGGCGCGAATCGCCATATCCACACCATGCGCCACCAAATCCATCTGATGATCGTCCACCCGTAGGTTCAGGATCAATTTTGGGTGCGCCTGCAACAGCGGCGCCAAGGCCGGCAACACCAGCGATTGCGCTTCCAGATTCGACGCGGTGATGGTCAATTGTCCGGCCAATTGACCGCTCATCTGGCTGATTTCCTCATGTGCCGAATTGGCCTCAAACAGCATGGCTTCGCAACGCTTCAGAAACAGCGCGCCCGCATCGGTGAGCCTCAACTGCCGCGTGCTGCGGTGGAGCAAACGTATGCCCAGCTCGGATTCGAGCTGCGTCACCGCGCTGCTGATCGCCGAAGTGGCAATGTTTTGCTGCTGCGCCACGGCGGTGAACGAGCCTTCACGCGCCACTATGGCAAATAAAGCCATGCGTCTGAGTTGATCGAGTTTCATTTGATTCTTCTGTTTTAGATAACAATGATTTCATTTTAACCCTATTTTTCTAATCAATGTAACGCTTTATCATGCGCCTGTGCTGTCCACAACAGCTCACACCATTAACATACATAGGAGCAATACCATGAACAAAACCACCACCTTCGCCACCGTCGCCACTGCCTTGACTTTGGGGTTGGCATCAATCAGCTCGGCACAGGCCAAAGACGATCTGAGCCTCACCGTGTACAACGCGCCTGCCAGCAGTTTTGGCGTGAACTCCACCCTGATCAGCGGCGAGAAAGAAGCCATCCTGCTCGACACAGGCTTTACCCGCAGCGACGCCTACCGCATCGCGGCCAATGTACTGGACAGCGGAAAACAGCTCAAATCCATTGTCATCAGTCAAGCCGATCCGGATTACTATTTCGGCGCGGAAGTGTTGCACGAAATTTTCCCCAACACGCCGATCGTCAGCACACCGGCGGTGATTAAGGCCATCGAGAAAAAATTGCCGCAGAAAGTCGCATTTTGGGGGCCGCAAATGGGCGCCAACGCGCCTAAAACCCCGATCGTGCCCACGGTCATGAACGGCAACAGCTTGAATCTGGAAGGCAAAACCATCGAAGTGCGCGGCACCAGCGGCCGACTCGCCGACCGTCCGTATGTGTGGATTCCATCGATCAAAGCCATCGCCGGTGACGTGAATACCTACGCGAATGTCCACGTCTGGACAGCCGACTCACCGACAGCCGCCGATCGCGCCGCATGGATCAAACGATTGGACGAAATGCAAGCCTTACAACCTAAAACCGTGGTTCCGGGGCACCAAGCGGGCGCATACGATTTAAGCCCGCGCGTGATTGAGCAAACGCGCACCTATCTGGTCACGTTTGAACAAAATCTGAAAAAAGCCAAAAACAGCGGCGAATTGATCAATGCCATGAAACAAGCGTATCCGAAGCTGTCCGGCGTGGACTCGCTCGAACTGGGTGCGAAAGTGGCCACCGGCGAGATGAAGTGGTAAGACGGCATCAGGATGATGGATTGAATAAGCCACCAACGCCACAGTGTGGTGTTGGTGTCTGTTGAGAAAGTGGCACATCAGCCTAAACCAAGCCCCGTCATGGCGTTCCGCGCAACTGCGCTACGCTTGCTTTATCGAAACTGCGCTACGCTTGTTTTCCCGCATGATTTTAGTGGGGAAGCCGTTTTGGAATTCGAGCTTGCGGTTATCCAGTTTGTTATTCTAACTATTTGTTTTTATTAAAATCTCTGGATACCCGCCTGCGCGGGTATGACGGTATTCTTCTTAGACTTTGTTCTGAAAAACAAAATTGAGTATTGATCACCCATCTACGACGCCACAGTGGCGTCGGCAACCCATCAGGCAACCATAAGAGGCATCACATGAACACCATCAAATTACACTATATTTACGACCCGCTGTGTGGCTGGTGCTACGCCGCCGCACCATTGATTCAGGCCGTTCGGCAAATGGCGGACGTGCAGATAGAGCTGCACGCCGGCGGCTTGTGGGTCGGCAGTCAGGTCAAAGCGATCACGCCCGAGTTGCGCGCCTATGTGCTGGCGAATGACACGCGCATTGCGCAAATCAGCGGACAAACCTTCGGCGAGGCGTATCAAAACGGCTTGTTATCCAATACGCAAGCGGTGCTGGATTCCGAGCCGCCGATACGTGCGATTTTGACTGCGCAAACTCTGTCCGAAAAAGGCTTGGATTACTTACATGCGCTGCAAATCGCGCATTTCGTTGAGGGGCGCGAAATCAGTCGCTTTGACACGCTGTCAGACATCGCTGCGGCGCTCGGTTTGGCGCATGATGACTTTGAACGCACATTCGAGCAAACGGATGTGCAGGCGCATTTGCACAGTACCCGTCAATGGATGAGCGCGTGGCAGATTCAGGGATTTCCCAACTTTTTGCTGCAACACAACGAGCAGTGGCTCCGCATCGCGCACAGCGATTTTTACGGCCGACCGCAGGCATTCGCGCAGCAGTTGCGCGCCGTTCTGAATCAGGCAGCAGCGGGTTCAACCTAAATTCAACCTGTCGTATGGCATGATGATTCTCGTGCACAATATAGTGTACCGATTCAGCTATTTTTAGGAGACCAGCATGATCTACGCAAACCCGAATACCAGCGGCGCACCCTTGCAATTCAAAGCCCAATACGACAACTTCATCGGCGGCAAATGGGTCGCGCCGACCAAAGGCGTGTATTTCGACGTCGTGACACCGATCACCGGCAAACCGTATACCCAAGCGGCTCGCTCGTCCGCCGAGGACATCGAGTTGGCTTTGGATGCGGCACACGCCGCCGCTGATCGCTGGGGCAAAACCTCAGCGGCGGAGCGCGGCAATATTTTGCTGAAAATCGCCGACCGCTTGGAAGCCAATCTGGAGTTACTGGCCTACGCCGAAACAGTGGACAACGGCAAGCCGATCCGCGAAACGCTCAACGCCGACATTCCGCTGGCGATTGACCATTTTCGCTATTTCGCCGGCTGTGTGCGCTCGCAAGAAGGCGGTATCAGTGAAATCGACGAAAACACGATGGCGTATCACATCCACGAACCGCTCGGTGTGGTCGGTCAAATCATTCCGTGGAACTTCCCGATTCTGATGGCGGCGTGGAAACTCGCACCCGCTTTAGCCGCAGGCAACTGCGTGGTACTCAAACCGGCCGAGCAAACGCCAATCAGCATCCTCGTATTGGCCGAATTGATCGCCGATTTGCTGCCTGCGGGCGTTTTGAACATCGTCAACGGCTTTGGCCGCGAAGCCGGTATGCCGCTGGCCTCCAGTAAACGCATTGCGAAAATCGCCTTCACCGGCTCGACCTCCACCGGTCGCGTGATCGCGCAGGCCGCAGCCAACAATTTGATTCCAGCCACGCTCGAACTCGGCGGCAAATCGCCCAACGTGTTCTTCCCCGACGTGATGGCCGAGGATGACGGCTACTTAGACAAAGCGATCGAAGGCCTCGTATTGTTCGCCTTCAATCAAGGCGAAGTCTGCACCTGCCCATCGCGCGCGTTGATCCATGAATCCATTTACGATAAATTCATGGAGCGCTGTCTGCAACGCATCGCCGCAATCAAGCAAGGCAATCCGCTGGATACGGACACCATGATCGGCGCGCAAGCTTCGCAAGAGCAAATGACCAAAATCAGCTCGTATCTGGATTTGGGCAAACAAGAAGGCGCTCAGGTGCTGATCGGCGGCGAACGTGCGCAAATGACGGGTGATTTGGCGGATGGCTACTACATCCAACCGACCGTGTTCAAAGGCCACAACAAAATGCGTATTTTCCAAGAGGAAATTTTCGGTCCGGTGCTGGCAGTGACCACATTCAAAGACGAAGCCGACGCGCTCGCTTTGGCCAACGACACGCTGTACGGTCTGGGTGCAGGTGTGTGGACGCGCAATGGCAACGTGGCCTACCGCATGGGTCGCGGCATCAAAGCCGGTCGCGTGTGGACCAACTGCTATCACGCCTATCCGGCGCACGCAGCATTTGGCGGCTACAAAGAATCCGGCATTGGTCGCGAAACCCACAAAGTCATGCTCGACCACTACCAACAAACGAAAAATCTGTTGGTCAGCTACACCGAGCAAAAACTCGGCTTCTTCTAAATCATGAGTTAAGAAGTTAAGAAAACGCAAAACAATCTCAATCCGTCTGCGTTTTCTTAAAACAACGGGACAGGTCGCCAGACCTGTCCCGAGTTAATTTCTCCATTGTATCACTGCGCAAGTCAAAAAAACATCCACAAAAACATACAGATACATCCCTATTATGGCGCCACAAAGGTAGAACAGCTCCCCCTAAATCGTCCATCATCCGGTGGTAGGATGAATGCGAAAAGAGTAGGACAACGACGAACAGGACAAAAGGAGAAAACCATGAGTACGTCGCAATTTTTTATGCCAAGCAACAATATTTTGGGTCAAGGCGCATTGGCCGAAGGTTTAAGCCAAATCGCACAATTGGGCTTTAAAAAAGCCTTTCTCGTGACCGACGCCCCATTGGTTCAAATGGGCATGGCGCAGCAAGTCGCCGATCGTTTGGCCGAAAAAGGCATTGAATACGTCATTTTTGACGGTGTCAAACCGAATCCGACCGTAGGCAATGTCAACGCCGGTTTGGAACAACTGAACAAAGCGCAGGCCGACTTCATCATCTCATTGGGCGGTGGCTCCGTGCATGACTGTGCCAAAGGCATCGCGCTGGTCGCCAGCAACGGCGGAAAAATCGAGGACTACGAAGGTCTGAACCAATCGAAAAAACCGCAAATGACCTTGATCGCCATCAACACCACGGCGGGCACGGCGTCCGAAATGACCCGCTTTACCATCATCACCGACGAGAGCCGCCACGTCAAAATGGCGATTGTGGACAGCAACGTCACGCCATTCCTTTCCATCAACGACTCCGAACTGATGGAAGGCATGCCCGCAGGCTTAACCGCGGCCACCGGCATGGACGCCTTGACCCACGCGGTCGAAGCCTACGTCTCCACCATCGCCTCACCAATCACCGACGCCTGCGCACTCAAAGCCATCGCGCTAGTGGCGCGCTATTTGCCAACCGCCGTACGCGAACCGAACCACAAAGAAGCGCGCGAGCAAATGGCCTACGCACAGTTCCTCGCCGGTATGGCGTTCAACAACGCATCGCTCGGCTATGTACACGCCATGGCGCACCAATTGGGCGGCTTTTATGATTTACCGCACGGCGTGTGTAACGCCCTGCTGCTGCCGCACGTCGAAGCCTTCAATATGAGCGTTGCAAGTGAGCGCCTCAATGAAGTGGGTCAGGTTTTAGCGGCGAACAACTCGGATTTGCAAGGTTTAGACGTGATTGCCGCGATCAAAAAACTCGCCGACATCGTGGGCATTCCCAAATCATTGGAAGAACTCGGCGTCAAGCGCGAAGACTTTGACACACTCGCCGACAACGCACTCAAAGACGTCTGCGGCCTGACCAATCCGGTTCAAGCCTCACACGCCGAAATCGTCGGAATTTTTGAAAGCGCCTTTGGCAAACGTTCATAAAATTTCGCCGCATTAACGATGAAGCACAACGGGTCATGCCGCACTTGATACGGCATCTCCTCACAAGAAGGTTGCAGGTCAAGCCCGCAATGACTCAGCGGATTAAAACATAACGGATCATGCCGTACTTGTTGATACGGCATCTCCTCACAAGACGTACAATAACAAAACCAAACACTCCGACGGTCATACCCGCAATGACTCGTCGGATTATTAATACAAATCACCCTATAAAAAGCCCTAGGAGACAACCATGGTCGAACGCGTCATCGCCACACCGGCGGCACTCGAACTCATCGCCCAGCTCAAAGCCGAACACGGCGAGCTGATGTTTCACCAATCCGGCGGCTGCTGTGACAACAGCGCGGCCAACTGCTACCTGCCGACCGATCTCACCATCGGCGCCTACGACGTGCATCTGGGCGACATCGGTGGCGTACCGTTCTACATCAGCGCCTCGCAATACGAATACTGGAAACACACCCAACTCATCATCGACGTGATTGACGGTCACGGCGGCACATTTTCACTCGAAGGCAGTACCGGTAAAGCCTTTCATACGCGCTCGCGGCTGTTTACCGATGATGAAATCGCCCAATTACAAGCGCAAGGACTGATTTAAAGCAATGCAGAAAAAGTAAAAAACTACTTTTTCCGTGCTTCTTTAAGCACAACGACGAAAACGAACCAGCCACCTTTGCCCTATAATCTCAGCTCATCTCATGAACTGAATCATCACTATGCAAACAACCGCCGAAACCATCGGGCGCGAACGCATCGCCCAAGTCGTTGACACCTTCTACGAGCGCGTGCAACGCGATCCCAGCCTCGCCATGCCCTTCTCCGTAGTCCAAGACTGGCCGCATCACAAAGACCTCATCAGCCATTTTTGGTGGGTCACGCTCGGCGGCGAACGCTATATGGATTATTCGTACAATGTCGTGAAGAAACACCGCGCCGTCGGATTCACCAGCGGCCTACTCAAACACAACTGGCTGCCGCTGTTTGAACAAACCCTACGCGAACAACTGCCCACCGATCTGGCCAACGCATGGATGGCGCAAGCGCAACGCATCGGCCGCTCACTGGACATGAATCATCAATTTTGGGTAGAGCAACAAAACTCCGGGGACGCGCCGCTGGCGCAAATCGAGGGATTTACGCAAATTCGCCATTCTTAAACCCATTTCCCATCGCATGGATGGACTGTTACTTATTGAATCGAGCAAACCATGAGCACCGAATCCAGCCTCACGACGCAATTGATTCCCCTCGTTTCCCTGCTGGGCGCAGCGGTGATCGCCGTACCGATTTTCAAACGTCTGGGCTTAGGCTCGGTACTGGGCTATCTGGCGGCGGGTTTAGTCATTGGCCCATTTGGCTTGAAACTGTTTTCACACCCGCAAGAAATCCTGCATGTGGCGGAATTGGGCGTGGTGATGTTTCTATTCATCATCGGGTTGGAAATGAAGCCGTCGCATTTGTGGGCCATGCGCAGCCGTATTTTTGGTCTGGGCAGTTTGCAGGTGGTATTGTCCGGATTGATTTTGACTGCGGTCGGTGTGTGGGGATTTGACGCCCCCGTCGCTGTCGCGTTTGTCTGCGCCATGGGGTTTGTCCTCACTTCAACGGCCATCGTCATGCAGATTTTGAGTGAGCGTGGCGATGTCGCACAACCGAATGGTCAACGCATTGTGGCAATTTTGTTGTTTGAGGATTTGCTGATTGTGCCTTTACTGGCGATTGTCGCGTTTTTATCGCCGCTCTCCGCTGAAGCAACGCCGAATACCTCACTGTGGCACAGTGTCGGTGTGGCTGCATTGGCATTGGGCGGCTTGGTGGTCGCCGGACGTTGGCTGCTCAATCCACTGTTTCAGATATTGGCGCGCTCACACGCCCGCGAGGTGATGACCGCCGCCGCGCTGCTGGTGGTGTTGGGTGCGGCTTTGCTGATGGAGTTGGGCGGCCTTTCCATGGCGATGGGCGCGTTTGTCGCAGGGGTATTGCTGTCCGAGTCGATTTTTCGCCATCAGTTGGAAGCCGATATTGAGCCATTTCGCGGCCTATTGTTGGGCTTATTCTTCCTTGCCGTGGGGATGTCGCTAAATCTATCTGTGGTCGCAAGCAACTGGGGAATCGTACTCGCCGGCGTGACCTCGCTGATGTTGGGCAAAGCACTGTGTATTTATCTGGTTGCGCGCGTGGCCAAAAGCAGCCACGACGAGGCGATTGATCGCGCGATTTTAATGGCGCAGGGTGGTGAATTTGCCTTTGTTCTGTTTACCGCCGCCCTGCAACAAGGCGTCATCAACGCCGAAGTCAATGCCAACATGACCGCCATCATTGTACTGTCTATGGCGCTGACCCCGCTGTTGGTGACGCTGCGCAAACGGTTCACTCGCCCCAGCTCCGCAGACAGCGACGGTTTGCCGCTGATTGAACAAGCAGATGAGCCGCGCGGTAGCGTACTCATCATTGGCTTCGGTCGCGTGGGACAAATCGTTTCGCAAAGTGCGCTGTTGCGTGGCGCCGAAATCACCGTTATTGACAACGATGCCGAAACCGTTCGGACACTGAATCAATACGGTTTTCATGTGTTTTACGGCGATGGCGCACGCAATGAAGTGCTACACGCCGCCGGTGCGGACAAAGCCCGCGCCATCGTGGTCTGTGTCGATGACAAAGCCAGCGCAACCTTGATCGCACAAACCGCCAAACAGCATTTTCCACAAGCGCAAATTCTCGTGCGCGCCTATGACCGCGAACACGCGCTGGAACTGGTGAAAACCGACGCGGATTTTGTGATACGCGAAACCTTCGAATCCGCATTGGCACTCGGACGTGCAGCAGCAATCGCAATGGGCGCCAGCGAAGATGAAGCCGACGAACACATCAGCGAGCTGCGTCAACGAGACACCGAACGCTTTGCGCTCGAAATATCCGGCGGGCTATTTGCCGGACGTGATCTGGTACTCAAAAATCTGGCCGATCGTGATTGAACACAAACGAGTAACGGGCATCACCACAACGCCGTAGGTGCAGGAGAATAGATTTATACCGGTTCGACTACACAAACCCGAAAAACATTCGTAGAGGCGGGTTTCAAACCCGCCCGAGGCTGTTGACAAAATGGCACATACACCTAAACAAAGCTCCGTCATTGCGTTCCGCGAAACTTCGCTACGCTCGTTTTATCGAAACTTCGCTACGCTCGTTTTCCCGCTTGATTTTAGCGGAAATCCATGTGGTGATTCTAACGGATTGTTTTTATTAAAATTTCTGGATACTCCGAATTCACAAACCAAGTGCAACAGAGTAAATTATTGCAGGAGGTATTATTATGGGAGCGAAGTACAAGCAGCTTGATATGGAAGAGCGGATTGAGATTGCCCGGCGTCGT
>JBATQE010000062.1:0-13531 GCA_049291875.1 Burkholderiaceae bacterium
TTAATCGCTTCATTAACTTTTACAATACCGTTAAACCTCACAAATCATTAAATAACTTAACCCCCTACGAGATACTACAAAATTACTTTTATCAAACAAACTGTAAACAACCCGATTAATTCTTACAAATAACATTTTTAATTTTAGCAGGGCTAACCCGCGCTTTTGCCGCAAGCGTCGTGGCTTGCGAGTCAGATAACTCACGCTTTGTACCGTGGCGCGTGGCTTGGTAAATCTCGCCCGAGCTTTTATCCAAACCAATGTCCTGTGTGAACGACCGCATATCACTTTTGGCAATCCCTGCTTTCTCGGCGCGACTGGCGGTTAATGCTTTGACCGTACACTTGCAACCAAAGCCATTAGGCGGAAAGCCGTGCGACCAAAACGGATCATCAGCGGCGTACACTACGCCATGCAACGCCACATGATTTAAGCGTGGATGTGCGGAGTCATGATGGATATATTGCCAATACGGGTGGGTATCTACCGCCTCCATCATACGCACGTACTTAGCCGACATCACTGCCGAACGTCGATTGGTATGGTAAATCGTGGCCAGTCTTCGCGGTGTCCCCAGTTTGACCAACTGAGCTTCACCCGATGGATTGACCACAGCCTTGTAACCCCACCAACCCTTGGCCTGCATGACCGGCGTAATGGTCTGCTCAAAACCTTTAAAGCCCGTGCCGTCAGCCATTGCCTGCATGATTGCTTTGCGCGTGTCCGAGAGCAAATCCAACTGCGTCATTTTCGCAATCGTGAAGCTCCGAGCGTGCGCCTCGTCCAGCGTGTCTTGCCAATTCCAGCCGACGTACAGCCCCTTGCTGTCCAGATATTCGATGGCTTTTTCTGGAGCCAGTCCCAACAGTGCTTTGATGTCAATACTGTCGGCGATACTCATGCCAACTCGCTTTCAGTTTCCAGACGGCTCAACACCTGACCGATGAACAGCATCTTGGTCAACTCATTTTGTAATGAGTCACTATCCATCGCTGGGTACGCCTGAGCCAATACTGCCAACGCCTCTTCGTCATTGGCCACGTTTTGTAGTCGCGCAACCAGCCCGCGCAGCATGGCGTCGGTCTGCGCATTCAATGCCTCAGCCGATGGCATACCAGCCGCCAAATCGTCGGATAAATCACGATAAGGCACAGCCTCAGAGAAACTCGCCGCATCAGTTGAAATACGACGCTGTCGTCGCATTTGACCATCACCACTATCGGGAGGCGGCACATCCAATAAGTCCCCATCCTCCAAATTGTAGGTACGCATAAAGTACGCTTTGGTAAAGGTCACGCCGCACTCAGTCAAGGTTTTATCACGTTCGGCCAGAACCTTATCAACGGCTTCTTCTTCGTACAGTTCAAACTTCGGACGTACCACATCCTCGCCAAAATTCAGCGTACACACCCAGTCAATCAACTGGTTCACACAGCCTTCGACAATTCGGCAATGCAGGTCGCGGATGTCGTTACTGACCTCCAAGCCAGCCGAAGCACTCGCATGGTTTGTGTCCTTCTCGGTACTCATATCTTGGCCGAGCAGCGCAATCGCGATTTCACTGCGACAATAACGGATCAGCTTATCAAACGCCTCCACCGAACTTGCTTTACCGGAGGCTTCGATAATTTCCACACTGGAATCATTCGGGATCGTACCGACCGCATCACCAGCCAGAGCTTCTAAACTATCCAGCAATTTCTGTGTGTCAGACGGTTGATTGGAGCGCGGTTCTTTGCCAATGATCCACGGCGTGCCGTACTTCTCGGTGAACGTCACCCAGAATTTCAGGCCACCGCGTTTAAACACCGTCGGCCAGTAGACCATGCCGAGATCGCCCACGCCGTAGGGATTGGTATAACTGGCGTTCTGCGTCGGGCATAAAAATTTCATGTCCGGCACAATCTGAGGCTGAGTGTTTTGACCGATAAAGCACAGCTCATTTTCGGCGCTAAAAGCAAACCACTCCTGCGGTTTAGCAACCAAACTAACCGGCAACCAATCACCATCCTTGCGCCACATCACCTCAATCGGCTGGTAACCGAACTGCGTCGCCTCACTCGCGTCATTGATGAGCTGATAGATATCGATATTGGCCAGCATGGTTTCAATCAACTGAACCACGTGAGCGTCCGCCTCATCCGTATCCAAGCGCCACTCCATACTGGCAACGGCCGCTTTGCGACGGCGGATATGCCCACCGACTATCGAATCGGCCAATAACTCTCGATACACCTCAATATCGCGCCCCAGTTTTTTCAAAATCGGGTCAGGATTGGGTAGCCAACCATTAAAACCGCGCCCAGCAAAACCACGCGAAGCCACCGCCAAGTGTGTGGTCAAATCGGCTTGTTTGAAATTGAGTACACCGCGCCCGTTTTTTACTTTGAAACCTGCCATATCAATACCCATTGGTTAAATTCGCGCCATAGCGACGCTGACGACTGCTCACACGCACCTCGCCCACATCGCCATGCGCAGCATTGAGCGCTAAGAAACATGCCCACGTTCGATCCGCGTGACCGCTCGCATCCGACTCAGCCACAAAGCGCGGCGCACCCGTCGGGCTGGTGACTTTTTGCAGTTTGTGCAAGTCACTGCGCAAGTCCGTATCACCTTGCGGAATACGGATTTTTTTATCCTCAAACGCCTCTTTGCCAATCGTGGCCAGCGACAATTTACTACTGGTGCTGAACACCACACCCTCGACCCGATTCGTGCCATGCGCCCGTTGCGCATCCTCCACCGGCTTCTCGCCCATACCGGTCTGATCCATACAACAGCGCAACACCCGATAACGCTCAAACACATCCGCCAACAAATCCGACTGCTCGGCAAAACTCGCGCGACGGCGCGTGATAATCTCGCGTGTCCACAGCACATCGCCAACTTGCTCCAATACCCAAATCACAAACAAGTCATTGCGAATGCCGATGTCCACGCCGACGTAGCACATACCCGCGTTATAGTGTGCTGGTACACCCGCCGAGCCATCCTCCACACCGTGAATCAAGTCATAACTGAGCCATGCCGAGGCTTCGTCTAACCACTGTAATTCAAACTCTTGCGCCCAAGCGTCAGGGTCATTCAAGCCAGCTTTGAGTTGCTCAATGTCACGCGGCAAACCATCGGCCACTGCCTGATAAATATCCACAATATGGCGCGACCATTCGGTGTTTTTAACGTCCGTCACCAACTCATAAAACTTATTACCCTTGCCGTTCGGTGTGGACACCACGCGCAGTTTCCAACCGGCTGAAATCACAGGGAACAAGGCTTTCCAAATAGCGCGTGAATCTTGATGAAAGGCGAACTCATCCAGAAATACGTTTGCCGAAAACCCCCGCGCCGTATCGGCGTTCGCCGGTAGCGCAGTGATTTTGCTACCGTTCGGCAGTATCACCTCCAGCGCATTGGTTGTTGCGTCGAACGGCACTTCCATCACTTCACACGCCACACCAGCAGCCTCTAAATGCCGCTTGACACCTTCGTTCATGGCTTCCTTGGCCTGACGTTCACCGCGTGACAAAATCACCCAGCGAGTACGCTGACCACGCGCCTCGGCCTCCAAACAATCCAGCACAATTTCAAGCGTGGTGGTGAAGGTTTTACCCGTCTGACGCGCAAACATCCCAACCTTGAAACGGCTGTGATCAGACAGCCATTTTTTTTGGTACGGATACAGGATCAAAGCGGGCTGGTTCACCATCGTGGCGGTCATGTCATCACTCCGTACACCTCTTGGCGAATACGGCGCAAAGTTTCAGCATCCAAACCACTGCCTTGCTTGGATGATTCTGCCTCCAGCTCGGCAAATTTCTTGTCCATTTTGTCTTTGAGCGCAGATTGAAATTGCTTCAGTCGTGTGCTGGCACTGGCCAACGCCGCGATATTCTTTGCCGCACCAGCCATCATGCTAAAACGGTCAATAGAGGATAGGTTCTCTTCGTCAATCTCACCAATTGAGACCATTGCATCAAACAACTCCGTTTGTAGCATCGCCATCAGCGCTTCCGAGCGCGTGTCGCCCTCATCGGCCGCGCCGTCCGCAATCAGGCGGGCGGCCTCAGTGCTGGCTTTGATGGATGCAAAGCGTCGTTCGACTTTTTGCCCAAATCGATGCACCGCCGAGCGGCTGATTTCAAAGCCCTGCGACTTGAGCCAATCGGTCAGTTCGCTGTAATTGGCAAAGCCCGATTCAGCCAGCCGACGCTCTAACGCGTGCCGTACCTCTTCGGGCAATAGTTCTACGCTTGATCGTGGCGCCATCAGTCGCTCCAGTATTTTTCAGGGCGGGCAATGCCCGGCTGACAATCAATCGTGTACTCGGCAATATCCACACCCAAGCGTGTGAGGTCTGCGAACCAGCGACCGCTGGGCTGTTTGACCAACGCCACTAATTTACGATCAGACAAATACTCCAACTGCTGGCGCAACTCCAAGGCGGTGACTTGATGATAAATACCGCGCATCACATCCACCAAAAACACTTCACTGGTCGTGTGTGGGCGGGCTTTGTTCAGCGTGTTGATGATGTTCCAGCGCATCCCCTCGCGGCGTGCTTGTTCTAAGCTCATTTTTTCAGGCTCTCCATTTTGTAAATTTCGGACAAGGTTTTATGCACCGCATCCATCTTCGCTTCTAAAATCGCTTGGCCACGGATATAGTCATCGCGCAGTACATAGGTCATCGGCAATTTCGCTTGAAACTCCAGAAACTCCTTGCTCAATGACACCATGCTTTCATTGATTTTGTCTTGGCGTTCGTGACGCTCTTGCTGCTGTTTTTGATACTGTGACAACTGTCTTTGTGCCATTCCCCAGTAGCCCACCACAATGGTGATGGCGAAGCTGACCAATTGCCAAAACTCAATGCTGATATAGGTTTTTTCCGCCATCATCTACCTTGCTTTTCTAATATTGTCTGGCACGCCACACACAACCGCACACCGTCAATCGCCTTTTGCCGCGCTTCGGGTATCGCCTCGCCACAATCCTCGCAATGACTCAAACTGCCACCTTGATTGTGGTGTGCTTGCCTGTCAAAATTACCCAAAGCCTCAGCCAAAAACTCTGCCTCGCGCCTTGCCGCTTCATCTGCTACGTCCATCATTGCCCCTGTTGCAAAGTCAAACCATTGCGGTACCAGTCCTGCCAACCCTTGACCTGCGCTTCAAGCAGACTGACCCAGCCACCATACTCAACCGCATGGTTGAGCAATGCCTCTGGCGAGCCATCCGCAGGCGGTGCGGGGCGCTCATGCGCCACCATCAATTCACCCGCCACGGGTGGCAATACAGGGCGCTCGATGGTTTTAATCGGAGTAGCCAAGGGCGTGGTTGTAGAGGCGCAGGCTGTCAATGCCAAGGCCACGCACACACTCACTACGAGTTGCATCAGTTTGGATAACATTCGGGATGTCCTTTTTTAAAATGGATAATTTGCTTTGAATCGCACGGTTCGATTCAGCCAGTGCCGCCGACTGCGCGGCGGTGAATGACACGCTCTGCGCCCATTGCTTTTGTACCGATTCCAGTCGGGCGCTGTATTCGCGTTCAGCTTTTAGGGCTTGTTCTTTCCACTGCAATTCAAGCGCTTGCTGAATGGTTAATTGCTTTGCTTGACCCGTTTTAATGCCCTCGGCATAAATCAAAATCAACACCAGCGCAGTGAAAGAGGCGACAAAGATGATGCGAACCACCCACAGCCACGGATTACTTGGTAGACGAAACACGCTGAGCCTCCTTATCTCGTTCAAACCTCAAGCCAAAGCGAATATCGAAACAAAACACCGCCACAATCAGCGCCAGCGCTGCAATATCCGTCCAATGTGAGAGCAATTTACTCAGCATCCTTGCCTCCGATATTTTTATCTGTCGTTTGGCCAAACTGCTGTGCCGCCGCAATGCCACGCCGAATTAGGGCATAGCCGCCGACCATCGCACCGTATGCCCACCACAAATCAAGCTCCGGCGTATCCATGCCAGCGAACTTCACCGTCATTACCAGCGCTGCCACATTCGCCCACAATTTCGTGTGTGAAATATCACCTGTGGTTGGGTTGGTAAACAGCCCGCCAATCCATTGAATGAATTGTTTCATGATCACCTCACGCTTCATTGGTTGAAAATGCACCATTGCTGACCAAAACCGGCAATTGATAACGATCCTTCGCCGGTTGATTTTTTGCACCGTTGACCGATGGCCAGACATAAGCGACGACACGATCTTTCGAGAACTTGGCAATGCTCACTTTATTGCCCTGATTACCACCGAGGATCATCAAATTGCCCGCACGGTCACGCCCGACAACAAAGCCCACATGACCGCCGCCAGTGCGGCTAAACACAGCGATACAGCCGTATGCTGGCGCGGTCAAACGTTCGCCAGCCTCAGCCCACGCCAAGGCGCGAAACCAGTCTTTGGGAATGTCACGATTGGCGGTACGGCAGCAATGTGCGACGAATGTGCCACACCACGGCGTCTCGTCATCCGCCCACCACGCCTTGAGCGTGCGTAGCCAGTTTTGAATGGTTGGGTTGTGTTGTTTGCCCGGAATTTCGGCCATACCGACGTACTGCCGACCCTCGGCGATCCACGGTAGCTCTGTTGCTTGCTTTGCCATACCTGCTCCTATCTATAAAAAATGATGGGAGTAGTATCGGCTCGCGCGGGGGAAATGACTTTTAATGTGAATTAAAAAAACCACGCGAATGCGTGGTTATGTGTTTAGTTTCCCTAACTCTCGCTCTAAAATAGTTTTAACGAGATTGTAATAAGGCTTTTGATGATAGGTCATCGTGATGAGAGAATAACCCAATTTTTTACATAAGGCTCTTTTCTTTTTATCATTGGCTTTACGTTGCTTGAGTCCTTCATCACCGCCCCATACTTTAATCGGTTTGAAATGCTGTTCACCATGATACTCAAGAGCCAAGCGTTTTTCAGGTATCCAAAAATCAATTTCTAAACCCTCTAACTCCTCTCCACGGTAATGATGAATCACTTGCAATGGCAATACCAGTTTTCGAATGCAGTTCAATAAATAATACTCGTAGAATGGCCGTGGACTTAATGGAAAACGCATGACCTTACGCAAATAATTATCAATTTTTAAGGTCTGTGTTTTTTCAAGCGCTGTTGGTCGCTCCCAGTAAAGTTCAATATTCCAAAGGGTCGCTTGGCGTAAAAAATACGGCCAATATAATCGGACAAATCCCCCTGTGTAATGGGTCATATACTCATCGAGTGGCACATGAACAGGTGGGTAGGTACAGAGAGCGCATAACTTGGGGCGTGAACTTAAACCATCTACACGATGCAGAAATTCATGGGGGCGAATACGCAACTGATGCTTGATACTCTCCAAAGAGTAAAGACCATTAAAACAGGAACATACCCACAGTTTTTGACACAAACAGCATTCAAATATCAAAGGAAACACAACATTATTGTCCAACCCTGTTTCTACTAACATTTCAGTTGGACAATGGCACTCAGTCTTGTTTATCTGCATGTTCATGGTAAAAAGCAGCAAACTTACCTGTATTGAGCATCGTGTTCTTTCCCTCGCGCCCACAGATACGGAAATAGCGAATCAATATTTTTTCTTCATCCGATAAGTTAGGCGCATCCAAAAAACTATCAAAATTACTTGAAATGCCCGCATCAGCAATCGACTTTTCATACGCTACGGCGGGGATACCCGTGAAAATGTAATCCACATCAAAGCCCGCGCCCTGTAGTTTGCTTTCCACATCCACGCCCATCACCGCGCCACGCTCGTATCTGCCCCACATTACGTGACTCACGCCAACGGCTCTACCTGCCTCAACCTGAGAGAGATTGAGGCGTTTGCGTTCCTGTTTCAGGCGCTCACCAATTTTTTTTGTTCTATCCACAAAAACCCCTTGACAAATGTAATTTAAAGTTACATACTTTAATCATTGTAATAAATAGTTTTTAAATTGTCTGTAAGTTACATTTTTCATTCAACTAACAAGGAGTAAAAAAATGACCCCTGATCAAGTAAAAGCCAAATTCCAACGCGAAGGCAAAACGGTTTCCAGCTGGGCAAGGGAAAACGGCTATCGCCTCAATCATGTGTACTTAGTTTTAAATGGTGCTTGTAAAGCCAAATATGGAAAAGGACATGAAATCGCCGTTGCACTTGGTCTGAAAAAAGCCTCATAAACTTTCTTATTTTATCACAAATGGACTATTTTATGTTGGAAATATCAATAAAAACAAAGGGTTAATTATGAGTATGACAGATAAAGAAATGGAATTAATCACCAATTTCAGACTGGCGTCAAAAAAAGGAAAACGACGCATTGAGCGAATCGCTAAACAAATGGAAAAGGAGCAAAAAATGGCAAGTATCAAAGGATGCAGACTACTCAAGGTACTTAAAGCACTCAAAGGGCAAGCAGTTACCGGCATCAGCAATAAAGACATTGCCGATGTGCTGGGTCTGTCTCCGGTAGACGTGAGCCGCGACCTTGAAGATTTGATTGAAGAGGGATTGGCCATTAAGTTGGACAACGGGCGATTTGCTCACAGTGTGCAAATGATCCAGATTGCGCAAGCCTACGCCACTCAAATAGCCCGTATTCAAGGGCAAATTACCGAAATGAACCAGCGTATTGCCGCAGGGAGCATTAACTAATGGACAACATGAATTACAGAGAAGCAAAGACGATTGATGAAAAAATCGCAATATTAAAAAGTCATCAATTGTTCGTCTACCTAATGTTATCTAGCTTATCAGTAGATATACCACGAGAAGAACGATTGGAATTTTACAACAAACATAACATTGACCTCGACTTTATGGCTCGCTCGCTTAAAGCAGGCATTTCTGTCCAGCAATTAGAGAGCGCAGGGTTTTCAAAAGATGCGGCTTTTGAAACAGTGGCCGGTACTGTACTAAATATTACCGACAAGTGAGGGATAGCAATGAACAATGAAAATCAATTAAGCGTTACAGATATGCAAAACATTGGTGCTGAATCTCAAAAAATCATATTGGCAAACGCCGAAGCCAATGAAGTGTTAGGGATGATTCGCGCATTCGATGTGATTGGAAAATTCGTAACGGTTACCAATTTGAAGTTATTGGCAGACATTAAGGAATCCAATAAATACAAAGGGTTAGTGAAAAAAATGCCAAACGGAGAAGTGGTAACCGTTAACACTTGGGCTGAATTTTGCCAGTTTTTACCTGTATCAAGAGAAACCATTGACCAACATTTATTGATGCTCAGAAAGTTTGGCGAGGATTTTTTGAGCCGAGCGCAAGATATTGGTATGGGGCTACGCGACATGAGAAAGTTGCGTTCTATCCCTGATGAAAGCGACCAAAACATCATTATCGAGGCGACTAAAAAAGAGACCATGTCGCGCGAAGATATATTAGAACTCATGGAGGAAATGGCGGCAAAGCACTCAAAAGAAAAAACTGAACTCACCGCCAAACTAGAAGACGTTACAGGTGACCTAGAATCAGTCCGTAAAATATCCGCAGAAAAAACCAAACACCTTGACGAAGCCCGTGAGCAATTAGAGCGCACCCGCCGCCAGATCGCCGACGCCGACCCCGAAGCCGTGGGCGAAGAACTGCGCCTGAACCTGAGCGCGGTACAAGTCAGCATTGAATCCGAGATGACCAAGTTGCGTCCCTTGCTGGAGCAGTTGATTGAACACGGTCAGGTCAACGGTGTTGACCACACACCGACCATCGTCGGCTGTCTGAATCAGATCATCCGCAACAGCGAATATCTGCGCGAGAGCTATCACCTGCCGCAGGAAGCGCCCACAGATGAAATCCCCGCTTGGGTCAAAGCCATGCAGGACGAAGGCAAAGTTAACTGAACTTAACGACAGGCTTAGTCCACACAAACGCGACAAACTGAACCAACAGGCACATCATGAATAACCCTGCCATCACCGAACGATTACTGGGCATCGCCCGCCACGCGGCGACGCTCGGCCACGGCGCAAAAACCGCCTACTTGTCCGAGCAGGCCGAGGCACTGGGCTGGAGCATGGACAAACTGTATCGACACCTGAAAAAAGTAGCTGTACAGACCCCACGCAAACGCCGCGCGGACGCAGGCAATAGCAGTCTGACGATTGAAGAAGCGCAACTATTGAGTGGCGCAGTGATGGAAGGTGCGCGTAAAAATGGCAAGCGCATCATGAGCATCGGCCGCGCGGCGAAAATGCTACGGGCGAATGGCCTCATCCGTGCCGAATACATCGACGCCGATGGGGTCTGCACGCCACTCTCAGAAACCACGCTGGCGCGGGCTTTGCGTGAATACGCACTGCACCCAGACCAACTGCTTGCACCTGCACCGGCGGTACATCTCAAATCCAAACACCCGAACCACATTTGGCAAATCGACCCGTCGCTGTGCGTGCTGTACTACCTGCCACGTGTCGGCAAAGACACGGGTTTGCGCGTGATGGAGGCCGACGAGTTCTACAAAAACAAGCCGAAAAACATTGTGAAAATCGTCAATGATCGGGTCTGGCGCTACACCGGCACCGATCACTACAGCGGCGTGATTGTGGCTCGCTATTACTTCGGCGGTGAGACCAGCGCGAATCTGTGTGACTTTCTGATTGAGATGATGCAGTCCAAGGCCGACGTGACTCGCGACCCGATTCGCGGCGTGCCGGTGATGGTCATGCTTGATCCCGGCAGTGCGAATACCAGCGCGGCATTCAAGACTTTGTGCGTCGCACTCGGCATCCATGTGCAAATCAACAAGCCGAAAAACCCACGCGCCAAAGGTTCGGTGGAAAAAGGCAATGACCTCGTTGAAACCGAGTTTGAATCAGGTCTGCGTTTCATCAACGTCACCGACATTGACCAGTTGAACACATTGGCCGAGAACTGGATGCGCTACTACAACAGCGCCGAAATCCACAGCCGCCACGGCATGACCCGCTACCAGTGCTGGAATCGCATCACCGCTGATCAACTGGTTATAGCACCGCCTGCCGAGCATTGCCGCGATCTCGCGTACAGCGCACCGAAAGAAACCCGCGTCAATACATTTTTGGAAATCAAATTCGCTGGCCAAACCTACTCGGTCAAAGACGTGCCAAATGTCATGGTGGGTCAAAAAGTCATGGTGGCAAAAAATCCGTGGCGTGTGGACGCGGCACAGGTCGCATACATTGACGCATCGGGACAAGAGTGCTGGCACATCGTTGAACCAACGGTATTTGATGAAGCAGGCTTTGCCGCTGACGCAGTGACAATCGGTGAGCAATACAAAGCCCACGCCGACACCATCGCGCAGACCAATGCCAAAGCTGTGAAAAAACTCACGATGGGCGCACACACATTGGACGAAGTCGAAGCGAAAACCAAAGCCGGTGTCCTACCATTTGGCGGGCGCATTGACCCCTACGCGCACCAAGCGCAAATCACTGAAGCGGACAACACCCTGTATCTGCCAAAAGCGGGACGCACGCTGGATGTCAACCGCATGGAAGTCACCAGCCCACGCCTGAATTTTGTCCAAGCGGCGCAACAAATCAAAGCCAAAGCCGACGCCGATGGGCGTGACTGGGCGCGAGCGGCTGAGTATCTGAAACGACACCACGCCGACGGCATGGGCGCGGATGAGGTGCAAGCGGTGTATGACGCGATCTATCGCGGCGCACACCTGAAAGTCCACAGCACACTGAAAACAGGGACACACGAATGAACGCTTTACGACAAATTCTACACGCTCGAAATATCAGCATCGCCACCGTGGCCAACGCCGTGCAGTGTAGCCGCCCGATGATGAGCCAAATCATCAACCACGGCCAATGGCCGAAAAAAAACGCAGACCAACTGCGTCTGCGCATTACCGATTTTTTGCAACAAAAAGGTGCGGACATTCCCGCCAGCCTCCTACAGCAAACAGGAACCGCACCATCCCTTAACCAATCAACCCAGTCAACCGATAGAAAGGACGACGAGATGTTACTACGAAAATCTACCCTGACACAAGCGGCACGTCAGCACTTTGGCTTACCGCGCAACCCATTTGCGGATGAAATCCAAACAGCCGAAGATGTGTTTGCCACTCCAGACATCAAATATGTGCGCGAAGGAATGCTGCAGACGGCTCTATACGGCGGTTTCGTGGCTGTGGTCGGTGAGTCTGGCGCAGGTAAAACCACACTGCGCGAAGACTTGATTGACCGCCTCTCTCGCGAGAATCGCCCTGTGGTGGTCATCGAACCCTACGTCCTCGCTATGGAAGACAACGACATCAAAGGCAAAACGCTCAAAGCCTCGCACATCGCCGAAGCCATCCTCGAAGCCGTCGCACCCGGCACCAATGCCAAACGCAGCCCAGAAGCCCGATTCCGCCAAGTTCACCGCGCATTGCAAGAGTCCGCCAAGGCAGGCAACAAGCACGTCCTCATCATCGAAGAAGCGCACGGAATGCCACTGCCGACACTCAAACATTTGAAGCGCTTTTTTGAACTTAAAAATGGCTTTGAACGCTTGCTCGGCATCATCCTGATTGGTCAAACCGAACTGGCGCAAAAGCTGGCAGAAAACAACCCACACGTGCGCGAAGTCGTCCAGCGCTGCGAGCTGATTACCCTGCAACCATTAGACGATGGGCGACTGGCGCAATACCTCAAATTTAAATTTGCACGAGTTGGCAAAGACGTCAAAGACGTGCTGGATGAGTCAGCGATTGAAGCAGTGGCCGAGCGACTGACGGTGCGGATGCGTGCCAAAGCAGGCATTGAATCACACAGCCTACTCTACCCGCTGGCCGTGAATAATCTCGTCAGCGCGGCCATGAACGAAGCCGCAACGCTCCTACAAGAGCGCGTGACCGGTGACACAGTGCGGGGTGTGTGAGATGAACTCAATCCAAAAAGGCATGATCGAAAAAATCCTTAAAGAACTTCCAGACACCCTACACAGCGCTATGGAGGAAGAAGGTGAATTTATGATCAATCTGATAGAGAGCGCCAAAAACGCCGACGAATTGATTGACAAGCTGATCTACGAATTAGCAACAGCACGAGCGAATCTGCAGAAACAACGTTCTTTCATGCACTCAATGGGTACGGTTTACAGCGCCAAATGTGTAGATTTTCCAGAAAAATTTGCTACAGCCAGAGACTTCATCAACGACATTACGCTGGATATGATTTGGTTAGAACGTACCCATAATATGGCCGTTTTATGTGCTGCGAGCAATAAATATTTTGTAATGGATTGGGAAAGCATTGCCCGAATCGCTGTGCGCAATGGGGTGGCTGTTGTCGATACTCCTGATAAAAGTGAGGTGTGACATGGCAAAAATCATTATCACGATTGAAGACACCAGCGAACACTCGATTGTCGTGGAAGACGAAGGCGACACCATCACTGAACCGACAGAGGAGTCCACCATAGCCCAGCTATTTGCATGGTTTGTGATGAACGTGATTGAGCGTAAAGTGTTCGAAACCGGCGGCAAATTGATGGTTAGAAAGGATTAATAAGATGGCACAAC
>JBATQE010000063.1:0-14601 GCA_049291875.1 Burkholderiaceae bacterium
GCAACGGCATTTCCGATGAGTTCAACGTCGCGCGTCATCTGGTCAACCTTGAGGTGGTTAACACCTACGAAGGCACGCACGACATTCATGCCCTGATTTTGGGGCGCGCGCAGACCGGTATTCAGGCATTTTTCTAAACAGGCGATTTTTAAAAGCGCTTCAGTAACACTCCATTACGGTAAACGCGAAAGACGCGAGGCAAATGCCTCGCGTTTTCTCATGTCCTTGCGCCGCATTTTTACCGATTCCCCTGAAAAATGAAGTAAAATAGTGCAGTTCACGCGCGCGAGCCAGAGTGCTCGCGCCGAGCATTTAACCCGAAGGGGTTAATACCTGAAAAATAGTGAAAATACCCATTCAAGGAGCCATTATGTCTGTGTCAGAAGTGAAGCAAAACGCCGACCAAAAAATGCAAAAATCCATCGAGTCGCTCAAGCATGATTTGAGCAAAGTGCGCACGGGTCGTGCACATCCGAGCTTGCTCGATCAAGTACACGTTGATTACTATGGTTCGCCCACGCCGTTGTCACAAGTGGCCAATCTGACTTTGATCGATGCGCGCACCATCGGCGTTCAGCCGTGGGAAAAAAATATGATCGCGCCGGTGGAAAAAGCCATTCGTGAGTCTGACCTGGGCTTGAATCCTGCGTCCATGGGCGATTTGATTCGCGTGCCGATGCCGGCTTTGACTGAAGAGCGTCGTAAAGAATTGGTGAAAGTGGTCAAACACGAGGGCGAAAGCGCCAAAATCGCGGTGCGCAATATCCGTCGTGATGCGAACGAGCATTTGAAAAAACTATTGAAAGACAAAGACATTTCTGAGGACGATGAACGTCGTGCGCAGGACGATGTGCAAAAAATGACCGATAAATTTGTGGCCGAAGTGGACAAACTGGTGACGCAAAAAGAAGCCGACATCATGACGGTTTAATCATTGTTGCGCATGTGAATGAGGTTTGCGTGTTTGAAAGATCGGTTTTTTCCATCGTGTACACCATCGTCATTCGTCGTCACAATGTTCCTTCCGCGCGGCGAGCGCCGCGTTGGACTATTGAGCAGAAAATATTATGAGTACACAGTCCCCTTCATCCACCGCGTCAGTTTCATCCAGTTCGGCGGTCAGCAGCACCCAAGCCGTTCCTGAGGTCGGGGCGATTCCCCAACACATCGCCATCATCATGGATGGTAATGGCCGCTGGGCGACTTCGCGCGGCTTGCCGCGTGTTTGGGGTCACAAGCGTGGTGTGCAAATGGTGCGCGAAGTGGTGCGCGCCTGCGTGGATATGGGCGTGCGCCATTTGACCTTGTTTGCGTTCAGCTCCGAAAACTGGCGGCGTCCGCCGACCGAGGTATCATTTTTGATGAAGCTGTTCATGCGCAGTTTGCGCCGTGAAATCAAAGCCTTAGCTGATAATGGCATTCGTTTGCGCGTGATTGGTGCGCTGGAGGCATTTGATCAGACGATTCAGGGCTTGATCAAGCAAGCGCACGATACCACGGTGAATGGCGAGATAATGACATTGACGGTATGCGCAAATTACGGTGGCCGTTGGGATATTTTGAATGCGATGAATCAAATGCTGGCCGAGCGCGCGCGGCAAGGTATGGCGGTTGATGCATTTGTCGAAGAGAGCGAATTGCGCCCGTATTTGCAATTGTCCGATTTGCCGGAGCCGGATTTGTTCATCCGTACCGGTGGCGAAGCGCGGGTGTCGAACTTTTTGCTGTGGCAGCTGGCTTATACCGAACTGTATTTCACGCCGGTGTATTGGCCGGAATTTGACCGCGAGCAGTTTGCCAAGGCGATTGATTCGTACCAACAGCGCGAACGCCGCTTTGGTCGAACCAGTGCACAAGTGCAGAATATCAGCGCATAAGCGAATGCTTCAGATAACGGCCAATTCCGACAGCGCCCGAGCTAAGGGACGAACAACGGAATTGGCCTGATTATTTATGTGACGACTGATTTGAACGGAATTCTTAGAATGAATGGGAGACGAGATGCTTAAAGAACGCATCATCACCGCCATAATTATGTTGCTGGTTTTTGCTGGCATGGTGTTTTTCGCGCCCAATCGCGTGTGGTTTGCCGGTGTGGGCATTTTGATGGCGTGGGCCGCGGCGGAATGGGCAAATTTGGCCAAACTGCCGCAGATTCCAAAGGCTTTGTATGTCATGCTGATGCCGATTTTTCTGGCGTTGCTGTGGATTTCGTTTGCCAATCATTACCATCCTTGGGTCTTTTCGATGGTAATGTTTGTTTCAGTGGCTTTTTGGCTGCTGATCGTACCGCTGTGGTTGTATTTTGGCTGGAAAGTGAGCAATCGCTGGTTATTGATGCTGTGCGGTGCATGGGTGCTGCTGCCCGCCGGTTTGTGCTTTTTGTATATTCGTCAATCGCCACAGGAAGGTTGGTTTTTGCTCGGCTTGTTGGCCGTGGTTTGGATCGCGGATATTGCCGCGTATTTCACCGGTCGCGCCTTCGGCAAACATAAATTGGCGCCATCCATCAGTCCGGGTAAAACGATTGAGGGTGCTGCGGGCGCGTGGATTGGCGTGACGATTTATTTGGCGGCGATTGCGCTGTGGCTCAAGCCGGATGGATTTGCCGATTTGCGCATTTCGGTCGGCGTGGTGTTGCTGATGGCGTTTTTCTTGACTTATCAGAGCATTATCGGCGATTTGTTTGAGTCGTGGCTCAAACGCTGCGCGGGCGTGAAGGACAGTGGTTCCAGCTTGCCCGGTCATGGCGGAATTTTGGATCGCATTGACGCCATTTTGCCGGTGCTGCCGTTGCAGATCGTTTTGCTCAGTTGGTTGTCGATGCACCGCGGTTAATCATTTTGAATTGAATTGGCTTTATGAATAAACAGGTCATTACGGTATTGGGCGCGACCGGTTCGATCGGTTGCTCAACCTTGGACGTGGTTGCGCGTCATCCCGAGCGGTTTGAGGTATTCGCACTGACGGGCAATCATCAGGCGGAATTGTTGGTCAAACAGTGCGTGCAATTTCAGCCGAAATATGCCGTGGTTTTGGATGAGGCGGTGGCGCAGGATGTGCGGGCGCGTTTGCAGGCGGTGGCCAATGAAACCGGATGTGCAACCGAGGTTTTGGTCGGTGTGCAAGCGCTGTGCGACGTGTCCAGTGCCGCCGAAGTCACCACTGTGATGGCGGCGATTGTTGGCGCGGCGGGTTTGCTGCCCACCATGGCGGCGGCGCGCGCGGGTAAAAAGTTGTTGTTGGCGAATAAAGAATCGCTGGTGATGGCCGGTGCGCTGATGACGCAGGCGGTCGCCGAGCATGGCGCGACGCTGTTGCCGATTGACAGTGAGCACAATGCGCTGTATCAATGTTTGCCGCCGTGTGATAAATCAATCACCGGCGTGAATGCGCGCGATGTCGCGAGTTTGACTTTGACTGCATCAGGCGGGCCGTTTTTGCATACGCCGCTGGCGCAGTTACGCAACATTACGCCCGATCAGGCGTGCGCGCATCCGCGTTGGCAAATGGGGCGCAAGATTTCAGTGGATTCGGCGACCATGATGAATAAGGGCTTGGAAGTCATTGAGGCGCATTGGTTGTTTGGTGTACCGGCGGAGCGCATCCATGTGGTGATTCATCCGCAGAGTGTGATTCACTCCTTGGTCGATTATGTTGATGGTTCGAGTTTGGCGCAGTTGGGCAATCCCGACATGCGGGTGCCGATTGCCCATGCGCTGGGACACGCTGCGCAGGAGTCGGCGCGGATGAATTCGGGTGTGAATCTGTTGAATTTGGCGAGCGTCGGGCAATTGACGTTTTTTGAGCCGGATTTGCAAAAGTTTGCCAATCTGCGTTTGGCATTTGACGCGCTCACAGCGGGCGGCGCGGCATCGATTGTGCTCAATGCGAGTAATGAAGTGGCTGTGGCTGCGTTTTTAGACGGTCAAATCGCCTTTTTGGACATCGCGCGGGTCAACGAGCAGGCGCTCAATGCCTTACATCCCGATGCGCCGGACAGTTTAGAGGCCGTTTGTGCCGTTGATGCGCAGGTTAGAACGTGGGCGCATGCGTATATTAAAGCGTCCATTCAATAGTGACAGACCATGTCATTCTTTGGCTTGGTCTGCAATAGGAATATTATATGATCGAGTTTTTCTCCTTTTTAGTCGCCATTTTGGTGCTGGTGACCATCCACGAGTGGGGACACTATTGGGTGGCCAAACGCTCGGGTGTGGCGATTGAAAAATTCTCCGTCGGTTTTGGCAAACCCTTGTATACCTGGAAAAATCGCGAAGGCACGGAGTTTTGCATCGCCAGCATTCCGCTGGGCGGTTATGTCAAAATGCGTGGCGAATACAGCATAGCGACCCAAGAGTCGCAGTCACAGGCCGTCGCAGGCAGCTTCGCTTCGCGCTCGGTGTGGCAGCGTATGGCGATTGTCGCGGCCGGTCCGCTGGTGAATTTAATTTTTGCCGCTGTGGTCTTTGCGGGGCTGCAATATGGCACGGCGAAAATGCCTGCGCCAGTGCTGGCCTCGCCGAATACGCAGTCGGTATTGGCACAAACCGGTATCAAAGACGGTGATACAGTGCTGCAAATCAATCAAGAACCGATTAAAAACTACGCAGATGTTCAAACGACGGTGATTAAAACCCTGTTGGATCAAGGCAGCATCACGCTGAAATGGCGCGATACGGCAGGCAATGAGCACACCAGCTCGCCATTGTCCTTGGCTCAAATCAGTTTGGATCAGCAAAATTGGCAAGAACAGGTCGGTTTGGCGCTGTACCAAAAAAATGCGCCGATTGGCCGGGTGGTGGCCGGTTCTCCGGCGGAGCAGGCGGGATTGAAGGTCGGTGATGTTTTGATCGGTGTCAATGGCGTTCACGTCAGCGGCAATCAGATTTTGAATACCATTCATGCCAGCCCGAATCGCGTGGTGACCCTGATGGTGCAGCGCCAAAACGAAACTTTTTCTGCGGAAATCACGCCGAAGGCCGAAACGCTGCCGATCAATCAACCCGGACAAGCGCCAATCACCGTTGGGCGCGTGGGCATACAGGTTGCTTCGGATGTGCCGATGGTGACCGAACACCGAGGGTTTTTCAAAGCGATTTATTTGGGCGTGGACACCACGATCGAACAAATGGGTTTGAATTTAAAGGGTTTATATAAAATCGTTACAGGTCATTTGAGTGTAAAAAACATAGGCGGACCGGTGACGATTGCCAAGCAAGCGGGCAATAGCGCACATGGCGGATTCACACAATTTCTCGGTTTTTTGGCCGTATTATCCGTCAGTCTTGGCACGTTAAATTTATTGCCAATTCCTGTATTAGACGGCGGTCATTTGGTATACTACGCCGCAGAAGCCGTCCGAGGGCGGCCTTTGCCGGAACAATTTTTAGTGGTTGGACAAAAAATAGGCTTTTTATTGTTGCTGCTACTGATGGGTATTGCTCTGTTCAATGACGCGCATTGGTTTGCGTGATCCAATTGGAACACATCGCATCAGTCGGTTCAGAAAGCCAAAAGACGTTAACTCATATGGAAAATAGGAATAACATGTCTGCAAAACAACATACCCTGCGCTTCACACCCGGATATATGGCCATCATCATGGTAGGGGCTTTGGCAGCCAGTCCTGCGTGGGCACAGACCGCGGTGACTGCATCACAGCCCAAAGCAAAAGCCGTTGCGGTACCAGCCAAAGCGACTGCTCAAAAGGCTGCGGTAGGCACAGTCCTCTCGGATATCACGGTAGATGGCTTGGAGCGCAGCGACCCGACCACGGTTTTCAATATTTTGCCGATCAAGGTCGGAGACACGTATTCCAAGGATTCCGAAGCCGTGGTCGTGAAATCCCTATACGACTCGGGTTTATATGAAAATGTGACTGCGAATTTGAGCGGCTCGGTTTTGCACATCAAGCTTAGCGAACGTCCGGTTATTTCGGAGTTCAAAATCACCGGCATGAAACGTTTGGATGTCAAAGCCTTCCGAGAAACCCTGAAATCGAAAGGCTTTGCACAAGGGATGCCGTACAATCCGGCGGCATTGGAGCAAATCAAAGCCGAGTTGACCCAAGCTTATCGTGACTCCGGTTTGACTGATGCATCGGTGACTGCCGAAGTGATTAAACAAGATCGCAATCAAGTCATCGTCAATGTCAAGGTTGAAGAAGGCAAAAGTACAAAAATTCGTGGCATCAATATTGAAGGCAATACCCATGTATCCGACTACACCATCCGTAATCAGATGGAAATGGACAAAAACGGTATTTTCTCGTGGTACACCAAGGACAGCGTTTATTCCGAAGAACGTTTGAAAGCGGATTTGGAAAACATCCGTGCGTATTACTATGATCGTGGCTATTTGGATTTTGACTTCACGGATGTACGCGTGATGCCATCGGCCAAAGGAAATGGTGTGGATTTGAATTTGACGGTCAAAGAAGGTGAACCCTATCGCGTGAGTAGTTTGACGCTGGTCGGCGACACCAAAGGCACACCGCGCGCCGACATTGAAAAATTATTGAAATACCGCATGGGCAGTGCCTATTCGCGTGAAAAAATCAGCAAAATTGTCGAAAATATTCATGATCGTTTGGGCGAAGACGGCTACGCATTGGCTCAGGTCGATGTTCAACCGAAGCCCAGCGCCGATCATACGGTCGATGTCGTCATCGCGGTTAATCCGATGGAGCGCGTGTATGTGCGCCGTGTGAATATTACGGGTAATAGCCGAACGCAAGACTTCGTGATTCGTCGTGAAGTGCGCCAGATGGAAAGCGGCCTGTTTGACGGAGCGAAAGTACGCTTGTCGCGCGACCGTATTGACCGTTTGGGTTACTTTGACAAGGTGGACGTTGAAGTGGTTCCCGTGCAAGGCACTAATAATCAGGTAGATGTGAATTACAGTGTGAACGAATTACCAACCGGTGACTTGAAGCTCGGTTTGGGCTACAGCACCAGTGATAAAGTCACCTTGTCCGGCTCGATTACCGAAAACAACTTTATGGGCAGCGGTCAGTCATTGTCCGTGGCGATTGACACCAGCAAATCATCGCGCAATATCAGCATTTCCACTACCAATCCCTACTTTACCAAAGATGGTATTAGCCAAACGGTGGGTGCGTACTATCGTCGGACCGATCAATCGAAGCTGAATTTGTCAACGTCGGTGTATACCACAGCCGGTCTGAATTTGGTTTACGGCATTCCTTTGACTGAACGTCATCGTTTGTATTTGGGGATGAACCCGGAGTACAACAAAATTGAGTTGGACCAAACCAGAAGTCCTGTGGGTTATTTGGACTTCATGAAAAAGTACGGTAAAGATAAAAATCATTTCATGACTTACGCCATGACCTTGGGCTGGAGCTACGATACGCGTGATTCGGTGGTGATGCCGAGCCGTGGTCAATACCAGAAAGTATTGGGTTCCATTGCGCCGTTTGGTGATTTGAAATACTACACATTGTCGTATCAGTACCAGCAATATGTGCCGTTGAGCAAGCGCTTCACTTTGGCGTTGAACACCCAGTTTGACTACGGTAAAGGTTTGGGCAGCTCGGTTTATCCGTTTTACAATGGCTTCTTTGCCGGTGGCTTGGGGTCGGTTCGCGGCTACGACAGCAGCACCGTTGGCCCTCGTGAAACCCGGAACCCGAATGATCCGACGCAAACCGGTTATAACTATATTGGTGGTAACAAACGAGCGATTGCCAATGTGGAATTGCAGTTCCCATTCCCGGGGATGACCAAGAGCAAGGCGGCGCGATTGTTCGTCTTTGCTGATGCGGCCGGTGTCTGGGCAGATCAAAAATCCAGCGCCTATGTGGCAGGTAGCGAAGGCATGCGCTATTCAGCCGGTTTAGGGTTGCTGTGGGCATCGCCAATTGGACCGCTGAAATTCAGCTATGGTATTCCGATCAAGAAAAAAGCGGGTGATGAAGAGCAACGTTTCCAATTCCAGATTGGTACCTCGTTCTAATCTGCTATGATGCAGGCTGTATCTGTTTAATGTATATGAATGAACATGATGATAAAGGTGGAAGTGATGAATGCAAGAAAATGGACGAATAAATGGGCAACTCAAAAAGTCGCGGTTGGTTTGGCGATCGCTTTGGCGCTTCCGTCTTTTTCGGCGATAGCTCAGGACTTCAAGGTTGGTTATGTGAGCTTGGATCGACTGCTGGCCGAATCGGCGCCTGCGAAAAATGCCCGTGCGACTTTGGATAAAAACTTTAAATCACGCGAGCGCGGTTTGGAGCAAAAGGCCGCAGACATCCGCAATAAGCAACAGGTTTATGAGAAAGATTTCCCCAAGTTGACTGATGAGCAACGCGCACAACGCGAAGCCGAAATCGGCAAGGCGGTGGAAGCGTTTGACACCGAGCGTACTGCATTTGAGACCGAATTGTCGCAAGCACAAAATAAATTGTTGCAAGATTTGCTCAAAAACGCCAATACGGTGATTCGTGACATCGCAGAAAAAGATGGCTATGATCTGGTGGTGCAAGAAGCGGTGTACATCAAACCGCAATACGACATGACCCAACGTGTATTGGAACGTTTGAAATAATACAATCTAAGTGTGAGCCATTTTGATTAAAACAATCCACGATGGCTCATGCGGGAAAGTCAGGTAGATGAGTACGGTAACTTCATTCAAGCCAGTGTTGGTTCAACCACAAGCACTGGCTGATTTATTTTCAGCGGTACAAGCACAGGTACATTTGGCGTCGGGCGTGGCTTTGGGCGATGTATGCATTACGCATGTGGCGCCCCTGAATCTGGCAGGTGCGGGCGCGTTTGCCTTTTTGAGCAATGCCAAAATGCGTGCGCAACTACTCGATTGTCAAGCGAGCGTGATCGCCTTGAGCGAGGCCGACTACGAATGGTTGCAAGCGCAACCGACATTTAATGGTACCCAGACCACGTTTGCCGTGTGTCGTCAGCCGTATGCTTTGTATGCGATGGTGGCGCAACGCTGCTACCTGCCTCAAGCGCCACAATCAACCGAAATTCACCCGACGGCGGTGATCGCTGACTCGGCGCAAATCGGGCAAAACGTGCGGATTGGCGCGTATGTTGTGATTGAAACCGATGCACAGATTGGCGATGGCGTGGCGATTGAATCGGGTGTGCGCGTCGGTACGCAGGTACGCATTGGTGCGCGGACACGAGTTTATGCGAACGTCACGATTTATCAGGGCTGTGAAATCGGCGAGCGTGGTGTGATTCATGCCGGTACGGTGATTGGCTCGGATGGCTTTGGCTTTGCCCCGACGGGCAATGGCTGGCAAAAAATTCCTCAGGTTGGCCGCGTGATAATTGGCAATGACGTGGAAATCGGCGCGAATACCACGATTGATCGGGGTGCGCTGACCGATACCGTGATCGAGGACGATGTCAAAATTGATAATCTGGTGCAGATTGCGCATAATTGCGTAGTCGGTGCGCATACGGCGATTGCGGCCTGTGCGGGCATTGCCGGTAGCACGATCATTGGCAAGTCCTGTATGATTGGGGGTGCAGCTATGCTGGGTGGACATTTGACAATTGCTGATCATACGGTGGTGTCGGGCGGCACAGCGATTACCTCGGACGTAACGGTTGCAGGACAATATACAGGGGTTTACCCAACCAGCACACATCGCGAATGGGAACGAAATGCTTCGTTGGTTCGCCATCTGGCGGATTTACGCAAGCGAATTCGTGGTTTAGAAAGAAAATCTGAGCATTCATCAGATACAGAAAATAAGTAAGCATTGAGAGGCAGACATGGGCTTGACTATGACAGATTCGGGATATGACATTAATGAAGTGGTGAAACGCTTGCCACACCGCTATCCCTTTTTATTGATTGATCGGGTGATTGAGGTCGAGCCTCAAAAGCGTTTGGTAGCGATTAAAAACGTGACCATGAACGAACCGTTTTTCGTGGGGCATTTCCCGAAACGGCCGGTGATGCCGGGCGTGCTGATTATGGAAGCATTGGCGCAGGCGTCTGCATTGCTTTGGGTGAACGAATTGCATCCGGACGCCATGTACTATTTCGTGGGTATGAACAACGTCCGCTTCAAGCGTCAGGTTGAGCCGGGTGATCAATTGGTGTTGGAATCGCGCTTGACCAAAGTGGCGCGTAGCTTCGCGTATTTTTCAACTTGCGCGAAAGTAGATGGCGTGGTCGCGGCAGAAGCGGATTTGATTTGCACCTACCGAATTGAAGCGCCTGCATCCAACGGTTAACATTTAATTAAAAATAAACGGTTAATTATGAGCACACAAATCCATGCAACCGCATTGGTTGACCCGAAAGCACAATTGGCCGAAGGCGTGAGCATTGGTGCATTCAGCGTGATCGGACCGAATGTGGTCATCGGCGCAGGAACCCAGATTGGCTCGCATACGATCATCGAGGGACACACCACGATTGGCGCGGACAACGTCATCGGTCATCACATTCTACTCGGCGGCGTACCGCAGGATAAAAAGTACGCGGGTGAACCGACCCGATTGGTGATTGGTGATCGCAATACGATTCGTGAGTTTTGTAGCTTTCACTTGGGCACGGCTCAGGATGAAGGCGTCACCCTCATTGGCAATGACAACTGGATCATGGGCTATGTGCATCTGGCGCATGATTGCCGTGTGGGCAATCACACCATTTTGGCCAGTAATGCGCAATTGGCAGGCCATGTTCATGTGCAGGATTGGGCTATCATTGGCGGGATGACGGGCGTCCATCAGTTTGTGAAAATTGGTGCGCATGCGATGGTGGGCGGCGGCAGTATTTTGCTCAAGGATGTGGCGCCGTATGTCATGATCGGTGGCAGTCCGAGTGCAGCCTTTGGCATTAACTCGGAAGGCTTGAAACGCCGTGGTTATACGTCAGAGCAAATTTCTGCGATCAAACGTGCGTATAAAATGGTATTTCGTCAAGATTTAACCACCGAGCAGGCGGTTGAAGCCATTGATGCGGCAACGCTGGTTGACCCTGAAAATGCGGCGGTGATGCGTGTGATGTCTGATTTTTTACGCATTTCCGATCGCGGAATTACGCGGTAAGTGTGATGGATCAACACATTGGCTGATAAACATTGGCTGAGTTAAAAAAGCCGCTGTTGATCATGAGGTTGACGAGAAATGATGAAATATGGCGGGCAGTGCCCGCCGAATTTTTGATATTGAATGAATGGGTGTCATGTACGCAGAAACGGTGAACTTGGTTTTGGTGGCGGGGGAGTCTTCAGGCGATCAGTTGGCGGCGGTGCTGCTGCAAGGTGCGCAATTCAACTACGCGCAGGTCAATAGCGCGGGCATTGTGGGCGAGGCCATGCAAAAGCAGGGTGCGCAATTATGGTGGCCGTCGCAGTCCTTGGCGGTGCGCGGCTACTTTGAGCCGATTCGTCATTTGCCTCGAATTCTGAAGATGCGAAGCGAGTTGATTGAGCGTGTGGTGAGCCAGCGTCCCGATGTGTTCATCGGCATTGACGCGCCGGATTTCAATTTGGGCGTAGAAAAAACCGTACGCGCCAAAGGCGTACCCACCATGCACTATGTCAGCCCGTCCATTTGGGCATGGCGTCCGAAACGCATTGAAAAAATTCGCCAAGCGGTCGATCATATGCTGCTGATTTTTCCGTTCGAGCAAAAAATTTATGATGAGGCGGGTATTCCCGCGACCTATGTTGGTCATCCGTTTGCCAAGCAAATTCCATTGCAGGCCGATACCGCTGCGGCGCGCGATTTGCTGAATGTGTCGCAGGAAAGCTTTTGTCTGGCGTTGTTGCCCGGCTCGCGTGCATCGGAAGTCAGCTACAACGCGCCGAATTTTTTTAAAGCCGCGCAGTTGATTGCGCAGCGTGCGGGTACGGCGCAGGAGGTGCAATGTTTGGTTCCGGTGGCGCATACCAATTTGCGCCCTGAATTGGAGCGAATTGCCCGCGAATGCGCGCCGAATCTATCGATACGCTGGTTTGACGGGCAGGCGCGCAGTGTGATGGAGGCGGCGGATGCGACCATCGTGGCCAGTGGCACGGCCAGCTTGGAGGTTGCTTTGTACAAAAAACCGTCAATTATTTCGTACAAAACGTCATGGTTGTCGGCGCAAATTTACCCGAAAGTGGCCTTGCTGCCGTGGATTGGCTTGCCGAATATCCTCATGCAAGAATCCTTCATCCCCGAGATTTTGCAAGACGAAGCGACCGCCGAGCATCTGGCCGATGCGTTGTTGCACGAGGTCAATCGCTACGCGGTGAACGCGACGATTCATGAGCGCTTACTCGATTTGCACCACTCGCTGATCGCTGATACGCCGAATCTGTGCGTGCAGGCCATCGAAACCGTGCGTCGCCAAAGTCGTTCGACGCAAGTGTGATGGATGACGTAATGCAGAGTGAACTGTTTTCGGTGGTGGTTTCTGAATGCGATCCAGTCGGGCAAACGCGCATCATTTGCGGCGTGGATGAAGCAGGACGCGGGCCGTTGGCCGGAGCCGTGTTTGCTGCCGCAGTGATTCTGAATGAGCCGATTGCAGGTTTGGCGGACTCAAAAAAACTGACGGCAAAAAAGCGGGAATCGCTATTCGTCCAAATTCAGACCGAGGCGAAGGCTTGGTCAATCGCCAGTGCCAGTGTCGCGGAAATTGACGAGTTGAATATTTTGCAGGCCAGTATGCTGGCGATGACACGTGCTGTCAAAGGTCTGAATATTCAACCCGACTGGGTTTGGGTGGATGGTAATCATTACCCAAAAGGCTTGAAGGCGGCGGGTTATGCCGGTCAGGCAATGATCAAAGGCGATGCGAAGGAAGCGTGCATTTCCGCCGCCTCGATTCTGGCGAAAGTCGCGCGCGACGCCGATTGTCTGCGGCTGCATGCGCTTTACCCTGAATATGGCTTTGACCAGCACAAAGGCTATCCGACAGCGGCGCATTTGCAGGCCTTGCAACGCCACGGCGCGACGCCGGAGCATCGTATAAGTTTCGCGCCGGTGCGCACCTTGCAATTTAAGAGCAAATAATATGTTGATTTCATCCAAAGACAATCCGCAAGTCAAAGCACTCAAGCGTCTGATTCATCAGCCCAAACGCACGGATACCTTGATGGCGGTCGAGGGCGTGCATGCCTGCCAACTATTGCTCAAGCATCAAAGCGCAAAGACTGGAGCCGGTTCAATCGCACGCGTCTGGGTCGGCAGCTCGGCGCTGGATAATACCGAGGTGCAGCAATTGTTGCGTGTGGTGGCGGTACAAGGCGTTCCGGTACTTGAATTGGCCAACGCGGTATTTCGCGACATCAGCAGTTTGGAGCAGGGCGTCTCCTTGATTTTTGAGGTGAGTAGGCCGCAACGGTTTGCGCTGCCGACTGAGGCTGTGACCGGTAATGTGATGTTGCTCGACGGTATTCAAGACCCCGGCAATATGGGTTCCATCATCCGCAGTTGTGCGGCTGCGGGCGTGAGCGAGATTTGGCTGAGCGAGCATTGCGTCAATCCGTATTCGGCCAAAGTGTTGCGTGCCGGCGTTGGGGCGCATTTTGGTTTAACGATCCGCGAACGCATTGATTTGCGGGCGGCGATGGCGCCACTCAAACAAGCCCATATCCACGTGTGCGCCACCAGCTCGCATACGACGCAAAGCATTTATGATTATGATTTGAATCGACCCATCGCGTGGCTGATGGGCAATGAAGGCGCGGGATTGAGCGAGGCTTTATTGGCGCAGGCCGATGCGCGCGTGACCATTCCGATGGCTCTGGGCGAATCGCTGAATGTGGCAGCAGCGACAGCGGTGTGCTTGTTTGAAATGATGCGTCAGCAAAAGTATTGATGGAAGAATGGCTTTGCAATAAAAAAGCAAGTCGCGGTGACTTGCTTTTTGATTACAGTGCCGAGCATTTAGCCCAAGAGTTTCGCGGCAATCGCCCAGCAAACCCCCGCCATAAAAGCCGATGCCGGAATGGTCAAAATCCATGCCCAAACGATGTTACCTGCCAAACCCCAACGCACGGATGACGCTTTCATGGTGGAGCCTGCACCCAAAATCGCACCGGTGATGGTGTGGGTGGTGGAGACCGGAACGCCCATGGCGGTGGCGGTAAACAGGGTAATTGCGCCGCCGGTTTCCGCGCAGAAGCCGCTGACCGGCTTGAGTTTGGCCAATTTTTGCCCCATGGTTTTGACGATGCGCCAGCCACCGAACATGGTGCCGAAGGCAATCGCGCTGAAACATGAATAGCCGACCCACAGCGGCAGAGGGTCATTCGCCGTCAATGCACCACCCGCCAATAAAATCAGCCAGATCATGCCCATGGTTTTTTGCGCGTCGTTACCGCCGTGCCCCAAGCTGTACATGGCCGCAGAAATCAACTGCAAACGGCGGAACCAGCGATCCACCTTGGCTGGCGCCGTTCGGAAAAATAGCCACGATACAATCAGCATCAGCAGTGAACCCAAGAGCAAGCCCAATGCGGGTGACAGAAAAATAAACAAAACGGTTTGTAAAATTTTATCGGCGATGAGCACGCTAAAACCGCTTTTGGCCACTGCCGCACCGATCAATCCCCCCATTAGTGCGTGTGATGAAGACGAAGGAATGCCGTAATAC
>JBATQE010000064.1:0-77300 GCA_049291875.1 Burkholderiaceae bacterium
CGCTATGTACTGTATAGCACTTTTATTTTGAGGCACTCATTTTTACCGACTTTAGGAGTATTTACAGCATGAAAACATTGACCATAGAACAGGTTCAATTAGAAGCGATCAAGCAGCACATGAATCAGTTTGCAGATTCAGAATTAACGGCATTGTGCCGCAATATGCTGGGTAACGCACAATTAAAATATGCGGCGGCACACGAGCTTTTACAGCGCAATACCGATGGCAAACTGAACGACACCATCATTGATTTAATGACTGCGCCGTAACTCCGAAAAATAAACGGATAAAACGACATGAATAAAGGGCGTGCGTCACAAACACGCCCTATTTTCGGATAAAAAACAGCCTATTTCAAAAACACCCCATGCAATATCACAGCAGAGGCGTAAATAACCGCTTTTGCGACCAGTACGCGCGAGCGGGTGCGAAGATGAAAAACAATCAATTTCAATCAATCAGCCTGTTGTGGTTTTAAGGTTCAGAATGTTGAGAATTGTTGAAACAATTTTTGACCAAGTGCTATTAATAGCACTTGACCGGTTTTAAGGTTCAGAATGTTGAGAATTGTTGAAACGTCCACCTTATCCGCGCGCGAACATGAAAATTATCAAATCACGCAAGATTACGGCAAGGAATTTATTTTGATCTTGGTTGCTTTTTTGGCAATCAAGAGACCGCAAGAGGAAAGTACTATTAATAGTACATTGCTCCTTTGGAAATGTTGAGAATTGTTGAAACCGCCTCCTTGTTTTGCCCGTATAGAGGCGTAAAAAAACTCGGGAAGCCGCTACTTTGAAAACAATCCTATGAAAGCAATTTTGTTGTCTTTTGTTGACACTCGAAATAATTGTTTTTCCCGACTATAAAAGAGCGTGGATTGAAGGGACAAAACAGGGGCGAATAGAAAAAATTGGGTAACTTTTTGGGTAACTGCAAAATTAACCAATAGTAACCATTTGAAATAATTGATTAAATTCAATCGGTTCGATTGCCGCCGCCCCACCATAGAACCGAACGCCACTCATTTGAGTGGCGTTTTGTTATGCCTCGTTGCGGGTCATTGCTCATCGTTACTCATAAACCACGCATCCATTCTGCGCGCAGATTCGCGCGCTCGGGGTGTGCGACAGCTTGGTGAATTTGTGCCAGCAGACGTTCCTTATCCCGCCCAAGCGTACCTTTGAGCACCAGATAGTTGGACGCATGATCGCTGCGAAAAACGGTGTCGTTGAGATTGAGTTGAGCCATCATCAGTCCGAGTTCTTGCATCAAACCGGTGGTGTCAGGCAGTTCGTAATTCGGGAAATGGGCTTTGAATCGCGCCATGCCCATCGGGAATGACACCACCAGCGTAGAGAGAAATTCGGGTTGTGTGTCGTTCATCAATTGCGCGGAGTGGATCGCGTGCTGCGTGCTCAATTCGGTACCGCCCAAGCCGTTCAAAATCATGACGGATCGGGTGATCTCCGCCGCTCCGAGCTTATTCAGCGCGTCACGCGAGGAGTCGTAGTTTTCACCTTTGTTCACACGGTGCAGCACTTCGTCGTCACCGGACTCGCAGCCAACGTACACCATGCGCAGACCCGCATTGCGCAACTCTTTCAACTCTTCAACGGATTTATGACGCACATTGCGCGGCAGGCAGTAGGCGGAGACGCGCTGCACATCCGGCAGATGCGTGTGAATGGCGTTCAATACGGCCATCAGCCGACGCGTGGACAACGCCATTGCATCGCCATCGGCCATAAAGATGCGGCGCACCGGCACCCCACGCGCAGCGACATTGCGCAAGTCGCTCTCGATTTCGTCCTGCGTGCGTGGGCGAAATTTTTTCTGCGGCGCGGTGTACATCTCGCAAAACGTACATTGATTCCACGAGCAACCATTGGTCACGGGTAGAATCAACGAGCGCGCCTCGCTCGGCGGCCGAAACACCGGCTCGATGTAGTGAATGGGGAAGGCTTCTGGGTACATGACACACTCGTTGCAAAAGTTGGATTATCGCCTGTTTCCACCCATCGGCTCAAGCCAAACGAGCCTATTGCGCGTTGACTCAATCCTTTAAAAAATGCGCCACTGCGTCGAGACCGTCTATGCGTGAGGCAATCACCTTGATCACCACCAGCAGTGGCATGGCGATCAGCAACCCAACCGCACCCCAGAGCCAGCCAAAAAACAGCAGCGCGACAAATTGGGCGGTATGGTTGATATTGACAATTTTGCCCAATATCCAAGTTTGCGCAAACGTACCAACCACCGAAGCCACCAAAAATACCGTTCCTGCGGCCATGCCGGCCATGGATAAATCAGACCATTGCTGCAATCCGGTGACGAACACACCTGCCGCCGTCAAAAGCGTACCCAAATACGGAATGATGTGCAAAATACCAGCCAGCAGCCCCCACACGCGGGCATTTTCAAAGCCGAACAAAAACAGCACCACGTAGGTCATCAGCCCGAGAATCAGGTTGGTCAGAAACATGGAGCCTAAGTATTTTTGCACCGAGCGATGAATCTCGTTGAGCACCTCAACGGTGATGCGTTTTTGCTTGAGAGAGTCGCCGATGATGCTGACGGTTTTGCGCCGAAATTGGTCACCCGCAGCCAATAAAAAATAGGCGAGCAACAGCACCGAGGCGACCGTGCCTAAATCGCTGAAAGTGTTTAACAAACGATTGAGCAAAATTCCGCTGAATACGCCGCTATTGGCCTCCTTCATCGGCGATGCGACCGGCTGTACAGTCGTTTGGTCTGCTGGCGCGACGGCGGGCGCTTTCGCAGGCGCTGCCGGCACTGATGCGGCTTGTCCCGCGTTGCTCGGTACGGCAACGACGGCGCTGCTTGCGTTAGCAGCGCGCTCCGAGGCTTTGTTTAAATCATCGGCGATCACTTGATTCACCGCATCTGCCGCTTTATTGAGCTTACTCAAAGCGCTGGTTTCGTCGTTTTGCGTGTTTCGCAGTTCCGTGCCAATGCGCTCAACCGTTTGCGGCAAGGATTCGGCCAAATTAATCGCCTGCCACCAGACCGCATAGCCAATCGCGCTGTTGAGCGCGACAAACGCCAGCACAGCAATATTGGCCGCGAGCCAGCGCGGCATGCGCCACGCGACGAAAAAATCAACCACCGGCCCCAAGGTGTAGGACAGCAAAATCCCAACGGTCAGCGGAATAAAAAACAATTCGGCCCACTTGAGCAAAACCACGACCACCGCAAAGTTGAACAAAATCAGGCTCCAAAACAGGATGCCTCGCTCTTTGTTCGGTGTTTCGTCAGGTATCGGTTCGGATACGACGGCTGCTGTGTTTGAATGATCCATGAAGGTCGCTCTTTTTATGATGAGAAGTTTATTTTTTGATGTTGACCGCCTCGCCATTTAATCAAGCGTACTGCGTGCGCTGGGATTAAATACCGTTTCAACGGTACTGCAATGATTCAATGATTTTATGAAGAATCAATCCATACAACCGCAATCGAGCCATTCAACTCATTTCATTTGGCTGTCAACCCGCTGCGCCATGTGTCCAACGACTTGAATGGCCTGATCAAACTGCAAGGATTTGTCAAAAAAATGCTGTACGCCCAGTTGCTGCGCGATTTTTCGGTAATGAAAATAGGTGTGATTGCTCAACACCACGAACACGGGCGAATGATTCGGGGGTAAATGCGTGCGGGCGTAGCGGATCACGTCCAAGCCATTACCCTGAGCCAGCTCAATATCGGCAATGACCAAATCATATTGATGCTGTCTGAGCAATTGGATCGCGTCGTCTTGAGTCTGCGCGGTATGCGGCAGCACATTCGGCGCCAGCTCAGCCAGCGATTCCAAAACCCGCTCTTGTAACAACTCAGAATCTTCGATCAATAACAAACGCATGTCATATTCCCACCTCACAGTGCACAGCCACACCCCGCCGTGCCTACTCACTCTTTTGCAGACAGACTAACATGAGTGAGGCGCAGCCGCTATCGGTGTTTGTCCTACAAGCGCATGCAATTGGCTTTTCATCACTCAACCAAGCCGTTTTTAATAGCGTAGTAGGTCATATCCGCATTGGTTTTGAACCCCATTTTTTCCAAAATCCGACTGCGGTAGGTACTGACGGTTTTCACACTGATGAACAACTCATCGGCGATTTCGGTCGCACTGCGCCCTGAGGCCAATTTGATGAACACCTGAAACTCGCGCTCCGACAGCTCCTCATGCAAAGGCTTTTCATTCGGCCTGATCAACTGCTGCGACATCAGCTCGGCCACTTCGGGCGTAAAGTAATGTTTGCCCTGACTGACCTGCCGAATCGCGCGAACCATTTCCTCGGGATCGGCATCTTTGGACAAATAGCCTTTGCAGCCCAAGCGAATCAAACCGAGCGCATATTGATCGGCGGCATAGCCGCTCAAAATCAACACAGCCAAATCCGGCGCGATGTGCTTCAGATCGCGCACGGTATCAATGCCGTTTTTATCCGGCATCGATATGTCCAATACCACCGCATCAAACTGCTTTTGTCGCACCCATTTGAGCGCCTCTTGCCCCGAGCCTGCTTCGGCACCGACGCATAAATGGCTTGTCGCAAAATCGTATGATCATCCACCAGCAAAATCTGTTTTTTCATATTGAACCCGAGTGCGTGAATCATTGAACCTCATCGGCATCAGCACCCTCATCATGTTTACTGAAAATTGCTGGTGAACAGCTGCCACTGCTGCTGTAATTGTAAACGGGTATCGCCCAGCAGCGTGCGGTTTTTCCACTGCCTTTTGACATACACAAAAGCACCCACAGCGATGACCATCGGCAACAAAAAAGCCGCTAAAAACAGCCATTCGCGCTGGGGTTGATGCATCGCCCAGAGGATGAAACCGATCATGCCGACCATCGACGCCAGCACCACGCCCAATGCCACCACAGCCGCTGCCACGATGGAGCCGATGATGCGCCGCCCGTCACGCGCCAAGTTTTGCGATAAATGCGCACCCGTGTCGGATAAATAATGACCGATCTGCGGCGCCACTTTTTGCCCCATCAGGCGCTTGACCTGAGTTGCCATGGTGTACGCCACAGCCCATCTGAAAACAGTTTTCCACATAGTCAATGACCTCGGCTCGTTCATAAAATACTACGCCTGTTGATCGCATGACATCAACAGACGCGCTCACGCGGATTAGTAATCGGATTTCTTCGCCAAAACGAAGCCAAACAATGCCGCCAAACCAGCCACGGCCAACATCGACGTCACCGGCTTTTCCTCAACCATTTTGCTGCACGCCGCGTGTCCTTGCTTCCAAGCCGTGCCCGCCGTTTCCTGCGACGCATTTTTGAGTTGGCGATAGTGTTTTTTCAACGCCTTTTTCAAGTCTTTCGCATCATGGTCGGCCAGATCATCGGTCTTATCGCTGATCAGGTTTTGCAATTGCGCGATCATGGCTTTGACTTCATCCGTCGAAATATTAACCGCTTTTTTCGCTTGATCCGCCGCGTCGTTGGCAAAATCTTTGGCGTCATCGACCCAATCAGTGGTTTTGTCTTTGGCCGCCTCAACACCGTCGATTACTTTATCTTTCAGCTCTTCTTTTTTCGATTGATTAAACATGTCGTATCCTCTTTAATGGGTTATTGAATCATATTGAATAATGATGATTTGGCGTAGGCAGTCCATCGCCTACAAGGTGCATTGTTCCGTTTTATAACTTCCGACCACGCACCAGCGAAATCAAGGCCAAAATCAAGAAAATCACGAATAAGATTTTCGCAATCCCGGCCGCACCGGCAGCAATACCACCAAAACCGAAAATACCTGCGATGATCGCGATGATAAAAAATACCACTGTATAATGCAGCATGCTATTCTCCTTAAATTAAATTGATTCAGTTGATTCAGTTAACTCTGTGAACGCCTCAACCCCTACCGCATCTGTGATCAAGTTGTCTCTGGCTTGTTGCTTACTACGGTTCCCATATTAAACATCCGCAAATTTTTTAACTATGCGACGCAGACTGAAAACCGTGTAGGAATAGGCCGACAACATGAATCTTACCCTCCTTCAAAAATATCAACGCTTAAAACAGCAAGTGGGCAATCGTGTCCTGTTCACACTACTGCTGACCACACTGATGATCATCGCCACCATGTTCATTACCGACTCATGGCTCAACGACATCACCGACTCAAATCAAAAAGCGCTGGCCGACTATGTCAAAATGAGCCGCGTCAGCCAAATCAGAACCCAAATCGAGCGTACCGAATCGGCGCAGCGTGGCTACTTACTGAGCATGGATGAAGCCTATTTACCACTCTACGCAGACAGCAAATCCACCGTTTTGAACCAACTTCAACAGCTCTCGACCCGCATCAATACCGCCAATACCGACCCGCAAGAACAAGCGCTGTTTCATCAAATCAATAACGACATCGGCGCCAAAATCAATGAAATGGACATCACCATCAAACTCATCGAAAACGGCCGCAGCGCCCAAGCGCTGGATTTGGTGCACATGAATCAAGGTCATCTATTGCAAAACAACATTCGCACCAATGTACAAAGCCTATACAGCCTGATTGAGCAGCGACTTAACGGACTGATCGCACAGCGCAGTGAGAAAATCAAATGGGCGCGCTGGTCAATTTTATTAACAATATTGGTGTTATCCGCAGTGATATTGGTCACGCTGAACGACTTGATTAAAGCGGCTCGGGAAAAAGCAATGCCAAACAGGCCTTGGCACAAGAGAACGAAAACTACCAAATACAACTTGCGCAAAACCTGCGACAAATGCAAACGCTGGTACTGGACGCGCAAACCGAAATCGAAGACAGTCGGGCGCAATTGGCACGCGATTTACACGACGAATTGGGTTCGATTCTGACCGCCATACGCATGGATTTAGGCTGGAGCATCAAAAAAACGCAGGCCGACCAGCCCGAAGTGGCGCAAAAATTACAGCGCACACAAGCCTACTTGGATCGCGCGATTTTATTCAAACGTCAAGTGGTCGAAGATTTGCACCCCTCGATGCTCGATAACTTTGGCCTGTGGATGTCGCTGGAAAACATGGCACAAGAAAGCGCACAGCGCAATCAATGGCAATTGAACCTCAATCTGCCCGAGCAGCCGCCAGAGCTAGCCAAAGGCCTGCAACTCGTGGTTTATCGCGTCGTACAAGAAACGTTGAACAACGCGAGTAAATATGCACAGGCACGCCAATTCACGCTCGACATCACCGTGGATGAGCACCACTTGAAAATCGATATGCTCGATGACGGCATTGGCACGGATTTAACCCAAACCCAACCGCAATCGCACGGCATCACTGGCATGAAAAACCGAATTTTTGCCGCCGGCGGACAAATCCACCTCACCAGCCAACCCAACCAAGGCATGCACACCCAAATTCTGCTGCCATTGAACACCGAAACAAGCAAGCCACGAGCGGCTCAAGTCTGACTCACGCGCCACACACAAGGGACATAAGAACTCAGATACAAAAAAACCAACCCTCCATTTCGGAGGGTTGGTTTTTTAGCGCGACACTGCCTAAACAGCAGCGTGTACGGTCAAGTGACGATTAGCCCAACAAACTCGCAGGGATATTGCCACCGTTGGCTGCCAACTGTTGCAAAACAGTTTTGTGCAACCAAATGTTCATGCTTGCAGAGTCGTCCATCAAATTGGCCGGGCAGCCCAATTCAGTGGCCAATTCTTTGCGATGCGCCAAGCTGCTGTCCATACCCAATAATTTCATCAGGTCAACAATCGAGGTTTGCCAGTTTAATTTTTCCGCGCTGTTGGCAGCCAAAGCCTCCAACTTCCCAACAACATCCACTTCGCTGATCGCAACAGACACCGGCGCTGCGTCTACCACAGGCGCAGCCACTTCTGCTGCGGCAACTTCTTGAACTGCGGGTGCTTCTTCTTTTTTGCCAAAACCCAATTTGGACATAATGGTACCGAAAATGCTCATGTTATTCTCCTTATAAAAATTAACAGGGAGGCCATTGTACCGCAATGATTTTCGCTTTGTCTGTGTTTGATATAAATTTTTTGTGACGAAAGATATAACCACTTATACCGTCAAAGCACCCTAACAAAATGCGCAGATTTCTCTGCGCATTTTGTTAGCTTTATCGGCTAAATCATTGAAAACGCTTGCTTTATGAGTTGTGCGTTTCGACCAATTGCAATGGCTCGTCTTCAACCACCGCGCGCGGTTTGCGCTCGCGCGGCGGATGCTGACGCACCGGCGCGACCGGTTCGGCCACATACTGCACCGCCGATGCATCGGTTTGTACCATTTGCAAGCCCGCTTGATTAAGCAAGGTGTCCAAATCCGCCGACTCCACCGATGCTTCGACCGGCGTCAATGCTACAGCCGCTGCTGATTCTTGTGTCGCAACCTGAATCGTTTCGGTTACTGCCGGAGCGTTTTCCTCAACCACAGACACCGCTGCCACTGCTGTCTCTGCCGATTCGATCGTTGGGGTCTCGGATGCTTCGACAAGCTCAACCGCTGCTGTGCTCGCATGGCTCTGCGCAGGCATTTCCGTTACGTTGCTGGTCACTGATTCGGCCATCACTTCAACGGCTTGCGCCACGATTTGCGTCGGTGTCGGGCTTGGCGCGGCCACTTCAGGCGCAGTCGGCGCTACTGATGCGACCGGTGCGGCCACTTGAATCACCAGCGGCGTCTGATCGTAGTCTGCGTGGGTTTGCGTTGCACCCGCATCCTCACGCATTAGCTCAGAAATCGTACCCGCTGCTGCAGACATGACCGGTAATGCCGCTGCACTGCCATTGTGCGCCTCTTGTCCGTTGGTTTGCGCCTCATTGCCCTTCGGTTCGCGACGATCACGGCGGTCACGGCGATCACGTCCGGTGCGCAAACGGCGCTCGCGTGGTTCACGTTGACCATTCGTTTGATCGGCTTGCGCTGCATGGGTAACGGTAACATCACTTGCTTCGCTTTGAACGCTGACGTCGGCGTGCTCCACAGCAGTCCGTGTTTCACTGGCTACCAGCGCTGTTGATGCGACGGCTTGTGCGGTTGGCGTAGCGACCACGGCGGTTTGCTGCGCCACTTCAGTCTCTTCGCTCACCGATACGACAGAACCGACTGCAACTTGTTCGCCCGCCTCGGTGTTGCGGTTGCGATTGCGGTCGCGACGGCGGCGATTGTTGCGTGATTCATTACGTGATTCATTACGTGATTCATTGCCGGCTTTATCGCCATTTTCTACACGATCGCTACGATCGGCACGGTCAACGCGGGTGTCTTCGGCTTTTTTCGCCACCGCATCATCCGCTGCTTTGTTCACGCGCTCGGTGCGTTCATTGCGCGGTGTTCTGCGGTCATTGCGCTCGTTGCGTGGCGTACGTTCGCCGCGCGTTTCGTTCTTGGCCGTTTTGTCACCGTCGGTTTTCACCGTTTTATCGGTTTTGTCGTCGTTTTTAGCGCCGCGTGATTCATCGCGGCCGTCGCGGTTATTGCGATTGTTGCGGTTGCGATCACCCGAACGGCGATTGTCATTCTGGTTGCGATTGCCCGACGCGTTGCCACGGGTATTGCGGCGATGGTTTTGGGTCGGTTCCGGCTCTGGCGCGACTTCCGGCGCAATGCCGAACAGGCGTTTAATCCGTCCCCACAAACTCAGGGTCGGCGCCACTTCCACTGCTTTCACGCGGGTTTCTTCTACCGGCGCCGGTGCGGGTGCGCTCGGCGTGATGCCTTTGACCACGGCTTCTTGGCGCTCGGCAGTTTGCTGCTCGCGTTTGGCGTAGGTTTCATCTTCTTCCGGTTTTTCTACCTGCGCGTAGCTGGCTTGTACCAATTCGAGACGCTCGTCATCGTGACGCATGCGGTCGAGTTTGTAATGCGGCGTTTCGAGGTATTTATTCGGAATCAGGATGATGTTGGTTTTCGTGCGGTGTTCGAGCAAATGAATTTCCGCGCGTTTTTCGTTCAACAGGAAGGTCGCAACGTCAATCGGCACTTGGACGTTGATCGCGGCGGTGTGGTCTTTCATCGCCTCTTCTTGCACAATGCGCAGCACGTGTAAGGCGGAGGATTCGATGTCGCGAATCACGCCGGTGCCGTTACAGCGCGGGCAGGTGATGTGCGAGCCTTCGGACAACGACGGACGCAGGCGTTGACGCGACAATTCCATCAGGCCGAAGCGCGAAATTTTGCCCATTTGCACGCGCGCACGATCGTAGCGCAGCGCTTCTTTCAGGCGGGTTTCGACTTCTTTTTGATTTTTGGATGACTCCATGTCGATGAAGTCAATCACGACCAAGCCACCCAAGTCGCGCAGACGCAATTGGCGCGCGACCTCTTCGGCGGCTTCCAGATTGGTTTTGAACGCGGTGTCTTCGATGTCGGAGCCGCGCGTCGCACGCGCGCTGTTGACGTCCACGGAAACCAAGGCTTCGGTGTGGTCAATCACGATGGCGCCGCCGGATGGCAGCGGTACGGTACGCGCATAGGCGGTTTCGATTTGGTGCTCGATTTGGAAGCGCGAATACAGCGGAATGTCGTCGGTGTAGCGTTTCACGCGGTGCGCGTTGTGCGGCATGACCACGCTCATGAACGATTGTGCTTGTTCAAAAATATCTTGCGTATCAATCAGGATTTCACCGATATCCGGTTGGAAATAGTCACGAATCGCGCGAATCACCAATGAGGATTCAAGGTAAATCAGGAATGGCGCCGGATTGGTGCGCGCGCCCTGTGCGTTGGTATCGGGCTGTGCTGCGCCGTCAATGGCCTGCCACAATTGCAACAGGTAATTCATGTCCCATTGCAATTCCTCAGCCGAGCGACCAATGCCCGCCGTGCGCGCGATGATGCTCATGCCTTGTGGAATATCCAATTGGCTCATGGCCTCGCGCAACTCTTGGCGATCTTCGCCCTCAATGCGGCGCGAAACGCCACCACCACGCGGGTTGTTTGGCATCAATACCAAATAACGACCGGCCAGCGAGATAAAGGTGGTCAAAGCCGCGCCTTTGTTACCGCGCTCCTCTTTTTCCACCTGGACGATCAGTTCTTGACCTTCAAAAATCACGTCCTGAATGCGCGCCGAGCGTGCTTCAACACCCTCTTTGAACAAGCTGCGTTCGATTTCTTTAAACGGTAAAAAGCCGTGACGCTCCTCACCATAATTGACAAAACACGCCTCCAAAGACGGTTCGACGCGCGTCACCACGCCTTTGTAAATATTGCCTTTGCGCTGTTCGCGCCCTGAGGACTCAATATCAATATCAATGAGCTTTTGCCCATCTACAATCGCCACGCGCAACTCTTCTGCGTGCGTGGCATTAAATAACATACGTTTCATTGTTTCAAACTCCGTGCGGCATGCGCAAAAAATGCACAAGCACCGTCATCCGCCCACCCGACGGGGCGTTCGTCATGCCTTGAACGCGACACAGCGCGTACATACGGAGAGAGAAAGACATCATTCAATTGCTTGAAGATGATGAACGCTCAAGCGATTTGCCCAAGCAAATGACGCAATCGCTGTACAAAACCCAGTCATGGCCAGCGCTCATGCGCCGTATCAAACCGGTTATTTGTAAGCACTTGCTTACCGAATAAATACCGTTAATACAATCATCCAACCAAATATCCGATCTTTTGAGCCGAACGAATGGCTGGTTTCACCTTATGTTCAAGTCGAGCACTGCTGATGGCTGATTCGCTTCGGGCTGAATATTTTTTTGTTATTCAAAAGCCCCTAAGCATTTACAATCAGGCTTGATACCAAAACACGCGCAGTACCACCGACTTGAATGATCAAATCTTTCTTCCGTTGAAACACACTTCTCTGTGTTTGCGTCCACAGCCGCCCCCGCATACCCGATAAGTACGTGGCAGACCACCGCTTTAGACATCCGTTTTTTACGTCAATGCGTGCAAAATCATGCAAAACAAACTGTTTCGTTGACCCGAATCGCATCAAACATCAAGGAAAAATCGGTTAAACCCGTTACAATAGCGTTCAGCGCGACTGAAAACCTGCGTCAAAACACAGCATCAGCCCTATTGGCCGTCGCACCATTCAGCGCCCACTGGCGTTACGCTTTTGGATAAAAGCTCTGTCGGCGCGATTAGCGCAGGCAAATTATAGCAAAATGAACCACTTACGCAAGGAATTTAAACGACTTATTTCGTCTTTTTAACCCCATTATGAGCAAACCCACCGATTTACCACGCCACGCGCCGCCTCGCGCCATTCAAAATCCCACTGTCAGCGTGCGCCTGCACACCGTGGCCGAACACGAAGCCGGACAGCGAATTGACAACTTTCTGCTGCGCGTGTGCAAAGGCGTGCCCAAATCATGGGTTTATCGCGTGGTGCGCAAAGGCGAAGTGCGCGTGAATAAGGGACGGATTGACGTCGATTACAAACTGCAAATCGGCGACGTGGTACGCATTCCGCCCGTACGCGTGAGCGAGTCCACGCCCGCCGTCGTACCGGCACACCGCGCAAACAAACTGCCGATTATTTTTGAGGATGACGCACTGCTAATCGTGGACAAACCGGCCGGACTGGCGGTACATGGCGGTTCGGGCGTGTCATTTGGTGTGATTGAGCAACTACGCGCGGCCTACCCGCAGCTCAAATTTCTCGAACTCGTGCATCGCTTGGACAAGGAAACCTCCGGCTTGCTGGTGTTGGCAAAAAAACGCAGCGCGCTGGTGCATTTGCACGAGCAAATTCGAAATGGTCGGATGGATAAGCGTTATTACGCGATTTTAAAAGGCCAATTAACCGACAAAGTGACTCACGTCAAAGCGCCGCTGCACAAATACGTCGCTGCCAACGGCGAGCGTCGCGTGGTCGTCGCGCATGAAGGCGAAGGCCAAAGCGCGCACACGCAGTTTAACATCGACCAAATCGCAGGCGACTACACCGCCGTGCGGGTGAAAATCTTCACCGGCCGCACGCATCAAATCCGTGTGCACAGCGCATCGATCGAGCATCCGATCGTGGGCGATGATAAATACGGTGATTTTGAGTTAAACAAACAACTGGGCAAAACCACCGGCGGGCGCATGTTTCTGCACGCCCACAGTCTGAAATTCGTCCATCCGCAAACGGGTGAGACGCTAACTTTGAGCGCGCCGATTCCGCAGGCGTTTACTGAGTTTATCCGAGGTCATGGCTAAAAACATCTTAGAGGATTTTCAACGCGCGATGACGCTGAAAAATGCAGCCATTCAGGCGTGTCATGAGCAGCGTTACGCCGACAGCGCCCGCCTCGGTAGCGAATCGCTGGTGCAGGAGTCCGCGTGGGTATGCGCACAAGCGGCAATTCATCAGCGCGTGTTATCGTTTTCACTGTTTGGCGACAATCCGATTTATTGTGAAACCGCGATACTGAACGCGCAAGCCATGCCCGAGGTGTACCCCGATTGGCAAATGTGGGTGTATCACGATGCCAGCGTGCCCGAGCATGTGTTGGAGCGCTTACGCCACTATCGGGTTCGTGTGCTGGATGCGCATCAGCTCGGCATTGCCCATTGGCCGGGCACATTTTGGCGTTTTCACGCGGTAAGCGAGCCGCACGTCGAAAAGGTGCAATTTCGCGATGCCGACTCGCTCATCAGCTCACGCGAAGCGCAGTGGGTGCAGCTTTGGCTGGATTCACCGCACCCCTTTCATGTGTTTCGCGACTGGTATTCGCATTTGGATTTGATACTGGCGGGGATGTGGGGCGCACACGCGCCATTTTTGGCAGGAATGTCCGAGTGGATTGAGGCGCACCTCAAAACCCGAACCGAGCTGCATCCGACGCACGCGGATCAGGTTTTTTTAGCAGAAGTGATTTGGCCGAAAATCGCACCCTACTGCCTCGTTCACGACACGGTGCATGATTTACCGTTTGCCACACCGATTGACTCGCCGCACCCCGCCATGAGTGGTGGCAGCGCATTGGGCGGATTCAATGCCAAACAAATCACAGTCACGCTGTCAGCGCCGGCGACGGAATATCGTGTGACCATTTATGACGCGCTTGGTGACGTGGTCATGAGCTATCTGCGCCGCACCCATAAGGGCAAGGATGTGTTTGAACTACCGATGCAGTACCACGAGCGTATCCGTGCAGGCGAATGGCGCATCGAATATCTGCCGATCACTCCGTGAATTTACGGGCGGTAGCGCAGCAGCGTCACCCAATCCTGCCGATTCATGTCGCATTGAGGTAAGGCATTCAAAGCACACAACGGCGCATCGTTCTCACCCAAAGCGTCGACCAACCACGAGCCGGCACGCGTCGGTAAACTGTGCGTCGCAGATAATGCGCCGTGCGCATTGAGCTTGAGTTCGCGCATGGTGACGGCTTGCACCACATTGCCGCCAACGGCATAGGCGCGATTTTTGTGCACACCGACCAGCACATCGCAGTGCATTTTGAGCGATTGCGCATCCGTGGCGTGCTCGGCCAGCCATTGTTCAAACCCCACCGCGCCGAATACGCGGCGCCCTTCGCGCACATAGCAGAGCAAGTCGCCCACCTGCAACGGTGTGTCGAAGGGATTGCGCAGATGAAATGCGCCATTGGGTTGCGCGGCGTAGGCTGCTTTGATGTAGCGAATATGCCCGTCGGCCAAGTGAAATTCGGATTCGCTGAATCCTGCCGTGTGCATCAGGTAGCTGATGAATGCGCCCGACCACGGCGTATCGACAATCTGCGCGCGGGTGATGGCTTCGTTGAGTGCAACCTCGGGGTAATCGGGCGGCTGTTGCCCACGAAACAAATCCGTCAGCACGACGCTGTTTTGCCAATAATGCAGCACACGCCTCCACGCAGGTGTGCCGTCGCTCAGCGCATCGCGCTCGGCTTCCATCGGGCCGAATTTGAGTAATTGCCCCTGTGCATTGATGAACGGTTCGCGCCAGAGTTGATGCTCTTGGCAGGCCAATTGCGCGGCGTATTCAGCCTTGGTTTGCGGTGTTTGTGTACTGCAAAAGGACGCTTGCGCCTGCGCCCAACTCGCGCAAGCCCAAACGCTTAGTCCGATCAGCCAGCGAGCCGCGCGCATTGTGCCCCTCATTCCATCTCAAAAATCGCCAAACTGCCGCGCAGGTTGGGCAAAAAGCGCACTTCTTGCTGATCGTGCAGCACCATGCGGCGCGTCACGCGACAATCGAGGTCATGCGCGAGCTTTTCAAAGTCTTTGAGCGTGAGTACGCGCACGTTCGGCGTGTTGTACCACTCATACGGCAGGGTTTTTGAGACCGGCATCTGCCCGCGAAAGACCGACAGGCGGTGTTCCCAGTAGCCAAAATTCGGCACCGAGACGATGGCTTTTTTACCCACGCGCACGATTTCGCGCATGATGTTTTCGGTCTCATGCACGGCTTGCAAGGTCAGCGACAAAATCACCACGTCAAAGCTGTCATCGCCAAACCACGACAAACCCGCCTCCAAATCCTGCTGCAACACGTGCAGGCCTTTGGCCACGCAGGTCGCGATATTGGTGTCATTTTTCTCAATGCCGTAGCCGGTTACGCCGCGCTCACGTATCAATTTACTCAGCAGCGTGCCGTCGCCGCAGCCCAAATCGAGCACATGCACGCCCTCGGGAACCCAGCGGCTGATGACTTCAAAATCCGGGCGTTGCGCGCCCGCGAGCACCGTCGCAGGATTGAACGGCTCCACCGCCGGTATCGTGGTTTGCATCGCTGTTTGCTGCATGGTCTGTCCCATCTTAAGCGTCCTCCCCATTGACGTGCGCAAGGGTATGCACATTCTTAAAATACGCGCGCACCACGTTGTGATAGCGCTCGTCGGTCATCAAAAACGCATCATGTCCGTGCGGCGCATCGATTTCGGCATACGTCACCTGCCGACGGTTTTTCACCAGCGCCTGCACCAGATCGTGGCTGTGCTCGGGCGAAAAACGCCAGTCGGTAGTAAACGAAACCACGAGAAAATCTGCCTGCGCCGTGCGCAAGACCGCACTCAAGTCGCCCTCGGCATTTTTCGCGCCGTTGGTTTTGGCCAAGTCGAAGTAATCCAAAGCCTTGGTAATCAATAAATACGTATTCGCATCGAAATAATTGGCAAATTTATCGCCCTGATAATGCAAATACGATTCGATTTCAAAATCCACGCCGTAGTCAAAGCGATACGAATCGCGCACCTGATCGGTGGCGTGCTCCAGCGGGCGCAATTCACGGCCGAATTTCTCCGCCATATCGTCGTCGGACAAATAGGTGATGTGGCCGATCATGCGCGCGACGCGCAGGCCGTTGCGCGGGACGACGCCATGTTCGTAAAAATGCCCGCCATGAAAATCCGGATCGGTCAAAATCGCCTGCCGCGCCACATCGTTAAACGCGATATTCTGCGCCGACAAGCGCGTGCTGGACGCGATCACCACGCAGTGGCGCAAACACTCGGGATAGCGCACGCTCCACGCCATCGCCTGCATGCCGCCGAGCGAGCCGCCCATCACCGCCGCCCACTGCGCGATGCCCAGCCCGTGCATCAGCCGTTTTTGCGCATCGACCCAGTCCTCAACCGTCACCACGGGAAAATCCGCGCCATACGGTTTACCGGTATCCGGATGGGCGTGCATCGGGCCGGTCGAGCCAAAGCACGAACCGAGATTATTCACGCCGACCACGAAAAACCGATTGGTATCTACCGGCTTGCCCGGCCCCACCATATTGTCCCACCAGCCCGCGTCGCCATTGTCATACACACCCGCGACGTGGTGCGAGGCGTTCAATGCGTGGCAAATCAGCACCGCATTATCGCGTGCCGCGTTCAGCGTGCCGTAGGTTTCGTACATCAAGGTGTAATCGCGCAGAGACGCGCCGCTTTGCAAGCGCAATGGCTCGCCAAAGTGCATGGTTTGCGGTGTTGGTTTCAAAACACCGTCGTTCGTATTGATCTGGCTGGTGTGTGCATCACTCATCGTTTTGCCCATAAAAAAACCCAAGTCGGTTTGGTCAATTCAGTGAAAACTGCCAAACGCCACTTGGGTTGTGTTTCGTTTAGCCGTTTTGGTTGGAAGATTTTACTCCCCCAACCGCGCCCGCAAGCAGAATCCAAATCGGCGCGTGGTGAACTACTGAACTGTTCTCAGTGGGTGACAATGTACCACAAGGCGGGTTGGCTTGCAAACCGTTGATTTCAAACGCCGGACTATTTTGGCTTTGGCCGCTGCGCTTAACGTGTGCTTCGCAACACGTGAGCCTTCACCGAAAGCGCAAACCCATTTTATTCAAAAATGGGTTTGCGCTTTTCAAAAAACGCGGTCATCGCTTCGCGCGCGTGCGCGCCGCCCATCAGCCGTGAAAACGCAACGATTTCCTCGTCCATCACCTGACGCAGCAGGTCGGCGTTGTGCGCTTTGAGCAGACGCTTGGTTTCGCGCAGGGCTTGCGGGCTTTTCTCAGCGAGTTGTTTGGCGCGGTGGAAGGCGTATTGATCAACCTCTTTGTTGGGCATGACGTGCGTCGCCACGCCGATTTGCACGGCTTCTTCGGCGGTGAAAAATTCGCCGAACATGAGTTTTTCGGCGGCTTTGAGGTAACCGGCGTTTTGCACCAAGGTCAAGCTGGAGCTGCCTTCGGGACACAGCGCGAGGTTGATAAACGGCAGTTGCAAGCGCGCACTGTCACCGACCACGACAAAATCGGCGTGGAGCAACATGGTCACGCCGATACCGACCGCGACGCCATTGACGGCCATGATCAGCGGTTTGGGGAAATCACGCAGGGCGTATAAAAAATCCACCACGGGACTGTTGGCTAAATCCGGCGGGCTGTTGAGAAAATCGTGCAGATCGTTGCCCGCGCAGAACATCTCCGGCTGACCATGAATCACCACGACGCGTACCGCGTCATCGGCTGCGTGGGCGTTGAGCGCATCGGCCATGTGGCGATACATTTCCAGCGTCAGGGCGTTTTTGGTTTCGGGGCGGTTGATTTGTAGCGCGGCAACGTGTCCGTCGATGTGGCTGATGATGCTCATGCTGATCCTTTCATGTGCGTGGCGTGGATTTGAATGCGTCACGGCGTTTAGTTTAATTCATTCAAGAGTTTTTGCCAAAGCGTGTCTTGAAAACGCGCTTTGAAAAAGCCGAAATGCCGAATCTCGCGCACGCCAATCTCGGCAGGCGCGATGCGCTGCATTTTTTTCGGCGCATGGGTGTACAGGCTGTGAATATGCTCGGTGTTGCGCGCGGACATGTAGTCGTCATCGGTGAAGGAGAACGCGGTGATCGGCGTGCGCACGGCGGCATATTGGGCGCGTATGACCTCACCCTCACTGGCAATGTAGTCGGGATGCAGACACCAGCGCCGCCATTGCATGATCACGCCTTTGGGCAAATCGCCAACCATGTTCAACCGTTTGCCCGGAAAGTATCCGAACAATGGCGTGAGCAACGGCACAAACACATACCAAAACAACGGGACGCGTCGCCGCAATTCGGGCGAATTTTCCTTCCAATAGCCGCTGCCCGTACCGACAGTGATGGCTTTGCGCAAGGCGGCGTGATCGACCATGCTGATGAGTTGACCGCCCAAACTGTGCCCGACCCAATACAGCCGTAGCTCGGGATAACGTTGTTTGAGCGTATCCACGATCAATGCGGCCTCAGCGCCCCAATCGTAAACAGTCACGTCAATCTGCTTGAGCGGTATGTGACTGGCCTTGAGCGACTGGCCCATGCCCGAGTAATCAAACGTCACCGCAACAAAGCCTTGTTGCGCCAGCCACGCAGCGAATTGACCATAGTAGCGCTGCGGCACACCCATCGCCGGTGCGATCAACACCACGCCGCGTGGCGTAGCCTGAGGCGCGTAGGTGGTCAACGCCAGCGCATGGTTTTTGATCGACCGTAGGATTTCAATGGTTTCACTCATGATTCATTTCCTTTGGGCCTGAATGCCTACACTCGCGAGTATTCACGATAAAAAACCCCTCTATGTGACAAGAGGGGCATCAAGATGATGCGACAGCGTTATTCACGCCCAGCCGCATCAATGAGGAGGCTGTCTAAACCAGCACAAAGTAAGGTTTTACTTTGTGCTTCATTACCATTACAGACGTTCCAAAATACCGGCCGCGCCCATGCCCGTACCGATACACATGGTCACCATACCGTATTTACCGCCAGACTGTTTCAAGCCGTTCAACACGGTGGCCGAGCGAATCGCGCCGGTCGCACCCAATGGATGCCCCAGAGCAATCGCGCCGCCCCACGGATTGACTTTCGCCGGATCCAAATTCAGATCGCGCATCACGGCCAAGGATTGTGCCGCGAAGGCTTCGTTCAACTCGATCCAGTCCATGTCGTTCAGGGTCAAGCCCGCCACTTTCAATGCCGCAGGGATGGCTTCTTTCGGGCCAATACCCATGATTTTCGGATCCACGCCGCGCACGGCGAAGGATACGAAACGACCAATCGGGGTCAGGTTGTGTTCTTTAAGGAAACGCTCGGATACCAAGATCAACGCCGCCGCGCCGTCCGACATCTGTGAACTGCTGCCCGCAGTCACGCTGCCTTTGGCCGCGAATACGGGTTTGAGTTTCGCCAAACCTTCCATCGTCGTGCCTTCGCGCGGACCTTCGTCTTTGCTCACCACGAATTCTTTAGTTTTCAGCTCTTGTGTCGCCAAATCGACATAGGTGTCGCGCACGGTGACCGGCGTGATTTCTGCGTCAAAATAGCCTGCGGCTTGCGCGGCCAAGGCACGGCGGTGTGATTCCACCGAGAACGCGTCTTGGTCTTCGCGAGAGACGTTCCATTGTTCCGCGACTTTCTCAGCCGTCAAACCCATACCGTAGGCGATGCCGAGGTTTTCGTCTTTTTCAAAAATCGCCGGATTCATGTCGGTCAAAATCGCGTTCATCGGAACCATGCTCATGGATTCCGCGCCCGCAGCGATCATCACGTCGGCTTGGCCGGTGCGAATGCGATCGGCGGCCATCGCCACGGCGGTAATGCCGGAGGCGCAGTAGCGGTTCACCGTCACGCCACCGACAGAGTGCGGCAAGCCGGCAAACAGCACGCTCATACGCGCCATATTCAAGCCTTGCGGCCCTTGCGGAATCGCGCAGCCGACGATGGCGTCTTCAATCAGTTTCGGATCCAGGGTCGGCACTTGCGCCAAAGCGCCTTGAATCGCGTGTACCAACAAATCGTCCGGACGGGTGTTTTTAAATACGCCACGCGGTGCTTTACCGACTGGGGTGCGCGTCGCGGCGACAATGTATGCTTCTTGCAATTGAGTCATTTTTTACTCCTAAACGGTGCTTATACACCGCTTGATTATTCAGCGATGGCGTGGGCAAAATCGCTTTTGCCCACACGACAGGTTCATTAGTTGCGCACCGGTTTGCCAGTTGAAAGCATACCCATGATGCGTTCTTGGGTTTTCGGTTTGCCCAGCGCTTCGATGAAATTGTCACGCTCCAATTTGAGCAACCATGCTTCGTCCACCAAAGTGCCCGCTTCCACACCGCCTGCCGACAGAATGCTCGCCACGCGGGTGGCCAATTCGCCGTCGTACGCCGAAATGTAACCGCCGTCGCGCATGTTCACGATCATCGATTGCAAGGTCGCTTTCACCGAAGGACCTGCCGCCGTGATGTTGGCCGCCGCCAAAGGTGCGCGGTAGCCTGCGTTCGCCAATGCGCGCGCTTGCGATTTGGCCACAAACAGCAATTCGTGGATGTTGAACACGATGGTGTCGGTTGGCAACAGATAACCGATGCTTTGCGCGTCGCGTGCGGATTTCGCCACGTTGGCCATCGCCACGTTTTGGAACCACGGTTTGACAAATTCGGTCAGGTTGCTGTAGCCATAGGTCGCCGCTGCATTCGATGCGCGCAGAGCCGCTTCTTTCAAGCCGCCGCCCGCAGGCACCAAGCCCACGCCCAATTCGACCAAACCGATGTACGATTCGAGGTGCGCCACGCGGTGTGCGCAGTGCATCAAGGTCTCGCAACCGCCGCCCAGAGCCAAGCCCGCCACTGCGGCGACCACAGGCACTTGTGCGTATTTCACGCGCATTGCGGTGTCTTGGAATTTTTTCACGAATGGTTCAACCGCTTTCGCGCCGCCTTTCATGAACAATGGCATGGCCGCTTGCAAATCCGCGCCCGCAGAGAACGGGCCGCCGGTCAATGAACCGGTTTGCCAGATCACCAAGCCCGCGTATTTTTGCTCAGCCAATTCAATCGCTTGTACCAATCCGTCCAAAACGTCCGGCCCGATGGTGTTCATTTTGGTTTTGAACGAGGCGATCAGTACGTCGTCGCCCTGATCCCACAAACGGATGGCGTCGTTTTCAAATACGGTGTTGCCTGCGGTTTTCGGATCCGCCGCGTTTTCACCCAACAAGAACGCTGGGAACGCTTGACGTTGGTACACCGCCAAGTTGCTGCGCGGCACGAAGGCTTTTTTCGCAGGTGAGTACGAACCGGCCGGTGTGTGTACGGCGTCGATCTCGTTCACCCAGGCAGGCAATGGTGCGCTGGACAAGGTTTTGCCCGCAGCGATGTCTTCGGCGATCCAGCCAGCGATTTCTTTCCAACCCGCGGCTTGCCACGTTTCGAACGGACCTTCGTTCCAGCCAAAGCCCCAACGAACGGCGAAATCGACGTCGCGTGCGTTGTCAGCAATGCTTTCCAAATGCACGGCGATGTAGTGGAATACGTCGCGGAAGATCGACCACAGGAATTGCGCTTGCGGATGATCGGTCTCGCGCAACAGTTTGAAGCGCTCTGCCGCTGGTTTTTTCAGAATGCGCGCGACCAATTCGTCCGCTTTCGTGCCACCGGCGACGTATTCGCCTTTGGCTGCGTCCAAAACTTTGATTTCTTTACCTTCTTTGCGGTAGAAGCCTGCGCCGGATTTTTGACCCAAAGCACCTTTTTCAACCAAAGCTTTCAATACCGGCGGCACAGGGTAGTTGGCCGCGAACGGATCGTCTTTGAGGTTGTCTTCCATGGTTTTGATGACGTGCGCCATGGTGTCCAAACCGACCACGTCGGCGGTACGGAAGGTTGCTGATTTCGCACGACCCAGTTTCGAGCCGGTCAAATCGTCCACGAGGTCAAAGCCCAAACCGTATTTTTGCGCCTCGGCCATCACGGCCAAAATCGAGAATACGCCCACGCGGTTGGCGATGAAGTTCGGGGTGTCTTTCGCGCGAACCACGCCTTTGCCCAAGGTGGTGGTGGCGAAGGATTCGAGATTGTCCATTGTCGCCGCTTCGGTATGCGTGGTCGGAATCAATTCGACCAAGTGCATGTAGCGCGGTGGATTGAAGAAATGCACGCCGCAGAAGCGTTTTTTCAGTTCGTCGTCAAAACCTTGAGCCAATTCGTTGATCGACAGGCCGGAGGTGTTGGAAGCGAAAATGGCGTGTGGCGCGAGGTGCGGTGCCACTTTCGCATATAAATCGTGTTTCCAGTCCATGCGCTCGGCGATCGCTTCGATCACCAAATCACATTCGCTGATTTTGTTCAAATCGGTTTCGTAGTTGGCCGCTTCGACGTATGCTGCGTCCGCTGCGTTGCCAAACGGTGCCGGGCTGAGTTTTTTCAGATTCGCCAATGCCTTTTCAACGATGCCGTTTTTAGCGCCTTCTTTGGCCGGCAAGTCAAACAAGATCACTGGAACTTTGGCATTGACCAAGTGCGCGGCAATTTGCGCACCCATCACGCCCGCGCCGAGAACGGCGACTTTACGGATGATTAAGTTACTCACGTTCTACCCTTTTTTATCGAACGGGCGTGCGATTTTTGTTTAAAAAAACACGACCGTGGTGTGAAAAGAGGTAACGGCATGCTGTACCGTTACCACCCTCATAATGACTTAGAAATGTGTCAAATTATTGGACACGTTGCCAAGTTTGGTTGCGACCCAATGCGCTGATGCCGATATAGCCGCGCACGGTCATGGAGTTGCCATTGTCGGTCAATGACACTTTGTAACGCTTGTCATTTTTTGGATCCATGATGGTACCGCCGCCGTATTTGTTACCGCCTTCGGAGCTGACGCCCCACAACACGGTCACGCCGGCCAAGTTTTTACCTTTGTAATCGCCTTCACACGCATTGCAGACGTTGCCGCTGAATACTTGCTGGATGCGACCGACATATTTGCCGCCTTCATTGGTGATTTTCACCAATGATTTGGCTTGACCGGTTTGGTCGTCGATGGTGCGCCATACGCCGGTCGGATCGGCCATGGCAATACCTGATACGGCCAAACCAACCAAACCCAATGCGATTTTGTTCAGTACTTTCATTTTTCAGTCTCCTTGTGTGGATGTTTTGGGCTGTTGCCCTATTTAAAACCTATAAAACCAGTCAATCAATGACCGCCTCAGCATGAGTGTGAACGTGAGTTGGTTATCACACGATGCACATTAACTATTCTAACGTACGTTCGGTTGACGAATAAACTATTTATTCATCAACCGACGCACACGAATCCACTCAGGCAAAGCGATGGTTTGATTAGAACCAGTCGTCTTGCATTTCTTGCAAGCAGGCCACGCCCGCACGTGCTTGGCGGATGTAACCGGCGGTTTCTGGCAGGAGCTTGGCAAAGTAGAAACGCGCTGTTGCCAATTTCGCTTTGTAGAAATCGTCTTGCTCTTGTTTTTCCAAGGCGATTTTCGCCATGCGCGCCCAGAAATACGAGAACACCATATGGCCAACCACGCGTTGGTACGGCACAGATGCCGCGCCGACTTCGTCTTGGTTCTGCATGGCTTTCATGCCGATTTCCATCGTGAGTTTTTGCACTTTGTCGCCGATGTCGGCCAATGGGTTGACGAATTCTTGCATTTTCGGATCAACGCCGTTGTCTTCGACAAATTTTTGCACGATGGCGCCGAAGGCACGCAATTTCGCGCCCATGTCGCCCAATACTTTACGACCGAGCAAGTCCAGCGCTTGTACGCCGTTCGTGCCTTCGTACAATTGCGTGATGCGCGCGTCACGCACGTATTGTTCCATGCCGTTTTCGGCGATGAAGCCGTGACCGCCGAATACTTGCACGCCGTGGTTGGTACACTCAAACGCGTTGTCGGTCAAAAAGGCTTTGATGATCGGGGTCAACAGCGCCACGTTATCCGCAGCCGCCTGACGCACCGCTTCATCCGGATGCGACAATTCTTTGTCGATTTCCAAGGCGATCCAGTAGGTGAACGCACGCGCGCCTTCGGCATACGCACGTTGGGTCAGCAACATACGACGCACGTCTGGGTGCACGAGGATCGGATCGGCTTCTTTTTCAGGATTTTTCGCACCGGTCAAGGCACGCATTTGCAAACGTTCTTTGGCGTAGGTGCGGGCATTTTGGTAAGAAATTTCAGTCAAACCCAAACCTTGCATACCCACGCCCAAGCGCGCCGCGTTCATCATCACGAACATCGCTTGCAAGCCTTTGTTCGGCTCACCGACCAACCAGCCCGCCGCGCCATCGAGGTTAATCACCGCAGTGGCATTCGAGTGAATACCCATTTTGTGCTCCAACGCGCCGCAAGACACTGGATTGCGCGCGCCGAGCGAGCCGTCCGCGTTTGGCAGGAATTTCGGTACGATGAACAGGGAAATGCCTTTGGTGCCTTTCGGTGCTTCTGGCAAGCGTGCCAACACGAGGTGAATGATGTTTTCCGCCATATCGTGTTCACCGCTGGAGATGAAGATTTTGGTGCCGGTAATGGCGTATGAGCCGTCGGCGTTTGGAACTGCTTTGGTGCGTAAAATACCGAGATCGGTACCGCAGTGCGGCTCGGTCAAGCACATGGTGCCGGTCCATTCGCCGGATACCAATTTAGGCAAGTAGGCGGCTTTCAATTCGTCTGAACCGTGCGCGTGCAAGCATTCATACGCGCCGTGGCTCAAACCTGGGTACATGGTCCACGCCAAATTGGCTGAGTTCAAAGTTTCGTACAGCGCATTATTCAAGGCAATTGGCAAACCTTGGCCGCCATATTCAGGGTCGCACGACAGCGCAGGCCAACCGGCTTCAACGTATTGTTTGTACGCTTCTTTGTAGCCTTTGGGCGTGGTCACTGCGGAACCATTCAAGGTACAACCTTCTTGGTCACCGGTGTGGTTCAACGGGAAAATGACTTGAGACGAGAATTTACCGGCTTCCTCGACAATCGCGTTGAGCGTGTCAACGTCTAATTCGGCGTGTGCGGGCAATTGTTGTAATGTTGCTTCTGTGTTGAGCAACTCGTGCATGACAAATTGAATGTCACGTAGTGGTGGTACATAGCTTCCCATGATATCTCCTGATAAAAGAAGGGACTGAACTCAAATCCGCACATCATGGGAGGGTGTTACGAAACCATCATGTTGTGCGTAGATACTGCTTCAAAATGCGCTCTAAAACCTGCTTGACCATATCCATGCCGTTGTTGCGCTTCATCAAACGGACGCTTTGGTGAAACCCCAAGGTCAAACCATACAACTCAAAAATCATCAAATCAACCGGCGTATCTTCATGAAACTCGCCCGCATCAATACAGTAACGAATCGCTCGACGCAGTTGCTCTTCCCAAGCTGTCATCAAGCCCACCAATTCGTCCCGCACCACACCCGGGCGATCATCGTATTCCACAGCGCCGGAAATATACAAACAACCGTGCTCCGTTTCCTGCCCCAATTTATTGAACCAATTGTGCAAAATCGCGCGCAAGCGCTCCAACCCTCGGGGCAAAGCCAATGCAGGCTTCAGAATATCCGCGAGAAAGCGCGTTTCGTACTCCTTCAGCACCTCGATCAGCAACTCATCACGCGAACCGAAATGCGAAAATACACCACTCTTACTCATATCCAGACGGTCAGCCAAGATACCGATGGTCACACCTTCCAGACCATCTCTTGACGCCACATCCAAAGCCACATCCAAAATTGCCGCACGGGTCAAATCCCCTTTGCGTACATGAGCCCGCTCTTTTGTCATTTTCGTTCCCAACAAAAATCGAACGCTCGTGCTATTTTCAACAATCCACATAGTCTTGTCAATAGGCCAACGAACATTTTTTAAATAAATTTACAAAAAATTACTGCGATTTCACTATATACAGAAAAATCTGCCAAAAAACACAAAAATCCAACCGCAAAAAACTACACCATTCCAATCCACAAAACCAGTGCCCGAGCGATTTTACACACAAAACATCAGACGTAAGACACAGCCCAAACCAATCTACGCTACGCCCTTAAACCTTCTGCCCAGACAAAAGCGCTGCCTGCAACTCAGACGGTGTCGCAACCGACAAACCCGTCATCTGCGCAATCGACGCCTGCGCTGCCAAAGCCAAATCCGCACGATTCGCAAACTGACGTGCATCAATCGGCGCACCATACGCAATCTGCGCCTCAACCCCACGTGCCAAAAGCAACTGCATAAAACTTTGTCCAAACGTCGTATCGCCCGCATAGCTGGCCAACTGCGTCGGCGCCCCATCCACACGATACATCACCGCCACCGGATACACCGTCATACCATACGCCACTGCCGGTTGAAACAAATTCGTTTTAAACGGTAACAAATATGTGCCATCGGTCGTCGTCCCCTCCGGATAAAAACCGACCAAGTCACCCCCCTCAACCGCCGCACGAATCTCCTCATTCGTCTGATTAATCCGACTGCAATTACCGCGCTCCACATACAAAGTTCCCGCCAACGTCACCAACGAACCCAAAATCGGCCAATCACGCACCTCCGATTTCGAAATAAAGCGCACCGCCTGCACCGAATTGGCCGCGAAAATATCCACCCACGACGAATGATTCGACACCATCACACCGCGCAAATTCGGCTCAGACGGCTGTGTTGTCACTACCAAACGCACGCCCAATGTACGCAACAAAAAGCGCGACCACAGACGAATGATGCGCCGCTTTCTCGGCCAGCCAATCAAAGGAAACACCAAAGCCGTCAAAAACAAACCGCTCGACAACCACAAAGCAAAACCCAACAAACGCACAAGTGCGATTAAATAAGCGAACATACGTAATTTTCAATCAACGGTTAAAAAGCCAAGCAACCACACCACTCATGCGCCACCCGCGCACCATTTTATGCATCATGCGACCAACACCCATCAAACGCGCGCCACGAAACTCAAATCATCCGGGTTCAAAAACCCCAATTCCAACGCCATACGAACAATCATCGTCGATCGTGTCCCCGTGCGGCAATACAACAAAATCGGCTTCGGCGCATCACCCAACATCTGCGCGAATTGCAACGCCAAGCTTGGCGACAAATCCGCCCCCGAAAACGGCAAATGATAAAAATGCAAACCCTGCGCACGCGCCGCCGCCTCAACCGCCTGCGCCGTCGGCTGATCCGCACCGCCCTCAAAATCCGGACGATTCACCATCACCGAAACAAAGCCCGCCTGCGCCACCTGCGCCATATCCTCAGGACACGCCTGCGGCGCCGTACCCAACAACGCCGAATGCACCGTTATGTCCAAACCCATAAATATCCTTAAAAAACGTACCCGACCAAACAACAATGCAAGATTGTAGCTTTTTTGTCTACAACAAACAACGCAGGCACGCATTTCCTATCGCGATCCGCGCACAAACCCAAACAAGCAGAAAACCCCGAGACCGCAAAAAAGCCAATCACAACAACATTCTCAAACTGAATCATGTCAAAAGAAAAGCGACCCGAAGGTCGCTTGACTGTGACAAAAGCTATGTCAACCGATTAGAAGCTGTGAGACAAGCCCACGCTGTAACCGTATGCTTTGCCGCTTGTTGGAAAACCGACAAAGCCGCCGGTAGCCGCAACAGGCACACCAATGCTCTTCGCTTTCAAATAAACCGTATCCACAGAAATTGCCGTACGTTTGCTCAATTTGTGCTCATAGCCCAAACCAAGAGCCCACGCGTTATTCAAGACAGTATCAGATTCTGAGGTAGATTTACGTTTTTGGAACAAAACATACGCCGTATCGTTTGGCGTAAACCATGTACGCACAATCGCGCCAATAGTGGTTGCTTTTTTAGCGTATACGGTATCAGCAGTGCTCAAGCCAGTAGCAGAGAAGAAACCTTTGGCCATACCTTGACCTTGCGCATAAGACACGCCGATTGCCAAAGGAATTTTTTGACCTTCGTAGAAGTTATAAGCCAAAACACCCGCCCATTCGTGCTGTTTTTTACCCAAAGCCAAAGCATTGCCTGCTACAGTAGAGCTGGCAGCAACAGGGCCATCGTTTTGGTATGCAACACGCGCCAATAAACCATGACCATAGTAACCCAAACGCGCACCATAGCCCACTTTGGAGCCATCTGTACCTTCGCTGGTATCACCTAACGCGCCACCTTTAGTGGTCACGTCAGCGCCGAACGTAAAGCCTGAGTTCTTGTATTCATAGAACAAACCATTGCTGTGACGTGCATTTGAAATAGCGTACAGATCGACATCGGTCACGCCATGAACACCGGTCAAACCACCCATAGTCAATTCAACTTGAGATTTAGCACGACCTACTTTAATTTCGCCAAACGCACCTTTCACACCAACCGTCGTTTCACGATTAAACAAATCAGCAGAACCAACGTCAACATCAATATTGCCTTCCAATTTGAAAATAGCCGATACGCCATTACCCAAATCTTCTTCGCCTTTAACACCAATGTAATCTGAGCGGCGAGGTTTTTGCGACAAAGAACGGCTCAACAAACCTTGAGCTGTTGCCAAAGTATTCTTTTTAACAGCCGCTTGAACAGCAGTCAAACCTGCCACGTCTGCAGTCGCGCCATTAGCCAACTCGCCTTTACCAAACAGGTCGTAGTATTCTGCTTCAACTTGGCCATACAAAGTCACGCTGGTCGCTGCAGAAGCCACGCCCGCAAACGAACCCAAAACCGCCAAGGCAACCAATGATTTTTTCATTTGTCTCTCCATTAATATTTACTAATTATCACGCCAGCACCGCGCTGGGTATGATTCGCGAAACACGAAACGCTGATATTGTCTCCAATTTGTCCATTATCATGCTTTTTTCGATGACTCAATTATTACGGGTGTTCTTTTTTCTGTCCACACTATTTTTACATTTGTTGCAAAAAAACACACATTTCACGCTAAATTCTTTCACTTTGTTGTTATTTAGTGAAAAGGCCACTATAAAAATAATTCACGGCTGCATAACCGCTCAAACACAAAAAAGCGACCCGAAGGTCGCTTTTCTCTAAACATCCGTTTTATACAAAAACTCAGATTAGAAAGAGTGAGACAAGCCTACGCTATAACCTGTTGCAGTGCCTTTGTCAGCAACTGTTGGCGTTGGCTTCTTGATGGTTGCGTAAGCAACATCAGCATATACAGAAGTGCGTTTGCTCAAAGCGTGCTCGTAACCGATCGCCCAAACGTTGCCGTTGTATGCAACAGAACCGTCTTCCAATTTGCCTTTACGTTGTTGGTATTTCACGTAAGCAGAATCGTTAGGACCAAACGTGCTGGCAACTACACCAGACCAAGTACGGGCTTTATCTACAGTAGTGTTAAAAGGAGTAGCGTCAAACTTAGCTGTAACCAAATCTTTCGCCTCACCACGGCCTTGGGCATAAGCCACGCCTACAGTTAGTGCATTGTTAGAGTAAGGGATTACAGCAGCCAGCAAGCCACCGGCTTCGTACTGTTGTTTATCATTAGGTAACACAACCCCATCGCGTTGATAAGCAGCTCGTGCCAACAAAGTCACGTTACCACCGACATTACCAGCATAACCCGCACGAACGCCCCAGCCCACTTTTTGGCCTTTTTCGCCTTCGTGATCATCACCCAAAGCACCGCCTTTGGTGGTAACGTCCGCACCGAAAGAGAAGCCAGCGTTGTCGTAAGAATAGAACAAGCCATTGCTATGACGTTTTGCAGCAACAGAATACAAGTCTACGTCAGCAACGCGGCGACCTGGAACCACACCGCCCAAGGCCAATTCCATTTGTGACTTAGAACGACCCACTTTAACTTCGCCAAATGCGCCTTTCAAGCCAACGGTTGATTCGCGGTTAAACAAGTTTGAGCTGCCTACGTCAGCATTAACGTCACCTTCCAATTGGAAAGTCGCAGCCAAACCATTGCCCAAATCTTCTTGCCCTTTGACACCGATTTTGCTATTGGATTCAGAAGTACCAGTTTTCGAGCCAGTGATTGGACCACTACCAGAACCTTGCACAAAAGTATTGTTAAGAGATGAGAAATCTTTACCATAACTCCAACCTTCATAACCCGCATCTACAGTACCGTACAAAGTAACGCTGGTCGCAGCAGAAGCTACACCCGCGAATGAACCCAATACAGCCAATGCAACTAAAGTCTTTTTCATTTGTTTATCCTCTTAAAAGTCAAACTTAAAAATTGAGATTTCTTATCAATCCCAACGGCTCCTTTCGAAGCACTTGCGAAATGCGACTTCGTTCCCATTCCGACGATTCCATTGTCTTATTGACACTCTGTTTTGTCTACCTTTACCTGCCTTTTCCAGCCAATTTCCCAAGAAATTGTTGCATATCAACCACATTTATGTGGCATTTTTGCGAAACTCAGACAAACAACGAAACAGAAAAGGCTCGCAAAACGCGAGCCTTTTTATCTAACTAAAGAAGCTTTAGATTAGAATTTGTGGCGCATAGCAACACTGTAGTCCCAGCCGTTTTCACCAGCACGTTTGGTGCGTGCAGTTTCAGCATAAACGCTGGTGCGTTTGCTCAAAGCATGCATATAGCCCAAGCCATAAGCATTTTGAGTGGTTTTGACGTTAGACGCAGTTTTTTCTTGATTGCGGTTGTATTGGAAGTAAACAGTATCGTTCGCAGTTACATCGCCAGAAACATAGGCATTAACGATACGAGTTTTTGTGCTTGCCGCATTTTTGTGATCAGCATATGAAGCACCCAAAGTCACAGGAGCGAACGTGTAAGAAGCGCCTACACCCCACTCTTTACCGCCATTGCCGTCACGTTGGTATGCCGCGCCCAAGCCCAGATTATTGGCATCATATTTAGCATACAAACCGTAACCTACTTTAGAAGCATCAGCACCTTCGGCAACATCCAACGCGCCACCTTTAGTTGATACGTTACCACCTACTGAGAAACCGCTATTTGAGTAGTCATAGAACATAGAGTTGCTGTGACGAGCTGCTGAAGAGTAATTATCAAAAGACGCTACACGCTCACCAACAGTGAAACCACCGATACCATTATCCATTGCAGCCAAAGCGCGACCGAAACGAACATGACCAAACGCGCCTTTCAAACCAACAGTTGATTCACGATCAAACATGTCTTTGGTGTATGCACCTGTATCCGCGCTAAAACGACCTTCCAATTTGAATGTAGCGGCCAAACCGTTACCCAAATCTTCTTCACCTTTAACGCCGAAACGAGATTGGTTAGCGATTGCATCTTGTTGTAATTTCAAGCCGTCATGGTGGAAGCTGTCATAGCCCACGTCCAAACGACCGTACAAAGTTACGCTGGTAGCGGCAGAAGCCACGCTTGCAAATGAACCCAAAACGGCCAAAGCGACTAAAGTCTTTTTCATTTGTTTATCCCCTCAAAAGTTAAACTTAAAAGTTAAAGTTTTTCTTTAACCTTAACCACTCTTTACAAGAGCACTTACGAAATGCGAATTTTTTGCAATTCCGACGCATTCATTGTCCTATCATGCGCTTTTTTGTCCATCTTTATCGTATTTTATTGTTATTTTGTCGCAACTTTACCACGCGATGTTGTGTATACACAACATCTCAATAAGCCTTTGATTGGATTTAAGAAAACCTGCTTTATCCACATTAATTGAATGGATTTAGCCCAAGCAATTAACTCTGCCAACGTTTGAATACACGTCTACCCGACAAGCTAAAGCACCCAAACCCAACAACAAGCGCTGCACACATGGAAAGGCAGGACTTGCTTATACGGGGCAAATTCTCTTCTTATTTTGGCTTGCGGCAGACCATCATGTAATTCACGCTGGTATCGTTGGTTGGCACAAACGGATATTGTTTGGATTTCCAAGGCTGATAACCCACCCCAGCCAATGCAACCACTTCTAAACCGGATTGACGTGCCATCGCCGATAATTCGCTCGGTTTGATGAAGGTATCGTACTGATGTGTGCCTTTGGGAATCCATTTGAGCAAGTATTCAGCAGCACCAATGGTCAATGCCCACGCTTTGGGATTGCGATTGATGGTGGAATAGAAAACCATGCCACCGGGCGCCAATAGTTGTGCGCTGGCGTGAATGACCGAGGCCGGATCAGGCACATGCTCCAGCAGCTCCATACAGGTAATAAGCTCGTAGGATTCAGGATGCACTTCTGCCCACGCCTCCGCTGTGACCGCTTGATAATCAATCGTCAATTGGCTGTTTGCCGCGTGTTCACGCGCAATATCAATCGAATCCTCCGCCATATCCAAAGCGGTGACCAGCGCACCTTCTCGTGCGAGCGCTTCACTCAAAATTCCACCGCCGCAACCGATATCCAAGGTTTTTACGCCTGCCAGCTGGGCGTGCTGCGCAATCCATTGCACCCGCGTCGGGTTGATCTGGTGTAGGGTTTTGAGCGGCCCTTGCTCATTCCACCACTCGGATGCGTGTTGAGAAAATTTTTCAATTTCGGCGGCGTTCACATTATTTGTATTCACAGAATATCTCTTATATTAAATGTCAATTTTATTTACGAAGTCATTCGTCATCCATCATGCACGATCTAAGCCTTCGTTCCAAGTTGGTCTTTAGCATTTTATGCCAAAGCCTCATTCGTCGCCACCTGTTCTACGCGTTATTCCTCTTGGTTTAACAAACAACTGCGCGCAAGCAATAAAAAAGCCTCGCATCAGCGAGGCTTTTTTCCATCAAGAAAAATTATTTCTTAACGTTTACGCCAACAGCGTTCAAAGTATCACGCCATTTGCCAACTTGGTTCGCAGGAACGATAACGCCTTCGATATCCACAGTCACGCGGCGGTTAGGTTGCTCACATGCTTGACGAGCAGCTTTAGTGCCTTTACAAGTTTTTGGATCAACGATCAATTCACGTTCGCCCATACCTTTGGTAACGATCTTGTCAGCAGCAACGCCTTGACCAACCAAGTATGCTTTAACTGCTTCGGCACGACGCAATGACAAACGGTCATTGTATGCGTCAGTACCCCATGAGTCGGTGTGACCCACAACGATCGCATCTTTGTATGCAACTGAGTTCAAAGCAGCAGCCAAGCGAGACAACATAGCTTGACCTTCTGGACGCAGGGTTGCTTGGTCGAAACCGAACAAGGTTTGCGCGTCAAAGTTCAAACGAGATTTGTCGATGGTTACGTTTTTCTCAGGCATTGCATCGCAACCTGGGATTGGGTTGCCATCTGGGTAGTAGCCTGTTTGCCAGCACAATTTGTCTGTGCCGTTGGTCGCGCCGTAATCGCCGCTCAACCAAATTTGGCCGTCAGAATTTTGTACGTTACGGCTGTTTACTGGATCTGCTTTTGGAGCAAAAGTAGTGCTTGGGTTAGTTTGACATGCCGCCAAGGCCAATGTTGCGACCAAAGAAGCAACTTTTACGAAGTTTTTCATGTTTCTCCTCTTTTTGGAAAGTGCGCAGTCAGCCTGCGAGAACGTTCACCACGAGTTTAATGAAGTGTTAAACCCTTTATTAAACAGTGCCATATTATAGCTCTTGATTGTGTACTGTGCAACACACTTGCTTACACAATCAATGCATCATCAACACCGCACGAATTCATTGTGCCACAACTTACACGCCTTAGTGCAGACAAAAATCAATTAAGTTTCACGATTTGCGTTCATCATGCGATTTTTGTTTCAATTATGCAACACAGGCTTTATAAAGCCGCGCCTTGGTTTTCAATCGCACTTTATGAACCAAAGCAATTTGTCAATCAGACTGCCATTAGTTGCCGACACCATGTCATTGCCATAGAAACAAACACGAATCGCTCTGTTTTTGACTCTGGCGACATGTTAGAATAGCGGATTGAAAACTGACTGATTGGGACAGCCTATGCGCCCGATACAAAAATAAGGATGCCTTATGTCATCGTTTGCCAAAGAAACCTTGCCGATTCCACTTGAAGACGAGATGCGTCGTTCATACCTTGATTATGCCATGAGCGTGATCGTAGGTCGTGCGCTGCCGGATGTACGTGACGGCTTGAAACCGGTTCATCGCCGCGTGCTGTATGCGATGCACGAATTGAATAATGATTGGAATCGCGCGTATAAGAAATCCGCCCGTATTGTCGGTGACGTGATCGGTAAATATCACCCGCACGGCGACATGGCGGTGTACAACACCGTGGTGCGTATGGCGCAGGATTTTTCGCTGCGTTACCCGCTGGTGGATGGCCAAGGTAACTTCGGCTCTGTCGACGGTGACGCGGCGGCTGCGATGCGTTACACCGAGATTCGCATGGCGAAAATCGGCCACCAACTATTAGAGGATATCGACAAGGAAACCGTCGATTTCGGCCCGAACTACGATGGCAATGAACGCGAACCCTTGGTTTTGCCAACGCGCATTCCGAATCTATTAATTAATGGTTCAACCGGTATCGCAGTCGGTATGGCGACCAACATCCCGCCGCACAACCTGAGCGAAATCGTCAAGGGCTGTCTGCACCTGCTGAAAAATCCCGAAGCCACCGTGGACGAGCTGATCGAGATCATCCCCGCGCCAGATTTCCCGACCGCCGGTATTATTTATGGCATTGGCGGCGTGCGTCAGGGCTACCGCACCGGTCGCGGGCGCGTGGTGATGCGCGCGCGTACGCATTTCGAGGACATGGAAAAAGGCAACCGTCAGGCGATCATTGTGGACGAGCTGCCGTATCAGGTCAACAAACGCAAGCTGCTCGAAACCATCGCGGAGATGGTGAACGACAAGCGGCTCGAAGGCATTTCCGATATCCGCGACGAATCGGATAAATCCGGTATGCGCGTAGTGATCGAACTCAAGCGCGGCGAAGTCGCCGAAGTGGTTCTGAACAATCTCTACAAACACACGCAATTACAAGACACTTTTGGCATGAATATGGTCGCGCTGGTCGGCGGCCAGCCAAAATTGCTGAATCTGCGTGAAATGATTTTATACTTCCTCGAACACCGCCGCGAAGTCGTGACTCGCCGCACGGTGTTCGAACTGCGCAAAGCGCGCGATCGTGCTCATATATTAGAGGGGCTGGCGGTCGCATTGGCGAATATTGATGAATTCATCGAAATCATCAAAGCCGCACCGACGCCACCGCAAGCGAAAGCCGACTTGATGGCGAAAACTTGGGATTCGTCGCTGGTACGCGAAATGCTCTCGCGCACCGACGGCGGGCGCGAATTGTACCGTCCGGATGGCCTGCTGGCGGACGTTGGCCTGCAAGAAAACGGCCTGTACCGTCTGTCTGAGATTCAAGCGCAAGAAATCCTGCAAATGCGCCTGCAGCGCCTGACCGGTCTGGAACAAGACAAAATCGTGCAGGAATACAAAGACATCATGACGCACATTGCCGACTTGATCGACATTCTCAGCCGTCCTGAGCGCGTGACCGCGATCATCGAGGCCGAACTGACCGCGATCGAAGCCGAATTCGGCGACGCACGCCGCTCGACCATCGAAATGGACGCGTCCGATATTGATATTGAAGACCTGATCACGCCGCAAGACATGGTGGTTACCCTGTCCAACACCGGCTACATCAAGGCGCAAGCCCTGTCCGAATACCGCACGCAGCGACGCGGCGGACGCGGCAAGCAAGCCGCCTCGACCAAAGGCGAAGAAGACTGGATCGAAAACCTGTTCGTCGCCAACACACACGACACCATTTTGAGCTTCTCCAATCGCGGCCGCGTCTACTGGACGCGCGTGTACGAAGTACCGGCCGGTTCGCGCACCTCACGCGGCACGCCGATCATTCGCATGCTGCCACTCGAAGAAGGCGAAAAAATCACCGTCATGCTGCCGATCAACGCACGCGATGGCTTCCCCGAAGACCAATACGTCTTCATGGCCACCAGCATGGGCACGGTCAAGAAAACCCCGCTGTCCGATTTCTCCAATCCGCGTAAAGCCGGCATCATCGCCGTCACGCTGGACGAAGGCGACTACCTCATCGGCGCAGCGATCACCGATGGTCAACACGACGTCATGCTGTTCTCCGACGCGGGCAAAGCCGTGCGCTTTGACGAAAACGACGTGCGCCCAATGGGACGCGGCGCGCGCGGCGTACGCGGCATGAACCTCGAAGAAGGCCAAAGCATCATCTCGCTGCTGGTCGCCGAAAACGAAGATCAGTTTGTACTCACTGCCACCGAAAACGGCTTTGGCAAACGCACCCCGATCACCGAATACACCCGCCACGGGCGCGGCACCAAAGGCATGATCGCCATCCAAACCTCCGAGCGCAACGGCAAAGTCGTCGCCGCGCAGTTGGTCGAGGAAGACGATCAAATCATGCTGATTACCCAAGGCGGCACACTGGTACGCACCCGCATCGCCGAGGTTCGTGTCGTCGGTCGCGCAACGCAAGGCGTCACGCTGATCGGTCTGGACGACGGCGACGTCCTGAGCGGCGTGCAAAAAGTCATGATGTCGGTGGATGAAGAAGATGAAACCGATGATGACGCGACGGATGAAGCCACGCCAACGGCCAACGATGCAGATACGGCAGAGTAACGCCGATAAACGGAAACGGATCACTCATCCGAAAACCTATAGGGGCGCGTCATTGCGCCCTTTTTTATGAACCCACGCCGCACAACCGCTCGCGCTTGGCATGAAACCGCAAAAACCCTATGTCCGCGCCGCATTTTCAGCGATAATAGAGCCACTCCCTTTGATTTGACTGACATTGAATTATGAACCATCGCATCCACAATTTCGCGGCGGGTCCCGCCGCATTGCCCACCCCCGTCTTAGAAAAAATGCAGTCCGAACTGCTCAATTTCAACGGAACCGGCGTCTCCATCATGGAAATGAGCCATCGCGGCGCGGTCTACACCGAAGTCTTTCTGCGCACGCGCGATGCCTTTCGCCGCCTGCTCAACATCCCCGACAACTACCAAATTCTGTTCCTGCAAGGCGGTGCGATCGGCGAAAACGCCATCATCCCGCTGAACCTGCTTGGCGACGCGGCGCAAGGTGCGAACCAAACCATCGACAGCGTGATTTCCGGTGCATGGTCGCTCAAAACCCAAAAAGAAGCCGACCGTTACGCGCGTGCCGGTGGCGGCGAATGCCGCATCATCGCCAATTCTGACGACGGCAGTGGCAAATTCCTCTACTTCCCCGAGCCGGATACGTGGCAATTGTCCGACCAACCGAATTACGTCAATTTTTGCCCGAACGAAACCATCCACGGCGTGGAATGGTTCGCCCCGCAATCGGTCGCCGATGATTTGGCCGCACGCGGTGCCTTCCTCGTCGCCGATATGTCGTCCAACATCCTCTCGCGCCCGCTCGACGTGACGCGCTACGGTGTGATCTACGGCGGCGCGCAGAAAAACATCGGCCCTGCGGGCGTTACCTTTGTCATCGTACGCGACGATCTGCTTGACCGCCAGCATCCGCTGTGTCCATCGGCGTTCAACTGGCGCAATGTCGCCGACAACGACTCCATGTTCAACACCCCACCGACGCTGTCTATTTATATTGCGGGTTTGGTGTTTGAATGGCTGGAACAGCAAGGCGGCGTGGCAGCCATGGCCGAGATCAATGACGCCAAAGCCAAACTGCTGTACGAATTCATTGACAACTCCAAACTCTATCGCAACGACGTTCAACCCAAATACCGCTCCTGCATGAACGTACCGTTTTTCCTGCGGGACGAGTCGCTCAACGCAGCATTCCTCGCCGAATCACAAGCGGTAGGACTGGCCGCGCTCAAAGGCCACAAAATGGTTGGCGGTATGCGTGCGAGCATTTACAACGCGGTGAGTATGGACTCAGTGCAAGCATTAGTTAAATTTATGGGTGAGTTTGAGAAACATCATGCATGACATGCCTGTTGGCTCACTGTATCGGTTTATCAAGGACGAATACATTGATTCCTTTATGGACGGAAATATTCGTTTAACTCCGATTACTAATTACACGGACACACAAGATTCTAGGCAAGACTCTTATGAGAACACGGCTTTTGGGGTAAGCTCTTTCGGGGGTACGTTTGATCAAAAAGTGCTTAATGTATTTGCGTATGTTTTGTGTTGCTCTGAACAAAGCTTTGAAAATTTGTCCGAATTACGCAAAAAATTTGTAGGTACTTCATCAGGACGAGTTATTGAAATCTATGACCCACAGCAATTTTTAATCAATATAAAATATGCTATTTCACAATCAAAATATATCAGTTGGTTTGATAAATTGGACACAAATATTTTTTGGGCTAAGGTTCGTTATGACAAAGGCTGCCAACTGAATATAGAGAGTTCATTGAACGAACCTCTATTGCAGTTTTATCAAAAACATCGCAAACGCCCCTCACCTCTAATTCGTTATAAAGAAAATGACTTGGTATTAGACAACCAAGGAAATCTAAACTGTTCAGACGTGATTCATAATGGTACAGCTGAATATGTTTATCCCGATAACTTTGAACCTAATGAATACTGGCGAGAGCAAGAGTGGCGCATAATTGCCACAGTCACATTGGCCAGCCCTTATCAAGACAATAGCAAATTGATTATTCAAACTAGTAACAACTCAAACCCAAAGAAAACTCTTTCCGTAGAACATTCAATTAAGGATGTGATGGAAATAAGTTATACCGATGGACTCGCAAACTGTGCAAGAATTATTGAATTAAAGCATGACTAACATCTCACTCACCCCCGAACTCCAAGCGCAAGTCGATGCCGATCTTGCCCCCATCCGCACGCAAATTGACGCGGTGGATGCGCAATTATTGACCCTGCTGAACGAGCGCGCCAAGCTCGCGCAACGCGTCGGCGAGGTCAAGCAAAAATACGACCAACCGGTGTATCGCCCTGAGCGAGAATCCGCCGTATTGGAAAAAATTGCTCAGCGCAATCCGGGGCCATTGCCCACGCCCCAACTGCAAACCCTCTGGCGCGAAGTGATGAGCGTGTGTCGCGCGATGGAAGAGCCGGTCAAAGTCGCCTTCCTCGGCCCCGCAGGCACGTACACCGAGCAAGCGATGTTCAAACAATTCGGTCACGCGATTGTCGGTGTGGACTGCGTGAGCATCGACGATATTTTTCACGCGGTTGAGGCCGATGGCGCTACGTTTGGCGTGGTGCCGATAGAAAATTCGATCGAAGGTGCGATTAACCGCACCATGGATTTGCTGCTCAATTCGCCCCTGCGCATTTGCGCCGAGGTCTCGCTCGCGATTCGCCACTCGTTGATGCACCGCACGGGCGATATGGCGCAGGTCACCACCATCGTCGCGCATCCGCAGGCATTGGCGCAGTGCTACGGCTGGCTGAAACAGCATTATCCAAATATTGAGCAAAAACCGGTGTCGTCAAACGCACAAGGCGCGCGCATGGCGCAGGAATCCGACGCCATCGCCTGTATCGCGGGCGACTCCGCTGCGATGATGTATGAACTGCAAAAAGTCGCGGTCGGCATACAGGACGATGCGAACAACCGCACGCGCTTCGTCGTCCTCGGCAAACAAGTGTGCAGCCCAAGCCCTGCGGACAAAACCTCGTTGATTCTCGCCGCGCCGAACAAAGCCGGCTCGGTATTTCAACTGATCGAGCCGCTGGCGCGTCACGGCGTATCGATGGTGCGTTTTGAATCGCGTCCTGCGAAACAAAAGGGCTGGGAATACTACTTCTACATTGATTTCATCGGCCATACCGAGCAGGACAATGTTGCCAAAGCGCTCGCTGAAATCGAAGCACAAGCGGCATTTTATAAATGTTTGGGCTCGTATCCGGTGACCGTATAGCTGAAATAAGGATGGAGAAAACCGATGTCGATACACATTCGCCATGCTGAACCCAGCGACTATGAGGCGATCTATGAACTGTACAGCCAGCCGCAAGCCATTCATGGCACGATGAAAATTCCTTACCCTTCGTTGGAATCATGGAAAAAACGGCTTGCTGAGCCATCAGGGCTGTGCACTTTGGTGGCGGTATTGGATGGCGTGGTGGTTGGTCATGCGAGTTTATGGTCAGAATCCCCTTCGCCACGCCGCCGCCATGCCGCAACGCTGGGCATCGCCGTTCATGATCAGTATCATGGCAAAGGCGTTGGCAAAGCCTTGATGCACGCTTTGCTGGATTTGGCCGACAATTGGCTCAACCTCGCCCGAATTGAATTAAACGTATTTAGCGATAATCAACACGCCATCGCTTTGTATCAAAAGCATGGCTTTGAAATTGAAGGCACGCACCGCGCCTTTGCGTTTCGTGCGGGGCAATATGCCGATGGACTGTCCATGGCGCGATTATCCCCCGCGCTCAAACAGTCAAAATAGACAATCACCACGGTTTTTATCATGAAGTTATACGCCACTCTGCCACCGCCGCAGATTCAAAATCTCTTACTCGTGGGCGCCGGCCTGATCGGCGGCTCACTCACGCTGGCGTTGAAAAACGCAGGCGTGGTGCAAAACGTCACGGGCATTGGTCGCCGTGTTGAGGTGATGCAGCATGCGGTTGAATTGGGCTTGATTGACCGCTTTGTGCAGCCGAATACGCCCGAATACGCCGCCGCCGTCGCCTCTGCCGACGTGATTGTGCTGGCCATGCCGGTGGGGCAAACACAAACGGTGCTGCGCGACCTGCTGTCGCACCTCGCACCACACACCCTCATCACCGATGCGGGCAGTACCAAGCAGTCGGTGTATGACGATGCGCGCGCGGTTTTGGGCGAACGCATCCATCAATTCGTCCTCGCACACCCGATCGCCGGACGTGAGGTGAACGGCCCGCAAGCGGCATTGGCCGATTTGTACGTGAATAAAAAGATCATGGTTTGCCCATTGCCCCAGCCCGCGCATAACACACCGGCGCAAATCGCCACCGTGGTCGCCATGTGGCAAGCGACTGGCGGACTGGTGTATGAGATGAATTTGCAGGCGCACGATGCGATTTTTGCTGCGGTCTCGCATGTGCCGCACGTGCTCGCCTACGCACTGATGAACCATGTCGCCGACTCGAATTTGTCGGATGATAAATTCGCCATGGCAGGCGCGGGCTTTCGCGATTTCACCCGTATCGCCGCCGCCAGCCCCGAAATGTGGCGCGATGTGTGTCTGAACAACCGCGACGCGATTTTGCACGATCTGGATGTGTATTTAGCGCACACACAACAATTGCGCGATAAAATTGCCGCGTCAGATGCCGACGGTATATTAAGCGAATTCACCCGTGCCAGCGAGAAGCGTTTGGCTTGGGGGAAAGAACAGTAGAAAATCAGAGTATGTAATGGAACAATTAATCTTAAACCCCACCCGCCACGCCCGTGGCGAAATCACCCTGCCCGGCTCGAAAAGTATTTCCAACCGTGTGTTGCTGCTCGCCGCATTGGCTGAAAAAGGCGCAACCACGCGTGTGCGCGACGTGCTCGACTCGGACGATACGCGCGTGATGCTCAATGCGCTGAACACCCTCGGCGTGTCGGTCACGCAGGTGGCAGCGCATGATTATGATGTGGTGGGGACAGGCGGCGACTTTCCCAATAAATCCGCGGATTTATTCATGGGCAACGCGGGTACGGCGATACGTCCACTGACGGCGGTATTGGCCTTACAAAACGGTACATATCAGTTGCACGGTGTGCCACGCATGCATGAGCGCCCGATTGGCGATCTGCTCGATGCGCTGGTGCAAATCGGCGTTCAGGTGGCGTATACCGGAAACACAGGCTATCCTCCGTTCACGCTTTCACCCGCACAGATTGCCGACGGCGATCTGTCGCTGTCGATCAAGGGCAATGTGTCGAGCCAATTTCTCACCGCCGTATTAATGGCCGCACCGTTATTGAATCGCAACGTCACCATTCACGTCATCGGCGAGCTGATTTCCAAACCCTACATCGAAATCACGCTCAATCTCATGGCGCGTTTTGGCGTGCAGGTGACGCGCGACGGCTGGTCGTCGTTCACGATTCCATCGGGTTCGCGCTATGTGTCGCCGAAAGAAATTTTTGTTGAGGGCGACGCATCGTCCGCCTCGTATTTCATCGCGCTTGGCGCACTCGGTGGCGGGCCAATTAAAATTCACGGCGTCGGTTTATCCAGCATCCAAGGCGACGTGAAATTCGCCGACGCGCTGCAACTCATGGGCGCGAATGCGATGATGGGTGCGAACTGGATCGAGGTGCGTGGCGTGCATCAAGACGATGGCACGGGCAACGAAACGCAACTGCGCGGCATCGAACTGGACTGCAACCACATCCCCGACGCGGCGATGACGCTGGCGACCGCCGCGCTGTTCGCGCGCGGCAGCACCCGATTGACCAATATCGCTTCGTGGCGCGTGAAGGAGACCGACCGCTTGAGCGCGATGGCGACCGAACTGCGCAAAGTCGGCGCGCATGTCATCGAAGGCGCTGATTTCATCGAAATCACCCCGCCCGCGGCGGATGAGTGGCGTCATGCGGCGATTGACACCTACGACGATCACCGCATGGCGATGTGTTTTTCCTTACTCGCGCTGTCACCCGTCGGCGTGACCATCAATGATCCGAAATGCGTGGGCAAAACCTTCCCGACGTATTTTGAGGTGCTTTCCAGCTTACTGAAATAGATATTCTATAAGTCTGGCTAAATATTCAATCAACTCGTGACGTAAATAATTGAAAATGCCTTTTACAAGAAGATTCATTACGACACTGGAACCATGCGGATTTTGTTTTCGATTATGTGTTTTCATTTTCTTAACTCCAAAAAAATTTTTAGAGTCAGTATTTTGTAGCACAAAAAAACTAAAATTTTCGCCCGTTTCCTAAACGCTCAAATCCTTATAAACAAAGGCCTCGCAGCACGTTTTTTATTAAATTCATACTCAATGGCACTCAAATCCACCATCTACAAAGCCGAGCTGTCGATTGCCGACATGGATCGGTCGTATTACGCCGACCACGCTTTGACGCTCGCGCAGCATCCATCCGAGACCGAGGAGCGCATGATGGTGCGCCTGCTGGCGTTTATCCTGAATGCGCACGAGCGCTTGATTTTTGGCAAGGGCATTTCCACCGACGAGGAGCCGGACTTGTGGCATCTCGATTATTCAGGTGAAATTCGCCAGTGGATTGAGGTTGGTTTGCCGGACGAGCGCCGCATACGCAAAGCCTGCGGGCGTGCCGATGCGGTCGCGGTGTATTTGTACGGCGCATTGGCGGATAAATGGTGGCGCGACAACGAATCGGCGATGATGCCGCTGGATAAAGTGTCGGTCTATCAACTGCCGGACACCTCGGCACTCAAAACCCTGTGTCAACGCAATATGATGCTGCAATGCACGGTGCAGGATGGCGATGTTTGGCTGTCGGATGCGCGTGGTGTGCTGGGCGCGCATTTATTGATGTGCCAAAAACGCAAGGCGTCGGCGTAATCGAATGGCGGATAACACAGATAAGGGCGCATCATGCGCCCTATTTTATTGTTTTTGTGCCGCCAGCATCTGCTTGATATCATGCACGATGGCTTCGGGTTTGGCCTCATACGGCGCGGACACGATGGTTTTGCCGTTTTCGTCGAGCAGGTACAGATTCGCCGTGTGATTCACGATGTAATTCGGGTCGGCGCCTTCTTTTTCATACACGACTTGGAATTGTTTGGCCATCTCGCGCGTGCGCTCGATCGGGTCGGCGTAGGCGCCGATAAAGGTCGGGTTAAACGCGGCCATATAGGCTTTGAGCACTTCCGGTGTGTCGCGCTCGGGGTCAACGGTGATGAATACGACACGCACTTTGTCCGCATCCGCGCCGAGTTTTTCCATCACGATTTTCATCTTACCCAGCGTGGTCGGGCAAATGTCGGGACACTGGGTGTAGCCGAAAAACACCGCGCTGATTTTGCCTTTGAGCGGCGCGTTGACTTGGAGCGGCTCGCCGTTTTGCGTGGTCAGTGGAATGGTGGTGTGCAGATTGCTGGCGGTGACGTTGGCGTTTAGATACTTGGGCGTCGGCTGGCAAGCGCTCAGTACGGCAATCAGCAGTGCGGCCGATGCGGTTTTTTTGAGTAAACGGGATAACATCATTCAGTTCCTTCGGGGCGTTTGTTTAAACTGGCGGTGAGCGATTCGAGCGACACGGTGCGCACGCCGTCATCCGCGTGCTCCTTTGCTGCGGCTGTCGGCTGCCACACCTGACCGTAAATAATTTCGAGCGAGAGCTGACGCACGCCCTCATCAAAAGCGGTTTGCGCCTGCGCGCGCCATGGTTCGCGTTCTGCGTCAGACAACGCCTGCAAATTCGGGCTAAGGTGTAACACGTCTTGCCACAAAGTCTCTGCATCGTCGTAACCCAAGCGCACGGTTTCAACATCGAGCACGGGCAAGCCAAAATGCAAATCCTGCAAGCGTCGCCCCATCGCCATGATGGTCGGCAAATGCTGCACCTGCGCGAGCCAGTCGGCATTGCGATTGACCAGCTCGGGTAGAGAACCCGCTCCCAGCGTGGCGAACAGCAGCACGCCGTCCTGCGCGAACCAGCTCGGCAGCTGTGCCAATGCGGCGAGCGTATCACCTGCAGCGATGGTGTCCAGTACGAACGGCGCGAGCAGCCGTTGTGCAGGCTGGGCTTGCGTCAGTTGTGTGTCCCATTGTGCTGGCGCGATGTGCAGCGGCGTTGTGTTGGATGCAAACGGATTGAGCTTTTGCCACAAGGATTTGTGTTCAGTAATCGGCGCAGAGTCCGTTACATGCCACTGCTCCACCGTTGCGTTTGGATACGCGGCGCGCAGATCGTCTGAGGGCAGCGGCGCGGGGCTGATTTCGCGCACGCGTGTCAGCGGTGATTGAATCACCTCGGCGCGGCGCAGTAAATCGCGCGCGGCGTAGTGCACCAGATTGTCAGGAATACGAGCTGTGGTCATTGGATGTGTGCGTTAAAACGCTTTGAAACGGGTTGAATCATGCACGGATACGCCGTAACATGGCATTAAAGTTTCCCATTTTAACATGAGCCACCCAGCGCCCCAAACCGTATGTTCACCCATTTTGTCGAATCGCTGAATCAACGTAAAAACCGCCTGTATGACCATTTGGCCAAAAGGGTGGGCGGCTGCGTTTTATGCGGGCAAACGTCGGGGGAAATGCCTGCGTCGCCGCGCTTGTGCGCGGGCTGCGCCGAAACGCTGACACATACCAGCCTGGAGGAGGAACCGCATCCGCGCTGCACCCAATGCGCACATCTGCTGCACACCGCTGAGCCGCTGTGCGGCGACTGCATGACCGATCCGCCTGCGTTTGATCGCAGTGCGGTGTTTGCCGATTATGTCGGACAGATGCAGCATGCCTTGCTGCAATTTAAATTTCACCACGCACTGCACCTCGCACCACTGCTGGCCGATGGTCTGCGCCATGCGTTGAGCGCGTATGCGCAAACGCAGCGGCCCGATGTGCTGGTGCTCGTACCTGCCTTACCTTCGCGCGTGCAGCAGCGCGGCTTTAATCCTTTGCGTCTAATCATGCAGCACATCGACCTTCACGCGATTTGGCCGAGCAATACGCCGGTCTTCAAGCCCAATGCGCTGATGCGCGTGCATCACGATCAACTACAAATTCATGTCAAACCCGATCAGCGGCGCAAGCAGGTGAAAAACGCCTTTGCGCTCGCGGCAGATTTTTCGCCACACGGCCAACACATCGCAGTGATCGACGACATCATCACCACGGGCGCGACGCTGCATGAAATCGCGCATACGTTGAAACAATCCGGCGCGCGGCAGGTGGATAATGTGTTGATTGCCCGCACGCCGAAGTCGCCAAAGCTTTAAAATAGCGCTTTACCGTTTTTGCACACACATCATGTTTCACATCGTCCTCGTTCACCCCGAAATTCCGCCCAATACGGGTAACATCATTCGTCTGGCCGCCAATACCGGTTGTCAATTGCACCTGATCAAACCGCTCGGCTTTCCGCTCAATGACAAACGCATGGTGCGCGCAGGGCTGGATTACCACGAATTCGCGCATCTAAATGTATACGAGTCATGGGAGGATTTTCTGCACCGCGCCCAGCCCGACGCGACGCGGCTCTTCGCCCTGACCACCAAAGGCTCGCATGTGTTGACCGACACCCAATTTGCCGCCGGTGACTGGTTTGTATTCGGCTCGGAAACGCGCGGCCTGCCCGACGCGGTGCGTGAAACATTCCCCAGCCAGCAACGCATCCGCCTGCCGATGATGCCGAACAACCGCAGCCTGAACCTATCCAACAGCGCCGCCATCATTGTTTACGAAGCATGGCGACAATGCGGCTTTGCCGGCGGACAGTGATCGCCCCGCAAGTGAAAGCCCCAAAAGCTCCGATTTTCAGTTAGACTAACACCCAAACGACCTCCCAAAAGGACACCTCATGAACCAGCCATTTATCCCGCCCGCAGAAGTTGCCGAAGACGTCCGTGCCGCCCTTGCCGAAGACATCGGCACGGGCGATTTGACCGCCCTGATGATCGAGCCGACGCAGCAGGCGCACGGCCATGTAATCGCGCGTGAATCCGCCATCCTCTGCGGCCAACCGTGGTTCGACGAAGCATTCAAGCAAGTTGACCCGAACGTCACGATCACCTGGCATGTCAAAGAAGGCGAGCGCATCGAGCCGAATCAAGTATTGGTCGAAATGCACGGCGCCGCTCGCTCGCTCGTGACCGCAGAACGCACCGCACTGAACTTTTTGCAACTGCTCTCCGGCACCGCCACCACGGTCAACACCTATGTGCAAGCCATCGCAGGCACGAAAACTCACGTCGTTGACTCGCGCAAAACCATTCCCGGTTTGCGTCTGGCACAAAAATACGCCGTGCGCGTCGGCGGTGGCGCAAACCACCGCGTCGGCTTATACGACGGCATTTTAATCAAAGAAAACCACATCGCCACCGCAGGCGGCGTCACTGCTGCGCTCAAGGATGCCTACGCCATCGTCGCCGCGCCCGATGTCGCCGCGCGTCCGGTAGCGCCGTTCATCCAAATTGAAGTCGAGCGCCTCGATCAGCTCACCGAAGCCCTGCAAGCCGGCGCAAAAATGGTGCTACTCGACAACATGACGCACGAACAAATCGCCGAAGCCGTGCGCATCAACCGTGAGCAGTTCAACGGTCAAGCCGTGCTCGAAGTCTCAGGCAACGTCTCGCTGGACAACATCCGCAGCTACGCCGAACTCGGCGTGGATCGCATCTCCAGCGGCAGCCTGACCAAACACATCCGCGCGACCGACTACTCCATGCGCGTGAATGCGGTTTAAAAACATTCGGAAAAAGTAAAAACCTACTTTTTCCAGTTTAAAGATGCATTTTTTGTCAGGGGAACCCTGACAAAAAATCACTAAAACCCAACTATTTTAAAAACGAGCAGACTATGAGCATCAACGAACAAAAAATGTTTGAAGTCGATTACGACCTCGCACAATCCAACAAAGTATGCAACACCGCCATCGCATGGGCGCAGGTGCCGAGCGAACCGTCCGCCGACGAACGCGACGCGCTGATCGCGCGCATCAAAGCATTACTCATCGAGAAAAAAGCCCTGCTGGTCGCACACTACTACGTACATCCCGACCTGCAAGATTTAGCCGAAGCCACCGGCGGCATCGTCTCCGACTCACTCGAAATGGCGCGTTTTGGCCGCGACCATCCGGCGAAAACCTTGGTGGTAGCGGGCGTGCGCTTCATGGGTGAATCGGCGAAAATTCTCTCACCGGAAAAAACCGTACTCGTACCCGATCTGCGCGCCGAATGCTCGCTTGATCTCGGCTGCCCGATTGACGAATTTTCCGCATTTTGCGACGCACATCCCGACCGCACCGTCGTCGTGTACGCCAACACATCAGCTGAAGTCAAAGCACGCGCCGACTGGATGGTTACCTCATCCATCGCACTCAAAATCGTCGCGCATCTGAAAGAACAAGGCAAAAAAATCATCTGGGCGCCCGATCGTCACCTCGGCACCTACATCCAAAAGCAAACCGGCGCCGACATGCTGCTGTGGCAAGGCTCCTGCATCGTACACAACGAATTCAAAGCCATTGAACTCGAAAACCTCATAGCCAAACACCCCGACGCCAAAGTGCTGGTACACCCCGAATCACCTGATCCGGTCGTGCAACTGGCCGACATCGTTGGCTCCACCTCGGCGATTCTGAACGGCCCGAGCCAATTTCCCGACACGCAAACCTTCATCGTCGCCACCGACAGCGGCATGCTGCACAAACTGCGCCAGCAGCACCCCGACAAAACCTTTATCGAAGCACCCACCGCAGGCGAATCCGCAACGTGTAAGAGCTGCGCGCACTGCCCGTGGATGGCGATGAACGACCTACGCGGTGTGGTTGAAGTACTCGAAAAACTCGGCACCGGCTACAACGAAATCACCATCGACCCTGCGATTGCCGAACGCGCCAAACTACCGATCACGCGCATGCTCGATTTCGCCGCCGCCGAGAAAGCCAAGGCGCAGCAGGCCGAACCAAGCAAACAACAGACCGACTTTCAGCCGAATATTGGGCCGGCTTGATTGCACCATCGCATGCGTAGGGTGGGCAAACCTTGATTTGCCCACCCATAAAATACAAACGATAAATACAGTGCGCAAACCATGTTTGCACCGTACGCCCAACTTCTCCAACATATCGTTCAAAAATCATGTCCGAATATCGACGCAGCCAAATACCCGGTGGCACCTACTTTTTCACCGTTGCTTTGGCTGATCGTCAATCAAAATTACTCACTCAGCACATTGATTTACTGCGTCAATCATACGCCCGCGCTAACGAATTACACCCTTTTAAAACCATTGCTATTTGTATTTTGCCCAATCATATACACGCCATCTGGCAATTACCGGCGGATGATGCGCGATTTGATTTGCGTTGGCGTATTATCAAGGCGAATTTCTCCCGTTATTTTGAGGCAAATATCGAGCGCAGTACCAGCAAAGCTCAAAAACGAGAAAAAGGTATTTGGCAACGCCGTTATTGGGAACATCTCATTCGGGATGAGCGAGATTTAAACCAGCATATTGATTACGTTCATGCAAACCCTGTTAAACATGGACATGTCACAAACGCCAAAGATTGGCCATACTCATCATTCCATCGCTATGTGCAAGAAGGTGTTTTGCCTGTTGATTGGATGGGGTCAATGGATGATGCAAAAATGCCATTAGGCGAGTAGGCAGTTGTAATTGTGCCAACAAAGTTTGAGCACTTTTTTATATCAATGGTGGGCAAATTAAAATTTGCCCACCCTACCCGCTGGAAATTCAATTATTCCGAGCAATGGAGATAATTTTTAACAACTAAACCCCATTGCTGCTTTTGATCAAAATTCGCAACTAAAGCATTCTCATACGGATTACCTGTAAAAGCATTCATTCCATGCAGAATCATATATTTGGGGAAATAATTTGGCTTCCCAATTTTCTTAATTCGTTCGCATGACAGTTGTAGACTTTTGTCGTTACTTTCCGTTTGCGCGTTAAAAGCCTTTTGTATACCCAGTTTTTCTTCTTCAGTAAATCCATCAAATAACTGCATAATTAATACAGTTCGTCCTTGAGCAGCAGTTTTATCAGAAACCCTTTGTGCATCATAAAAAGAATAAGCACCAGCTAATTTGAATAAATCAATCGCTCTCTCATAATCTTTTTGTTTTACACAAGCTGCGACGCCTGTATATAAATCCGGTGGTGTATAAGTATTTTTAAGACTATCCAAACCCACACAAGACAGATACTGTGTCGGTTCTAAGTTGCCTTCCGCTCGATAATTGGTCACATTACCTATTTTCTCAACAATAATTTTTGGTTTTTCTAACTCTTGTGCATTCGCGGCGAACATACATATTAATAATCCTGTTGCCAGTAATTTTTTCATCATAGTTCTCCAATATCATCAATTCTTCGGCGTCAAAATCGTCGGCAATGCTTTGGGCAGCTCGCGTTTGTAATCGAGGCTGTAGTGCAAGCCGCGTGATTCGTGGCGGAAGCTCGCGCTGTTGATGATGAGTTCGGCGCAGGTCACGAGGTTACGCAGCTCAACCAGATCGGGGGTGATTTGGTATTGGGTGTAGTAGTCGTTGACCTCTTGCTTGAGCAGGCGCACGCGTTTTTCGGCTTGCTCCAGCCGTTTGTTGCTGCGCACGATGCCGACGTAGTTCCACATGGCTTGGCGCAGGGCGTCCCATGAGTGGGTGATCATGACGGCTTCGTCCGACGGGATGACGCGCGAGGCGTCCCATTCGAGTAGATCAGGTGCTTTGTAGGCGAAGTTTTTGGCGGCGACTTCTTTGATGTTATCCGACACGGATTTGCCCATGACCACGCATTCGAGCAGCGAGTTGGAGGCGAGGCGATTCGCGCCGTGCAGGCCGGTGTAGGTGACTTCACCGATGGCGTAGAGATTTTGAATATCGGTGCGCCCCGCCAAATCGGTCGCGACGCCGCCGCAGGTGTAGTGCGCACCCGGCGCAACGGGAATCGGCTGTTGGGTCATGTCGATGCCCAGTTCCAGACACTTGGCATTGATGTTCGGAAAATGCTCGTGCAGGAATTCTGCGGGCAGATGCGTCATGTCGAGGTAGACGCATTCAATGCCGTTTTTCTTCATTTCAAAGTCAATCGCACGCGCGACGATGTCACGCGGCGCCAGCTCGCCACGCTCGTCATGGTCGAACATGAAACGGTAGCCGGGCTGTCCGTCTTTGCTCGGCAGGCGCAAAATGCCGCCTTCACCACGCAGCGCTTCGGAAATCAGGAATGATTTGGCGTGCGGGTGGTACAAGCAGGTGGGGTGAAATTGCATGAATTCCATATTGACCACGCGGCAACCAGCGCGCCACGCCATCGCAATGCCGTCGCCGGAGTTGCTGTCGGGATTGGTGGTCACTTTGTAGACTTTGCCCGCGCCGCCCGTGGCCAGCACGGTGAAACGCGCTTGTATCGAGCTGATTTGGTGTGTTTCACGGTGTTGGATATAGACGCCGTAGCAGCGCGCGTCTTTGCTTTTTTGCTCAATCTGACGTTTGTGTTTGTCGGTAATGAGGTCTACGGCAATGACGTTTTCAAACACTTGAATATTGCTGTGTTCGCGCACACGCTCGGCGAGTGCGACCTGAATCGCGTGCCCCGTGAGGTCATCCGCATGCACCACGCGGCGGTGGCTGTGGCCGCCCTCGCGCGTCAGATGCAGTTTGCTCGCATCGTCATCCTCCATGGTGAATTGGACCCCCTGCGTCATCAGCCATTCGATCGACGCAGGCGCGTTGGTAATGATGTGGCGGATGGCTTCAAATTCGCCCAACTCGGCACCAGCGATAAAGGTATCGCGGATGTGGTTTTCAAAATGGTCGTCCGAGTCCATTACGGCGGCAATCCCGCCCTGCGCCAAATCGGACGAACCGCTGATCAGGCCGCCTTTGGAGATCAAGGCGATTTTGTATTGTTCTCCGAGTGAAAGCGCGCAGCTCATGCCCGCCAAACCGCTACCGATAATCACGACATCGAATAATTGAGACATTGTTGGTTCCGTTTTTGTTGGATTGTTTGTTGACTGGTTGATTGGTTGATTGGTTTTGTTGAATCAATGCGACCACAGCGCGATTTTCAGCGCGCGCAGATAGTCTGCCAGCAGCGCATCGGTCACGCCGTTGCGTTTGGCTTTTTTCGCTTGTTCGGGCGTGAGCGCCCATACGGGATTGGGGAAGCACGCATCATCGGCGTAGCGCGGAATGACGTGCCAGTGCACATGCGCGACCATATTACCCAAACTGGCGAGATTAACCTTGGTCGGTTTGAGCACATCGCGCTGCACCTGCTCGACCAAGCACACCACGCGCATCAATTGGCCGCGCTGCTCAGGCGTCAAATCGGTCATTTCCGCCGCGTGCTCCTGCCAAATCACGCGCGTGAATCCGACGAACAGCGGATCGTCCACCAGTATGACGCGCAATTGCTCATTTTGCCAAATCAATTCGCCGCCCACCTGCTCGCACAGCTCGCAGCCCGCGACTTTATTATCCCAATTCATTCTATCCTCTGCATAATTTATACGCTGATCGCCGTACCCACCGCCGCGTCGGTCAACAGACATTGCAGCAACACGTGCGGCACGCGGCCATCCACGATGTGTACCGCGCCCACGCCGCGCTGCGCCGCATCCAGCGCCGAGTCGATTTTCGGCAGCATGCCGCCATACAACGTACCGTCAGCTTTGAGTGCATCGGCGCTCGCGCTGTCGATGTGCGCGATCAATTCGCCTTGTTTGTCCAATACGCCTTTGATGTTGGTCAACAGCATCAATTTGTGCGCGCGTACCGCCACCGCGATTTCGCCCGCCGCCACATCGGCGTTCACATTATGCGTCACGCCGTGATCGTCGGCGGCAATCGGCGAGACCACAGGTAAAAATTCAGCCGCCAGCAAAGCGTCAATCGGTGCGCTGTCCACGCCGATGACCTCGCCCACCAGCCCGATGTCGTGCTGCACCGCCGGATCGTTCAGATCAGGCAGCAACATTTTTTTCACGCGAATCATGCGGCCATCTTTGCCGCTCAGACCCATGGCACGCACGCCGTAGCTTTTGCCCGCCTGATTGATGAGATTGACGATTTGTCCTTGCACATTGCCGCACAACACACCGTCAACGATGCTCATGGTGTCGGCATCGGTCACGCGCATCCCTTGCACAAACTGCCCTTCAATGCCGACGCGCTTGAGCATCGCGTCAATTTGCGGGCCGCCGCCATGCACCACCACCACCGGCACGCCCATCGCGGTGAGCAACGCCACATCCTGCGCGAATTGCTGTTGCAGCGTTTCGTCGGTCATGGCGTTGCCACCGTATTTGACCACGATGGTTTGGTCTTGCAATTGCGTCAGGCGCTCCGACGTCGCGGTAACGCCCGCGTCTTTAATGGCGGGAACGAGTTGAGCCGCTTCGGCAATGAGTTCGGGCACGGATAAATACAGCATGGCGCTCTCCTTGTGAATAGGATTTACGGTTCGTCGCAATCATAGTAGCGGATTTTGCCAACGCTTTGTACAAAAGCTTTGTCCGCCGCTTTTTGTTCTTTCTCGCTCAGATCGGGTTGTTGGCGATTGACGCAATTGTGCCAATGATAATGCAACAACTCCTGCGTCATCTTCGCCTCGGACTGCGCCCAAGCGCGTTGCGAGCGCGCCACGCAATCACTCGGATCGGCGTTGTCACGACAACTGGCTTTGAGCAGCGTCAGGGCTCTGGCGGTTTTTTCTGCCGATGGCGGACCTTGCAGAATTTGCACGATGTTTTGGCACTGCGGGCGTTGCGACGGGGCGAATTGATTCAATATTGCGTAGTCGTTTTTGCGTGCCGCGTCGCGTTTGATGCGCTGTAAATCGTAGAAAAACTGGTCGCGCGCGATCATGCGCTGGCGCACCGTTTCAATCACGGGGTGCGCAATGAAGTTGCGCGGGTCTTGCAAAATCGCTTGATTTTTGCGATGTTCGGCATCGTCCTGCGCCTGTGTATTTTTTTCGTCGTAAATGCTGGTCAAGTGATCGGCATTGAGCTTGAGCGTGGCGTCCAACTGCGCCGCCGTGACTTTTTGATCGTCGTAACTCGCGCTCGCGCGACACAGCTCGGTTTCCCATTTGAACACCTGCGTTTTGGCCAACGCTGCGCCGTTCAATACCAAGCCCAACATCAATAGGGTGGGTTTCATCCAACAACGTGTGTTCATATCGAACTCCTTGCTCAGACGAACGCTGCTGCGGTCAGTTTAAAACGGTGGCTCGTCGTCATACGCCGAGAGTGGCGGATTGTCATCAGGCGGCATCTCATCGCTCGCCTCGGCTTTTTTCGCGCGCGGGGTTTTAGCGGTCGTTTTTATCACCGCTTTGGCCGCTGTTTTGGTGCTCTTGGCCGCCTTGGTGGTTTTTGCCTTGGCGGTGGCTTTTTTAGCCGGTGCTTTCTCGACTTTCGCCTCGCCTGCTTCGCCTTCAGCCGCATCCTTCACCGTTTTTCCAGCTTTCGGCGCTTTGGCTTCAAACTCAAAGCCAACTTTGCCTTTGGCTTTGTCCAGCACCAAATAGGCTTTGAACAAGCGCCCCGTGCGTGCGGATTTGAATCCGGTGAGCAGGTCGGTTTTGCCCTCGGCCAGCAGTTTGCGCATCTGTTCCGGCTCGATGATTTGTTGCAAAATCACTTGGCCGGAGCGGAAATCGCAGTTTTTTTCGGGGCCAACGGCGCGCTCGCAAATATAGCTCAGGCCGTTTTCATAGACGTTCGCGCCACATTTCGGGCATTTGCCCAGCGGGGTTTTGGCGGAGAAATCGGGCGCTTCTTCGTCGTCCGAGCTTTGACCGAAGTCAAACTCCATTTTGTATTTCGCAGCGGATTCTTTGTCCTCGACGATGCGTAAAATCGCGGCGAATGGGCGCCCCATTTTGCTGCGGAATCCTTGCAGCAGCGGCGTTTCACGGGTTTTGAGCAGGTCTTCGACCTCTGGAATTTCAAACGTGCGTCCGCCCGGCGTTTTGCTCATGGAGAATTCGCACTGCGTGCAGGCGAAACGACGGTAGTTTTCTTTGATCACGCCTCCGCAATTCGGACATGGCGTTTTCAGCGTGGCGTAGTCGCCCGGCACGGTGTCGGCTTCGTATTCTTTGGCACGCTTGACGATAATTTGCGTCATTTTGGCGATTTCGCGCATGAAGGTATCGCGCTGTAATTCACCCCGCTCCATTTGCGCGAGTTTATTTTCCCAGTTACCCGTCAGTTCGGGCGAGGTCAATTCCTCCACGCCCAAACCACGCAGCAACGTGAGCAGCTGAAAGGCTTTGGCCGTCGGGTGCATTTCGCGCCCTTCGCGCACGAGGTATTTCTCGGTCAGCAGCCCTTCGATGATCGCGGCGCGCGTCGCGGGCGTGCCCAGTCCTTTGCCGCTCATGGCTTCTTTTAGCTCGGAGTCATCCAGCAGTTTGCCCGCGCCTTCCATCGCCGAGAGCAAGGTCGCCTCGGAGTAGCGCGCCGGTGGGCGGGTTTGCAGGGCTTTCGGCTCGACTTTTTCGGTCTGCACGGTTTCGTCTTTGGCCACCGCCACCAGCATGTCGTCGTCTTTTTGCTGATCGCGCCCGTAAATCACCAGCCAGCCCGGGTTGGTCAATACGCGACCTTCGGTTTTGAAATGGTGTCCCGAGACCTTGGTCACGCGTGTGGTGACCATGAATTCGGCGGCGGGGAAAAATACGGCCATGAAGCGTTTGACCACCAGATCGTAGAGTTTTTGCTCCGGTTCGGACAGGTGTTTGGGCGCTTGCAGCGTCGGGATGATCGCAAAGTGGTCAGACACTTTGGCGTTGTCAAAAATGCGTTTGTTCGGCTTGACCCAGCCGTTTTTCTCGATGCTTTGCGCAAAACGGGTGTAGTTGTCCTGCTCTTTGAGCATGGCGACGGTTTGCTTGACGGTATTGATGTAGTCTTCAGGCAAGGCTTTGGAATCGGTACGCGGATAGGTCAGCACTTTGTGTTTTTCGTACAGCGCCTGCGCCAGACCGAGGGTGTTTTTCGCGGAGAAGCCAAAGCGCGCATTCGCCTCGCGTTGCAAGCTGGTGAGGTCAAACAGCGCCGGCGCCATTTGCGTGGTCGGTTTGGACTCTTCGGTCACGGTGCCGTTTTGCCCTTTGCAGGCCATGACCACGGTGTCGGCCGCGGTTTTGCTCCAAAGACGATTGTCTTTGCGCTCGGGATCGTTCAGATTTTCTTTGGCGTTTTTGTCAAATTTCGGGTCGAACCAGCGACCGTTGTACACGCCCTGCGCGCAGACGAATTCGGCGTGCACTTCCCAATAATCGCGCGAGACGAATTTGCGAATCGCCTCTTCGCGCTCGACCACGATGGTCAGCGTTGGCGTCTGCACGCGGCCCACGGTGGTCAGGAAAAAGCCGCCGTCGCGCGAGTTAAACGCGGTCATGGCGCGTGTGCCGTTGATGCCGACCAACCAATCCGCCTCGGAACGTGAACGCGCCGCATCGGCCAGATTGAGCATTTGCGCATCGGTGCGCAAATGTGCCAAGCCGTCGCGAATCGCCTGCGGCGTCATGCTCTGCAACCACAGCCGTTGCGAGGGCTGCTTGGCCTTGGTGTACTGCATGATGTAGCGGAAAATCAGCTCGCCCTCGCGCCCCGCGTCACAGGCGTTGATCACATGATCCACATCCTTGCGACGCAACAGCTTGGCCAGAGATTTTAAGCGCGCCTCAGATTTGACAATCGGTTTGAGGTCAAAATGTGGCGGAATGTGCGGCAGATGTGTGAAACTCCATTTACCGCGCTTGATTTCGTACTCCTCGGGTACCACCAATTCGAGCAAATGACCGACCGCAGAGGCAATCACATACTGATCGTTCTCATGATGGTCGTCTTTTTTCACACAGCCGCCGACCGCACGCGCGATATCGTTGGCGACTGAAGGTTTCTCGGCAATAATCAGGGTTTTGCTCATGGCATACTCAAATTGAATAATTCTATATAGACGCCGAAAACCCACGCAGACACATTGACACGCGCGGGTTTGGCAGGGCGGCTCATCATAACCGCGTTAGCACCATCAACGCAAGCACGACGCCCAATAATTGCGCTCAAGCGCGCAGATTTTCCCACAACCAGCGCACAATCAACTGCACAGCGAGCGCCGTCACCGTCCATTTGAGCAACCACACGCCGCGTGCCTCATTCACGCGTCCGCGCAAATGTTTGCCCAAAAACGAACCGAGCACCGAACCGCTGAGCATCATCGCCATCATCCCGCCATAACGCCAAAAAGCAAAGCCCGCCGCAATATAAGTGAGCACCTTAAACGCGTGCATCACCGACATCATCGCCGACTGCGTGAGAATCACCTCATCCTTTTTCAGCCCTTGATGCAGCAACACCGACGGCAAAATCAGCCCCATCGAGCCGATGAACAGCGAAGTACTGGTCAGAAAAACGCCGAGCACCGTCATATTATTAAACAATACGCCCGAGCGCTGCACCAACCGCGTCCACGTCACCAACAATATAAATACGCCCAGCAGCAAGGGCAAATAAGCAAACGAAAAACTGCCCAACAAGAAATAGCCCAAACCCGCGCCGATCAAAGCACCGGGCAAAAATGGCACAATCAGCCGCCACGCCACCAAGCGCCAGTCCAGCGCCAAGCGCGACAAATTACTGATCAACTGCGTCGCACCGTGAATCGGAATCACCAGATTCGGCGCCAACACATTGGGCAAGGTCGCAAGCAAAGTCATACCGCCGCCCACGCCGATCACCGACGTCAACGCCGAGGTCAATGCGCACAGCACAAACAAGCCCGCGTCGTTCATCGTCAGCATGATAAAATGTCCAAAAATAGGGCATTGTAGCCGCCCGCTCGGGCGTAGACAAGCAATACCAACCCGCCAAACACCACCAACGCAATTACCCATGACAAACACCACGCACGCCGCCCAGTACGCTCAATCCGCACCATCTACCGCGTCCACAGAGCATACCGAAACCATCGTCGCCATCGCCACCGCAGCCGGTCGTGGTGGCGTCGGCGTGATTCGCGCCTCCGGTTCACAGGCGACGATTCAGACGCTGATCGAACAAATATGTAAGCGCACACTCTCGCCGCGTCACGCGCATTACGGCGCATTTATTGACACAGATGGACAAACCATCGATCACGGCATTGCGCTGTATTTCCCCGCGCCGCACTCCTACACCGGTGAGCATGTACTCGAATTACAAGGACACGGCGGCCCCGTGGTGATGCAATTGCTACTGCGCCGCTGTCTGAATGCCGCGCCCAATATCCGCCTCGCGCACGCGGGCGAATTCACCCAGCGCGCCTTTCTCAATGACAAAATGGATTTGGCGCAGGCCGAAGGCGTCGCCGATTTGATCGAGGCCGCCACCGAATCCGCCGCCAAAAGTGCGGTGCGTTCACTCTCCGGCGTGTTCTCCAATCGCATTCACGAACTGGTGCAGCAGGTCATTCACCTGCGCATGTTGGTCGAAGCGACGCTCGATTTCCCCGAAGAGGAAATCGATTTTCTGCAAAAAGCCGACGCATTCGGCCAACTCGATCGCATTCAAACCCAACTCGGCGCCGTGCTGCGCTCGGCCAAGCAAGGTGCGCTGCTGCGCAACGGTGTGAACGTCGTTTTGGTCGGCCAACCCAATGTCGGCAAATCATCGCTGCTCAATGCACTCGCGGGACAAGACGTCGCCATCGTCACCGACATCGCGGGCACGACGCGCGATACCGTCAGCCAAGCGATCCAGATTGACGGCGTGCCGCTGAACATCATCGATACCGCCGGACTGCGCGAGACCGACGATGTCGTCGAAAAAATCGGTATTGAGCGCACTTGGGCGGCGGTGGCGCGCGCCGACGTGGTGTTGCATTTGATCGATGCGCGGGTTGATGCGGATCATGCCGACCATAGCGACCATAGCGACCATGATGACCATTTGGATGATGAATTATTGAGCCAACTGCGCGCGCGCGTGGGCGCACACGTGCCGTTTCTCACCCTGCACAACAAAATGGATTTGACGAACAGCGCGCCTGCGGTTTTGGATGACAACAGCCTCGCCATCAGCGCGAAGACCGGCGCCGGCTTGGACGCCTTGCGCGCTCGTCTGCTGGAAATCGTCGGTTTTGAAACCACCACCGACGACAGCTTCATCGCCCGCGAACGCCACCTCACCGCCCTGCGTGCAGCAGACGAACACCTGCAAATGGCCTACGCCCATGCGCTCACGCAAGATCAAAAACTCGACCTGTTCGCCGAAGAGTTGCGTCTGGCGCAGGAGCAGCTCAACGCCATCACCGGCGAATTCACCGCAGACGACCTGCTGGGCGTGATTTTCTCCAGTTTTTGTATTGGTAAATAAATCGACTTATCGGTTCATCAGCCCGTTTTTCACCGTATTCAATCAAACAACTCGTCCAGACGAAAGCGCGCCACGTTTTGCCCCGCGTGTTGATCTGAGTTTGCCCCCTGCTTCGGCAGTGACTGGCTGATGCGAATCATCTTCGCCGCCACCTCCTCTCCGCGTATCGGGCGAAAGCGGCGCAAACCGGGGAGCTGGCAAATCAGCGGCAACAGCCACGCGCCCAACTGCTCACCCACGCGCCGCTCGGTGCGCTCACCCAACAATAACGACGGCTGGACAATGCTGATGCGCGCGAATGGCAAGGCGCTCACTTTCTGCTCCAACTCGCCCTTCATCTGCAAATACGCATTGCGACTGCTCGCATCCGCACCGCTGGAAGAGACGAGGACATAATGCCGCACCCCTTGCTGCGCGGCCAATTGCGCGGCGGCGAATTGATAATCCACATCCACCAGGCGTTGCGCGGCGATGGAGCCGGCTTGCTGGCGCGTCGTTCCGAGGCAGGAAAACAACACATCACCTCGAAATAGCTCGGCATGGCGTGCCAACTGTGCAAAATCCAGCACATGATTCTCCACCTTGGGACTGTGATATTCAACCGCCCGCCGCGTGAGCGTGACGATGCGCTCCACCCCGTCGTTTTGCGCCAATTGTGCCACCAACGCACGCCCCACCAAACCCGTCGCGCCGATGACGATGGCCGTTTGTTTCATGGTTTCCTCCTATCTTAAAGCCCGTTGTATTTCAATCAGTTTACTACACCTGCGCCAACCTGACTGCGGGCTGGATATGGACTGTGTATCAATAAAAACCTGCGACATCCGACTCACTTCACATCCGGCACACACAGCCGCAGTATGATGTCGGTAGGGGTTATTCCGCACTTCCTTAAATGGTATACACTGCTACCCACCGATTATGATTCATCCTATCTTTATCGCCATGCCAACCGACACCACCATCTGGCTCATCGAGGACGAAGCCGCCATCGCAGACACCTTGACCTACGCCCTACAAACCGAAGGCTACGCCGTGCGCTGGTTTGAGCGCGGGCAGCTCATGCTGGATGCGTTGGCGCACACGCAACCGGCTTTGCTCATTCTCGATATTGGCCTTCCGGACATCAACGGTTTTGAGGTCTGTCGGCAGGTGTTGGCGCGTTATGATCTGCCGCTGTTGTTTTTAACCGCGCGCACCGAGGAGGTGGACCGCATCGTCGGTCTGGAAATGGGTGCGGACGACTACATCGCCAAGCCGTTTTCACCGCGCGAAGTCTGCGCCCGCGTGCGCACGGTTTTGCGCCGTTATCAAAAGACGCAAGCGCCATCGGATGCGTCCTCGCTCGCTGTCGAGTCGGCCAAACCTTTATTCGAGGTGCGTGAACAGCACGGGCTGATTATCTTTTGCGGGCAAGTCCTCAACCTCACCCGCTATGAATTTTTACTGCTCAAAACCCTGCTCGCCGAACCCTTACGTATTTTCCCGCGTCAACTGCTGATGGATTTGGTCTGGCACGATGCGCTGGACACGGTGGATCGCACGGTGGACACGCACATCAAAACCCTGCGTCAAAAACTGCGTGCGGTGAATGAAACACTCAACCCCATCCACACCCACCGCGGATTGGGCTACAGCATCAGTGTTCATGCCGAGGAGGCACCATGAGAATCAGCCTGCATATTTTGCTCGGCTATTTTTTACTCGTGGCCATTGCCGCGTGGTTCGTATTGAATATCTTCGTTGAAGAAATTAAACCCGGTGTGCGCCAAACCACGGAGGATGCGTTGGTAGACACCGCGCATGTTTTGGCACAAATCGCCGAAAAAGACCTGCGCGCGGGTTCGTTGCAAAACGGCGCATTGGCGCAAGCCTTCCGGCAGATGCAAACCGACGAGGTCCAAGCCAATATTTCGGGCATCCAAAAATCCAGCGTCGCCCTGCGCGTATACGCCACCGACGCGCAAGGCATCGTGCTGTACGACTCCAGCGGTGTGGATGTCGGTGCGGATTATTCGCGCTGGAATGATGTGTATCTGACACTGCGCGGGCAATACGGCGCGCGCTCAACCCGCAGCGACCCGAACGACGGGGCCACCAGCGTCATGCACGTCGCCGCGCCGATCATGCGCGATGGCCGTATCATCGGCTCATTGACGGTGGCCAAGCCCAACAGTACCCTGCTGCCCATCATCGCCCGTTCCGAGCAACGCATCCTATGGGCAGGCGGTCTATTGCTCGGTATCGCGCTGTTCATCGGCGCACTGATGACGTGGTGGGTGAACCGTTCGATCAAGCGTTTGCAAAACTACGCCGAGCAAGTCGCTCAGGGGAACAACGTCGCTGTGCCGCGTTTTCGCAGCACCGAGCTGGATCAATTGGCCGCCTCGGTCGAGCAAATGCGCCAACAGTTGGAAGGCAAAACCTATGTGGAACACTATGTACACAGCCTCACGCATGAGCTCAAAAGCCCGCTGACCGCGATTAAAAGCGCCACCGAATTGTTGCAGGAGCATCCGCCGGAGGACGTACGTGAACGCTTCACCGCCACCATTGAGCAACAAACCACCCGCCTGCAACTGCTGGTGGATCGGCTATTGCAACTGGCGAGCATTGAGCGCGCGCCGACCTTGGAGACCGAAAGCATCGCACTGGACGAAGTGATTCACAGCGCAGCGCAAGGTGTGCAGGTCAAACTGGCCCAACGCGGCATTCAACTGAAGATACAGCTGAACCATCACCCGCAGATCCAAGCGGACAAACTGCTCCTCACCCAAGCCCTCGTCAATGTGTTGGACAACGCGATTGATTTTTCCGCCGATGGCGGGCAAATTGAGCTGTACGATGAAGCCAGCCTGCGCAGCCATCAATTGCTCATTCGTGATCACGGCGTTGGCATTCCCGAATACGCATTGGCGCAGGTATTCGACCGTTTTTACTCGCTCGCGCGCCCACACACACACGCGAACGCGCACAAAAGCACGGGTTTGGGGCTGAGCTTTGTGCGCGAAGTCATGCGCAAACACGGCGGCGAAATCGACATCGCCAACCACCCGCAAGACGGCGTGATCGTGCGTTTGACTTTACCCAAGTCCATACCCAAATAAAACTTTTCGCCACTTCACTTTCGCTTCATTGCCCGCTCACACACCCTGACTAAACTGAACGCATCACCGACATGGTGTCGGTTTTTTCAGGAGTATGTCATGCGTCGTTTCAACCCCTTAATCATCAAAATCATGAGTTTGCTGTTTTTGGTGCTGTGTTTTATGATCCCCGTGGACATGGTGCGCGATTTAATTCGCGATCGACAGTTTTATCAATCACAGGTTGAACAGGAGCTGACCCAAAGTACCTCGGGCGAACAAACCATCGCCGCCCCGATTTTGGTTGTGCCCTATCAATTGGTGGAAGGCAAAACCCGCACGGAGCAGCGCTTGATCGTATTGCCCGAGCAGTTAAATATTGACGGGCAGGTGCAGGTATCTCCGCTCAAGCGCGCGATCTATACCTTCCAAACGTTTCAAAGCACCACCGCGCTGACGGGGCATTTCTCGCGCGCGCCGCTGCAAGCCCTGCGCGCCAAAAAAGGTGTGACCCTGGGTACGCCGTTTCTCGCCGTCGGTGTGAGCGATGCGCGCGGTTTGGGTAAAAGCGAGCCGTTCACTTGGGCGGGCAAACGCTACACCTTTAGCGCCGGTACACAGCTGCACGCCCTGCCCAACGGAATGCACGCCGCTTTGCCACTGTCCGATTGGGACATCGCCGGTTCGGCGCCGCTGAATTTTTCCATCCAATTGAATGTGAACGGCAGCTCACGCATCAGCTATGTGCCTTTGGGCGAAAACACACAGGTGACGCTCGCGGGCAATTGGCCACACCCGAAATTCGCGGGCAGCACAGTCACGCAAACGCGCAATGTCATGCCGCAAGGATTTAACGCAAGCTGGCAAAGCAATTGGTTTGCCAATAATCTGAACACCACACTGCCCTCGATTGAAAACAGCACCGCCAATGGCGGCAATGGCAGCATTGAGCAGTTGTACCGCATCGACACCGATTTGATCCAAACGGTTGACCATTACCAATTGAACGAACGCATGGCGAAATACTCCATGCTGTTCATCGGCTTGACTTTCTTGGCCTTTTTTATGTTTGAAGTGCTGCGCCATTTGCGCGTACATCCGCTGCAATACGCCTTGGTCGGTGTCGCCTTGACCGTATTTTTCGTGTTGCTGTTGTCGCTCTCCGAGCATATGGGTTTTAATAAAGCCTACGCCTTGGCTGCGACCGCGTGTGTGGGACAAATCGGCTTTTATGTCAGCCATATTTTACACAGTGTCAAACGCGGTATCGGCTTTTCTCTCGCCTTGGCAACACTGTATGCAGCGCTGTTTGGCCTGCTGCAATCCGAAGATATTTCATTGCTGCTCGGTAGCATCGGCTTGTTTGCCGTGGTCTCCGTGGTGATGTTCGCCACGCGCCGATTGAATTGGTACGCCTTGGCCGATCATGCGCCTGCTGAGCGTTAAACATCCATCCATTCAACGCGGCTCATGGCATTTTTGCTATGATGCGACGATCTAAACCGCATCCGAGTTGTACCATGAGCCGCTCCGAACGTTTACTCACCTTACTGCAGTTGCTGCGTCGCCATCAGTTTGCCGTCTCGGCGACGCAGTTAGCTCAGACGCTGGACATCAGTGTGCGCACGGTGTATCGCGACATCGACGCGCTGCGTGCGCAAGGGGCGCGCATCGAGGGCGAAAGTGGCGTGGGATATTTATTGCGGCAGGATTTTTTATTGCCGCCGCTGACTTTGTCCGCCGAGGAAACCGAGGCTTTGTTGCTCGGTGTGCGCTGGGTGGCGAAACACGGTGATGCACAACTGGTGCTCGCTGCCCAACAAGCCTTTGCCAAAATTGAGCGCGTTTTGCCCGCTGAACTGCGCGCAAGCATCAATCAATCGCCGCTGTTGGTTGGTTCGCGCCGCGAATACGACGCGCACGAGCAGGAAACCTTGGCGCAGATTCGCCACGCGATTCGCCTCGGGCGCAAAGTCGACATCCGCTATTTTGACGCGCAGGATGCGCACAGCGACCACACGATTTGGCCGTTTGCGGTCGGTTATTTTGACCAGACGCGCGTGGTCGCCGCTTGGTGCGAAATGCGCCGTGATTTTCGCCATTTCCGCACCGATCGCATTGCCGAACTCATCATTAGCGATGAATGCACACCCGAATCCAGCGCCGATCTGTTGGCACGCTGGCACGCACAAACCGGTATTCCGACGCAAAACCTGTAGTCGTCTATCTGACTACTGACAGAATCTGTCATAGCGTGTGTTTATACTGCGGCTACCTGATCAACCATTCATTAAGGAGTACGCCATGAAATCACTCACGTTTTACACCCATCCGCAATCGCGTGGCAATACGGTGCGCTGGATGCTGGAGGAGTGCGGCGCGTCGTTCGACACCGTCCTCATGGATTTCGATGGCAGTCTGCAATCACCCGAATACCTCGCGATCAATCCGATGGGGAAAATTCCGACCTTGCGCTACGGCGACACGGTGATCACCGAAACCGCTGCCATCATTCTGTTTTTGGCGGATTTATTTCCCGAAAAGCAGCTCGCGCCCGCAGTCGGCAGCGCCGAACGTGGCGAATACTACCGCTGGTTTTGCTTTATGGCTGGTCCGATGGAGGCGGCGGTCATGGAAAAGGTGTGGAAACTCACGCCGCCGCCCGAAGCAAGCAAATCTTTGGGTTACGGTGATTTTGAGCGTGTGGTGCGTACCGTGGAGCAGGCTTTGAGCGGTAAAAATTATTTGGTTGGCAAGCACTTTACCGCTGCGGATTTGTATATGGCCGCATTTTTGAGCTTTTGTTACCGTATGCAAGTCTGGCCTGAAAACACCGTGTGCCACGATTATGTCAAGCGCATCCAGCAACGCGAGGCCTATGTACGTGCGATGCGCAGCATGGAAACAGCGTGAAGATAGCGCAATAGAAAAGTCGCATGGATATTGATCCAGCACAAGTTGCTGACAATCTATTTGAAATTGAAATTCAGCACAAAGCTTAAGAAGAACACCGTCATACCCGCGCAAGCGGGTATCCAGAGATTTCAATAAAACAGCCGTTTAGATTGACAAACTGGATTCCCGCTAAAACCATGCGGGAAAACAAGCGTAGCGAAGTTTCGATAAAGCAAGCGTAGCGAAGTTTCGCGGAACGCAATGACGGCGTTTTGTTTAGGTGTATCTATCACTTTATCATCAGTCTCAAATCGCTTGATACAATCATCAAGCGACTTTTGAGGCCTTCGCTATTTCCAGCCGTTATTTCGCTGGCTTACCGCAAAAGCGATTACGTGCCGCCACCGCGGTGTCGGTGTAGTCACTGAACAAGCCGTCAATACCGGTTGCGAAGAATGTGGCGTATTCGTTGTACGGATCGCCTTTGTCGTCCGAGGTCAGGTGTTTGGCCTCATTGCGGAAGGTGTACAAATGCACTTTGAGGTTCAAGTCGTGCGCACGTTTGACCAAGTCGGTGGCCGGTAAACGGTGTGTCGTACCATCCGCATCGGTGCGGTAGGAGGCGACATAGACTTTCCACGGGCCGATGCCATTGGCGGTTTTCGCAACTTCTTTCAGATTTTCCGGCTTGAGCATGTCGGCGTAGGTGCGTGTGTCGCCTTGTTTGACGAAGTCATACGGGCGAATCGTCGCGATGCTGCCGTCTTTGTTCACGTCATCCGCGTCGAGCAAATAGATCAGCGGCACTTTGGTCATTTTTTTCAGCGCTTTGAGATTGGTCAGCTCGAACGATTGAATGTACACCGGCGCATTGGCGCGATTCAGACCGTGCTTTTTCAAAATCGTGACCAGTTTGTCTTCAAAACCCAAGCCGAGATCGTGGTGCCATGCGGGGTGTTTGGTTTCCGGATACACGCCGATTTCACGGCCGTATTTTTTGGACAACTCGGCGCGCAGCTTGAGGATTTCTTCAAACGTTGGAATTTGGAATTGGCCGTCGTATTGCGGGCTACGATCAGCGCGCGGTTGTTTGGCGCGCAGGGTTTTGATTTGTGCGAGTGTCAGATCAGCGGCGAACCAGCCTTCTTCGGCTTTGCCATCCACTTCGACCGTGCGTTTGTATTTAGCAAACTCCGGACGCGTGGCGATGTCGGTGGTGTCTTTCAGATTCGGCTCGTGGCGCGCGATCAACACACCGTCTTTGGTGGACACCAGATCCGGCTCGATGAAGTCCGCACCCATTTGGATGGCTTTGGTGTAGCCTTCCAGCGTGTGGTCAGGCAAATAGCCGGGCGCGCCGCGATGCGCGATCACAATCGGTGCTTTGCCGTCCAACGTCGGACACATATTGGTTTGCTTTGCCTGCGCGATATTCATGCTCATCACTCCGGTTGCCATCAGTACTGCTACGGTGATGGGCTTAATGATACGTGAAAAACTCGGTTTCATTTTATTCTCCTTGTTATTGAATGGTGATTTTGTGCGAGATGGATGAGCGATGCATGAGCAATGCCCAAAACCTGTTCAAAATCGTTTCTATCTTAGACCCGCAAGGTGACGCAAATGTGAAACACTCTATCGTTATAAATAAACATTTGATCAATTTATTTGAACGTTTGTGCAACCATGATTAAAACTGATTGCCCAAAATAGTGTTCAAAGCAACGACACCACAACCATAACGAGCCGCATACGCGCACAAAAAAACCGCTCGGCCTACTGAACCGAGCGGTTTTTGATACCACCTTGTTTAAAGGTAGGTTTATTTTTTCGTGCAACGCTCGCATTTAACCGCATTGTAGGCCAACGCGCCGAGTACGCCACCGATGATCGGCGCTACCCAGAACAACCACACTTGCGACAACGCCGCCGTATCGGCAAACAAGGCTACGCCCAATGAACGCGCCGGATTGACCGAGGTGTTGGTCACAGGGATGGATACCAAATGAATCAAGGTCAGGCACAGACCAATCGCAATCGGTGCAAAGCCTGGCGCCGCATCCTTGTGGGTTGCGCCCATGATCACGAACAAGAAGATCGCGGTCATAACCACTTCCATCACGAAGGCGGATGCCAAGCCATATTTACCCGGCGACAGATCGCCGTAGCCGTTGGACGCAAAACCGCCCGGAACCCAGCCCCCTTTGCCCGACGCGATGAAGTACAACACCGCACCGGCCACGATCCCGCCGATGACTTGCGCCGCGATGTAGCCTGCCGCGTCTTTGGCCTGAAAACGGCCGCCCGCCACCAAACCCAAAGTCACCGCCGGATTAAAGTGACCGCCGGAGATGTGACCGACGGCATACGCCATGGTCAACACGGTCAAACCAAACGCCAAAGAGACGCCGACGAAACCAATACCCAATGCGTTGCCCGCATCAGGAAACGCCGCAGCCAAAACCGCGCTGCCACAACCGGCAAATACCAACCAAAACGTACCAAAAAATTCTGCCAATAATTTATTCATGATGAGTCCTTTCATCCAATTAAAACGTTTAAAACCGCACAAAAATGATTAAAAATCAGACTGCTGCCACATTTCATTTATGCCTTCAGACGCAGCTTCTCGATCCCGAAGAAGCGAGGAGTCATGTCAACAGCCTCGTTAAAAAACGCGCTTTGTGTGCAAAGCGCGCTCATTCTAACCAAACTTTATGATCCATGTGTTTGGGTGGTCGATATTTCTACATGATTGTTCTACATGATTGATTGGGCATGTCGTGAACCTCTGAGACGAAGCCCACGGTTTGCTTGTGGTCTAAAAATGCACTCCCAACTGAACACCCGCACCCAGCACGTTCATATTCTTAAACTGGGCAACCGGCGTGACCATACCGCCACCTTCGACCGCCACGGTTTCATTTTTGTACCAGTTATATTGCAGGCCACCGCTAACATCAACGTTTTTGTTAATCGCGTATTTCAACCCGACATTAATGCCGTAGCCTTTATCCGGCGGCCCCAGTGGCGACACCGGCGCACCATTGCCTGTGTCATACAACAGCACCGCACTACCCGATAATTTTTCGGTCAATTGACGCCCGACACCGAATTTGAACTCCCATGAGTCCTTGGGAAACGACACCAAGGACGCGCCAAAATTACTGCCGTATGCCGCCGGCTCCAATTTGAATTGTTTCCAGTTCACCCAACGCACGCCGGTAATCAACTGGGTTTTCGGCATAATGCCGGTCAAGAAGTCCACATTGATCGATTGCGGTAATTTAAAGTTCAAATCGGTAGCGGGTAACGCTTGTCCAGAAAAGCTTTCCGTCACGGCTTTTGAATATTTGGCGGAAGAGCGGTAGGTCAGCGCCGCACGCAGAGCAATCTCGGGTTTCTCATACGCCACACCCGCCACATAACCCCATGCGCCGTCTTTTGGCAAATTCACGTTATAAGCTGCGGTGGATGCACTGGGCAAAGACACCGAACCACTGACGTTGTAATACGCAGGCCCGCCATAAACCCAAAAGTTTTGCGCGGTTTTATAGCCGACCAATGCAGTCAAGGCATGAACTTTGGCGTGCGCTTCCATCGCGCTGGTCGGCGACATATTGTACGGCGTGGACTTGTACTTCACATCAATGCCAAACGGCTGATCGTAGCCCAAAGCCAAGGCAATGCGGTCATTGAGTTGATATTTAACCGATGCACTCGCGGGGGTGAAGTTTTCCGCCACATTACCCGTGGACGAACCCTCGGCCAAATCCTCGCCTTTGACCGATGGCGACACCACGGCAACCCCCGCCGTCGCGTTATTACCTGACTCAAACAGATAATCCACGTTTTGATCGGTGCGCGACAGAGCAGCGGCGTGTGCTCCAATCGCCGGAAATGCCAAAGCGGCCATGAGCAAGCCTGAGCGAAGTTTCATTGTTTGTCTCCTGAGTTTATAAGGATGTTATGGATGGGTAAATCGTCCTGACATCGACGATTTTTTGAGCCATTGATGGTGCTGTCTCGCAGTTATTGTAGAACCAACCACGACAAAAATTCAATCATTTTTCTTTATTATTCATTATTTTTCATTATCTTACGTAATTTATCGGTCAAATCCGCCCATATTTCACCGCTCATTCATCATCAATATTCAGTATCCTGAAATAAAAAACCGTCATTCCTAGGAGGAAATAACGGTTTCACATGTGTGCCAGTACGAAATAAATCAAGTGTATGCGCTCAAATCTCAACACAGTCGATGAAGTATTCCATTTGTCCATCCACCTCTTGCTTGATCAAACCGTGCGCGGATTGTTCAAAGCCAGGGAACTGCGCGTTGAAATCGCGGGTGAAGTTCAAATAGTCGATCACTTCTTGCGTGAAATATTCACCCGGAATCAACAGTGGAATACCCGGCGGATATGGCGTGAGCAAGACACCCGTCACATGCGCCGTGGTCAGATCGCGCACATTCACGCGCTTGACCTGACGGTGCGCCACACGACCCCACGCATCCGCCGGCGTCATCGCCGGTGTGATTTTGCTCAGGTACATATCGTGGATGGTTTTGGCGATGTTGTGCTTTTGATAGGTTTCGTGAATCGCTTGGCACAAATCGCGCACGCCCATGGTTTCGTACTGCGGGTATTGTTTGCCAAAATCAGGAAACAGACGCCAAATCGGTTTATTATTATCGTAAATGTCTTTAAATTGCTGTAACTCGATCAACAGACTGCTCCAACGGCCTTTGGTAATGCCGATGTTGAAAATCACGAAGAAGGAGTACAAGCCCACTTTGTCAATGATGATGCCGTAGTCGGCCAAATATTTGGTCACGATCGCCGCCGGAATCCCGGTCTCGTCAAACGAGCCGTCCATGTTCAGACCGGGCATCATCACCGTGGTTTTGATCGGGTCGAGCATATTCATATTCGGTTCAATGTCACCGAAACCATGCCAATCATCGCCCGCTTTGACTTGCCATTTTTCCGGATCGCCCGCGCCTTTTTTCGGCAAATGCTCAGGTCCCCAGACGCTGAACCACCACGTTTGCTGCGCGGCGTATTCGGCCTCGGCCTTGCGCATGGCATGGCGAAAATCCATCGCTTCGATCAGCGATTCTTCGGTCAATGCCGTGCCGCCCGGCTCGTCCATCATCGCCGCCGCGATGTCACACGAGGCGATGATTGAGTACTGCGGGCTGGTGGAGGCGTGCATCAGGTAGGCTTCGTTAAAGCGGTAGCGATCCAGCGGTCGGTTGATCGCGTCCTGCGCCAAAATCTGCGAGGCCTGCGACAGGCTGGCGAGCAATTTGTGCGTTGACTGGGTGGAGAACACCAGCGATTCTTTCGTACGCCCATAATCACCGTCAATCGCGTAGTAGTTTTTGTAAAACGGGTGGAAATACGCGTGCGGCTGCCATGCTTCGTCAAAATGCAGGGTGTCGATTTTGCCATCGAGCATGCCTTTGATCGCGTGCGCGTTGTACATGATGCCGTCGTAGGTACATTGCGTGAGCGTGAAAATCTTGGGCTTGCGGGTTTTGTCCTCGATCAGCGGATGCGCGTCAATTTTGCGCTGAATGGTTTCCATCAAAAACTCGGACTTCGGAATCGGCCCGATGATGCCGTGGTAGTTGCGCGTCGGCGAGAGGAATACCGGAATCGCGCCGGTCATGATGATGGCATGCAAATTCGATTTGTGGCAATTGCGATCCACCACCACGATATCGCCCGGCGCTACGCTGGCGTGCCAGACGACTTTGTTCGAGGTAGACGTGCCGTTGGTCACGAAAAAGCAGTGATCGGCCTTGAAAATACGCGCAGCATTTTGCTCCGAGTCGAACAGCGGGCCGGTGTGCGTGAGTGGCTGGCCGAGTTCCTCCACCGAGTTACAGACGTCCGAGCGCAGCATATTTTCACCGTAAAACTGATGAAACAACTGCCCCACGGGGCTTTTCAGATACGCCACACCGCCCGAATGGCCGGGCGTGTGCCATGAGTACGACGAGTTTTGCGCGTAATTGACCAATGCCTTGAAAAACGGGGTAAACAGGCCATCGACATACAGTTTTGCCTCGCGCAACACACGCCGCGCCATGAATTCGTTCGTATCCTCAAACATATTCATGAAACCGTGCATCTCACGCAGCACATCGGTCGGCAAATCGCGCGAGGTGTGCGTGCGCCCGTACAGAAAAATCGGGATGTCAAGGTTGCGCGCACGAATCGAATGCACCATCGCGCGCAAATCCTCGATGGTTTGCGCTTTCGCCTCATCCAACTCGATTTCGCCGTTCTCCGGCTCATCCACTGAGACGATGAAGGCCGAAGCACGCGCCGATTGCTGCGCCAAACCGAGGAAATCACGCGCCTGCGTCACCGCAACCACGCTGCCGCCCTGCGCTTCGATGGCTTCGGCCAAGGCACGCATGCCCGAGCCGGAAATATTATCCACGCGAAAATCCTGATCCACAATGATGATGGGAAAATCAAATTTCATAATCTGTCCTTTGCCTTGATCTCGCGCGGCCTGTGGGTTTAGCCGAGGCGCGAGTCCGTTTCTTTATAATCGTAATCATGCGCAATTGTCTGCAAGGCGTCCATTCTATCAGCAGGCCGCGCCGATACAAGCATATTTTGGCATAAATGCCCCACGCGCCGCCAAGTGGCTCTACACGTCGCGCGGCAAATCACCTTAGAATTGACACAAAAACACACAACAGCGCCTAACTGGTGATAAACTGCACGAAAATCATACATCCTCACGGAGACAATCATGCCACTTAGCCCATGCGGGCGCACAGCAATGGCGCTGATATTCAGCATCTACTGCCTCAGCGCCTGCGCACCCGAAAAACCCGCCGTCGTCAAACCGACGCTAGCAGAAATCCAAGCGCAACGCGCGCGTGAAGCCCTGCGACCGCAAGATGTGAAGCTGGCCGCCAAATACAGCCGTTCCTGCCTGATGTGCCACACCAGCCCCGACGCCAAAGCGCCGCTGGTGCATGACCGCGCCGATTGGCAAAAACGCATCGCCGAGCGCGGTTTGGACACCGTCCTCAGCCACGCGCAAATCGGTTTTAACGCCATGCCGCCCCAAGGCCAATGCATGGACTGCAGCGAAGCCGAACTCAAAGCATTGGCCCGATTCATGATAGGAGACGCGCCATGAACCCAGTGAACATGGACAACCCAAACAACCCCAAACGCCGCGCTTTTCTGAAAAACACCGGCGCGGCCGTCAGCACCATTGCTTTGGGCGGTGTGGCAAGCACACTCAGCGGCTGCGGCAACGCCGTTGCGCCGCAAACCACCGCAGGCGAACAGGCGCGTATGCAAGCCGGACTGGGACAATTGACCTGGAACAACTGGTCAGAAGGCCAAACCTGCCACCCGCAAGCCATCCTCACACCGACCTCCGAAGCCGAATTGGCACAGATCATCCGCAGCGCACCGAATGTGCGCTTCGTCGGCTCCGGCCACTCCTTCATGCCGCTGGTCTGCACCGAGCAAACCATCGTGTCGCTTGACCCGCTGGCGGGTGTGATGGCGCACGATGCACAAAAAGTCACCGCCACGGTACTCGGCGGTACGAAATTATCCCAGCTTGCACGCGATTTGGAGGTCATCGGACAGGAAACCATCAATCTGCCCGATGTGCTGTATCAAAGTCTGGCCGGCGCGATAAGCACCGCGACGCACGGCACGGGCAAAGACACCTGCGCCATGCACCACTACGCCACGCAAATCAAACTGATGACCGCCGACGGGCAAATTTTGACCTGCAACGCGCAGGAAAACGCCGAGGTTTGGTCTGCGGCCCAAGTCTCGCTCGGCGCGCTCGGGGCAATCACCGAAGTCACCTTGCAAAACCGCCCTGCGCGCCAGCTGCATCGCAAAGTCTGGGTGCAAACGCTGCAATCCGTTTTGCGCGACGGCGCGACGCTGTTTGAACAACTCGAACATTTTGAGCTGCTGTATCTGCCGCACACCGGCTTTTGCATCCTGATTTCACACACGCCGTATGAAGGCGAAATCGAGCCGCGCTTGGCCTCGAAGGACGACGACGGTTTGAATGATTTGAAGCAATTACGCGATAAAGTGCCCGCCTTTTTGCGCCCGCTGTTTGCGCGGTTTTTGATCAAGGACGGCGAGGTCATGGAGGAGGCGAAAGACCAATCGTGGCGCGTGCTTGCGCAACCGCGTCCGAGCAAATTCAACGAGTCCGAGTACCACATTCCGAAGGAGCACGGTTTCGCCTGCTTTGAGCGAGTGTGCGCGGCGATGGATCAACTGCCGAACACCTACTATCCGATCGAATTTCGCCTGACCAAGGGCGACGATGCCTGGCTCTCGCCGTTTTACCAGCGCGACTGCCACTCGATCGCGGTACACGCCAGCCACGTCGAGCCCTATGATTATTTAATCAGCACCATCGGCCCGATCTTTAAACACTTTGGCGGGCGACCGCATTGGGGTAAACTCAATGACTTGGGATTTAAAGAATTGGCCGAACTGTACCCTCGCTGGCAGGATTTTCTGCGCATTCGCGCGCAGCTTGACCCGCGCGGCAAGTTTGTCAACGACTACACCCGTCGAATTTTTAATTTGGCTTGATTGAATTTAAAAAAGGAAATGCGTCATGCTGTCACGACGACAATTTTTAGGCGGTGCGCTCGCCGCAGGTGCTGGCTTGGGCATCGGTTATGCGCTCAAACCGCGCGCTGGTCGCGGCACGCACGACGCCTATTTCACGCAACTGTCGCAGGCGCTGCACGCCGCCGGTGTCGGCAGCCCAACCTTGATCTGGGACAAGGTGCGCAGCGAACACAATCTGCGCACCATTGCCGATCAGGTCGGCGAGCGCAAACACCTGCGCATCGTCGCCAAATCCTTGCCCTGTCTGAATTTACTCGAACACACCGCAAAGGCGTGGCATACGCAGCGGCTTATGGTGTTCAACTATCCGATGCTGCTCACGCTCGCGCAATTCATGCCGCAGACCGATCTATTGCTCGGCAAACCGCTCAGCGCTGTGGAACTACCGAATTTTTTCACCCGCCTGAGCCAAACGCGCGCAGCCGAATTTAACCCCGAGCGGCAAATCCAATGGCTGGTGGACACGCCCGAAACCCTGCAAGCCTACTTGCAATTTGCCCGTGCGCAGGGCAAAACGCTACGGCTGAATATTGAAATCGATGTGGGCTTACATCGCGGCGGCGTCACCCATACAGAAACGCTCAACACCATGCTGGACATGATTTCGAACGAGCCGCTGGCGCAGTTTTCCGGCCTGATGGGCTATGATGCGCACATCGTCAAAGTGCCGAATCTGCTGCACAACCGCGCCCATACCGAAGCCCACGCCAAAGCGCTGTACCGCGAATTTCGCGAATTCGCCCTGCGCCATCCGGCCAGCCGCCTTGCGCCCGAGCAATTGACCCTGAATACCGCCGGTTCGCCGACCTATCGCCTGCACCTCGACAACCCCGATGTGAACGAATTGGCCATCGGCTCGGCCGTGGTCAAGCCGTCGGATTTCGATACGGAATTATTAAGTGATTTACAGGCTGCGCTGTTCATCGCCGCGCCAATCTTAAAAGTCGGTGAGTTTTCCCTGCCCTATGGCGCGCAAACGGTGTCTCGGTTGATACAAAAATGGGATGTCAACCAGCGCCAAAGCGTCATCATCCACGGCGGCGAATGGCGTGCGCAGGTGGCCTCACCCGAAGGCGTGCGCAGCAGCGAGCTGTACGGCCCATCGACCAATCAAAAGGTGCTGACCGCCGCGCCGAATTTCGCCTGCCGCGCGGGCGATTATGTATTTTTTCGCCCGACGCAAAGCGAGATGCTGATGCTGCAATTCGGCGCGCTCGCGGTGTACGATCAGGGTCGCATCAGCGAGCAATGGCCGGTGTTTCCGGCGTCGGCTTAAACATTTTTGGCGAAACCATATCATTCCTCATCCAAATGCGTTGAGGCATTGATGCGATGCAGGATTTTTTTCTGCAAGTACCAAATCAGCGCAGCTACCGGCAAAACGAGCAGCCCCATCACCGTGTATTTGTCGTCGCCATGCAGGAAAATCGCCAGCAGATAGCCCAGCACGCCGATGGCGTAGTAGGTCAGCGCGACGATGGAAATGCCTTCCACCGTTTTCTGCATTTTCAATTGCATTTTCGCGCTGTGGTTCATACCCGCGAGCATTTCGCTGTTTTGCAACTGCATGTGCACATTGATTTCGGTGCGCAGCAATTCGGCAATGCGATCAACGCGCTGGGAAATATCCTCCAGCCGCGCGCGCAAGGCGGAAAAAGTACGAATCGCCGGCCCCAAACGCCGCTCAACGAAGGTTTGCAGGCGTTGCAGACCGCCGAGTTTTTCCTCATTGAGTTTTTCGTAAGAGAATTTGACCAGCTCGTAGTAGGCTTGGCTGGCGGAAAAACGCGAGGACAATTGATTGCGGTGACTCTCGACCTGCTGCGCGATGGCGAGCAGATCGTTGAGCAAATCGTGTTGCTTTTCCGCCGAATCCGAATCGGCAATTTCATCCAAAATCCGCACCAGCCGCGCATCGGCCTGAGACAGGGTTTTGCTCACCGCGCGCGTCACATCCAGCGGTATCAGCGCCGTGATGCGGTAATTTTCCATCTCCAGCAGGCGCGTGACCACGCGCCCCGCATCCGCCGGATTGAGCGCATGACTGACCACCAAAAAGCGCGAGTAGCCCTGCGCGTCGAGCTTGAAATCCGAGTAGGCTTCGGCGCGGCGCCCCATAATCCATGAGCCGTAAATGGCTGCCGAGCCGTTGATGTCGCTAAATTGCGCACCAATGTGGCTGTTCGGAAGCTCCGTTGTCGGTTCGTCCGCACGGCTGCCATCCGCCGGATGGAGCAACAGATGAATGCGGGTTTTGACCAATAAGTTCGGCTCCAATGCCTGCAACAAGCCATCCTCAATGATGCCCAGCGGGTTGTCGCCAAATAGTTCGGCCTCGGGGGAAATGGATTGCGCGATGGTGAGCGTATCAAACTCGGTGTGCTGCTCAAAACGGATGTGATAGTTTTGGCAGGTGTATTCAAAAAACGTGTTTTGTTTATTGCTTGGATTCACGCCTTGGCGATTGGCCAGCGCTTTGGCCAAATCGAGCAGCGCGGAGGATTGCCGATCACCGCGCCAATACAGGATGTGCCCGACCGCACAAGGCACGGGCAAGCTCAAATACGGCCGTGCGTGGGTTTCCTGATACAGATTGGTGCGGTTGACTTCACTCATGGTTTTGCCTTGTTCAATGGCCAATAGCCACTCGGTCATCGACGCTTAAATTAAAAACGGATTATTCAGTCGCTCATGACCCAATGTAGACATCGCCCCATGACCGGAAATAAACTGCACATCGTCGCCCAAAGGCAACAGTTTGGTGTTGATCGCCGCGATCAGGTCGCCGTGATTGCCACCCGGAAAATCGGTACGACCAATCGAGCCTTTGAACAACACATCACCGACCCACGCCACACGCATGCCATCATGAAAAAACACCACATGACCCGGCGTATGGCCGGGGCAATGCAATACCTGCAAACGCTGCGCGCCGATCTGTATTTCATCACCGTCCTGCAAATAACGCGTCGGCGCGAATGCTTTGGCCTCGCCAAAACCATAGGCACGCGCCCGCGCGGGCAAGTCGTCCAGCCAATACTGATCTGCCGAATGCGGCCCGATGATCGGCACAACCTGCCCTGTTGCCGATTGCAGAGCCGCCGCCAAGGCCGGCGCACCGGCAGCGTGATCCAAATGACCGTGCGTGAGCAAAATTTGCTCGACGTTCGCATTCATCTGCCGTACCGCCTGCATGATGGCGTCCACATCACCGCCCGGATCGACCACCGCAGCCGCATTCGTCTGCGTACACATGATGATGGAGCAGTTTTGTGCAAACGGCGTCACGGGAATAATGTGAATTTTTAACATAGGCTGAGGGTCGGGTCTATTCATTTCAAATGGATGATTGAATCAAAAATTTTTATGTTTTCAGGCGTTTATGCTTTAAGGAAGTACGGAATAACCCCTACCGTCTGCGCTGGTTGATTGGCGTGATGAGTAACGAGGCGTGGCGCGCAGTCTATGGTCATTCCCTAGACAAGCGTCACAACAAAGTTAATCACGCGCCCATCGCCAGCCCTTCGGGTTCTGGCAAAAAACACCCAGAACTTTGTT
>JBATQE010000065.1:0-82288 GCA_049291875.1 Burkholderiaceae bacterium
GGCTTATGCGGACGACTGGTGAACGTCTTGGCCGACGACTTTCATCTGACGTGGCAACTGACCGCACAATCCGGTTATACCACGCCGGATTTACTGCGTCGGCTGCACGACATCCCCGCACAAACATTCGATGTCGCCGTATTGTCCATGGGTGCGAACGACGTTCTCTCGCGCCGACGGTGTACCACGTGGATCGCGCACCAAACCGAGCTGATCGAATTGCTGCGCAGCCGTTTTGGCGTGCGACACATCGTATTTTCCGCTGTGCCGCCGCTGCATGCGTTTCCGGCATTGCCGCAGCCCTTGCGCTGGTTTTTAGGGCTGCGCGCACAGAATTTCAATACTGCGTTAGCCAACCTACTGCAAACCCATCCCGAGCATCAATTGTTTCAAATGCAATTTATTCAAAGGGAAAGCGTGCTCGCCTCAGACGGCTTTCACCCGGGCTGGGGCACGTATCTGTATTGGGGCTACGAAGTGGCGCAGCGCATCAAGCGCTGGTATTCCAGCTCAATCAACTGAACCGGCTTATTCTGCACGTATTGCACGCGCATTACGGCTTGAGAGGCATAAAAAAAGCCCAGTCGTTTGACTGGGATTTTTTGAATTTGGTGCCGAGGGAGGGAATCGAACCCTCACTCCTTTCGGAACCGGATTTTGAGTCCGGCGCGTCTACCAATTCCACCACCTCGGCGTGAGATCGACATTATGCCGAATCTCTTATGCATACGCAAGTATTTTTTACAGAAGTGTTACTTTTTCATCGCGCCGAACATCACTTTACCCAGCTCCACGCCCCATTGATCAAAGCTGTTGATGTCCCACACCACGCCTTGCAGGAAGGTTTTGTGCTCATACAGGGCAATCAGCGCACCCAGTGTGTGCGGCGTGAGGTTGTTCAAATGCAGTCGAGAGCTTGGCTGATTGGCCGGGAAACGGCTGTAGGATGGTTTTTTTTCCCATTCGATGCGCAAGCTGTCCGGCAGGGCGGCGATGCCGTAGGCGAGCGCGTCCGATTGTGCTTGTGCAAACAGCAGCAAGTCGGCTTCGCGGCTGTCGCCCGTATAGGCTGGCGGCAGGCTTGGTTCAATGCTGATGATGTCAAGCGGTACGCGCACACGGCCCTGATGCAGTAATTGGAAAAAGCTGTGTTGCGTGGTCGTGCCCAAACCGCCAAACAATACGGGTGCGGTGGCGTAATCAACCGGATCGCCTTGTTTGTTGATGGATTTGCCGTTGGATTCCATTTCCAGTTGTTGCAAATAGTCCGGCAGGTAGCGCAGACGCTCGGCATAGCTGATCACGCCGTGAACTTGCGCGCCGTGGAAGTTGGTGTACCAGATGCCGAGCATGGCAAGCATGGCGGGCATGTTGTTGACAAACGGCGCGGTGAGAAAGTGTTCGTCCATTTCTTTGGCGCCATCGAGCAGTTGTTGGAACTGCTCCGTGCCCAAGGCTATGGCGATGGACAGGCCAATCGCCGACCAGAGCGAGAAGCGCCCACCGACCCATTCGGGCAAGGTATAACAACGTTCGGGCAAAATACCCCATGCGGCGGCGGCTTGGGTATTGTTGGAAGTGGCACAAAAATGCGCGTGCTTGACGCCTTGATCGTCAGTCATCGGTACGCCGTAGTGCGCGCACAGCCATGCGTGCGCGGAGGTCGCGTTGACCTGCGTTTCCATGGTGGAGAAGCTTTTTGAGGACAGGATGAACAGGGTGGTTTCGGGGTCAACTTGATCCAAGACACGTTGCAGTTCAACCGGGTCAATATTCGCCACGAAATGCACGCGCGGCGTGGCGTTCTCAGCCAATGCATGGCAAATCAAGCGCGGCCCTAAATCAGAACCGCCAATACCGAGGTTGACCACGTCGGTGATGGCTTTGCCCGAGTGACCGGTGATTTGACCGGCGCGCACGGCGTCGGCAAAGGCAAAAAAGCGTTCGCGCGTCGCGGCAACTTCGCTCGGAATCGCGCCATTCGTACCCTGATACGAGCCGCGCAAAGCGACGTGCAGCACCGCACGATTTTCAGAGGTATTGATCGCTTCGCCGTCAAACATGCGCTTTTGCCACGCACGCCACGCCTGTTCATTGAGCAATTGCTCAAACAACATCAGCGTCTCATCGGTGATGTGGTGACGCGAGTAGTCCAATTCGATTTGGCAGGTGCATATGCGGTAGCGATCAGAGCGTTTCGGATCCGATTGGCGCAATTGCTCCAAGCTGCTTTTTTTCAAATCGCGGTGGTGAGAGGTGAGGGTTGCCCAAGCGGCAGTTTGTGTGGGACTCATGAGACATCCTTTGGTTGACGTGGTTGTGTGCAGTGCACAATAAAAACCAAAAATCTGTTATTTTTTATCCGCGCGCCGCTCATAAGATACGGATGATGAAGTTCTGAAACATCGAGCTAAACATTTCGATATAGCAAATGCAGGCGTGCTTTTTTCGTGTCTATTTTAGCGAAAAAAGCCCGCGCACGCCCAGCTATCTGCACATGAAAAAACCTGCGAGCAATTGATCGCAGGTTTTGGGGGATAACTACCGCAAGCGAGGCTTATTCAATGGCGCGTTTGCCATTGTCAAACGGCACGTCGATGCGTTTCTTTTTGTGCTTGGTGACCTGTTTGTCCAACTTGTCTACCGCGAAGTCAATTGCGGTATAGAGATCGGTTTGCGAATCCTCCGCATGAAAATCCTGCCCGTCCGAGCGTAAGCGCAGCGAGGCTTTTTGAATATGTTTTTCAACCGAAAAGATGGCTTTGACTTCCACCGCATGATCAAAATGGTGTTTGACTCGCTCCAGTTTACCAACCAGATGTTCACGAATAGCCGGTGTCACTTCAACGTGATGACCTGTGAGTTGTACGTTCATACGAACCTCCTTTGAATCAGCGAATCGTCCCGAATTTTCAGCACTCGAAGCGATCGCTTGTTGAAAAACCCTTGGCGATGATGACAGCAACAACACCTCGCACTTACCCACAGGATACCACGATGTCTCGCGATGTGCCAGCGGTGCAAACATGCGCGTCCGCAGCATAATACGAGGCATGCTGACCATGCGCGGAAAACAGCGACAAAACAGGGTAAAACCCCCGCTACGTTTGGGAAACCAGCAAAAAACACGATACAATCAAATCGTTGAGCCAAAAAAAAATCAACCAAAAACGCGTCAATTAATGCTATATTGAGAAAATTTGGTGCGTTGCACAAATAAAAATCCACAATATATCCACACAGGAGCAGACTTTATGAACAAACCTTGGCTCAGTCAATACGGCGATATTCCGGCTGAAATCAATATTCATCAATTCACCTCCATCGCCGCCATCTACGAAGACGCGTTTACCCGCTATCCGGAACGCCCCCTCGCGATGAGTATGGAAAAAACCCTGAGCTACACCGAGGTCAAAACCTATTCGGAACAAGTGGGCGCATGGCTGCAACAACGCGGCCTACAAAAAGGCGACCGCGTGGCGGTGATGATGCCCAACTGTCTGCAATACGTCGTTGCAGTCGCCGCGATTTTGCGCGCCGGCTTCTGTGTGGTAAATGTCAATCCACTGTACACCACCGACGAATTAGAGCATCAGCTCAAAGACTCGGGCGCCAAAGCGATTTTTATTTTGGATAACTTTGCGGTGACCTTGGAGCACGCCTTGCCGCACCTGCCCGACATGCAACACATCATCGTCAGCAAAATGGGCGATTTTCTCGGTTTCAAAGGACGCATTGTCGATTTCGTCTTGAAATACGTCAAAAAAATGATTCCCGCGTGGAAAATTGACAACGCCATCTCATTCAAACAAGTGCTGGCCGAGAGCCAAAATCTCGCCATGACACCGGTCACCTTGACGCATGACGATTTGGCCTTTTTGCAATACACTGGCGGCACCACAGGCGTGGCCAAAGGCGCAATGCTCACGCATGGCAATTTGGTCGCCAATGTGCTGCAAATCACCGCCTGGTGTAAAGCCGCATTCGACGGCATGAGCGAACAAGAACAACCGATCTTTTTACAGGCATTGCCGCTCTACCATATTTTCGGCTTCACCGCCGGCGCGATGTATTGTATGCACATCGGTGGCCAAGCGCTGTTGATCGCCAATGCACGCGACATCCACGCCATGATTGGCGATTTGCACAAACACGGCGTACATGTATTCCCTGCGGTCAACACCCTATTTAATGCCTTGCTGCACCACCCTGAATTCAAAAAAATTGACTTTTCCAAACTGCGCGTCGCCTTGGGTGGCGGCATGTCGGTACAACGCTCCGTCGCCGAAGAATTCTACGCACAAACCGGCAAACCGATTATCGAAGCCTACGGCCTGTCCGAAACCAGTCCGGGCGCATTGTTCAACCCTGTAACCGCGACGCAATACACCGGCTACACCGGCTTGGCCTTGCCATCCACCGACATTGCGATTCTGGATGACGATGGCAACGAAGTACCACTCGGCCAGACCGGCGAAATCTGCATTCGCGGCCCGCAAGTGATGGCCGGCTACTGGCAACGCCCCGACGAGACCGCCAAAGTCATGACTGAGGATGGCTACTTCCGCTCCGGCGACATCGGCGTGATGAACGAGCAGGGCTATGTCAAACTGGTCGATCGCAAAAAAGACATGATTCTCGTCTCCGGCTTTAACGTTTACCCGAACGAAGTCGAAGACGTCGCCGTGACCTACCCAAAAGTACTCGAAGCCGCCGCCATCGCCATGCCGCACGAGCACTCCGGCGAAGCGGTCAAACTATTCATCGTCAAAAAAGACGACAGCCTGACCGCAGAAGAGTTGCAAAACTATCTCAAAGAACACCTGACCGGCTACAAACGCCCGAAAGTGATCGAATTCCGCACCGAACTACCGAAATCCAACGTCGGCAAAATCCTGCGCAAAGAACTGCGCGGACAGTAATCCAATAACAAAACTCTCCACAGCAGACCAGCCGCCCATGTGTTCGCACATGGGCGGTTTTGGTTTTTAAGGAGGCACGGAACAACCCAAACCAGTCTGCGCTCTGGGTGTTTTTTTGTCAGAACTCTTCGGGCTGGAGATGGTAGGGTAGTGTCTCAGTTTGAAATTTAGCGGTATTTTCACCTGATACCATTTGTGATAGACTTAGCGCATGAAAAAGAAACTTGACCTAAACCAACTCGCTAAGTCTATCGTTGACCAAGCTACGGGTGAGGAGGAAATAAATAATCCGCCACCCAAGAGACCTCGCGGTCAAAGTGGCGGATTTGCTAAAGCTTCTTCTTTATCAAAAGAAGAGCGACTTAAAGAGTCAAAAAAATTAAATGATATTAAGCGCGAGAAACAATCTTCAACTTCGGTTCAGGCAGTAAAGCCCCGTATAAAAGTTTGAAATCATCACTATAAATACCAAGTATTGATTCAGCATTGTTTTTAGCGAATCTATAATCACCAAGACAAGCTTCGACTATTTGTGGAAATAATGCTGGTCTTTCTTTTCTAAAAGGTTGTGGCTCATTCCTATTTAATTTCATTTTAGATAGTGAAATATACATGTTTCTATATTCTGAATCTGAAATTCTACCAGTATCATGTAAACGAACAATCATTGATGCAATAGATGTTTTCCACAAAGGTTTTAATTTTATTAGTTGTTGAATATTCACTCTTCCAGCACTTGAAGAAGCTATAGAGCGCAAAAAATCTTTAGACGGCATTAAGAGAGAAGAAGCAAATGCATCGGCTTCTTCTTCCATTCGTTCGTGAGGAATATCATGCATTACAATATGTCCAAGTTCATGGGCCAAAGTGAATCTATATCTATCTGGCGGAAGCGAGTTGTTTATAAAAATAATTGGTGGAAGATTATTGTAATTTACACTTGTTCCATCGATTTTATCTGTGCCAAAGGGGCATTCAACAATAACTATTCCAGCCTTTTCAACATAATGCGTCAAATTTTGTACAGGGCCATCAGGAATCCCCCATATATCACGTACAGTTTGTGCAATTTGTGACGGATTATTATCTTCATTAACTGTTTCTTTTGGCAAAGGATTTGTAGATTCAACCTCAACAATAGTAAGCATTGTTGATAGATGCATTCTGAATAAATTCACAATTCCAGATACAAAGTTTCTTTCAGATGCTTTTGTAATTTTTTTTCTATAAAAATAACTGCTTGAACCAAAACTTAAACGAGGCTCATCGCTATAAAAGAATCTTTCAGGAAACTCAAGAGCTTCAAATATCTTTGTTAATTTATCCTGACCAATAGCAACTGAATTGCCCTTCTCTAATTGAGAGACTGCTGATTGAGTAACATTGGCTTTGACTGCCAAATCTTCTTGGCTTAATCCACGAAATTCTCTGGCTAATAAAACCAATTGAGAATTAACTTCCTGTTGCTTCATTTTCATCACCGATAATGTCTTTTCTAACAACCTTAAAGCCATATTTGTTAGGTTCTATTGTATCAGAAGCAAACAACTCTTCTTCTCCATTAACCACCCCATGAGTAGTAACTTCAGCTTTCCAACAAATGCTTTTCTCTCCAGAGGGACAAGCTATCATGACAGCATTAAATTCTTCATAATCGTTTAAAACATATCCCATTTCTAAGTGGTATGCGTTTTCTAACCCAGCTATCTCTTCATGCTCTTTAAATGATTTAACTTGTTTTGTTAGTTGGTTGCTTGATGTTCCATCTATATTAAGTTTTTTCAATCTAATCGCAAAAAGCCCTACATCGGTTGGAATAAGCAAACAAAACATTCCGTTAATTTCGATATTTTGAAAACGCGAGTCATCAAAAGAAAGCTGTCTCGCCAAAGCGACAACAAAATCGTTCACTACCGTTGCTCTTCCCCGTTTTGAGGCTATCGATGTGTACTCCTCTGGCAGTGAATTGTATTTTTCCCAAGATGATGTAACTATTTTCCATAACTGTTCGTAGTATGGATTCAAAGCATTTTGTGCATCCTCATAACCAATAAGCATTTTCTCACCCCATCAAATTAAAGACAGATTGATAATAACACAAAAAGAAATTATTTGTATAAAATATAAGTAAAGTAATAAGTAATTTATTGATTTACCGTGCTAACTATATTATAATTCAATATGAAATTCAACGAAAGTGTAAACTATGAATATCCTACCAATCGAAAAACGAGTACAAATCATTCAACTTTTAGTTGAGGGTAATTCTATGCGCTCAGTTGAGCGTATCGTTGGTTGCTCAATTAACACAGTTACAAAACTACTTGTTGAGGTTGGCCAAGCGTGTGCAGACTATCAAGACAAAGCCATGCGTAATCTGAACTGTAAGCGCGTTCAATGTGATGAAATTTGGTCTTTCGTTTATGCCAAAGAGCGCAATGTGCCCGATGAGTTCAAGGATGTTTTTGGTTACGGCGATGTTTACACATGGACAGCGATTGATGCAGATACCAAACTTATTCCGAGTTGGTTAGTCGGTACTCGTGGCTCAGTGAGTGCAAAGTTATTCATTGATGATTTAGCCAGCCGTTTATCAAATCGAGTGCAATTGACTACTGACGGTCACAAAGCCTATTTAGAAGCCGTAGAGGGCGCATTTCATGGTGATATTGACTATGCAATGCTTGTTAAACTGTACGGCAACAATCCCAAAGAAGACCAACGAAAATATAGCCTTTCAAAATTCAAAGGGGCGGTTAAAGGTGTAGTATCGGGCAACCCTGAAAAAGAACACGTAAGCACCAGTTTTGTTGAGCGTCAAAACTTAACCATGCGTATGCACATGCGCCGATTTACACGCTTAACCAATGGTTTTAGTAAAAAAGTTGATAATCACATGAACGCGGTTAGTTTGCACTTCATGTACTACAACTTCGCAAAAATCCATAAAACACTGCGCGTTACACCAGCAATGGAAGCAGGTATTGCAGACCATATATGGTCTATCGAAGAAATAGCGCGTTTAGTGCCTGAACCTGTGGCTAAAAAGCGTGGTTCTTACAACAAGAAAAAAGATATTTCAAACTGAGACACTACCGATGGTAGGGGTTATTCCGCGCTTCCTTAACGGCATGGTACAATACCAATTCATGTCCACCAGACAATCGCTGGCGTTGATTGGCAACAATCGCGCGGGAGGAAAGTCCGGACTCCACAGAGCACAATAGCGGCTAACAGCCGTCCGCCGAAAGCCCTCGGGTATAAGGCGAGGAATAGGGCCACAGAGACGAGCGTATTCAGTTACGGTGAAACGCGGTAACCTCTATTGGGAGCAACATCAAATAGGCACGCAGTGACGCGGCTCGCCGAGCGTGCGGGTAGATGGCTAAAGTGATGCGGTAACGCATCATGTAGAGGAATGATTGTCGTGGGGCAACCCATTACAGAATCCGGCTTATCGGTGGGCTTGAATGAATGTATCAAATGATGCCATAACTATCAATTAATCCAATGAGTCATTGCGGGCTTGACCCGCAATCTTATAGCAAAAAGATGCCGTATCAAGTACGGCATGACTCGCTATATTTCATAAAATGGCTCTAAAAGGCTTCGCAATAAAAGATGCGAAGCCTTTTTTCTATTGCGAAATGACAAGACAGAGTCTGTCGTAACAACCGCCACTAAAAATGAAAACAACATCTCAACGATCATTCTTGAATCACACCTCCCCATTCAATGCCTGCGCAGCGTGCAAGGCATCTTCCGCCGCGCCGACAAACACAATTTCATCGCCTTCGTGCAAAATCGGATCGCTACTTAGATCGAGCAGATTCAGGCCGCGCATCACACGGCGCACCTGTACGCGCCACGGTTCAAGCGGCAGGGTACTCAGAGGTTGATCCAACCACAAGCTATCTTCAGATAGACGCGCGACACGTTCCTCGCCCACCATCGACGTTTTACTTTTCTTCGCGGTCGTTTCGGATGCGTCATTGACTGCGCCAAACGGGTCGGATTCTTCGTCAAAATGTTGGCGCAGCAGATCATAGCGTCCGCGTCGCTGCTCGGCGATGAAGCTCAATACTTCACTCGGTGATTTGCCCAACGTAATCAGCGTTTGCGTGGCCAAAACCAAACTGCCTTCGAGAATTTCAGGCACAACGGCGACCGCACCGGCTTGTTGCAATTGTTCCAAATACGCATCATCCAGCGTGCGCACGATCACCGGCACGTCCGGATTCAGCTCGCGCATGTGGTGCAATACATGCAATGCAGCACGCGGCTCGGTATAGGTGATGACCACAGCGCGCGCTCTGCTGGCGCCTGCCGCAGCCAGCGACTCTTTGCGCACGATATCGCCATAAACCACATCATGGCCTTTGAGTACACCTTTTTGCACATTTTCGGGGTTACTGTCGAGGCCGATGTAGGTGATATTCTGCTCGCGCAACAACCGCGCCAGACTCCGTCCGCTGCGCCCAAAGCCGCCAATAATCACATGATCGTCCGCATCAATGCCGTGCTTGACGATATCGGTCAATTGCAGCGATTGCAACAGCCACTCGCTGCGGGTGAAGCGAAACACGATTTTATCCGCATGCTGGATGATGAACGGCGTGAGGAACATGGACAGGATAATCGCGGCGAGTACCCATTGCGCGACTTCAGGATTGAGCAAGCCGTTACCGATTTCCAAGCTCAACAGCACCAAGCCAAATTCGCCCGCAGGCGCCAAAGCCAAAGCGGTGCGAATGGAATTGCCGGTTGAACTGCCAAACCAATAAGCCAACGAGGCGATGATGGTGAATTTCGCCAACAAAAACAAAACCAAAACCAGCAAAATCGCCATCCAGTTACCCAGCACCAGCGCGACATCCAACTGCATTCCCATGGCGATGAAAAATAGACCGAGCAAAATATCCTTGAATGGCTGTATATCCTCCTCGACCTGCATTTTGTATTCGGTCTCGGAAATCAACATACCGGCGATGAATGCGCCCAAAGCCAGCGATAAGCCAGCCTTTTCGGTCAAAAAAGCAAAGCCCAAGGTCATCAACAACAGATTAAGCATGAACAACTCGCTGGAGCGACGGCGCGCCACGATCGTCAACCATGCATGCATCGGCTTTTGCCCCAAACCGAGCAATACGGCAAGCACCGCCAAGGTTTTCAGCAAGCCGACCACCACCTGCCCATAGACCGCGTCGCCGGGCTGCGCCAGTGCGGGAATCAAAATCAGCAGCGGTACAACCGCCAAATCCTGAAACAGCAGCACACCGAAAATATTGCGTCCATGCGGCGTATCCAATTCCAGTCGCTCGGTCAGCAGCTTCATCACAATCGCCGTGGACGACATCGCCAGCACACCACCGAGCGCAAACCAACTCGCGCCGGACATATCCAAATTGGCGGGCAAGGCATAATTCATCAACAAACCCAAAAACGCGCACACCAGCATACTGCCCAAAACCTGAGCCGTACCCAGACCGAGTACCAATTTACGCATGGATTTGAGCTTGGGTAGAGAAAACTCCAAACCGATGGTGAACATCAAAAACACAATACCCAGCTCGGCAAAATGTCGCACCGACTCAGGGTCGGGCAACACCTTCAGGGCATACGGTCCGATCAACACGCCTACCGTCAAATACCCCAAAATCGGCGGTAAATGAAAGTAACGAAATACGACCACCGCCGCTACGACAATGGACAAAAACAAAACGATCAGCGGCAAACCCTGCATGAGAACCCAATAGAAAATGAAAGACCTCCCGCGACCCGAGCGCAATGCCGCAGAACCAAGCACTTGCATTGTGAGCGTGGGATAAAAACGTTATACTTCAGGAAGCACGGAATAAAGCCTACCGTCTGCACTGGCTCTTCCGTGCTTACGCCTCCTTTGATAATAACAAAATTAACCCTCTTTCGAGCGAAAATATGCAAGCCCATGAGATATTAGAAGCCGCCCGCGACGTACTGCACATCGAAGCCACCGCGCTGATCGATCAGTCGGCGCATCTGGATGAAGAATTCATCAAGGCAGTCGAACTGATTTTGAATTGCAAAGGCCGCGTGGTGGTCTCCGGCATGGGTAAATCCGGCCACATCGGGCGCAAAATCGCCGCGACCTTCGCCTCAACCGGCACACCGGCGTTTTTCGTTCACCCGGGCGAAGCGAGCCACGGCGATCTGGGGATGATTACGCCGGATGACGTGGTATTGGCTCTATCGAACTCAGGAAAAAGCGACGAATTACTGGCCATTTTACCCATCGTCAAGCGCTCGGGTACCAAACTCATCACCATGACCGGCCATATGGATTCGGAAATGGCCAAACTCGCGGACGCCCATTTGCATGTATACATCAAACGCGAAGCCTGCCCGCTCAACCTCGCGCCGACAGCCAGCACTACGGCGGCCTTGGCCTTGGGCGACGCGTTGGCGGTGGTCTTACTGAAAATCCGTGGCTTTAACGAAGAAGACTTTGCCCGCTCGCATCCGGGCGGCACATTGGGTAAGCGATTGCTCACTTATGTGCGCGATGTGATGCGTACAGGCGAACAAATTCCGTCGGTAGCAAGCGGCGCGAGTCTGATTGACGCATTGGCGGAAATTACCCGCAAAAGCTTGGGCATGACCGCCATCGTCGATGCGGACAACCATGTTTTGGGCGTTTTGACCGATGGTGACATCCGTCGTCTGCTGGAAAAAGGCGTGGATGTGCGTGGCCTGACCGTGGACGAGGTGATGTCCAAAACCCCGTATACCATCAGCGCCGATGTGCTCGCCGTATCGGCGGTCGAGTTGCTCCAGCGCCACCACATTAACCAGATTCTGGTGGTCAATGCCGACCATCAGCTCACCGGCGCGCTGAATGTGCACGACCTGTTCGCCGCCAAAGTGATGTAGATATGAAAACAGGAGGCCAATCAACTAAACGCTGTTGGCCTCCATTGAACTGAAAGCTTGTAATACCCATTCCTTAAACAATAAGATAACAAGGCGAACCAACGCTTTAGCTTATTTTTTAGGATGGGTATAATTTGAGCTTGTTGACGAAGTGGCTCGTATGCCGCAATAAAACGCCGTCATTGCGTTCCGCGAAACTTCGCTAGGCTCGTTTTATCGAAACTTCGCTACGCTCGTTTTCCCGCATGATTTGAGCGGGAACCCAGTTGGTTCATCTAACTGGTTTTTTACTAAAACTTCTGGATACCCTATGACCGACCGCTCCAGCTTTTCCCTGACCAACGATGCACTGTACCGCCCCGTCGGTGCGATGCCGAATGACGACGTGATCGCACGGGCGGCGCGTGTGCGTTTGCTGATTTTGGACGTCGACGGCGTGCTGACCACCGGCTATTTGGACTACGACGACGCGGGCGAGGCGACCAAGTCATTTTATGTACAGGACGGCTTGGGGCTGCAATTGTTGCGTCAACAGGGTATCGTGCTGGCAATCATCAGCGGACGTGATTCAAAAGTCACGGCGGCGCGGGCGGTAGATCTGAAAATCCACCACGTGCTGCAAGGCGCTCAAGACAAAGGCGCAGCTCTGGCGCAATTGCTCAATACCGTCGGCATCACCGCCGATGAGTGCGCCTACATCGGCGACGATGTGATTGATCTGCCGATTTTGCGCGCCGTCGGCTTCGCCGTGAGCGTGCCGAACGGACATTTCCTCGCGCGCGAGGCGGCGCATTGGGTCACCGCACAGGGCGGCGGCGCAGGCGCAGTGCGCGAGCTGTCCGAGTTGATTTTATACACGCAGGATAAGCTGTTGCCCGCGTATGCGGCGTATTTGGCTCTGCCGAGCGCGGATCAACCGACTTTGGAGATTGTTTGATGGCACCCTCCCGTTACAATGGTTGGCGTTATTGGCGTCGCTTCAATCTGCCCAACCTCGTCTACCTGCTGCTGTTGATCGCAATCATGGCGCTGAGTTACTGGTATGTGCGCAAGGACACCAACCAGCAAAGCGAGCCAGTCGCCAAGCCGACCGATCGCATGGATGGTTTTGCCGAGCAGGCGGAATTGACGCAGACCAGCAAAGACGGCACGCTGTTGTACCACGCATCCATGACCGGCATTGAACATTTCGGTAACGACGACATCAAAGGCAAAACCGTGTATTTGATCACCACCAGCGACAAACAACCGCGCGTGACGGTCAAAGCCGACCAAGCCGTCTGGCGCAGTCAAGCGCAAACGGTCGATTTAACCGGGCAAGTCGTGCTCACGCGCGAAGCCGAGCCGAACAATACCGACAGCGGCACGGTGATACTCACCACCGAGGCGATGACGGTGGATATGGCGCAGGGCTTGGCCAGCAGCGACGAAGCATTCACCATGAAGCAAGGCGACAGCGTGCTCACCGGCAAGCGCTTTCGCTACGATTACCAATTGCGCGATTTGAGTATGGGCGGGCCGGACGGCGGACGCATCAAGGCGCAAATACTGAATAAGCCTAAGTGAATGGTACGCATACAGGCAACCAGACAACCGGCAAACACATCCGATAGAACACAGGATACAACCATGCAACGTTTTTTCAACCTTTTCAACCTTCTCACGCGACCCCAAACGTCCCGCCAACCGCAACTGCTGCTGTTGACGTTGAGCTTATTCTTGAGCGCACCGATCAGCCTAAGTCATGCGCAATCGGCCGCACTCAATGATCGTAGTCAGCCGATTAATATTGAGGCCGATGCCGTGACCTACAGCGACGTGACGCAGACCAGCGTGTTCTCCGGCCATGTGATTTTGACCCAAGGTTCGATGCAAATTCAGGCAAACACGGTCGAAGTCGTGATTGATCCGCAAGGCTACCAATACGCCACCGCCAAAGGCGGCGCGAATGGCTTGGCGCGGTTTCGCCAGCAACGCGACGGCGCGAGCGACTGGATGGAAGGGCAGGCCGAAAACCTGCTGTACGACGGCAAGACCAACGTGATCTCCTTAGCCAAACGCGCGCAGGTACGCCGTGTCGATAGCAAAGGACAACTGCTTGATCAAATTCGCGGTGAGGAGCTGACTTACAACCAGCTCACCGAAGTGTTTGAATCGAATGTCAACCGCAAAGGCCGCACCCACGTCATCATCACCCCACGCTCACAAGATGCGCGAGGTGGTCAATGAACGCCGCCACGCCCGTTAATCCGTTGACACATCCGCGCTCCGAGCTGGCCGCCGCGCACCTGCAAAAGCGCTACGGCAAACGCACGGTGGTCAAAGACGTGTCATTTAACGTGCGCAGCGGCGAAGTGGTCGGCCTGCTCGGCCCAAACGGCGCGGGCAAAACCACCTGTTTTTACATGGTGGTGGGCTTGGTCGGCGCCGACAAAGGCGACGTTACCATTGACAACATCAGCCTCGTGCGCCAACCGATGCATGTGCGCTCGCGCCACGGCCTGTCGTATTTGCCACAGGAAGCCTCGATTTTCCGCAAACTGACGGTCGAGGAGAACATCCGCGCCGTGCTGGAATTGCAACGCGACGATAACGGCAAACGCCTCCATCGTGCGGAAATCGAACGGCAATTGCACCAACTGGTGGCCGATCTGCAAATTGGTCACATTCTGCAAAGCCCCGCGCCCGCCTTGTCGGGTGGCGAGCGTCGCCGCGTGGAAATCGCCCGCACGTTGGCGACCAACCCGCGTTTCGTATTGCTCGACGAACCTTTCGCCGGCGTTGACCCGATTGCCGTGATTGACATTCAGCGCATCATCCAATTTTTGACCGAACGCGGCATCGGCGTATTGATCACCGACCACAATGTGCGCGAAACACTCGGCATTTGTGACCGCGCCTACATCATCAGCGACGGCACGGTACTGGCCGAGGGCGACGCGGACACCATTGTGAACAATGAAGCCGTGCGCCGCGTGTATCTGGGCGAACATTTTTCGATGTAAGCCTTTGAAAGAAGTAAAAACCTATTTTTTCGTATTTGATCAACACCATTTAAGTCAGAGTTTCCATGACTCAAATGAAACAAAATGAACGTTTGACACAAAGATCCTGAATCCTCCGTCCTACGCCCGCGAATGTTACGGAAAAGACACCTCTTTCAGGTTTTTCGCTTTCATCTTTTTGGGAGAACTCTATGGCGAATATTTTACTCACCGGTGGAACCGGATACATCGGCGCGCATACCGCCGTCGTTTTGATCGAATCGGGACACACGCCGATTTTATTGGACAATTTTTGCAACTCCAGCCCGAAAGTCGCCGAGCGCATCGAGCAGATCACCGGTGTCTTGCCCAAGGTGATTGAGCAGGACGTTTTGAACACCGCCGCCTTGACGCAAGTGATGCGCGACGAGCGCATCGAAGCCGTGATCCATTTCGCCGCACTCAAAGCGGTCGGTGAATCGGTTGCCAAGCCGCTGGCGTATTACCACAACAACGTCACCGGCACGCTCAGCGTGCTGGACGCGATGACGCAAGCGAATGTCAAACACATCGTCCTCAGCTCATCGGCCACCGTGTATGGCGAAAAAGGCGTGCCGCCCATGCGTGAGGACGCACCGTTGTCCGCGACCAACCCGTATGGCGAAACCAAAGTCATGATGGAGCGCATCATCACCGATGTAGCGCACGCACAGCCCGATTTGCGCTACGCCATGCTGCGCTATTTCAATCCGGTTGGCGCGCATCCGTCGGGATTGATCGGCGAACATCCGCGCGGCATTCCAAACAATCTCATGCCGTATATTCAACAAGTCGCGGTGGGCTTGCGTGAGCAGCTGTCCGTATTTGGTAACGACTACCCGACCGCCGACGGCACCGGCGAACGCGACTACATCCACGTCATGGATTTGGCGCGCGGTCACGTGCTGGCGGTGGCGCGCCTGCTCGCGGGCAATGACTCGTTCACCGTCAATTTGGGCACAGGCGAACCGGTGACCGTGTTGCAAATGGTGCAGGCATTTGAACAGGCTTCGGGACAAAAAATCCCCTACAGCATCGCACCGCGTCGTCCGGGCGATGTCGCCTCAGTGTATGCCGATCCGAACTTGGCCAAAGCGCTGCTGAATTTTGCCACCGAATACGGCGTCAATGAAATGTGTCGTGATGCGTGGGTGTGGCAAAGTCGCAACCCAAACGGCTACGAAGCCGCCTAAAATCCGCGATTTTTAACAATATAAGCCGTAAACACGCGGCTTATATTGAGTTTTCGCGCTGCATACTGTATTTTAACGGGTTGGAATTAATCGTTTTCACAAACAGCAACACAGAAAGTCAGGTTCAAAATGTCATTAGTGGTACACAAATACGGCGGCACCTCGATGGGGTCAGTCGAGCGCATTCAAAACGTCGCACGCCGTGTTGCCAAATGGGTCAAAGCCGGTCATCAAGTCGTGGTCGTGCCATCGGCCATGTCCGGCGAAACCAATCGCTTGCTCGGTTTAGCCAAAGATGTTAATCCAAACGCCGCCGACCTGTGCCCGCGCGAAATGGACATGATCGCCTCTACCGGCGAACAGGTCTCGGTCGGTTTGCTCGCCATTGCACTGAACAGCATCGGCGTACCGGCCATCAGCTACACCGGCTGGCAAGTACCGGTGCGCACCAACGACGCCTACATGAAAGCGCGCATCGAATCCATTGATGGCAACCGCGTTAAAAAAGATTTGGATGCAGGCAAAGTGGTCATCATCACCGGCTTTCAAGGGATAGACCCACACAACAACATCACCACGCTGGGGCGTGGCGGCTCGGACACCTCTGCCGTGGCGGTTGCCGCAGCGATCAAGGCCGACGAATGCCTGATCTACACCGACGTGGACGGCGTGTACACCACAGACCCGCGCGTGGTCGAAACCGCGCGCCGCATGGACAAAATTACTTTTGAAGAAATGCTCGAAATGGCGAGTTTGGGTTCAAAAGTGCTGCAAATCCGCTCGGTCGAGTTCGCCGGCAAATATCAGGTCAAAACCCGCGTCCTGTCCAGCCTGACCGACCCCGATATCGACATTAACATGGAAGCCAACTCAGGCACACTGATTACCTTTGAGGAAGACGAAAGCATGGAAAAAGCAATCATTTCAGGCATCGCATTCAGCCGCGACGAAGCCAAAATCACCTTGGATCAAGTTCCCGACATGCCCGGCGTAGCCTTCGGCATTCTGGGTCCGATCGCTGAAGCCAACATTGACGTGGACATGATCATCCAAAACCAAAGCAAGGAAGGCACCACCGATTTCTCCTTCACAGTCAATCGATCCGAGTACAACAAAGCCATGGAACTGGTGAAAAACACCATCGCACCGGCAGTAGGCGCGGTTGCCGTGTATGGCAATGACAAAGTAGCGAAAGTCTCCGCCGTCGGTATCGGCATGCGCTCGCACGTCGGCGTGGCCAGTAAAATGTTCAATACCTTGTCACAAGCCGGTGTGAATATTCAAATGATTTCCACCTCGGAAATCAAAATCTCCGTGATTATCGAAGACAAATTCATGGAATTGGCCGTGCGTGAATTGCACCGCGTGTTTGATCTGGAAAACGAAGCCAGCAACGATACCGTATAAAAACTCATATGCCAAACGTCAAAAAACCCGACAATCGTCGGGTTTTTTATTTTTTAAATCAAAACGTTACATCGTTCATGCAGACATCGTTTTCTGTACCATCGCGCGGGAAAATACCTGATGCACGACCAGCCACAGCAACGCCAATACCGCCGTTCCGACAAAAACCCCGCGCGTCTGCCAATGATTGTTCAGCCACGCGCCCAGCATCGAACCGACGAACAGCCCCAGCGCCTGAATGGTGTTGTACACGCCCGAAGCCGCGCCTTTGGTCGCGGGATGCGTGAGTCTGGACAACAGCGACGGCTGCGTTGCCTCCAATACGTTAAAACCGGTGAAAAACAACAGCAGCGCAGCGGCAATCCAATACATACCCACGCCTGCCTGCGCCATCAAAACGACTTGCGACAGCGCGATCAATGCAATCGCCCAACGCATGATTTCAAACATCTTGCCGTATTTTTCTGCGCGGATAATCAGCGGAATCATCAGCGCCATGCTGATCAAAATCACCACCAGATACAGCCATGTGCTTTGCTGATGCGACACATTCAGCGCCAACAATTGATGCGGAATCACCACCCACATCGCCATCTGCACCGCGTGCAGCACAAACACGCCGAGATTGAGCAGCCACTGACGCGAATCGCTCAACACCTGCCGCATCGCTTGACCACTGGTGATCGGCGCAGCATTTTGCTTCGCTAACGGAATGCTCCAAATCAGGCCAATCGCGACCAGCGCCAACGCAGCAATCAGCAGAAAAATCCCGCTCATGCCGATGCGGTCGAACAGCAACGGCCCGAGCACCAAAGAACCGGCGAAGGTCAGCGCAATGCTCATGCCGATCATCGCCATCGCGCGCGTGCGCACCGAGTCGCGCGTGGTATCGGCGACCATCGCCACCACCACGCTGGAAATCGCACCGGCGCCTTGCAACGCCCGCGCCACCGCCAAACCATAAACCGTCTGTGCCGTCGCAGCCCAAAGGCTGCCCGCCGCAAAAATCAGCAAGCCGAGGGTAATCACCGGTTTTCGGCCAAACCGATCCGAGGCCAAACCATAGGGAATGTACAAAAACGCCTGCGTCAGGCCATACGCACCCATCGCCAAACCAATCGCCATACCCATTTTTTCGGGCGTGCTTACCGCGCCACCACCCAAAGGTAAGGTCAACGCATACGGCGCCAGCACCGGCAACACGACAAACAGCCCAAACATACGCAGGGCAAACACCAGCGCCAGCCGCACGCTGATCATGCGTTCCTGCGCGCTCAATTGATTCAAATCAGAAGAAGCCATACAAAGCGATCATTTAATCATACAGAAAAAGTGCAGACAGGCTGCAAACGCGCATCTTAACAGTTTTAGCGCGCGCTTCGCCAGAATTGATACAAACGTTAACAAATCCCTTGGCTGGCACGCATCCGCCTCCGCACACATGACAGATGGGTTGGAAAAAGGTTATAGTAGTGGATTGACACAAATACTGTGTTCACACAAGCACACACTCAAGACCTATGAACGAAATTAAAATTCGCGGTGCGCGAACCCACAATCTGAAAAACATTTCGCTGGATTTACCCCGACAAAAATTGGTGGTCATCACCGGTTTGTCCGGCTCGGGCAAATCGAGCTTGGCGTTTGACACGCTGTACGCGGAGGGGCAACGCCGCTATGTCGAGAGTCTGTCGGCGTATGCGCGGCAGTTTTTGCAGTTGATGGAAAAGCCCGACGTCGATTTGATCGAGGGCTTGTCTCCCGCAATTTCGATTGAGCAAAAAGCCACCAGCCACAACCCGCGCTCCACCGTCGGCACCGTGACCGAGATTCACGACTACCTGCGTTTGCTATTCGCGCGCGTGGGCACGCCGTATTGCCCACACCACCATTTGCCCTTGTCGTCGCAAACCGTCTCGCAGATGGTCGATGCGGTGTTGGCTTTGCCCGAGGACACACGCTTGATGATACTCGCGCCGGTGGTGGTCAACCGCAAAGGCACGCACGAGGATTTATTCGCGCACATGCAGGCGCAGGGCTTCGTGCGTTTTCGCGTGCGCTCCGGCGGCGGCACGGCGAATGAGGCCGTCGCGCAGATTTACGACGTGGACCATTTGCCCACGCTCAAGAAAAACGATAAACACACCATCGAGGTGGTGGTGGATCGCGTGAAAGTACGCGCCGACCTGAAACAACGCCTCGCCGAGAGCTTTGAAACCGCGCTGCGTTTGGCCGAAGGGCGCGCACTTACGGTGGATATGGACAGCAACGCCGAGCAACTGTTCAGCGCGAAATTCGCCTGCCCCGAGCCGGGTTGCGATTACGCGATTGCCGAATTGGAGCCGCGCCTGTTTTCGTTCAATAATCCGATGGGCGCTTGTCCCGAATGCGACGGCTTGGGGCACGTCACCTTTTTCGATCCGAAGCGCGTGGTCGCGCATCCGTCCTTGTCGCTCGCCTCGGGCGCGATCAAGGGCTGGGACAAGCGCAACGCGTATTCATTCAGCATGATGCAGGGCTTGGCGGGATTCTACGACTTTGACATTGACACACCGTTTGAATCATTGAGCGAGACCGCGCAGCAAAAAATCCTCTATGGCTCGGGTCGCCAGACCATTCCATTCACCTATTTGTCGGACAAAGGCCGCTCCGTGGTGCGCGAGCACACGTTTGAAGGCGTGATTCCGAATCTGGAACGGCGCTATAAAGAAACCGACTCGGCCACCATCCGCGAGGAATTGGCCAAACTGCAAAACATCCAGCCATGCCCCGCGTGTGACGGCACGCGCCTGCGCGAGTCCGCACGCAATGTGCGCGTGGGCGAAGATGACGCCGCGCGGACTTTGCACGAAATCAGCCATTTGGCGCTGCGCGATACGCTCGCGTATTTCCAGTCGCTCGAACTTTCCGGCGCAAAGCGCGAAATCGCCGACCGCATCATCAAGGAAATCACCCTGCGTTTGCAATTTTTGAACAACGTCGGGCTGGATTACCTCTCGCTCGAACGCAGCGCTGACACCCTCTCCGGCGGCGAAGCGCAACGCATTCGCCTCGCCTCACAAATTGGCTCCGGCTTAACCGGCGTGATGTACGTGCTGGACGAACCGTCCATCGGTCTGCATCAGCGCGACAACGACCGCCTGATCGGCACGCTCAAACACCTGCGCGATCTGGACAACACCGTGATCGTGGTCGAACACGACGAAGACATGATCCGCGCCTCCGACTACGTCGTTGACATGGGGCCGGGCGCGGGCGAACACGGCGGCCAAGTGGTGGCACACGGCACGCCGACCGAGGTGGAAAACCACCCCGATTCAGCCACTGGCCATTTCCTCTCCGGTAAACGCAAAATCGCCGTGCCGAAAAAACGCCGCGTCAAAACCGAAAAAGAACTGGTGATCAAAGGCGCACGCGGCAACAACCTGAAAAACGTCGAGCTGCGCCTGCCCGTCGGCCTCATGACTTGCGTGGCGGGCGTATCCGGTTCGGGCAAATCCACGTTGATCAACGAAACGCTGTATCTGGCCGCCGCCCGCCAGATCAACCGCGCCTCGGAGGAACCTGCGCCGCACGACGAAATTCACGGCTTGGAGCATTTTGACAAAGTCATTAACGTCGATCAGTCGCCGATTGGGCGCACACCGCGCTCGAATCCCGCGACCTACACCGGCCTGTTCACGCCGGTGCGCGAATTATTCGCCCAAGTACCCACCGCGAAAGAGCGTGGCTATCAGCCCGGCCGTTTTTCGTTCAACGTCAAAGGTGGCCGCTGCGAAGCCTGCGAAGGCGATGGCGTATTAAAAGTCGAAATGCACTTTTTGCCCGACGTCTACGTCTCGTGCGACGTCTGTCACGGCAAACGCTACAACCGCGAAACGCTGGAAGTGCAATACAAAGGCAAAAACATCCACGAAGTGCTGGAAATGACGGTGGAGCAAGCGCATGAGTTTTTCAACGCCGTCCCGACCGTGGCGCGCAAGCTAAAAACCTTGCTCGACGTGGGCTTGGGCTACATCACCCTCGGCCAATCTGCCACCACGCTTTCCGGCGGTGAAGCACAGCGCGTCAAACTCGCGTTGGAACTGTCCAAGCGCGACACCGGCCGCACGCTGTACATCCTCGATGAGCCAACAACCGGCTTGCATTTTGCCGATATTGAGTTACTATTATCCGTCATCAACCAATTATCCGCGCACGGCAACACCATCGTCATCATCGAACACAATTTAGACGTGATTAAAACGGCGGATTGGATCATCGACATGGGGCCCGAAGGCGGCGCAGGCGGCGGTCAAATCATCGCGCAGGGCACGCCGGAGCAAGTCGCAGCGAATAAAGCCAGCGTCACCGGCGTGTATTTAAAACCGTTGTTGACCAAAGCTTAAATTAATACAGACGCAAACCAGCCGACAGAACGCGATACGACATAGGAACAGATATGTGGGTTTCCCATTTTTTACAACTTTTGGCACGGGTTTTAGTCGGTGCATACCCGCGCTGGGTGGGCAGTGCGCCGAACCATAACCAACGCATTTACATCGCCAACCACACCAGCCACATTGACACTGTGGCGATTTGGGCGGCGTTGCCCGAGCATTTGCAAAAGCACACGCATACCGTGGCGGCGTGGGACTATTGGGCGAACAATAAATTCAAACGCTGGCTCACCACCAACGGTCTGAATGCGGTCTACATCAAGCGTTCGAAAGAAGATGCCAACGGCGAGGATCCGCTGCAGCCGCTGTACGACACGCTGGCGAGTGGCGAATCGCTGATTATTTTCCCCGAAGGCACGCGCAATAAGGGCGACGTGCCGCAGCCGTTCAAATCGGGCATTTATCATTTGGCCAAACGCTTTCCGCACGTCGAATTCATCCCCGTTTATCTGGAAAACCTCAGCCGCATCATGCCCAAAGGGGAGTTCTGGCCGGTGCCTTTGGCCTGTACCGCTCGTTTTGGCAAGCCCTTTTATTTGCAAGAGGGTGAGGATAAGGATGATTTTCTCGAACGCGCCCGTCAGGGTGTGATTTCTGCACGCGCACCGCATGTTGCCAGCAATTAAGAAGACGCGGAATAACTTCGTTTTTCAGTTCAAGCATTGATAGATACAAGAACCGCTTAAATGCTACGCAATTTTAACATTTTGATTTTGTTCAAATTTTGTCAGGGTTTACCTGACAAAATTTCCAATGCTAAGCACGGAAAAAGTAGGGGTTTACTTTTTCCGTATTTCCTTAACTCTTTTTAAGCGATTTTTCCATGAATTGGTCTGACTGGTCTGAATACGAACGCTTCATCCTGACGTTATTGGTTTTAACGTTTTTGGTCGGCTTGGGGCACATCGTCACCTATTTTTCGCTCAAGTATGCGGAAAAGCACCACAAAAAACTGCGCCGCGCGTTTCTCATGCGCACCCAGCGCTATCTCGGTTCGTTCTGGTGGATGTTTTTGATTGCGATTTTGACCGGCTTGTTCGGCCTGATCGGCGGTTTGATCGCCAGTACTTTTTTGTCCTTCATCGCGCTGCGTGAATTCATCACGCTCACGCCGGTGAAAATCGGTGACCATCGGGCGATTTCACTCGCTTTTTTCGTCATATTGCCGTTGCAATATATTTTGATCGGTTTTTCGGAGTTTGATCTGTTTACCGTGTTGATACCGGTGTATGCGTTTTTACTGCTGCCGGTCATTACCGCGACGCGGCAGGACACCGACCGCTTTTTGACACGCAACGCGTCGGTGCAGTGGGGGCTGATGGTTGCAGTCTACTGTATCAGCCACATGGTGGCGATTTTGAACATCGAAACCGTGCGTGATTTTTCCAATGGCCGCCGCGCCTTGTTTCTGCTGTTTTTCCTCGTATTGGTGCGCTCGGCTTCGCTGATACAGCACGTTGCCGATTACTATTTCCGCGACGGCTCCATGCGCATTGCCGAGAAAATTTATGATCGGGTGACGTGGAATGGGATGTGGGTCAGCGCGGGCGTGACCGCAACACTGGCAGCCTCGTTTTTCTGGTTCACCCCGTTGCGCCCGTGGCAAGCATTGATCGCCGGTGCGCTGATCGCCATGTCATCGGTGCTGGGGCGTGTGGTCATGCGCGCCATCGCCATGAGCATGGGCGTGCGCGATTGGGGCGATGTCACGGGGCGCGAGCAGGGCGTATTGGATCGGCTCGATGGTGTGGTCTACGCCGCACCGGTATTTTTCCACTTCGTGCAATTCATCACCATTCGCTAAAATGCCACCCTTACCCGCACAACGCGCTCCGCCACGGGGCGCGTTTGCCTTTATAATGATGCTTTATTATTTTCATCACCGAACAGGAATACAACATGAGCACACTCGAACAACTGATTGACGCCGTTTGGGAACAACGCACCGAATTTTCACCTAAAACCGCACCCGCCGAAGTGCGCGAGGCCGTTGCCCAAGTCCTGAGCCAACTCGACGCCGGCACGCTGCGCGTCGCAGAGAAAAAAGACGGTCAATGGCACGTCAACCAATGGGTGAAAAAAGCCGTGTTGCTCTCATTCCGCTTAGAAGACAACGCCGTCATGCCAGCCGGCGGATTCACCCAGTTCTACGACAAAGTACCCTCCAAATTCGCGAACTACACCGAAGCCGATTTCGCAGCGGGGGGCTTTCGCGTCGTACCGCCAGCCGTAGCGCGTCGCGGCTCATTCATCGGCAAAAACGTCGTTTTGATGCCATCGTATGTCAACATCGGCGCGTATGTGGACGAAGGCACGATGGTGGATACATGGGCGACCGTCGGCTCCTGCGCGCAAATCGGTAAAAACGTCCACCTATCTGGTGGCGTCGGCATCGGCGGCGTACTCGAACCGATGCAAGCCAACCCAACCATCATCGGCGACAACTGCTTCATCGGCGCGCGCTCCGAAATCGTCGAAGGCGTGATCGTCGAAGACAACTGCGTCATCAGCATGGGTGTGTACATCGGCCAATCCACCAAAATCTACGACCGCGCCACCGGCGAAGTCAGCTACGGCCGCATCCCCGAAGGCTCAGTGGTCGTATCCGGCTCACTGCCCTCCGCCGACGGCACATACAGCCTGTACTGCGCCGTGATCGTGAAAAAAGTCGATGCACAAACCCGCAGCAAAACCAGCATTAATGAATTGTTGCGTGGCGAGTGATAATTCAAAGGAAGTCTGTTTATGAAACGCTTAGCTGGTTTGCTTTTAATAACAATCACCTGTACACAAGGATGCTCAAGCGTTTCTACCAAAAACACTCCGCAATCAGTCTTCGATCTAAAAGAAGTACTCAATACTTCAAATATTGCATCTGTGAGGATTATCCCGCCAAATCAAGAAATTTTGGGTCAATGGAAATGCCTAATCAGCAAAAAAACCCAAACACCTGAGCAAACATTTACCATCACCGCACAATCAATTGACAATATAGCTCATCAGTGGACCTCTGAAATTACAGGAACGTACTCCACAGAAAACCATAAAACCGGTCAAAGAGGCTATGTTAAGTTCCATCAAAATCAAGAACTGTCTTATTCTGTTTTTGACTTAGACAATAAGAGAGATCTTGTGACAAGCTATACTCAACTGAACGGAGAGGTAATAGAGTCCAGTCTTAATCACTTAGGCAGTTATCTACGGGAACAGTATTTAAACACACTCCATAAAAACCAATCTATTATTGCTCAAAAGTTGGTACAGACTTTAAAGGTATCAAATATTTTAACTTTGAGCGACACTCAACTGGTATTTAGAGACAGCGTACACAACACACAAGAACTTTCCAACGCAACTCTAACTCGATGCAAAAAAACTTCTAATGAATAGGGTAATAATGATCACCATCTACGGCATCCCCAACTGCAACTCAGTCAAAAAGACCCGCGTTTGGCTGGAAGAGCACGGTATAGCCTATCAATTCCACGATTTTAAAAAGTCAGGGATTGATGCAAAGACTTTGAAGCTATGGCTGAAAACTATTCCGCGCGACGTGCTGATAAATAAAAAAGGCACGACGTGGCGCGGCCTATCCGCAGAAGAGCAAGCGCTCACATCCACAGACAAAGGCGCGATTGATCTGATGCTTGCCAAAACCAGCGTCATCAAACGCCCCGTGGTCGTCACCGACGGCGGTATGTGGGTGGGGCACGACGAAGACAAGCTGGAGATGCTGAAATAACCCTCTGCTGCGTCATTCCCGCGCAAGCGGGAATCCAGAACGTTACTCCGATTCGATTGATTTGGATGCTGGATCCCCGCTCAGAATCATTGCGGGGATGACATTTTTCTTTTTAAGCGCGCTGCAAAACCAATGTTTAAAACAACTAAATAAAGCCATGACCAACCCAACTTTCGACCTCACCTGCGACCTCATCCGCCTGCGCTCCGTCACCCCTGACGATGCGCGTTGTCAAGAACGGATCAAATCCCGCCTCGCGCCGCTGGGCTTTGAATTCACCGACATCGTGTCCGGCCCCGATGATTTTCGCGTGACCAACTTATGGGCGATCCGCAAGGGTGCGTCAACAAATGCCAAAACCTTCGTCTTCGCCGGTCACACCGATGTGGTGCCAACGGGGCCAGTGGAAAAATGGGCAAGCGATCCGTTTGAGCCAACCATACGCGACGGCTTGCTGTACGGGCGCGGCGCAGCGGATATGAAGGCTTCGATCGCCGCATTCGTCACCTCGATTGAACAGTTTTTGCAGACGAATCCGAACCCGCAGCACAACATCGCGCTGCTGATTACCAGCGACGAGGAAGGTCCCGCGAACGACGGCACGGTGAAAGTCGTGGAGTGGCTGAAAAACAGCGGGCCAACGCTGGACTGGTGCATCGTTGGCGAGCCGACTTCATTGGAAAACTTCGGCGACATGATGAAAAACGGCCGTCGCGGCACGATGAGCGGGCGCTTGACCATCAAGGGCAAACAAGGCCACATCGCGTATCCGCAGCGCGCGAAAAATCCGATTCACCTATTCGCACCCGCGCTGACTGAATTGGTCGCGACCGTGTGGGACGAGGGCAACGAATATTTCCCGCCGACCTCATGGCAGGTATCGAACATCCACGCGGGCACAGGTGCGAGCAACATCATTCCGGGCGAATGCGTGGTGGATTTCAATTTCCGCTTCTCCACCGCCAGCACGGCGGAAAGTTTGCAGCAGCGTGTACATGCGATTTTGGATCAACATGGCTTGGACTACGCGCTGGATTGGGTGATTGGCGGACATCCCTTCCTCACGCCTGCGGGAGAGTTATCCCATGCGATCAGTCAAGCGGTACACGCCGTTTCGGGCAAAACGCCGGAATTGTCCACCACCGGCGGCACGTCGGACGGACGCTTCATCGCCACGATTTGCCCGCAAGTGATCGAGTTCGGTCCCGTCGGCAAAACCATTCATCAGATCGACGAATGCGTCGCGGTGGCGGATTTGCAGCCGCTGGCGGATGTGTACGCAGGGGTTTTAACGGCTTTGGTGAAGTAAAACCTGCCGCCAAAAATCCGCCACATCAGCGCAGTCAAAATTCATCCCACCAAGAAAGCGCCATGCGTGCTGCAAAGCGGCGAGCGGATTGAGCGCGTCCAATTCGGGCGCTTGTTCGCTTTTCGAGAGTTTTTCGCCGTGCGCATTGGTTAGCAGCGGCACATGGCTGTATTGCGGCGTGGGATAGCCGAGGGCGCGTTGCAGCGCGATTTGCCGCGCCGTGGAGTCGAATAAATCCGCGCCACGCACGACGTGGGTCACGCCTTGCGCCGCATCGTCTACCACCACGGCGAGTTGATACGCCCAGTCGTCGGTGTCCTGCGCACCGCGCCGAATCACGAAGTCGCCGCTGGTTTCGGATAAGCGCTCGGTGTTGATTGACCCCGATTCGTCCGTCCAAGTAATTATTTCATCACCCACATCAAAGCGCCACGAGCGTATGGCGGCATCGTTGACGACGCTGTTGACCCTACCGTTGCGACAGGTGCGCGGGTAATGCGTCACGCCGAGTTGCGCCTGCTGCTCGGTAATTTGCTTGCGCGTACACGCGCAGGGATACACGCGCCGATGCACGCGTAGTTGTTCAAATGCCGTACGATAGGCGGCGAAGCGCTCGGTCTGCCACAGCACCGGCTCATCCGATTCAAATCCGAGCGCACGCAAAGTCGCCAATTGATGCGCGCCGATGGCGTGCGTGCAGCGCGACTGATCGACGTCCTCCATGCGCACCAACCATGTGCCGCCATGCCAGTGCGCGTGTAAATAGGAGGCGAGGGCGGCAATCAGTGAGCCTTGATGCAGCCTGCCGGACGGCGAGGGGGCAAAACGACCGATATAAACGCCGTGATGTTGCTGCGCACTCGCCCACGCCTGCGCCAGCCACGTATCGGGGCGAATCAGTTCGGACAGCGGTTGTGCAGTTTCGGCGGCGGGCATTGGGTATAATGGCGGTCTGTTTTGATATCCAGTTCGCCCATTTTAACGTATTCACCGCCACTTATGAACGCTCCCGCCTTTGTCCATCTACGCATGCACAGCGAATTTTCCGTCACCGACGGCATCATTCGCGTGGGCGACGCGGTGAGCAAAGCGCGCGCGGACGATCAAGCGGCGCTGGCGATGACCGATTTGATGAATACGTTCGGGCTAATCAAGTTTTATAAAAAGGCGCGCGACAAGGGCATCAAGCCCATCCTCGGCGCGGACGTGAACATCGTCAATCCGGACGACGAACGCGCACCGTTTCGTCTGCTGCTGTTGATCCAAAACACGCAGGGCTACAACCGCCTGTGCGATCTGATCACGCGCGCGTATGTGGTGAACAATCAACGCAATTACGCGCAAATTGACGCCGAATGGCTGCTGAACGAGGCCAATGACGGCCTGATCGCGCTCTCGGGCGCGCACGATGGCGAAATCGGTCAATTGTTGCTCAAGGACAAAACCGCACAGGCGCAAAGCGCCTTGCAACAATGGCGCGCCGCATTCAACAACCGTTTTTACCTCGAAGTGCAGCGTCTGGACACGCCCGAGTCGGAGGCACAAACGCTGCTCGCGGCGCAACTGGCGGCGCAGACGCACACGCCGCTGGTGGCGACGCACGCGATTCAGTTTCTCAATGCCGAAGACCACCGCGCGCACGAGGCGCGGGTGTGCGTGGCGCGCGGCGATATTTTGGCCAATCCGCGTCGGAAAAATGCGTTCGAGCCATGCCAATATTTGCTCACGCAGGCCGAAATGCAGGCGCGTTTTGCCGATTTACCGAGCGCATTGGCGAACTCGGTGGCGATTGCGCAGCAGTGTAATTTGAGCTTGGAGTTGGGTATCAACCGCCTGCCGGATTTTCCCACGCCAAATGGCGAATCGCTTGACGAGTATCTGCGCATCGTGTCGCGACGCGGTTTGGAAGCGCGCTTGCGCAAGCTGTACCCCGACGCCGATGTGCGCACCGAGCAAGCGCCGCGCTACCACGAGCGTTTGGAGATTGAACTGAACACCATCGTGCAGATGGGTTTTCCGGGTTATTTTTTGATCGTCGCGGATTTCATTCAGTGGGCGAAGGACAACGATGTGCCGGTCGGCCCCGGGCGCGGCTCGGGCGCAGGCTCGTTGGTGGCGTATGCGCTGCTGATTACCGACCTCGATCCGCTGGCGTATGACCTGCTGTTTGAGCGATTCCTCAATCCCGAGCGCGTCTCCATGCCCGACTTTGACATTGACTTTTGTCAGGACGGGCGCGACCGCGTGATTAACTACGTCAAGCAACAGTACGGGGTTAGCTCGGTCTCACAAATTGCGACGTTTGGTACTTTTGGCGCAAAAGCGGTGGTGCGCGACGTCGGGCGGATTTTGGACATGCCGTACAGTTATTGCGACGGGCTGTCGAAACTGATTCCGCATGAGCCGACCAATCCGTGGACGCTCGCGCGCACGCTGGCCGAGGAGCCGACGTTCAAAGAGCGCGTGGAACGCGAGGATGAGGCGCAGGCGATTGTCAAACTGTCCGAGCCGCTCGAAGGACTGACGCGCAACATCGGTATGCACGCGGGTGGTGTATTGATCGCGCCGGGTAAAATCACCGATTTTTGTCCGATGTATTGCGCGCAGGGCACCACCGACGTGGTCAGCCAGTACGATAAAAAGGACGTGGAGGACATCGGCCTCGTTAAGTTTGACTTTTTGGGGCTGCGTAACTTGACCGTGCTCAAACGCGCGGTGATGTATCTGAAGCAATTGCATCCCGATCAGGCGTCGTTCGAGTTGGATCAACTCACGCTGGATGACCCGAAAGTATTCGAGGTGTTCACGCAGGGCAATACGACGGCGGTGTTCCAATCCGAGGCGCGCGGCGCGAAGGAGCTGGAGAAAAAGCTCAAACCCGATTGCTTTGAGGACGTGATTGCCTTGATGGCGCTGAACCGCCCGGGGCCGCTCGGCTCGGGCATGGTGGATGACTTCATCCAGCGCAAAAGCCAGCAAAAAATCAAGGGCAAAGGCGAAGACGCGTGGTATTTCCACCCGAAACTCAAGCCGGTGCTCGAATCCACCTTCGGCGTGATGGTGTACCAAGAGCAGGTGATGCTGGTCGCGCAGATTCTGGCGGGCTACTCGCTCGGCGGCGCGGATTTGTTGCGGCGCGCGATGGGTAAAAAAGACAAAGACGAAATGGCGCGTCAGCGCGCGATTTTCGTCGAGGGCGCACAAAAAGTGAATGGCGTTGAAGCCGGCTTGGCCACGCACTTGTTCGAGCTGATGGAAAAATTCGCCGACTACGGTTTTAACAAATCACACTCGGCCGCCTACGCGCTGATCGCCTACCACACCGCGTGGTTCAAACACTACTACCCCGCCGAATTCATGGCCGCCACCCTGTCGCTGGACATGGACTACACCGACAAGGTGCAAACCCTGTACCAAGACAGCGTGGAGCAAAACGGCCTGACGATTTTGCCACCCGACATCAACAGCTCCAACTACTTTTTCGAGCCGTTTTTACGCGAAGGCGAAAGCCACGCCAAAACCATTCGCTACGGTCTGGGCGCGGTCAAAGGCACGGGGCAATCGGCGGTCGAAGCCATCACCAACGAGCGTGCGGCCAATGGCGCATTCGCCAGTTTCTTCGATTTCTGTATGCGTGTGGACAAAGCCCACGTCAACCGCCGCACCATCGAATCACTGATCAAGGCCGGTGCGTTTGACCCGCTCCACGCCAACCGCGCCAGTCTGCTGGCCAGCGTTGACGCCGCCTTGCAAGCGGCCACACACGCCGCCGACAACGCGCACCAAAACAGCCTGTTTGACGACGAGCAAACCCTTGGCGAGCAGTGGCAAACCGAGCTGGAAAACGTTGAGCCGTGGACGCTGCGCGAGCAACTCGCACACGAAAAAGTCGCGCTCGGCTTCTACCTCTCCGGTCATCTGTTTGACGAATACGAGCAAGAAGCGCGGCAAATCGCGCCGACCAAACTCTCTCATCTGCACCCGAGCCACGACCTCGTGACCATCGCCGGCATCATCACCTCGGTGCGCAGGCAAAACACCGAACGCGGCAAGCGCGTGTTCATCACGCTGGACGATAAAACCGACCGACTGGAGCTGCTGATTTTCGCCGAAGAGGCCGAACGCTACGCGCGATTCATCAAAGAAGAGCAACTCGTGTTCATCCAAGCCGCCGTCTCACCCGACAAATACAACGGCGGCGACAATCTGCGCATCAACTGCAAACGCCTCATGGACCTGACCCATGCGCGCGTGGCCAATGCCAACGCCCTGCTGATTGACCTCGATTTGCGCAACGCAACGCCCGTCGGTTTTGACGTCGGCGCATTCAAAAAACTCCTGAGCCAGCACTTTGACTCGGAAGGACTGAACATCACACTGCGCACGCGCGTGGACGGCGCCTCGGCGGAAATCAAACTGGGCATGGATTGGCAAATCACCCCGACCAACGAGCTGCTGACGCAGTTGAAAAAACTGCGCGGCGTGAAACAGGTGGCGTGGGAATAAGTAAGGGGCGTTTAAGCAAGCACTTACTGTTGCAATCATGCCAAACGACCCAGCGATTTTTAGCACCCGCCGCCATCGCATCATCAAAAATTCACTAAAATATACTTTTCAGCATTGCAATGAGATGGTTATATGGGCTTTAAACTAACGCCAATTGACGTGGTGGATGACATCAGCCGCGAAGAATTCGTCGAAAAATATCTGAAACCACGCCGCCCGCTGGTGATACGCAATATGGCGCGGCGCTGGCCTGCGTTTGAAAGATGGTCGCTGGATTATATGAAATCTGTCGTGGGCGACATCACCGTACCGCTGTACGACAGCAGCAAGGCCGATCCCGCAGCGCCGATCAATGCGCCGAGCGCGCAGATGAAGTTCGCCGACTACATTGATTTAATTCAACGCGAGCCGACGGATTTGCGCATTTTCCTGTTTGACCCGATCCAGCACGCACCCAGCCTGCTCAACGATTATGTGTCGCCGAAGGACTTGATGGGCGGCTTTCTCGACAAACACCCGACGATGTTTTTCGGCGGCATCGGTTCGGAAACCTTCCTGCACTATGACATCGACATGGCGCATATTTTCCACACGCATTTTGGCCGCAAACACATCATTTTGTTTGACTACAAATGGAAAGAGCGCCTGTACCGCATCCCATACGCAACCTATGCGTTGGAGGACTACGATGTAGAGAACCCCGACACCACGCGCTTTCCGGCACTGGACGGCGTGGAGGGCATTGAATGCTTTTTGGAGCGCGGCGACACCTTGTTTATGCCCAGCGGCTGGTGGCACTGGATGAAATATCTGGATGGCTCATTTTCGATCTCTCTACGCGCGTGGGACGAAAGCTGGGCGGTAAAGGCGCACAGCCTGTGGAATCTGCTGGTTCAGCGCAAATTCGACGATGTGATGAAAGCGCGCTTCCAACAACGCTACATGAGCTGGAAAGAGGGTAAAGCCATTGAACGCGCCAACGCCGCATTGGCGCAGGGTTTGCCGCGCTGATACACCTTTTGCGCATCCTTATCCATAGCCCACCACAGCGGCAAAGACGCATAACAGTAAACAGTGGCCGAGGTTTTTCATCGACTGGATTCAAACATGGCGCTCATCCGCGCAGGTGATCGGTGATGTCCCACTCACCCCAGCGCCGAACAATGCATCCATGCGCCAAATCAATGATTTCAATGCCGGTGATTCGCGTGGCGCGCCGTGTCGGCCCCACGCCGAGGTAGTGTTGCGCATTCGTCCCCAGCGCCGACCAGCGCACCGCGGCACGCTGGCGCTCCTCGTCAATCACAACGTCGTCCACCTGCACCTGAATATCGGGAAAAGCCGCCTGCAAATCGACAATGCTTTGTCCAAAAGCAGCTTTATGCGTCTCCCGACCGGCGGACGCATAGTCGACAAAGTCATCTGCATGCAATCGGTCAAACAGCGCCCAATCGGTGGGGCTATTCCACAGTCCAACCCATTGTTCTGCGATTTGGGTCAATTGACTTCTCGTTAAGGGGTGGGTCATCGGATACTCCTCTGCGGGTTGGATTAAGGACGCACGGAACAACCCAACGTAGGGGGTTATTCCGTACTTCCTTCAGGTAATACTCAATTTGAACAGTAGGCCTTCATTGTACCTCAGCAAGCCGCTGCTTCATGCCGGCTGTACCATTTTGCCGCCCTTATTTAAACCCGCTGCGGTACAATATACTGATTATCTGACCCGCGACTTTTCGGGGTCGCGGTTATTGTTTTGACACTTTCTTTCCCATGCTATTAACGCTCATCGGTGCCTTGATCGTCAGTTTCGCCGTGACCATTTGGTTACTGCGCTATCAGCACGTCCATTCGCATCTGACGCACGATCATCATTTGGGCGGGCCGCAAAAATTCCACGTTCACAGCACGCCGCGCGTCGGTGGAGTTCCGGTCTTTTTCGGCCTGATGATCGGTGCGCTGATTTCGGTCAACGTCGCGCCGATCCGCTGGCAGTGGTGGGTGCTGTTCATGATGACGCTGACTCCGGCGTTCATCGCTGGTTTGGCGGAGGATTTGACCAAAAAGGTGGGGCCGCGCGATCGACTGCTGGCGAGTTTTTTCTCCGCAGCGTTGGCGTGGTGGCTGCTGCACGCACGCATTGATTTTGTCGCTGTACCGGGCTTGGACGCGCTGCTGGCAATCCCTCTGGGTTCGTTGTTGTTCACGATGTTTGCGGTCGGCGGCGTGGCGCACGCGGTGAACATCATTGATGGTTATAACGGCTTGGCGGGCATGGTGGTGCTGATGGTGACGGCGGCGATTGCGTATGTGGCGTTCAAGGTTGCGGATTATCAAATCCTCGCGGTGGCGTGCGCGCTGTTCGGCGCGACGCTGGGTTTTTGGGTGTGGAATTTTCCGCGCGGTATGATTTTTGCGGGCGACGGCGGGGCGTATTTGTGGGGCTTTGTGCTCGGCGTGCTGTCGGTGTTGCTGATCGAGCGCAATACGGCTGTGTCGCCGTGGTTCCCGCTGGTGTTGATGCTGTATCCGGTGTGGGAGACGCTGTTTTCGATTTATCGTAAAAAATTTGTTCGCGGCCAGTCACCCGGTACACCCGATGGCTTGCATTTTCACATGATGGTGTACAAGCGCCTCGTGCGCTGGATGGTGCGCGCGGATGATGCGCATGTGCGCACGCAACGCAACTCGATGACCGCGCCGTATTTGTGGGGCATGGCTTTGCTGACGGTGATTCCGGCGGTGCTGTTTTGGTCCAACACGCGCGCCTTGATGTGGATTGCGTTGTTTTTTGTGCTGCTGTACATCTGGCTGTATCGGCGCATGGTGACGTTCCGCTCGCCACGTTGGCTGGTAATGCGCCGTGATTCGTGGCGCGAACGCGTGGCCGAGCAATTGGTGCGCCATCAGCGTAAGAAAAATCAATTGCGCACGAAAAAGGATGTGGGCAAACCGATCGACCCACGCATGTTGGGGCGCGACGAGTAAATAGCAATTAGTTCGACATCGCGCCAAAGCGCCCGCACAGGCCGTCTTTCAAACCGCGCCACAGTGCGGGCACGCCCAAATTTTTCTCTTTGAACATCGCCGCGCGTACCATTTCTTTGACCACCAACACGCCGGTAAACGCATGGTAACTGACGCGCAGCAGCGCCCGCGCCCATGCGCGCGGTTCGCGTTTGAGCAGCGTCTGAATCAGTAAAAAACGATTGCGGATGTGAAAGTAGCGATACATATCGCTCGCGCGGTACAGTGAGCGCACACCAATATCAATATTATCGTGACCCCGTTGGCGAATCAGGGTGTATGCGTCGCAGTAGGCGACCTTGAAAAACTCGGATGCGCGATAGCCAAACTCGGCATCATCCCACGCGAGAAAGTAGCGCGTATCGGCGTAAGCAATGCGATCAAACACACGGCGGTGAATCAGCGCGCCCTCAAAGCACGCGACATTGGTGTACCAAATATCGCCGCCGTTTTGAAATACGCTGTCGGGATAGGGGCGACTAAAGCCAATCCACGGGATGAAGGTGCTTTGCCAGTAGAACGGCGAGCCATTCGGATTGGTTCGTCTCCCGTGCAGCACGTCGGCGCGGTCGGTGAATTGGAGCAAATCGGCCAATGCGTTTTCCCGCGCCAACACGTCGTCGTCCATCACCCAAATCCAGTCGTAGCCAGCCTCGTGCGCGAGCTGCATGCCGCGCGCAAAACCGCCTGCGCCGCCGGTGTTGTTCGGGCTGTGAACGATGTGCCAGCGCATGGTTGGGTGTTGCGCCGCCAGCGCATCCACGGCGGTTTGCGTATCGTCGGTGCTGGCGTTGTTCACCACCACGATGCCGTCCAATGCGCGCGACTGCGCGAGCAGCGTTTGCAAGCATTCGATCAACCACTCACGGCGGTTATAGGTGACGACAACGGCACAAACCTTCATATCTATTCTTCAAGTTTCATGTAAAAGCCCGCCAAGGCGGCGGGCTTATTGTAAACCATTCAATCAGCCGATTTTCCAATTGAATTTTTCGCGCAGGGTGAAGTAGGTTTTTTCCAAAATCACCACCAGAATCAACACCACCACCAGCACCAACACTTTATCCACCAGCATCATGATGCCTTGATTATGTTGGAACACGTTCAACCATTGCAACAGCATCAAAATCGGCGCGTGGAACAGAAACACGCTCAATGAGTATTTACCCAAAAATTTGAACGGCGCAGTCGAAAAAATCTTTTGCGACATACTTTCTGATTTGGTCAACATAATCACGAACAGGCCGCCAAACAACAACATCATGTAATCTTTGGCCGAGTGCGGGCTGTCCGGGCGCCAGAGGATGTACAGCATGGCGATCCACACCAGCGGTTCGAGTACCGCCCATTTTTTTGACCAATGGATTTTCGACACTTGAGTGAAGATAAACGCGCCGATACAGGCATCCATGAAGAAGCGCAACAGACCGGCCACCACGAAGCTGTTGTATTCCTGAACATGCACTTCGAGCGAATTGTAATCGTGTTGCAACAGCACCCAGAAGAAGAAACCAAAGAATGCCGTGATCCATGCGGCCTGCGCTTTGAAGCGGCTCAACACGGCGAATAACACGGCACCGCCGAACACCTCAACCGACAATGACCAACCGGGGTAATTGTAGTTGATTTCATAGTGCTGGATGCTGAAGGCTTGTAGCAAGAAGATGTTTTTAAACAAGTTCAGCGAAAAACCTTCGGTATGATAGTTTTTTATCGCCGCATCGAGCAGGCCATAATTACCGTCAAAACTACCGCGCATCACCGCCATCACTGCCATCAGCGCAAACACCAAGAATACCGAAAACAGGTAATGCAGCCACAGGCGATCGGCGCGCTTGGTGATGTGATCGACCACCACCGCAGGATCCCACGGCTTGGGTTTGAGCGCGCTCAACGCAATGAAAAAGCCGGAAATCATGAAGAAGATTTCAAGCAAATTGTACAAACCGGTCCAACCGAAACGACCCCACGCATTACCGGTCGACCAGTGGTTGAGGACAATCATCAAAGCCATCAGGCCGCGAACACCGTCCACGGCGTCCAGACGCGCCTTTTTAGCCGGCGCTGCTACTGCTGTTTGCGTCATAAAAGACTCCTATTTTTTTGGAAATAAAGTTCGCTTTGCTTTGAGTGCGATTTGATACAGTCTCGGGCTGTAATAGAGTAATCCAAACGCCACGGTTTGGCGACGATCCAGCATGCGCGCGACCTGCGGCCATTGAGTGAAGCGGATTTTACCAAACATCTGTACGTGCGTGTCCTTAATTCGACGGCATGCGCCAAAGGCGTCGGGAATCTGATGGCGGATGGCATCCGCGCATGCCCACAGATAGGCTTTGCAGGTCAGGCCAAAATACGCTTCGCTCAACTGCGCCTCCATCGGCTCGGTCAATTGCAAGCGCTCACGCAGCATGTGAACGGAGGTGAGAAAATCCATGCTTTTTTTCTCGTTCCATACCTTCATGATCGAATTCGGATTTTGTCGGTAGTACACCACTTGATCGGGTTCGTACCACACCAGTTTAGCGCGTGAGAGCAGCGGTGTGGTCGTGCCAACATCTTCCATATACAGGCGCGGCGGGTAGGGCACTTGCAGCAATAATTCGCGCTTGGCGATGAAGCGCCACGCGTAAAAAGTCTGCGCGGTGATGTAGCTGGCCAATACTTTTTGATCGACGGTGATTTCGGCCTTCGGCTCGAATTTGAAGCCCTGCATGCCCCACGCATGGTCTTTTTCGTACCAATAGCTGCCGAAAAAGATCATGTCCATGTTGAGGTTTTTCACGTCTTTTAACACCTTGATGAAGGCCTTTTTATTGACGTAATCGTCCGCATCCAGCGTAAACACGTATTCGCCTCGCGCGATTTGAATGCCGTGATTGCGCGCACCGCTCAAGCCTTGATTTTCAGGCAAGGTCTCGATACGCACCGGCACTTCGCTGTGGTTGGCCCAGCAGCGTTGGTGAATCTCGTGCAGCCGCGCGGTATTGGCCGCATCCGAAGCGTCGTTGATGATGATGATTTCATACGGCGCATCTTGGATGCAAGCGTCTAAAATACTTTGTACCGCGGTATAAATGTATTTACCGGCATTGAAATAGGGAATAACGATGGATAACAGCACACAAACCCCAACCACTAATTAACGGCCACCGCGTTTGAGCAAGCCCAAACCAAAGTGTAAATTGGCCTCTAAAAACCCAGCTTTGCTGCCGCAGTCAAAACGTTTACCGGAGAACGGCATGCCGAGGATGGTTTCGGATTTAAGCAACTCGCTGATGCCGTCGGTCAACTGAATCTCGCCGCCCGCACCACGTTGGGTTTTTTCGAGCAATTGCATGATTTTGCCGTTGAGAATGTAGCGACCGACCACCGTCCAGTTGCTCGGCGCGTCTTCGCGTTTGGGTTTTTCAACGATGCCTTCTAGCTCCAAGGGCATGACGTGCTCGTCTTTGGGCTTGACCACGCCATATTGATGTACGTCTTCCCAGTTGACTTGTTCGAGTGCAATCACGCTGTGGCCAGTGCGCTGATAGACCTCATTCATCTGTTGCAAACATCCTTTTTGATGACCGTCAATCAAGTCATCGGGCAGCAAAATGGCGACGTGCTCCTCCGGATGCACCAACGGCGCACCGCAGTATACCGCGTGCCCCAAACCCAAGGGTTCGGCTTGGCGGATATAAATACAGTTCACATGCGAGGGAATGATGTTGCGCACGATTTCCAGCGCCTCTTTTTTTTGCTTGGCCTCCAACTCGGCTTCCAGCTCAGGGTTGCGATCAAAGTAGTTGGCAATCGCTTGTTTGGAGCGCCCCGTGATGAAAATCAGGGTGTCGCATCCAGCTTCGACCGCTTCGCGCACCGCGTAGTCAATCACCGGACGATCCACCACGGTCAACATTTCTTTCGGAACCGATTTGGTGGCTGGCAAAAATCGGGTGCCCATGCCCGCCACGGGGAATACCGCTTTACGTAAAGGTTTTACTGCACTCATGTCTGCTCCTTAAAATAATACTTCAGAAATTTTACCGTGCTCCAAGCGTATCGCCTTGTTACACACCCGTTCAATCATGCCCATATCATGCGAAGCAAGCACCATCATCGAGCTACGGTTCAGCAAATCATTCATGCGTGCCGCTGCTTTTTCGCTAAAAGCCGCATCACCAACCGAGAGCCATTCATCCATCAAAATAATATCGGCATTGGTGCTGGTTGACACGGCAAACCCCAGCCGCATTGACATACCAGACGAATAGGTGCGCATCGGCATGTACAGATAGTCGCCCAAATCGGTGAATTCGGCAATATCTTTGATCTTCGTCTCAATTTCCGCCTTGCTCATGCCCATCAAGATTCCACGAATCACGATGTTTTCGTAGCCACTGGCTTCGCCATCCATGCCCAAGCCAATGTCCAGCAAACTAGCGACCGTGCCTTTGACCTCCAACTCGCCCGAGGTCGGCGCATACGCACCGGCCAACACGCGCAGCAGCGTAGATTTACCCGAGCCATTGTGCCCAACCAAACCGAGCCGATCACCCGGCTTCAAATCCAAATCAATGCCATCCAGCGCGCGAATCACCACATGCTTTTTCGCATCCTGCGCGATCTTGCCACCGGTGGCCGCCTGAATGATCTGCTTTTTCAGCGAACGGTTGCTGCTGTTATAAATTGGAAACTCAACACACAAACTGCGGGCTTTAATATAAGTACTCATGTTTTCGCCCTCCTTACAACCAGTACGCCACACGTTTTTTAAACGTCGCCTGCGACCACAAAGCCAACAAGGTACACAGCACTGCCGACGCGATCATCCAATACCACGACACCATTTGCGGCGCGTGACCGGTCAACGGCCCGCGCACAATCTCCAGCGCATGGAAAAACGGATTGTTGCCCGTCACATACGACTTATCGACCGGCAGCAAATGCGGTTGCCAAAAAATCGGCGTCAAGAAATACACAATCTGCATGATATTCTGAATAATCGGCGGAATATCACGAAAACGCGCGCACAGATACGCGATCGGCACCGACAGCATCAACAGCGTGTAGCTCAACAACAAAAAGCCCAGCACAAACTGCCCGATCAAAGGCTTGACCGCACCGCCGAGGTAAATATACACCCCGATCATGATCACAAAGTTATGCGCGAGAAAAATCAAATTACGCGCCCACAGACGCAGCAAATACACCGGCAATGGCAAATTGATCTGGCGAATATACCCCTCAAACTGCGAAAAGCCCGAGCACGCCTCATTGATCTGCGCCGAAATAAAGCCCCACATAATCGTCCCCGCCGCAAAAAACGGCAAAAACGTCGGAATATCCACCTTAAAAATATGCGTCCACAAATACCCCAGCGCCAAAATCATAATCGCCGTAGACAAAGTAATCCAAAACGGCCCGAGCACCGAACGGCGATAGCGCTGACGGATGTCATACCACGCCAGCAACAGCCACTGATTGGTCGAGCGAAAACTTTTAATAAAATCAGACATACCGCCTCAAAGAAATACCTAAACTTTGAGATTTTACGCCAACCGCAAGCTCAGTCATATAAAAAACGCAGAAAAATGGTAAAAAAAGCCCGATGCCCACACCGACGTCACTCAATGGGCACAAAACACCGCTACAATGACATCATCGCAACCCATCACCATAGAAAACAATGCAGTACATCCACGCCCGCTCACCCGCCAATCCAAGTCAGACCTACCCCGATTTTTACGTCATCGGCGACGTTCAAGGCTGCGCCGAACCGCTCGCCCGACTGCTCGCACAGATTCCCGCGCACGCCGATGTCTGGTTCTGCGGCGACCTGATCAACCGCGGCCCTGATAACCTCGGCGTACTGCGCCAAGTGCAAGCGCTCGGCAGCCGCGCACGCGTCATTCTCGGTAACCACGACATCCATTTGCTCGGTGTCGCCGCCGGCGTGCGCGCGCCCGGACGTTCCGACACATTGGACGACATCCTGCTCTCGCCCGACTGCGAGGACTGGCTCAGCTGGCTACGACAATGGCCGCTGGCACACTTTGAACACGGCATCCTCATGGTGCATGCGGGCGTGATGCCACAATGGAGTTTGAAGCAGGTTTTGCAATATTCCGACGAAGCACACACCCTACTCGCGAGCAATGGCTACATCGAACACCTCAAAACCCTGTTTGGCAGCTCGCCGAATTGCTGGAAAAACAGCCTGCGCGGCGCCGAGCGCATCCGCGCCATCATCAACGCATTCACCCGTATGCGCGTATGCGCACCCGACGGCGCGATGGACTTTCAATTCAAAGGGGAAATCGGCGACGTACCCGACGGCCTGCTGCCGTGGTTTCGCCTGCCCCAGCGCAAAACCGCCGACCAAGCAATTGTATTCGGCCACTGGTCGGCGCTGGGTTTGCACTGCGAAAACAACACGATCTGTCTGGACACCGGCTGCGTCTGGGGACAAAAACTCACCGCCTACCATTATCCAAGCGGTGAGGTGATTAGCGTTCCGGCGAAAACCAGATAACCTATTTACGTGAGTATTCTCATCCGTTATCATGCCTTAACAAAAAACAATGGCAGCGAAATATGACAAACCAATTAAACTGGATTACAGATTCCGACTTAGAATCGTGCGTGCGTGAAGTGATTATCAAAGGGCTGCAAGGCATACAAAAATCTAAAAAAGACATCGCTCGCAATAGCCTTGACCCCTTTTCCGCCCTATTTGACGCCAGTCTGCAAAACATCACACTAAGTGAGTGGCTAATTTCTGAACAGCGAAGACAAGCTCAAAAAACATTGCAAAATGCTTTGGGACATTTTCATCAATCGATCTTGTCTTGTGTTCAAGATTGCTATATTCCAGATGAAAACTTTGTTGATCTGGTCAATGATAATCGACAAATAGTTGCCGAGATCAAGAATAAATACAACACAGTTAAAGGTTCAAACCTTAAGGATGTCTACGACGAGCTGAATCAAGCAATCAATGGTAAAACCTCTAAATATCGAGGATACACAGCCTATTATGTGACCGTTATCGCCTCAAGGCCTGAACGGTTTTCGCATCCGTTCACACCGTCTGATAACGCCAGCGGAACCAAAAAGCCGTTACAGGAACGTATTATCGAAATAGATGGCGTCAGTTTTTATGAATTGCTCACCGGAGTGCCGGATGCGCTGTATCAACTGTATGAAACCTTGCCTAAAATCATTCAAAAAGTTTTGTCTGAACCGCCGAGGAGCGCAGCAAAAAATTCTGCGCTAATTCAAGACCCTCATTTTGCAACGTTTTTTGCGCAGACCTTCGCTCAATAATTTCCATGGTTTCAGAATCTAAATTTCCCTCAAGCATGGCACGAACGCATCGACCGATGTGAAAAGCCAAGTTGACCGGAACAGCATTACCTATTTGCTTGTATTGAGCATTCACCGAACCTGAAAACTGCCAACTATCAGGAAAACTTTGGATTCGTGCATATTCGCGCACATTCAAAGGGCGTGTTTCCGACGGATGGCAACGCTCCGTTTGTTTTTGCGCAGGATTACAGGTCAACGTCAATGACGGCTCATCCCATGACAGACGACGAGCCATGCCCGTTTTACCGCCGCCATGGAAATAGCTTGCACCCATATACTCCCTTTGAAGCGAGTCTGGCAAATCACGCCAATAACCACCTTCGGGAATTTGTTCCATGATCTTTTTCTTTTTATCCGTATATTTGACACCTTCACTGTCAGGTATTTGATGAAGAGCCGAACGCAAAGGGACTATGTACGATTGTTCTTTCGGAAAAGCGAAATCGGTGACAAAATCTTTATGCAAACCGATAATCACCAAGCGTTCTCGCTTTTGCGCAACATCAAAGTATTGCGCTCTTAACACACGGTAACAGGTATCATAACCCAGCTCATCCAGTACGCTAAGCATAGTCTGAAGCGTTTTTCCGCCATCATGATTTAATAGCCCACGAACATTCTCTCCCACAACTATTTTGGGACGCGTCTGCGCAATACAACGCGCAAATTCAAAAAACAATGTGCCGCGAGTATCTTCAAAGCCCAATCGATGTCCCGCGTAACTAAATGCCTGACATGGAAAACCACCCGTCACAACATCTGCTTGATAGCCTTCAAAATCAACTTGACTAATATCTGAATGAATAACCGGCCAATCAGGGCGATTCAAACTCAAAGTCTCGGTTGCCGTTTTATCTATCTCCACCAACAAAGAATGCTCAAAACCCGCATTCTCAAAACCCAAAGCCAAGCCTCCCGCTCCGGCGAAAAGTTCAATTGAGCGAAAGTTTGTATGATTCGGCGCACTCAATACTTCAAAGTGCTGTACCTGTTGATTTAATTGCTGGAGATGGACGCGCTTAACTTCCTCTACCGAAAAAACTCGGTAATTATGCTGGTCTCGATGTGACTTAATCAGCCCTTTTTTTTCCCAGCGCCTGATCGTATCTGAGTGCAAACCTAAGGTTTGTGCGACTTGCGCCACAGAAAGTAGAGTAGATGAGTTAGTTATATTTTCCATTAGTACCCCTTGCATAATGCAAGGGGTACTTTATTGTTTTTGTGAGGAAAAATCAACTACTTTTAAATTATTTTTACTTCGCTAATTCTACCGCCAGCTCCGCACCCAGCACCGCATTGTTTTTCACCAGCGCGATATTGGTGTCCAAGCTGCGCCCCTCGGTCAGTTGTTTGATGCGCTCCAGCAAAAACGGCGTGACCGCTTTGCCATTGACGCCTTGCGCCTCGGCTTCGCGCAGCGCCTGCTCGGTCATCGCGTCGATTTCCGTTTTGGGCATGGCGTCGGCTTGCGGAACCGGATTGGCCACGACCACGCCGCCATTCAAACCGAGCTGCCATTTGGTGCGAATAAAGTCGGCCAATTCAGCCGCGCTGTCGAGTTGAAAATCGGCGTTCAGGCCACTTTCGCGGGTGAAAAAGGCGGGAAATTGTGCTTGCCCGACACTCACCACCGGTACGCCATGCGTTTCCAAATATTCCAGTGTCAATGGCAAATCCAAAATCGACTTCGCGCCCGCACAAACGACTGTCACCGAAGTGTGCGCTAACTCCTGCAAATCCGCCGAAATATCAAAACTGGTTTGCGCGCCGCGATGCACACCGCCAATACCACCGGTGACGAACACGCGAATGTCGGCCAGATCGGCGCAAATCATGGTGGCCGCGACGGTGGTCGCACCGAGTTTTTTCTGGCTCAGAACATAGGGCAAATCGCGACGACTGACTTTGAGCACGCCCTCGGTATTGCCCAATTGTTCGAGTTGCGCATCCGACAAACCGACGCAAATTTTGCCGTCGATGATCGCAATGGTTGCCGGAACTGCGCCGCCGTCGCGGATGATTTGCTCCACTTCACGCGCGGTTTGCACATTTTGCGGGTAGGGCATACCGTGTGAAATGATGGTGGATTCGAGCGCGACGACGGGTTTGCCTGCGGCGCGCGCAGCGAGGACTTCTTCGGAAAAATGTAACAATGATTTCATGGCGCTTCCTTTGTGGTGAGGTATTTTGATGGGTTGTTATTCAATGCGAGCTAATCAATGGCTTCGAGCATCTGCACATTTAAATCGGGCAACACGCTTTGCTCGGCTTGCACGGTGAGGGCGGAGAGGACGACGCCGCGACGCGCGGCCAAAGCCAAATCGTCAGGTGCGTGGTATAACGACCAACACACCGCCGCAGAAAAAGAGTCGCCCGCGCCGGTCACGTCGCGCACGGTGACGACTGGCGCGGTGATGTGGTTCAGAACACCGCCATCGCCATGATGATCATTGTCGCTGTACTCTCTGTACGATGCACCTTGCGCACCGCGCGTGACAATGATGCGACGCACGCCTTGCGCGTGTACCTCGCGGCATGCTGTAGCGATGTCCTCTTCGGTATTCAAGACTCGACCAACGCGCGCGTGTAATTCGCCCACGTTCAAAATCAGCAGGCTCAGCCCATTTAAATCCGTCGGCAAATTCGCCATTTTTGGCTCGGACACGGCGACAATGACCAAGGGCGCGGCGCTCGTCTGCGCATCCTGCAGCAATTGCGCCACACTCTCGGCGGGTAAATTCAAATCCGCCACGATCAGGCTGGCCGCCGCGCGCTGTGCCGCGCACTGGCGCAGCCATTCGGGCGTCTGCTGCGCGCACACATCCATATGCGCCAACGCGAGCACCATTTCGCCCAAATCGTCCAAAACAGCGGTGTAGGTGCCGCTGCTCACGCCCGCAACCGCCAAACAGCCGCCGGTATCCACGCCGCAATCACGCAACGCGGCCAGCAAGTGTGCGCCGGCGGGATCTTGGCCAACGGCGGTGAGCAGTTGTGTCGGAGCGCCGAGTCGCGCCAAATTCTCCGCCACATTGCGCGCCACGCCCCCGAAGGTTTCCTGCACGCGCACAGGATTGGACGTACCCATTTGCAGCGGCGATGTGGTACGCATTTTGCGGTCAATATTCGCACCGCCAATGCAAACGATGGGGCGCTGTGCCTGCGGCAACACATACGCACGCCCCAAAATCAGCCCCTCGCGCGTGAGTGCCGAGATGTGTCCTGCCACCGCCGAGCGCGAAATGCCGACCTGCTCGGACAGCTCCTGCTGTGACAAATAAGGGTTGCGCTGAATCAGCGTGAGAATGCGTTGCTTGGGAGTGCCAAGGTCATCTGTCATGATTTTTGTTTGCCTTATAAACTTTTGTTTTAAATATTAAACTTTTGTTTGTTTTTTGTCAAGTGCGCGCGTTTTTGGGATGAGACTGATTCATTTTGCTTAAAAAATAATCAATTTATACTTGAAAATGGAAATTCTCGCCCCCAAATATTTTCCAGCAACAGACTTAACAGCTTGATTGAGTCTGGTATATATTGACAATAAAGGTGAATCATGAATTTAGATAAATTAACCAGTAGTTTCCAAAGCGCGTTACAACGCGCGCAAGGTTTGGCCAGTGAAAAAGGTCATTCATCGATGGATGCAGCGCATGTTTTGTCGGCGATGTTGGATGATTTGGACAGCAGCGTACCGGCATTGTTGCGCTACGGCGGCGTGGATCTGGCGCGCGTGCGCGCCGAGGTGAAAAAGGCGGTGGAGGGCTTGCCCGTGGTAGAGTCCTCTGGCATGCCGATGCTGTCCTCAGATTTGGCGCAGACCCTCATGCGCGCCGAGCAGCACGCACAAAAATACGGCGACAGCTACGTCGCGTCCGAAATGTTGTTGCTCGCCTTGCTGGACGAGAAGAGCAAACACAGCCTGAAAAAAGTATTGAACGGCATGGGGCTGAATGAAAAGACCCTGTTGGCCGCCATCGAAAGCATTAGAAAGGGAAAAAACGTGGACAATCCAAACGCAGAAAACACCCGTGAAGCATTGAAAAAATACACCCTGGATTTGACCGAACGCGCCCGCAGCGGCAAGCTCGATCCGGTGATTGGCCGGGACGACGAGATTCGCCGCACGATTCAGATTTTGCAACGCCGCAGCAAAAACAATCCGGTGCTGATCGGCGAACCCGGTGTGGGTAAAACCGCGATCGTCGAGGGTTTGGCGCAGCGCATCGTCAACGGCGAGGTGCCCGACAGCCTGAAAGACAAGCGCATTTTGGTGCTGGACATGGCGGCATTGCTGGCCGGCGCGAAATATCGGGGCGATTTTGAAGAACGCTTGAAAGCCGTGTTGAACGAGGTCGAGCAAGATGCGGGCAAAACCATCATGTTTATCGATGAGATTCACACCATGGTCGGCGCGGGCAAGGCCGAAGGCGCGATTGACGCAGGCAATATGCTCAAACCAGCATTGGCACGCGGCGATTTGCACTGTATCGGCGCAACCACGTTGAACGAATACCGCGAGTCGTTGGAAAAAGACGCCGCGCTGGAGCGCCGTTTCCAAAAAGTCATGGTGAACGAGCCGAGCGTGGAGTCCACCATCGCGATTTTGCGCGGCTTGCAGGAGAAATACGAGGTGCACCACGGTGTCGAAATCACCGATCCGGCGATTGTCGCGGCGGCCACTTTGTCCAACCGCTACATCACCGACCGCTTTTTACCGGACAAAGCGATTGATCTGATTGACGAAGCCGCGGCGCGCATCAAAATCGAGATTGATTCCAAACCCGAGTCGCTCGATAAACTCGACCGTCGCCTGATCCAGCTTAAAATCGAACGCGAAGCGGTCAAACGCGAGACCGACGACGCTTCGAAGCAACGTTTGCAGTTGATTGAAGCCGAAATCACTGAGGTGGAAAAAGAGCTGGCCGAGCTGGAGGAAATCTGGCGCAGCGAAAAAGCGCAAGCCGAGGGCAGCGCGCACATCAAAGAGCAAATCGACGCCTTGCGCGGTGAAATGATGGAATTGCAACGTCAAGGTAAACTCGACAAAGTGGCGGAAATCCAATACGGCAAATTGCCAGAATTGGAGCAACGACTGGCACAAACCGAAGCGGCCGAGCAAAGCGCGACCGATAAACCGCGTTTGCTGAAAACCCAAGTCGGCGTGGACGAAATCGCCGAAGTGGTCAGCCGCGCGACCGGCATTCCGGTCTCGAAAATGATGCAAGGCGAGCGCGAGAAATTGCTCGAAATGGCCGCGCATCTGCATAAGCGCGTGGTCGGTCAGGACGAAGCGGTGCGCCGCGTCGCCGACGTCATCACCCGTTCGCGTGCCGGTCTGTCCGACCCGAACAAGCCGTACGGCTCATTCCTGTTCCTCGGCGCGACCGGTGTGGGCAAAACCGAGCTGTGCAAATCCTTGGCGCAGTTCCTGTTTGATTCGGAAGACCACCTGATCCGCATCGACATGTCCGAGTACATGGAGAAACACTCGGTCGCACGTCTGATCGGCGCGCCGCCGGGCTACGTCGGCTACGAATCGGGCGGTTATCTGACCGAGCAAGTGCGACGCAAACCGTACAGCGTGATTTTGTTCGACGAGGTGGAAAAGGCGCATCCAGACGTGTTCAACGTCCTGTTGCAGGTACTGGACGATGGCCGTATGACCGATGGTCAAGGGCGCACGGTCGATTTTCGCAATACCGTGATCGTCATGACCTCGAACCTCGGCTCGCACGAAATCGCGCGCTTGGCCGACATGGGCACGCCGGACGACGCAATCAAGGTCGCGGTGATGGAGGAAGTGAAGCAGTATTTCCGCCCTGAGTTCATCAACCGCATTGATGAAGTCGTGGTGTTCCACAACCTCAAGGCCGAGCACATCCAAGGCATCGCGAAGATCCAATTGGAACGTTTGGCCGCGCGTCTGGCCGATCAGGAAATGGTGCTGCACGTGACCGACGCGGCGCTGGCCGAGGTGGCAAAAGAGGGCTTCGACCCGACGTATGGCGCTCGCCCGCTCAAACGTGCGATCAGCCAGTTGATCGAAAACCCATTGGCTCGGGCAATTTTGGCAGGGCAGTACGCACCGAAAGACACGGTGAACGTGGATTACCGCGACGGCAAAATCGTGTTGGCGTAACTCGAAACGCATATCGAGCACCATCGTTATCTAACCACCATAAAAAACAGCGGGGCGACCGAAAGGCCGCCCCTGTTTTTATGCTGGGTATGATGTTGTTGGCATAGAACTCGCGTCCTTATAGATCGTACACCTTAGCCCAAGACAATGGCCGAGTGATACAAGACCTCTTGTAACAACGCGTCGTGTACGGTCAAGTGGAAATTACCTTGTGCGATGGCCACATCGTTCGCCACCTGATGCGCCGCAGCACCCAAGGCCGCCGTTGAGCCGAAAATCGTATTAGCAAACAGCAGTCGGTCATGGTCGCCGTTGGCTTGATTAAAGTCCATGATGTGTGTGTTGTTGGCAGAGGCGACCAAACGGAACACATCGTCACCCAGACCACCATAAAGCTGGTCATAGCCCGCCGAAGCGTACAATACGTCATTGCCTTCCGCACCGTACAATGTGTCTTTGCCCAAACCGCCTTTGAGGACGTCGTTGCCTTCTCCACCGTGTAGCAGGCTGCCGCTGCTCAGTGCCGTCAGCACATCGTTGCCGTCTTTGCCAAACACCGCTTTGCCCGAAAGGACATCATTGCTATTCGTCCCTTCGGTAGATTTTTGATAAGTAACATCGCTGTTCCACCACGGAATCAGAAAGCGACTATCATCCAAGCCACTCGCCGTCACATCATAAGGACGTGTCCAGCTAAGCCACTCGTTTTCAAACGAAATCTGTTCAACATTCGCCACTTGCTTCAAACCTGTGCCATTATGCGCGTTAAAAAACAACGTGCCGTCGGACAATCGGTACACATCCCAGTCGGCTTGGCTTCCCTCTAAACGCAGATTGTCCGTACCCGCGCAACCGTCAATACGATCCGCACCCGCGCCGGTTTTGATCGTATCGTTACCCGCACCACCGTAGAGATAATCGCCCGCCAGACCGCCTTGCAACAAATCATCGTATTGAGAACCGATGATAAATGCTGTCGTTCCATAGTGGTCTGAGGTGACGGTCTGTTTGTCCTGCACCCACGTGATGCCGCGCGACAGAGCGGACAAATTCGCCACAATGGTGGTGCTGTCGCGTTCCATGAATTCATAAAACGGATTATTCGCAATACGCAGCGTCGCATCGCTGAATACGCCGTCAATATGCGCGTACCACGCCACCGGAATATTCGCAATCGAGAAGGGCGTCAGGCTCCACAGCGGTGAGGCGTACATATCGTCAAACAACACGATATTATCGCGCGTGGAATCGTATCTATTGTCCGGATTGACTAAACCAGGATCAGCCGCAGCAATGGCATCCTGCCACGTTGCTTCGTCCCCGACAATGCGGTAGACCACGTCATTTTCATAACCATAATTGAGCACCACACCCGGCGCATCACAGATCAATGGCGAAGCGCAGCCCACATAGTTGGCCTCGGCAAAAAAGCCACCGACCAATGATTCGCGGTATTCCGCCATCAAATTCGCCATGCCGCCACCCAAGCTATAACCGGTGATAATCACGTCGTCGGCACCCAAGCCATTTTTCAGCACAAAATCGCGTACCGCCGTCAGCAAAGGCGCCATATTCGGCGCCAACTCACCTGTGTTCAACTGAAAATAATCCACGATATCCACCGGCGAATTCGTCCCTGTGAACGACACCGCCACACGGGTCAAATTACCCTGCGCATCATACTCACCGAGAATTTTCGCCTGCGGCCCACTGAGTGTCTCGCCGGTGATCGGACTGGCAATGATATACTGCCCCCACGAATCCACCGCGCTGGCGGGCAAGGACAAATCCGTCGGCGTCAGTTCACGCCAACCATCGGGCAAACCGGCATTGACCACATTCGGATACAAGCCGCTGTTAAGAACCGCATCACTGACCGCTTGCACCATAGACTCTGTAGGCAAACCAGCGATTCCCGCGATATTGGCATACGTCGCCAAGCGGTATGCCGTCGTAAAAAGCTCGACCGACTCCTCGGACGAGTATGACTGATAGTCAAACATTCCCATCGTTTTGTCTCCTGTTCAATATAATTTTGTTATATCGCAGCGTGGCTGAAACGAACGTTCGTTCCACTGCGTTTGACGAGTGTAATTTAAATCCATTCGGATCACAACCGACCAGACGCAAAACGGGCGACCCACTGAGTCGCCCGATCATTTGACATGCGCTAAAGCAGTCCGCATTTATGTTTGATTCATATCGCGTTTACTGGCGCAAACCCACTATTTCCGCCAAGCCAACCACGTCCGCACCATCAGCGCCGACACCAAAATCAAGCCGATGGTGATGTTCAGCGCATCGGTGAACAGCGGCGTGGTCAACACAGCCAGAGCCGCCAGCGGAAAGACCCAAGCGCCGGGCGAACCGCCAACGCGCTTGTGAATCAGCCAAGTGAAAAATACATAAACCGCCACCGGAATCGCCAAGCCGTAGCCGACACTTTCGGCCGAAAGCCCCTGCGCATGTCCCAAACGAAAATCCACCTGCGCAGCCAAACCAGCGCCAGCAGCGGCCGCCGAGGCGAACACAAAATAATGCCCGCAACCCCAGTAAAACGCGGTTTTGTAATTATTCAAACGATGCGCCACGCCTTCCTCTTCAAAATAAATCCACCACATACAAAAGATCACCAGCAGCGCGCCCAAACACGCGAGCATAAAACCGATATCGAGAAAATGTTCAACGATACCGCCTTGCACCGCCTTGGCCGTGGACAAAATAGACTCACCCAATACGATCAAAGTCAGCAAACCATAACGCTCGGCAATGTGATGCGGATGCCATGGCGTCATCACCGCCTTTTCCGCCCACATCGGCACCAGCAGCTCAAACACCACCAACAGCAAGAAAATCGGCAAAAAAGTCGATGGTGTGCCGAAAAATACCAAGGCAAACCAGCCCAATTGCATGACAAAAATACCCAGCGCATAGCGCGTGGTCGCGGAACGCAGATGCGGATTATGCCGTCCGGCACGCAACCATTGCAAAACTGACACGATACGGATAACGGTATAACCCAGCACCATCGGCAGCCAATGTCCCTCAAACGCACTCTCAGCACCGGCGGCAATCATCAATGCACCCGCCATCTGCACAAAAACCGCGATGCGATACGGCACATCATCATTGTCAAAGGCCGAGGCGAACCATGAAAAATTCATCCACGCCCACCAGATGGACACAAACACCATCAGATAGCTGACCACACCGTGCGCCGCGTGACCATTGGCCAAGGCATGATGCAATTGCCCCGCTGCGGCGGAAATCGCCACGACAAAAACCAAATCGAATAATAATTCCAAGGTAGAAGCCACGCGATGCGACTCGTTCGGCGAACGCGCCAACATTTTGCGCCATGCGGGTGTGCAATCGGCGATGCGTGTGGATTCTGCTGTGTGGGGGTGATGGCTCATGGTGCTATCCCGACAAATGATAGGTTATTGATATTATTATGTTGCGGCGAGTTTAGTCGTCATCCAAGGTGATTTCAATGCCGCCCAGATATTTCGCCAAAAAATTATAAATCAGGGTCAGCAAAAACGATCCGGCAAAGACCAACACTAAATTAATCGCCACCGCCGACCACACGGTCTCGGCGGTCAAACCGGCAAAAGCTTGTTTCAAATCAAATCCGCTGGACACGGTGGTGAATAAAAAACCGAACAAAAATACAATCAATGCGGTGACGGTGTACATCACGGTCAGTAAAATGCTACTGTGCAGCGGGTTGATGCGAACGATGTGACGCGTAGTCATGAATGGCCTCGAAATCAATAAATGGAAAATCGGTGGATGTGGGAACGCGACAGAACAACCGGACAAGCGATAGAGCCTGTCGCGTGCGCCATTATACTGTTAGCTCGGCGCAATTGCATCGCTCAAAAGATGCACCCAGGATACACGGTCTCACGCCGCAAACAGGGCAATCACGGCGTTATTCAGCACATCAATCGCCGCGCGAATAGAGCGATACCCGAGTATAATGGCGGCCTACACATTTTTCACCGAATCCAAAATTATGTTAAGCCAAATTCGCACCCGCATTGTTGACAGTTTTACCACCGCACTCAAAACCATAGCGCCAGACACACAGGTCACGCCGACGCTTGAGCGCCCGAAACAGGCCGCGCACGGCGATGCCGCGTGCAATATCGCCATGCAATTGGCCAAGCCGCTGGGCAAAAATCCGCGCCAACTGGCACAGGAGCTGATCGACGCCATGCCAGCGAATCCCTACATCGGCGCACTCGAAATCGCCGGTCCGGGCTTCATCAATATTCGCCTGACCGACGCGGCCAAACAATCGGTGATTCAAACCGTAATCGAAACAGGTGCGCAATTTGGCACGTCCAGCGCGCACGCCGGTGAGCGCGTCATGCTCGAATTTGTGTCAGCCAATCCGACCGGCCCGCTGCACGTCGGCCATGCGCGCCAAGCGGCGCTGGGCGACATTCTCGGCTCGGTGTTAAGCCATCAAGGTTACGACGTTCACCGCGAGTTCTACTACAACGACGCAGGGCAACAAATCGCCAATCTGGCCATCTCGGTGCAAGCGCGCGCCAAAGGGCTGGGCGTAGACGATCCGAGCTTTCCGGCGGACGGGTATCGCGGCGACTACATCATGGACATCGCGCAGGCGTATTTGGCGGGCGAGACCGTCAACGGCGTGTGCGCCCAAGGCGACTTGGCAGATTTGGACGCGATTCGCGAGTTCGCCGTTGCGTATCTGCGCAACGAGCAGGATTTGGATTTGAATGCCTTTGGTCTGAAATTTGACGAATACTTCCTCGAATCCTCGCTGTACACCAGCGGCGCGGTTGAGCAAACCGTCGCGCGACTGACCGAGCAAGGTCATACTTATGAAGAGGGCGGCGCACTGTGGCTACGCACCACCGACTTTGGCGATGACAAAGACCGCGTGATGCGCAAAGCCGAAGGCGGCTACACCTATTTTGTACCGGACGTGGCGTATCACATCAACAAATGGAGCCGTGGCTTTCACAAAGTCATCAACATCCAAGGCACCGATCACCACGGCACGATCGCGCGCGTACGCGCCGGTCTGCAAGCGTCCCATGTCGGCATCCCTCAGGGCTATCCCGACTACATCCTGCACAAAATGGTGATGGTGATGAAAGGCGGCCAAGAGGTAAAACTCTCCAAACGCGCCGGCTCCTACGTCACCCTGCGTGATCTGGTGGACTGGACGAATAAAGACGCAGTGCGTTTCCTGATGATTTCGCGCAAAGCCGACACCGAATTCGTATTCGACATCGACGTTGCTGTCAGTCAATCGGACGAAAACCCGGTGTACTATGTGCAATACGCGCACGCGCGGATTTGCTCGATTTTGGAAAAAGCTGGTATCGAGGTCAATGGCACCGACGCCGCAACCCTCGCGCCGCTGACCGCCGCCTCAGAAATGGCGTTGATGCAGCAAATGAGTCTGTACCCCGACACCTTGGCCGTGGCAGCGGACGACCTCGCGCCGCACCACGTCGTGTATTACCTCAAAGATTTAGCGGCAGCAGTACACAGCTTCTGCGGCGGCAACGAGCGCGTACTCACCGACGATCTGGCCTTGAAAACCGCACGCGTGCATTTACTCAGCGCCGCACGTATTGTTTTGCAAAACGGATTAAAATTACTCGGCGTCAGTGCACCAAATCGCATGTAAAGCGTTATACCGTCGCTATATCCGCTCTATATCCACTACAGAATTTCACCACATTATTGTCTTAAATTACAGATTAAATAGCTAAACAATTGATTTTGAGCATTTTTTTGGAACCACTATGACCGACAACACCCACGCTTCCCGTACCTCTGGCCGCAACGCCGGCTCGGCTCTCAACATCGGCATCGGTATGCTCATCGGCCTGATCGTTGCGCTGATCGTCGCCTATTTCGCGATGGCGGGCGGTCCGTTCCGCGATAAAGCCAATACCAACAGCCTTGCGCCCACCACCGGCAGCACCGACCCGAACGCACCGCTGTACGGCAATCAGACCTCAGGCAGCGCGGTCGCAACGCCGAGCAACGACCCTGCGGCCAATGAGCAGGGCTCCGGCACCGGCGTACTGATGAGCGGTCAAGCGCCAGCCAATGCGGGTTTAAGCCAAAAACCAGCCAATACCAATGACGCCGCGATGGCCGATGGCAACGCGGCAAGCAAACCGAAGAAAAGCGACGACCCGATTGGCGACCTGATCAGCAACAAAACCAAACCGACCAGCGATAACAGCGCCGCTGACGGCAGCAAAGCAGCGCCCAAAGCGGACACCAAGACCGCTGTTCAGCCCAATTCAACAACCGCGCCTAAAACCGCGCCCAAACCATCGAATACCGACAGTCCCAAAGCCGTAACACCCGTAACCGCGCCTGGTGCGTCCAACAAAAACGGCAGCTATACCATTCAGGCGGGTAGTTTTTCCGACGAACAAAACGCACAAAAATTGAAAAAACAACTGGCGACCCAAGGACAATTGGCGACCGTGACCAAAAAGCAAACCAGCGATGGCGCGATTTACCGTGTGCGCGTGGGCAGCTATGCATCGGCCAAAGACGCACAAGCGGCCAACCAAAAAATCAAGGGCGTGGTGCTGGATATGACGCCATGAGTCACGCGAATGGACGGCGTGATTTAAACCCATTCGGCTCATGACCTATTTGGAGCAAACATGAAAAAGACCATGATTCACTGGCTTGGCGCGTCGCTCATCGGCGCGTTTTTCGTCTGTGCGCCCATCACAGACCTGCACGCACAGTCAGCGGCAGCAACAGCCGACGAATGGCAACCCGACGCCGACGTGCTGACACTCAGGCAAGCGGGCAAAGTAGAGGCCAACGCGCCGCTCAACACCGTTGAAGTGGTTGAGTTTTTCAGCTACACCTGCCCGCATTGCGCCCACTTCGCCCCAAAATTGACCGCTTGGCGCACGCAGCAGCCCGGCAACGTTCGCCTGATTTATCTGCCGGTCAGTTGGCGCGCGGATATGCTCGCGCCGCAACGTTTGTATTTCACCTTGGCTCAACTCAACCGACTGGATTTGCACGAGCAGGTATTCGCCGATTGGAACAATGATCCGAACAGCCTCGCAACAGACGCGGCGGTGTTAAACTGGGCGTTGCGCCAAGGCTTTGACCAAAAAATCTGGCAACGCACCTACAACAGCGCCGCCACCTCGCGCCAAGTACGTGCGGCGCAGCAGGCATTTCGCCGCTTCGAGTTGCAAGGCGTGCCGAGTGTGGTGATCAATGGCCGCTACGCGCTGATTCCGAGCGAACAGTTGTTTGATACCCTCAATCATCTGGTCAAACACGAGCAGCAGCGCACGAATGCACGCCCGTGAAAAACCAGCGATAATGACGCATTCCCTATTTTGTTCCCTTTTTTAAATGGACAACGTGCGATAGATTCATAATATGTATCAAATTTCTGGATAAAATGCCCGCCTTATCACTTATTTGAAATCCTTCATCTAACCACTGACAGCCATCCGTTTAAGCGCGGTATGAAATCGTCCCAACACCCAAACATGACACGAAAGGTTGATATGTCCATTGCTTTGCTCACCTCCTTGGCTCAATCCTCCCGTCGCGCAGCACTGATCGGCGCACTCTCTGCCAGCACCTTATTGTTTGCGTGCAGCAAATCCGACATCGTGACCCAACCCGCTCCGGCCAACGCCGCCGCCACGACTCAAGCCGCAGCCGTGCCGAGCTTCACCGCCGAAAGCTTTTCACCCAACGGACTGACCCTCACCGAAGGCAAAGACTACACCAAACTGGCGAACCCACAGCCGCCGAAAGACGGCAAAAAAGAGGTGCAAGAATTCTTCTGGTACGGCTGTCCGCACTGCTACAAAATCGAGCCGGCGGTTCAAGCATGGAAAAAAACATTGCCATCCGACGTACGTTTCGTTCGCTACCACGCGCAGTGGAATGCCGCCATGCAGTCGCACCAACGCATCGCCATGACCTTGCAAGCACTGGGCAAATCGGACGCGCTGGATGACAAAGTATTCGCCGCCATTCAAGACCAAGGCCGCGCTCTGACGGCTGAGGACAAAATCAGCGAATTCATGGTCGAGAACGGCGTGGACAAAGCCGCTTGGGACAAAGCATTCAAAAGCTTTGAGGTCAATGCCAACATCGTAACCGCCGATGCGCTGTTCAAAAACTACCAATTGGACGGCGTGCCCGCACTGATCGTGAATGGCAAGTATGTGGTCAAGGGCGATTCAGCGCAGGCTTTGCGTGTGGTGAATAAATTGCTGCAAGAAGGTAAATAATTTCGCGATTCGATATGACCGCAAACAGGGCGCAATGTGCGCCCTGTTTTTTATCAAGCCATCGCCATTAATAATTTTGCCAAAACGCATCGCAACCCACGCAGAATCGCATACACGGGTTAAAATAGCGCATCACACATTTGCAAATAAGGATCATCATGGCATTTACCGTTTTTATCACCGGCGCATCCAGCGGCATCGGCGCGGCACTGGCGCAGGAGTACGCACAAAAAGGAGCCGTGGTTGGCTTGGTCGGGCGTCGCCGCGAGGTTTTGGAGGAGGTTCGTGCGCGCATGAATCATCCGCAGAACCATGAAATTTATGCAGCGGACGTAACGGTCGAAACCGAGCTGCACGATGCGGCGCGCGCGTTCATCGCCAAGCACGGCGCGCCCGATGTGGTGATTGCCGCTGCGGGTATTTCGGTCGGTACGTGGACGGAATATTACGAGGATTTGGCGCACATTCGTCGGGTGTTTGATACCAATGTGTTTGCGATGGCAAGCACGTTTCATCCGTTCATTGCGCCGATGAAGGCGGCGAAAAAAGGCTCGCTCGTCGGCATTGCCAGCGTCGCGGGGATACGCGGACTGCCCGGCTCGGAAGCGTACTGCGCCTCAAAGGCGGCAGTGATCAGTTATTGTGAAAGCCTGCGCGGCGAGCTGCGCGATGCCGGCATCTCGGTATTGACGATTTCGCCGGGCTATGTGGCGACACCTTTAACCGCGAAAAATCCGTATCAGATGCCGTTTATCCTTCAGCCTGACGAGTTTGCGCGCCGCGCGGTGCGCGTGATTGAGCGCAAATGCTCATACGCGGTGATTCCGTGGCAGATGGGAATTGTGGCGAAACTGATGCGCGCGTTGCCGAACCCGTTGTTCGATCAATTGTTTGCAGGCAAAAAGCATAAGCCGCGCGCGCATGAACTCAATCCAAACAGCTCGGCAGCCGATGATGGCGCGCAATATCCTTCTTCATAACCACACGACAGCAGAACACTATGAGCACTTTATCCGCTACCGAATTGACCGAGGCACGGGCTTTATCCGAAAAAGTATTGGATGGTTTTAACCGCCACTACGCGCGTTTTCGCGAATGCGCGCGCGCTGCAAAAATCTCGTTTGAAAAGGGCGACTGGCCGCACATCCAAAAACTGGTGGCGGATCGAATTGAGTATTACGATGAGCGCGTGGCCGAAACCGTGCATACGCTGGCGGCCAATGCTCAGGTGCATCCGAACAACAAGGCGTTTTGGCACGAGGTGAAGAGTCATTACGTCGAGTGTCTGATGAACCACAAGCAGCCGGAATGCGCGGAAACTTTTTTCAACTCGGTCACGACCAAGGTACTCAAAGCCGAGTATTTTCACAACGAATTCATTTTCAGCCGCCCGATGATTTCAACCGAGTACATTGACTCGGAATCGGTGACGTACAGCAGCTATTACCCGATTCGTGATGGCTGGCACAAGGCGCTGGTGAAGATGTTCAACGATTATCAGTTGGCGCATCCGTTCACCGATTTGAACCGCGACGTGGCGACGATCATTGACCGGCTGCGTCATTTGGACAAGGTGATGTTTGAGCATCCGCGCCCGAATCTGCAAATTCAGGTGGTCAGCTCGCTGTTTTACCGCAACAAGGGCGCGTACATTCTCGGCAAAGTGATCAACAGTTTTTTCGAGTATCCGTTTGTGATTCCGATTTTGCACGACAAAGAGGGCGGCTTGGCGGCCGATACCATCATTCTCGATACGCGCCACATCAACTCGCTGTTCTCGTTCAACCGCGCGTATTTCATGATCGATTGTGACGTGCCGTCGGCGGTGGTGAATTTTTTACATTCGATTTTGCCGAGCAAACCCAAATCCGAGCTGTACAATATGATCGGCCTGCAAAAGCAGGGTAAAGCGCTGTTTGCGCGCGATTACAAACAGCATATCCGCCACTCGACCGATGAGTTTATCCTCGCGCCGGGGATCAAGGGTTTGGTGATGCTGGTGTTCACGCTGCCATCGTTCCCGTATGTATTCAAAATCATCAAGGACGTTATTTCACCGCCCAAAGAGGTGGATAAGGAAATGGTGCAGCAAAAATACCAACTGGTGAAAAAGCACGATCGCGTCGGACGCATGGCCGACTCGCTGGAATTTTCCAACGTGAATTTCCCGCGCAGCCGCATGGCGCAAGCACTAATCGATGAAATTCTGCGCATGGCACCGAGCGAAATCGAGCTGACCGACGACGAGGTCATCATCAAGCACGTTTACATCGAGCGGCGCATGGTGCCGCTGAATATGTATTTACAGGACGCGACCGAAGCGGGCGATTTAACGGCGAAGGACAACGCGATTATCGAGTACGGCAATGCGCTCAAAGACCTGATCGCCGCGAATATTTTCCCCGGCGATTTGCTGTTTAAAAACTTCGGCGTGACGCGCGGCGGCCGCGTGGTGTTCTACGACTACGACGAAATTGAATATCTGACCGATTGCCGTTTCCGCCAGATTCCCAAACCGCGCTACGATGACGATGACACCGCCGGCGAGATTTGGTTCTCAGTCGATCGCTTTGACGTATTCCCTGAGGAATTCGAGAAATTTTTATTGACCGACCCAGAGGTCAAAGACGTCTTCATGCGGTATCATGCGGATTTACTCGACTGGCGTTATTGGAAAGAGCACCAAGAGCGCATCCGCGCCGGTCACATTGAAGATTTTTACCCGTATCCCCATCATTTGCGTTTTGCCGAATCCGGCTACGCAGAATATCACCCGGAATAATAGGAGCAATTATGTCACGCACACGCACCACATTGGCCGTCTCCATCGGCCTCATGCTCGCCGCCTGCGGCACCATCGGCACAGCCAACGCCGCGCCGGATGCATCGAACAACACGACCAGTGCCTCTGCACCGCTGGGCAACAACTACGCCGAGCGCGCCGACGTGCAAAAATTCGTCGAGCAACTCAATGCCAAATACGACTACCCGAAAGCCGATCTACTCAAAGCGTTTGGCCAAGCCGAGCGCATGGACACCGTGTTGCGCCAGCTCGAGCGCGACAAACCCGACCCGAATTTCAAGAAAAACTGGACCACGTATCGCTCGCGCTACATCGAGCCGATTCGCATCCGCGCGGGTGTGAATTTCTGGAAAAACAACGCCGCGACCCTCAGCCGCGCCGCGCGTGAATACGGTGTGCCCGAATACATCATCGTCGGTATCATCGGTGCTGAAACCATCTACGGCCGCTATATGGGCGACAACAATATTTTCGACGTACTGACCACGCTCGCGTTTGACTATCCGCGCCGCTCAGCCGAATACAAAGAATTCCTCGAAGAATACATCATCCTCACGCGCGAAAACAAAATGCCGCTGCGCTCAGTCACCGGCTCCTACGCCGGTGCGATTGGCATTCCGCAGTTCATGCCCGACTCATGGCGTGACTACGGCGTTGATTTTGACGGTGACGGCAAAGTCGATCTGCGCAACAGCAATGCCGACGCCATCGGCAGCGTGGCCAATTTCCTCAAAAGCAAAGGCGGCTGGCAAAAAGGTCTGGACGTGATTTACGCTGTACAATTTGACCAACAGCCAAAAATTGCCGACGCGCTCAAATTGCCGATCGAACCGTCCAAAACCATCAGCGAACTCAAACCGTATGGCATCAGTTCACCCGAAAGCATTCCGGCCGACGTCAAACTCTCACTGATTGACCTGCCGAACGGCGACAATCCGGCGCAATACGTACTCGGCTCGAAAAACTTCTACGCCATCACGCGCTACAACAAGAGCTATATGTACGCCATGTCCGTGTACGAGCTGGGCGCGGCGGTGAAAAAATCCTATGACGCGGGCGGCGCAAGCACCACCAAAGCGCCCACACCCGCCGCAAAACCAGTCGCAAAACAACCCTCAGCGAAACCGGCTGCTAAACCGACAGCATCTGCTACCAAGTCAGCCAGCAGCGTGACCAACACCAAGGCCAGCACTCCGACCAGCAAAACCGCGGTCAAACCTGCCGCTACGGCCACACCGAAAGCCAGCACAAAAACCGCCCCCACCGCGGGCAGCAATGCCGCCAAGGGCGTTGATCCGAAGAAAAAAGTGGTAACGCCCAGCAAATAAACCCACACCATGAACCAAAATCGCGTCCACATCATCTTCACCGGCGGCACCATCGCCATGCGTACCAACGCACACGGGCAATTGGTGCCCGCCAACAGCGGAGACGAACTGATCGCCGCCATTCCGGCATTGGCGCACGCTGCCGCGCTGAGTACACACCAGTTGAGCAATGTCGCCTCGGCCCACCTCACCACCGAGCATTGGCTGCAATTGCGCCAAGCCATCATCACCGCCTGTGCCGATGACGCCATCTGCGGCGTAGTGGTGGTGCAGGGCACGGACACGCTGGAAGAAACCGCGTTTTTCCTCGATGCCTCATTGAGAAACGAACAATTGCACGACAAACCGATCGTACTCACCGGCGCGATGCGCAGCGCGGACGAGGCCGATGGCGACGGGGCGGACAATTTATTAAACGCGGTACTCGTCGCGCAAGACACCGCCGCGCGTGGTCGCGGCGCGATGGTCTGCATGTATGGACGCATCCACGCCGCACGTCATGTGCGCAAACTACACACCACACGTACCGATGCGTTCGGCTCTTTAGAACACGCGACTTTAGGTGAAGTTCGCAGCAACCACACCGATAGCGCGCGCAGCGTCCTCTTTCACAGCTCGGCGGTTCGAGCGCTGCCCAGCATCGCACTCAGCGAGCTATCATCCGCTTTTTACAGCCAGTCCATAGAACTGCCAAGAGTTGAAATAGTAAGCACTCACATTGCTTGCGACTCATTGTTTATCGATGTATGCATCCAATCTGGCTCTGCCGCCATTGTCGTGCAAGCACTCGGCGCAGGCAATGTCAATCCGAGCATCAGCGCAGCGATTGAGCGCGCATTGACGCAGGGCATTGCGATCATCATCGCTTCACGCTCGCCACTGGGCGAGACCGAACCGGTCTACGGTTACGTTGGTGGGGGGCAGTCGCTACTCAAAATGGGCGCGGTCATGAGCCATGATTTACCGGCGCACAAAGCACGGATTTATGCGCAACTGTTGCTCGCACAAGCGGGCGCAACCGCTGCGCCATTGGCCGTGGTTCAATCCGGTTTTGATTTACTCAAAAGCCCCGTTCACTAATTCACTCAACAATCGCTCATGCCAGACATTGTCCAACAATTACACTCACCCGAATTGTTTCTACTGTTGCCACTGGCTTTTTTGGCGGGGCTGATTGATTCGGCGGTCGGCGGCGGCGGATTGATTCAATTGCCAGGGATTTTCTCGATTTACCCGAATCAAGCACCCACCCTCTTGCACGGCACGAATAAACTCGCCAGTTTTTCCGGCACCTCGGTGGCCACATGGCGTTACGCGCGACATGTTCGTCTGCGCTGGCAGATGTTGTTCGGCGCAGTAGCGATGGCTTTGATCTTTTCCTATCTCGGCGCAAAAACCATTCCGTATTTGCCAAAGGAATATTTGCGCCCCATTATGTTGGTGTTGATGATTTTGATGGTGATCTACACCTTTCACAAAAAAGATATGGGGCATGTGCATGAGCCAAAATTTTCACAAAAGCACGAAATATTCGCCGGTTTGACCCTAGGGGCTACCATAGGCTTTTATGATGGTTTTTTTGGCCCGGGTACCGGATCGCTGCTGGCTTTTGCATTTGTCAAATGGTTCGGCTTTGATTTCCTGAGTGCAACCGCACATTCCAAAGTGGTGAATTTATCAACCAATTTTGCCGCGCTTGCATTCTTTGTCCCCCATGGCTATTTGTTGTGGGGCATCGGTTTGGCGATGGGCGCAGCGAATATTTTAGGCGCTTTGGTCGGTACTCATGTGGTGACGCGCTACGGTTCACCGCTCATCCGAAAAATATTGATCGTGGTTTTATGTGTGATTATCAGCAAATTCGCCTACGACACGATTTTACCCTTCATCAGTTAAACACTGATACCGATTGTTCCACGTGAAACAATCGACAAAAAACCCTCTCACTCATCTAAAACCCAATGTTTCACGTGAAACATCAATCGGGTAAAAATCGTTCTGCGTTATAATATCACCTCAAAAACAAATAACGCATTGAACAAAATGATTTTTTCCAAACACTACGATGTCATCGTTATCGGTGGCGGCCACGCAGGTACCGAAGCCGCACTGGCGGCTGCGCGCATCGGCTGTCAAACTTTATTGCTCACCCACAACATAGAAACACTGGGGCAGATGAGCTGCAACCCCTCCATTGGCGGTATTGGCAAAGGGCATTTGGTCAAGGAAGTCGATGCGCTCGGCGGCCTGATGGCGCGCGCCACCGATCTGGGCGGCATTCAATTTCGCATCCTGAATTCGAGCAAAGGTCCCGCCGTGCGTGCCACGCGCGCGCAAGCGGATCGCCTGCTGTACAAACAAGCGGTGCGTACCGTCTTGGAAAATCAACCGAATTTAGATCTATTCCAGCAAGCCGCCGCCGATTTGGTGATCACTGGCAATCGCGTCAGCGGTGTCCTGACCGAACTCGGAATTCAGTTCAACGCCACCTGCGTGGTGCTAACCGCCGGCACATTCCTAGGCGGTAAAATCCACGTTGGCCTGCAAAATACCCAAGGTGGCCGCGCAGGCGATCCCGCTTCGGTGAAATTATCCGAACGTTTGAAGGAATTAAACTTGGGGCAGGGCAGGCTCAAAACCGGAACACCACCGCGCATTGACGGGCGCACGATTGACTTTGCCCGCATCACCGAGCAGCCCGGCGACTTAGACCCTGTACCGGTATTCTCCTTCATGGGGCGGGCGGAGCAACATCCGCGCCAAGTTCCATGCTGGATCACGCACACCAATGAGCGCACCCACGAGATTATCCGTGGCGGTTTGAGCCGCTCGCCGATGTACACCGGCGTGATCGAGGGTGTCGGCCCACGCTATTGCCCATCGATTGAGGACAAAATTCACCGCTTTGCCGACAAGAATCAGCACCAGATTTTCTTGGAGCCAGAAGGACTGACCACGAACGAGTTTTACCCGAATGGCATTTCCACCAGTTTGCCGTTTGACGTGCAAATTGATTTGGTGCGCTCGATGGTGGGCTTGGAAAATGCCCATATTTTACGCCCTGGCTATGCCATTGAATACGACTACTTCGATCCACGCGGGCTGAAAGCCACGTTTGAGACCAAAGCGATTGACAATCTCTATTTCGCCGGCCAAATCAACGGCACGACCGGCTACGAAGAGGCCGCCGCGCAAGGCCTGCTCGCGGGTGCAAATGCCGCACGCCGCGCACAAAACAAAGATGAATGGCGCCCGACGCGGCATGAATCCTACCTCGGCGTACTGGTGGATGACTTGATCACCAAAGGGGTGTCCGAGCCGTACCGTATGTTCACCAGCCGCGCCGAATACCGCCTCAGCCTGCGCGAAGACAACGCCGATACGCGCCTCACACCGATTGGCCGCGAACTGGGCTTAGTCGGCGATGAGCAATGGGCGTATTTCGAGCGCAAACGCGAAGCAATCGAACGCGAGAAGCAGCGACTCAAATCCACTTGGGTGCATCCGAACAACTTCTCCGCCGAGGCCGCGCAGCAATTACTGGGAAAAGCGATTGAGCGCGAATACAATCTGGCCGATTTGTTACGCCGCCCGAATGTCACATACGACGCATTGATGAATGCGGACGACGCACGATTTCAACCCGAGCAAGCATTGCACGACGATGTAATCGAAAACAAACTCATCCGCGAGCAGGTAGAAATTGACATCAAATACGCGGGTTACATCGAGCGGCAAAAAGAGGAAATCAGCAAGCACGCCAACCACGAAACCACGCACATTCCAAAGGGACTGAATTACCAAAAGGTTAAAGGTCTATCGAACGAAGTGAAACACAAACTGAGCGATCACGCGCCCGAAACCATCGGTCAAGCGGCGCGGATTTCGGGTGTAACGCCGGCGGCGATTTCGCTTCTGCTGGTGCACATCAAACGCCTGAATCAGAGCCAAGCGCTTAAACCCAACACGGAGCAGGGCGATGAGTAAAGCCGGTATCATGCGCTTTGACGCCACCCGTGCACGCGAATTATTGACCGATGGCATGGCCGAAATGACGCTTGCAATCAATCAGGGACAGATGGATGCGCTGCTCGAATACCTGTCATTGATGGCCAAATGGAACCCCGTCTACAACCTCACCGCGATTCGCCAAACCGACGAAATTGTGAGTGCTCACTTACTGGATTCTTTAGCTATCATCGGCCTACTTGACGTATGGCTGACCAACAAACCCAAGGCAAAAATCCTCGATGTCGGCACGGGCGGCGGTTTGCCCGGCGTGGTTTTGGCCATCATGCGTCCGCAATGGTTCTTGACCCTGATTGATCCGGTACACAAAAAAACCGCGTTCTTACAGCAGGTCAAAGCGCAATTGCAGTTGGACAATCTAACGGTGATTAACGGTAAAGTCGAGGACTTACCAACCGAGGCGCAATTTGACCTCATCACCAGTCGCGCATTTTCCAGTCTGGTCAATTTTGTTCAATTATCCGAACACGTTTTGCAGGCGGATGGCTGCTTCGCTGCGATGAAGGGCGTCTTCCCGAGCGAGGAAATGGATGCCTTACAGCAGACTTTTAACCACCAATGGCAGATTGAGCCGCACGAAATTCATGTCCCGCAACTGAATGCCCAGCGACATTTGATTAAAATCAGCAGAAGCAACCCCTCGCATCATCCGAAATAACCCAAAGACACGAAAAGGCACGACCATGACGAAAATCTTCTGTGTGGCCAACCAAAAAGGCGGCGTCGGCAAAACCACCACCACGGTCAATCTCGCGGCGGCACTCGCACAGCTCGGCCAACGCGTTTTGCTGATCGACCTCGATCCGCAAGGCAATGCCACCATGGGCAGCGGCGTGGACAAACACAGCCTGCCCTCCACCGTCTACCACGTCTTGCTCGGGTTAAAAGAGATTCAAAAAGCCATCATCCAGCCACCCGAAATCGGCTACGCGCTGCTCGCCGCGAATCGCGATTTAGCAGGCGCAGAGGTAGAACTGGTGGACTTTGACCGGCGTGAATACCGCCTGCGCGACGCATTGGCGCAAGTTGCCGACCAATATGACTACATCCTCATCGACTGCCCGCCATCACTCTCCATGCTCACGCTCAACGGTCTGTGCAGCGCGCAAGGCGTCCTCATCCCGATGCAATGCGAATATTTCGCGCTCGAAGGACTGTCCGATCTGGTCAACACCATCCGCACCCTGCACAGCAACCTCAATCCCGATCTCGAAATCATCTGCCTGCTGCGCGTCATGTTCGACCCGCGCATCACCTTGCAACAGCAAGTCTCGGCACAACTAAAAACCCACTTTGGCGACAAAGTATTCGACACCGTCATACCGCGCAACGTGCGTCTGGCCGAAGCTCCCAGCTACGGCCTGCCCGGCGTAATTTACGACCGCAGCTCGCGCGGCGCGCAAGCCTACCTCGAATTCGCCCAAGAACTGCTCAACAAAAAACTGTAAACGGAACCCATCATGGCAAGCAAACCCAAAAAAGGCGGCCTCGGTCGCGGACTCGACGTCCTCATCGGCGCATCGCACCAAATGAACGTGCAACACGCCGCCGAACACCAACAAGCCGAAGCCAACCCCGCCGGACAACTCACCCTGCTATCGCGCAAACAAATCCAAGCGGGCAAATACCAACCGCGCAGCCACATGGATGAAACCGCACTCAACGAATTGGCCGAATCCATCAAAGAACAAGGCCTGATGCAACCCATCATCGTGCGCACCATCGCCGAAGGGCGCTACGAAATCATCGCCGGTGAACGACGCTACCGCGCCGCCGGCATCGCCGGACTCGACGAAGTCCCCGTGCTCATCAAAGAAGTGGACGACAAAAACGCACTCTCGCTCGCCCTGATCGAAAACATCCAGCGCGAAGACCTCAACCCACTCGAAGAAGCACAAGGCCTGCAACGCCTCATCCGCGAATTCGACTACACCCACGAAACCTGCGCCCAAGCCATTGGCCGCTCGCGCAGCGCCGTATCCAATCTACTGCGCCTGCTCAACCTCGCGCAACCCGTGCAAACCATGCTGCTCGCCGGCGACATCGAAATGGGACACGCCCGCGCCTTACTCTCGCTCGACGCGGCGCAACAAATCATGCTCGCACAAGAAATCGCCAACCGCCGCCTCACCGTGCGCGACGCCGAAAAACGCGTGACACAACTACTCAAAGGCGAGGGCGACAAACCCGCCAAAGTGCGCGTCATCTCCGGCGACATCCTGCACCTGCAAGAACGCCTGTCCGACGCACTCGGCGCGCAAGTCGCGATCAAAGTCGGCGCCAAAAATCAAGGCAAAATGGTGATCCAGTTTGGCAACCTCGATGTGCTGGATGGCATTATTGCCAAGATGGTGGGGGAGACAGAATAAACACCACGCAAAAATACGATGGGGGGCGTAACCCACCCGAATAGTAGGGGCGATTAGTACAGCATAATCGCCCAAACTTTCGCCCCAAAACAGGCGCACGATTATGCAATAACATCGCTAATTGTAGTTAAACCGCCTTACTTCACTGTTGGTTTTTTTACGCCACGCGCCAAAGACCGAACCAACGAAAGCACCAAACCACCGGTCAACATACCCAAAAGGTAAATCAACAACGCCAACACCGACAACGGCAAGCTCATACTTGAGGAGAGAAAAGCCACCGTCACATGCCCAAAATTTTGTACCATAAAAATCACTAAGATCAATGCCAGTACGGCAATCAACGCCAGATAAAGGTTTCTCATTTTCCCCTCCGTAAAAATGCGCACTTACTCACGACACATATCTGCGCCACGCAAATACCACGAACCGATAAATCAGATAGGCGATGATAATCGCCCACGGCAAAATCAAAAAGGCCGTACCCATGAAAATGCCATCCCATAGTTGGTGAAGCGTTTGCCCAATCGGCAACCCAAGGGTTTTAACCGTACGCTGCATCAGCAGAAGCGTCAGATCAGACAAGCTGGTGACGAATTGCCGCGTCTGCTCACTCATCCATGATTGCAGCCAATATAAGGGCGTTAAAAACACGCCCAGAAAAATAATCACCCACAGCGAGAATTGATAAATGATGGTTTTCATGGCAAATTCAGTAAGAATAAAAACGAACGCAGAACTTACGGAATCTCATGAATTTCCGTCTTGTTGATGATCAATCGCAGGAAGTAGTAGATAAAAAACGGCAGCGCCAAGCCAAAAGTGACCACCACCAAAATCGTCCAAACCAAGGTTTGCACCAAAACATCACCGATATTCAAGGTATTTACCAATTTGTACTTTGCCATCATTGCGCTCCATAAAAAGACTGTGGTGGAATTTTTCTCCATCTTAGCACACCGGTATCTGCCTTTGGGCGGCATTGAATCGCTTATAATTGAGCCTCTTTTTCTATCGAATCACATCATGGCCAAATCTGAACTCTACTTCGTCACCGATATTGAAACCGACGGCCCGATTCCCGGGCCGCATTCGATGCTGTCCTTTGCCTGCGTGGCGATGAATGCGGCGGGCGAATCGGTCGGCGAATTTTCGATGAACTTGGAGACCTTGCCCGATGCGCAGGCGCATCCGATCACGGCGGCATTTTGGCGCAGTGAGCCGCAGGCTTGGGCGGCGTGTCGTGACAATCCGGTTGCACCAGAGCAGGCGATGAAGGCGTATGTGGCGTGGATTTACGAGCTGTGCGCCAACCACAGCTCGCCGGTGTTCGTTGGCTATCCGGCAGGTTTTGATTTCACGTTTGTGTTTTGGTATTTGCAGCGCTTCACGGGCGGCTCACCGTTTTCATGGTCGGCTTTGGACATGAAAACCTTTGGCATGGCCTTGAGCGGTTTGCCGTTCAAACAGACGATCAAGCCGAAATTGCCCGCCGAGTGGCTGCCAGAGGACCTGCCACACACGCACATTGCGCTGGACGATGCGCGTGAGCAGGCGCATATTTTTGCGCAGATGTTGCGCGCGTGGCATCAATCACACAGCCATCAAAACGGTTAATCACAAATATTCAGGACCAAAGCTTTGCGGCAGCAGGGCTTCCAAGGTGGTTTCCAATCGTTGCTCCGAATCACAAATGCTCACGCATTTGGCATTTTTACCAAATTCGCGAATCACTTGACGACACGCGCCGCACGGCGTGGTTGGCTCGCCCGTCGGTGTGTACACGACCACCTGCGTGATTTCGGTGGCGCCTTCGGAAATCGCTTTGAAAATCGCGGTGCGCTCGGCGCAGTTGGTCAAGCCGAACGAGGCATTTTCAATATTCGCGCCGGCAAAAATTCGCCCGTCACTGGTTAAAATCGCCGCACCTACCGCAAAATGACTGTACGGCGAATAGCTGGTTTGGGCGGCTTGCTTGGCCGTGGCTTCGAGTTTTTCTTGTAATGTGTGATCGCTCATGGCAATTCCTGGTTATCAAAATAATGATGGATGAAGTTGGATTGTACACGCGCGGCGCGCATAAAAAAACCTCAAACCGAGTTCGGTTTGAGGTTTCATTGAGTCCGCGAAGGAGTTGTTAATCATTCGGATGCAGCAAACGCTCCACTTCCTTGCGCAACTGTCGCTCGCGCAGCTCATGCGCATGCCAATCCTGCTGTATCGCCCGCACCAAGGCAATCGCCATCAGCACCAGCACCAAGCTGAACGGCAGGGCAAACACAATGGTCGCCGTTTGCACCGCCCTCAGACCACCGGCCATCAACAACGCCAAAGCGATACCCGAAACCAATACGCCCCAAATAATCTTGGTGCGATTCTTCGGATTCACATCGCCATCGGTGCTCATCGTCGCCAACACCAAGGTCGCCGAGTCACCCGAAGTGATGAAAAACACCAAAATCAAAATCGTTGCCAAAATCGAAGTCAACCAAGCCAACGGCAATTCACCCAATAAAGCAAACAACGCCAACGAGCTGTTTTGTCCCGCCACCTCAGCCAAACCCGAGCCGTTGAAAATCTCACTATGTAAAGCTGCGCCGCCAAAAATACTGAACCACACAAAGCCCACCAAAGTCGGCGCAATCACCACACCGAGCAAAAATTGACGGATCGTGCGTCCACGCGAAATGCGCGCGATGAACAAACCAACGAACGGCGACCATGCAATCCACCACGCCCAGTAAAACACCGTCCAGTCGCCCACCCATGCCGAGTCACGGAACGGCGTCAGACGCAAACTCATGCGCACCAATTCACTCAAATATGCACCCAGCGTCGAAGTCAAGGTATCAATAATTGCCACGGTCGGGCCAAACACAAACACCAAAAACGCCAAAAAAGCCGCCAACAGCAAATTGGCCTGCGACAACCACTTCACCCCGCGATGCACGCCCGTGACCGCCGAAATCAAAAACAGCACCGTGACCACCACAATAATAACCGCCTGCCAAAACACCGACACCGGCAAACCAAATACCGTATTCAAACCGCCATTGATCTGCGCCGCACCCATGCCGAGCGACGCCGCCACACCAAAAGCCGTCGCCACCACCGCCATCACATTAAACATCGGCGACAACTTCTGCGCCCAGCGCCACGGCAAGGTGCTGGTGGCCGAGCTGACCAAGGCCTTGCTGCCCCGACGGAATTGGAAATACGCAATCGACAGAGCCACGATGCCGTAAATCGCCCACGGATGCAAACCCCAGTGGAAGAATGAATAACGCATCGCCGCATTCGCCGCCTCCGGCGTGCCATTCGCGATACCCGGCGGCGCACTGCGGTAATGCAACAGCGGCTCCGCCACACCCCAATACACCAAACCAATCCCCATGCCGGCGGCAAACAACATGGCAAACCACGCCATGAGTGAAAACTCCGGCTCCTCGTCCTCCGCACCGAGCTTCAAATCACCGTAGCGACTCAAGGCCAAAAAAGCCGACAACAGAACCAAGCCGAACACCACCCACAAATACAACCAACCAAAGTTTTTGGTCGCAACGACCAAAGCCTGATCAAACGTGCTACCCAACGAGGACGGAGCAATCAGCCCCCACAGTACAATCACAGCGATCAGTCCTGCTGAAATCAATAATTGCATCAATTATTCTCCTTTTTGACAATGGCGCGCCCAATTCGATCAAGTGACCGAACAAAAAACGGCTAAGGAAACGCAAGACGCGCGCGCCCAGATTTTCAAAGACAGTCGGCACACACTTTCTCATCTGTATAATCATCGGTTGCCGACAGCAGGGCATATGCTAACAAGCGAATGGGGACATTTCGCGGAGGAGATAGAGCGCACCCTTCACATTCATGGATACGAACGGCTTCAAATAGCATCAAAATGAGGGTAGAGTGCGTCGGCATAAAATCTGCAACCACCATAAAAAAACCCGCATAACCAAATGTTACGCGGGGTTTATCCAAACAAAGCAATAAGGGCAGCGAGTGATCAATGACCGTATTTTTTCGTCACCACCCATTGTTGAACAATGGAGAAAATATTGCTGACGACCCAGTACAACACCAAACCGGCAGGGAAGAAGAAGAAGGTAAATGCGAACATAAACGGCATAATCCACATCATTTTTTCCTGCGTCGGATCGGCTGGTTTCGGATTCAACCACGTTTGCAGCAACATCGTCGCCACCATCAACACCGGCAAGATATACCACGGATCCGGAATCGACAAATCTTTAATCCAGCCAATCCACGGCGCGCCACGCATTTCGACCGAGGATTGCAGCACATAAAACAAGGCAATGAACACCGGCATTTGCACCAAAATCGGTAAACAGCCGCCTGCCGGATTGACCTTCTCTGAGCGGTACAAGGCCATGGTTTCCTGATTCAATTTCATCTTGTCATCGGCATATTGCTCCTGCAACATTTTGACTTTCGGCGCCAATTTACGCATTTTCGCCATGGATTTGTAGCTCGCCGCCGCCAATGGGAAAAAGGCCAATTTCACCAAAATCGTCAATGCCACAATCGTCCAACCCCAGTTCGGGATAAAGCTGTGCAAAAAGCTCAGGAACCAGTGCAGCGGTTTGGCAATGATGGTCAACCAACCGTAATCCACCGACAAATCCAAGCCCTCGGCGATGCCTGCCAATACTTTTTGATCTTGCGGACCGACGTACAGTTGAGAATTAAAGCTGGTTTTCGCACCCGGCGCAATCTCGCCCAAGCTGACGCGTTCACCCACGCGATACACGCTGTCCAGCGGTGTGCTGCCACTTTGAATCACACCGGTGTAGAAGGTGCGCTCGCGCGTTTCCGGCACCACCCACGCGCTGACAAAATAATGTTGCAACATGCCCACCCAGCCAGTTTTGGCCTGCGCGGTGTAGTCTTGCTTGCCTTTAGCGATGTCCTCGAAGTGCACTTTTTTGAATTTATTGTCTTCGTTGTACACCACCGGGCCGGTATAGGTCACATAGAATTTGGAGTCACCAATTTGCGAGCCGTCACGCACCAGCTCCATATACACATCCGGTTTGATCGCTTGCGCCGAGCCGTTTTCGACTTCGTAATTCACATCCATCAAATAGCTGCCGCGTTTGAGCGTGTAGGTTTTTTTCAAAGTCACACCGTTGTTTTGCGCACTCAGTACCAACTTGGCCTCGTTTTGACCCTCTTGCAACACAACAGATGGCGTATCGGCGGTAAATGTCGTGGTGTGATCCAGTCCCACATCGGTCAGACCGCTGCGTCCGGCGTACATCTCATTTGGCGAAATCACTGCCGGATCATGGGCTTTCGAGTTGAACAATACCGTGTTCAACGCGTGATTTTTTGAGTTGAAAAATTGCTTGAGCATGGCATACTGCACCACACCGCCTTGGGTATTGATATTCAACTGCAATACGTCGTTTTCCAATACCAACGGCTGGCCAGACAGGCTCAACGCACCCGTCGGCGTTGCCGTACCACTGGCTGCCGATGGAGCATTCGCCGACGCCGTGCCTGTGTTGGCCGTCGCATTTTGCGTGGTCTGAACCGCAGTTTTCGGCGCAAGCGATGCTTGATAATTGCTCCACAGCAGAATCAATGAGGATGCGAATATCAACCACAACATCGTGCGCGGGTTAAAATTTTTCATAAACGGTCTCTTCTATCAGATTCCGACTCAGCCATTCTGAGTCGACAAATTTAGGGAAACACAGCATAACCGCCAGCCGTCTGTGCTGGTTAATCGTCCTGCGCTTCCTAACAATCAAAGCCGCAATTATACCAATACTCCGGCGGCTTTCGGCGGGTTTTCATCGACGCAATACCCGATGATTCGCCTCGCTTGACCTTCAATGGCAGCCGCAGCCGCCATGATCCGAATGTTTCGGCGCCTTTTCAGGCACCGGATCCCAACCACCCGGCGAACCGGGGTGACAACGGCCAATGCGCCGAATCGCCAACCACGAGCCTTTGAGCACGCCGTGCCGTTCGATCGCAATCAAAGCGTAGCGCGAACAAGTCGGCTCAAAACGGCAATGATTCGCCATCAACGGGCTGATGGCCAATTGATACACCCGCACCAACAGCAATAAGCCACGTTTGAACAGATTGGAGCAGATTTGTACGATGGTTTGTAAGAGATTCATCGGCTCAATTCTCGCCTTTGACTGGATTGGGTGCGATATTAGCGGATGCCTGCATTGGCAGAGCCGCCGAGCGTCGACTCATCTGCATGGCGAAATCCTGCCCCTGCGCAAACAAATCGGCCAATTGCGCCGCCCACTGACGCTTTTGGTTTGGACTGAGCGGCACACCGTTGATCGAACGATTCAGACGCACAACCCACAGACCGGCATTTAATTCACCCGCCGTTTGTCGAAAATGCTCACGCGCCAAACGTTTGATCAGATTGCGCCGTACCGCGTGTTTGGCAAAACGCTTCGATACCACCAAACCAAGTTGCGGCCAAGCCTGTGTTAAATGACTATTGGGATGATTGGATGAGGATTTTTGAGCGCCCGCACGATGCGCCATAAAGTGCAACACAAAATCATCGGTGCGCGCACATATGCGCATGCGCAAAGCGGATGCAAATGCATCCGCTTTAGTGATTTTGCGTATTCGGGGTAAACCGAATGATTTGATGTGCTGGGCAATCATACAATGATAGTCATACAAATAGCGCAATACAAACGCGCTATTCGATCAGCCGACGTATGACAGTAATGACATCAATCAGCGCAATCAATGATTAAACAGCCAAGCGTTTGCGGCCTTTGGCACGACGCGCGTTCAATACAGCACGACCGCCGGCCGTTTTCATACGGGCGCGGAAACCGTGGGTGCGTTTGCGGCGAACAACTGAAGGTTGGTAAGTACGTTTCATGATTTTTATCCAAACAAAATTTCAAAATTCTTTCAATAACTCAAACACCAACGATTGAGCAAGCTCCGCAGCAAATCCATAAAAACAGAGCGCCCATTGAGTTCCACAAAACCCGCCAGCGTTTACGAACCTGACATTAAACCCGATTTTTTTAATAAAAGCAAGTACTTAAAGGCGCAAACCCGGACAAAAGCGTTGTTTTTGCGAAAACTGTGGATAACTTTTTAAAAAATTCGTCAAAGCGTGTAAAATAACCCACAGATACTCAAAATTGCCCACCAATATATTGTCACCGCTCGGCACATTTTTACAATCAAGAGCCACACAGCGATTGAGCGATTTAACGCCATGGGTTTTTGGGTACGATCACCGCTTTAGAATGTCCGTTTAGGATTTCGATCCGCACTTTTTCAAGCAATGGCATCCATCGGATCGATGGCGCATTCGGCGTATTTGCTTATTTTACGGTTTAATTGGGATACTTCGGCTTCATGACCTGTCAACTGACGCGTCATTGACCGATCCTTTATTTTTTAGAAATACATTATGTTGCACTTTTGGCAAGCCTGCTCCAACCAACTCCAAAAAGAATTGACCCCACAGCAATTCAAAGCATGGGTCGCGCATTTATCGCCCGAATCCTATGATGAGACCACGCATCTGCTGACCATTTCAGCCGCAACCCGCATCAAGGCCGAGAGCTGCGCCCGTCAATTCGGCTCGCGCATTCAAATGCTGGCGCAAGAATATTGGGGGCAAGCGGTGCAGTTGCAATTTGTGGTGCGCAGCAAAAACGCCAAAAACAGTGCTAAATCGTCGAAAACAACCGACTCAAGTGCTAAAGTTAGCGCCGAAAATGCACCAACGACCGAAAAAAAATCATCCGCCGAACATCCCGTCCCCCGAATGGACGCGGATTCGATTGAACCCAACACGGACGCCACAACCCAACAAGTGAGCGCTGAATCTCACGAAACCAGTAGCTCACGCAAAAGCAAAGAAAACAATCTGTACAAAAACCACCATTTGGATAAAAACCTCAATTTTGACACGCTGGTAACGGGCAATGCGAACCAAATGGCGCGCATGGTCGGGCTGGAGGTCATCAAACAGTTGGGGCAGCGTTACAACCCGTTCTTTATCTACGGCGGCGTGGGTGTGGGTAAAACGCACCTGATGCAAGCCATCGGTAACGAGGTGTATCGCCTCGATCCGAGCAAAAAAATTCGCTATCTATTCGCCAACACCTACGTCAGCGAAGTAGTCAAAGCCTACCAAAAAAATCAGTTTGAAGAATTCAAAAACTACTACCACAATTTGGATTTACTGCTGATCGATGACATTCAGTTTTTCGGCGAAGGCGATAAAAGCGGCACGCAAGGTGCATTTTTCGAGCTATTTGAAACCATGATTCGCAACCACAAGCAAATCATCATCACCAGCGACCGCTACCCGCAAAGCTTGGAAGGCATACAAGAACGGTTGCGTTCACGTTTCATGTCCGGCATTGATATTGCGATTGAGCCGCCCGGATTTGAGATGCGTGTGAGCATTTTGCTCAAAAAAGCCGAATTGGAAGGCGTTGCATTACCCGAGGAAGTGGCTACCTTCATCGCGCAACTGTTGCGTGCGAACGTCCGCGAATTGGAGGGCGCTCTACGCAAAGTGATCGCTTACTGCACCTTCACCAATGCGCCGATTGATTTACCCAATACCAAAATGGCTTTGAAGGATTTGCTCTCGAAAAACCAAGAACACATTTCCATCGAATCCATCCAAAAAATCGTGGCGGATTTTTACAAAATTAAGGTCGCCGATATGTATTCGACCAAACGCCCGAAAAAAATTGCCGAGCCGCGCCAAATCGCCATGTATTTGACCAAAGAATTGACTCAAAAAAGTTTGCCCGAAATCGGTGCACATTTTGGCGGGCGCGACCACACCACGGTTTTGCACGCCTGTCGGAAAATTGCCGAACGCAAGGGCAACGACACCCAATTGCAACACGAATTGCACGTATTGGAGCAAATATTAAAAACATAGGCTCCAATCGAAACCTGATTTGACGGTGTGAACAAGACTGTGGATAAGTCAAAAAGGGTGTGGATAACAAGGACACAACGACAAACAATCCGGCACAAAAAATTAAGGCCCAAAATCAGCACACAGATTATCCACAAGGTAAAAACTACGGTAAAATAGCGTATTGTCTGGCATTGAGTCAGTTATCCACTGAAAAAGCTGTACTTATCAGAATCTTTCTTAAATAAAGGATTTATTAATATGGAATTCGTTAAATGTGGCAAAGATACTCTTTTGAATCCTTTGCAAACGGTCAGCGGTATCGTCGAGCGTCGTCATACTTTGCCCGTATTAGCGAATGTATTGATTAAAAAAGAAAATCAGCAGCTCACCTTAACCAGCACCGACATTGAAATCCAAATCAAAACTTCGGTACCGATGGAAGGTGCTGATGCGACGATTCAAACCACGGTCAATGCGAAAAAATTATTGGACATTTTAAAAGCCTTGCCCGATGGTAAAGACGTCAGCTTGAAACTCAATGATTCTAAAATCGCCATCGCCTCCGGCAAAAGCAAATTCAATTTGCAAACCTTACCGGCCAATGATTTTCCCGAAATGACCTTATCCGGTAGCTTTGGTCAAAAAATCAGCATCGCGCAAAAACATTTCAAAGACCTACTGAACAAAACCAGCTACGCCATGGCGGTGCAAGACATCCGCTATTATCTGAACGGAATGCTGATGATTTTTGAAGGGCAGCAGATTTCCGTGGTGGCGACCGATGGGCATCGTTTGGCCTTTGCCAGCGAAGCAGTCAGCGATGATTTGGGCGAAAAAACCGACATTATTTTGCCGCGCAAAACCGTGATGGAATTGCAACGGTTGTTGCAGGATACCGAAGAAGCCATCGTGATCGAAATCGGGGCGAACCAAATTCGTTTTACTTTTAACGACATCGAATTGACTTCTAAATTGGTTGAAGGCAAATTTCCTGATTACAAAAAAGTGATTCCGCAGGATTACACCAATCAAATCAGCATTAACCGCGTGGATTTTCAGCAGGCTTTGCAACGCGTGGCAATTTTGAGCAATGAAAAGATTCGCGGCGTGCGCTGTTTGATCGAAGCCGATGCGTTGAAAATCAGCTCGGCCAACACCGATCAGGAAAATGCCCAAGAAGAATTGGACATCAGTTACGCGGGCGATAGCTTGGATATTGGCTTTAACGTCATGTATTTGCTCGATGTATTGTCCAATCAAAAAACCGAAAACGTTGAACTCAATTTCGGTGTGGACGCGAGCAAGAGCGTACTGATCACCGTGGCGCAAGATCCGAGTTTCAAATACGTGGTCATGCCGATGCGTATTTAAAGCATATTTGAGATGTAAACTCATTGATTTTAAAGATTTAGTTGGAAATACCCAGCCGATGCGTGGCACAAAATGCCACACGATCGGCGCAAAGAGAGGCTTATGACAGAACATATCACCGCACAAAACAACGAATATGGTGCGGATTCGATCAAGATGCTCAAGGGCTTGGAAGCCGTACGCAAACGTCCCGGTATGTACATCGGTGACACCGCTGATGGAACGGGTTTGCACCACATGGTGTTTGAGGTATTGGATAACGCGATTGACGAAGCGCTTGCGGGTCACTGTGACGATATCGTCATCACCATCCATCCGGATAATTCGGTGTCCATTTCGGACAACGGTCGTGGCATCCCGACCGACATTCACAAAGACGATGAGTTTCACCGCAGCGCGGCTGAAATCGTTATGACCGAATTGCACGCCGGTGGTAAGTTTGACCAAAACAGCTACAAAGTCTCCGGTGGTTTGCATGGGGTTGGTGTTTCCGTGGTCAATGCCTTGTCGGATTGGCTCAAATTGACCATTTATCGCAATGGCGAGCAATTCCAAATGGAATTTCGTCATGGTGAACGCGTTGAACCTTTGCAAAAAACCGGTGCTACCGATAAAAAAGGCACCACGGTGCATTTCCTCGCCAGCGCGGAAATTTTCGGCGACGTGAATTTCCATTACGAAATTTTGTCCAAACGCATTCGTGAACTGTCATTTTTGAACAATGGCGTGAAAATTCGTTTGATCGATTTACGCACCAACAAAGAGGAAAATTTCGCATTCAGTGGTGGGATTGCGGGCTTTGTGCAGTACATCAACCGCAGCAAAACTGTGCTGCACCCGAAAGTATTTCACGCCATCGGCGAGAAAGACAATGTTACGGTCGAAGTCGCGATGCAGTGGAATGATTCGTACAACGAAAGCGTTTTGTGCTTTACCAACAACATTCCCCAGCGCGATGGCGGTACGCATCTGACCGGCCTGCGCGCCGCCATGACGCGCATCATGAACAAATACATCGAGGAAAACGATTTTGCCAAAAAGGCCAAAATCGAAACCACAGGTGACGATATGCGCGAAGGTTTGACCTGCGTGCTGTCGGTCAAAGTACCCGAGCCGAAATTCTCCTCGCAGACCAAAGACAAATTGGTTTCATCCGAAGTGCGTTTGCCGGTGGAAGAAGTCGTTAGCAGCGCATTGCACGACTTTTTGCAAGAAAATCCGAACGAAGCCAAAATCATTTGCAACAAAATTGTCGAAGCTGCGCGTGCGCGCGATGCGGCACGCCGTGCACGTGAAATGACGCGCCGAAAAGGTGTGTTGGATGGCGTGGGTTTGCCGGGCAAACTCGCCGACTGTCAGGAAAAAGATCCGGCTTTATCTGAAATTTTCATTGTCGAGGGTGACTCTGCGGGCGGTTCGGCCAAACAAGGGCGCGATCGCAAATACCAAGCGATTTTGCCGCTCAAAGGCAAAATTTTGAACGTGGAAAAAGCTCGCTTTGACAAAATGCTCTCCAGCCAAGAGGTGGTCACGCTGATCACCGCGCTGGGTACGGGCATTGGCAAAGAAGATTACAACGTGGACAAACTGCGCTACCACCGCATCATCATCATGACCGATGCGGACGTGGATGGCGCGCACATTCGCACGCTGTTGTTGACTTTCTTCTACCGACAAATGCCCGAATTGGTCGAGCGCGGTCATATCTATATCGCGCAACCGCCGTTGTACAAAATCAAACACGGCAAAGATGAGCGTTACATCAAGGACGACGCGGAACTGAATGCGTATATGCTGCGCATAGCCTTGGACAAAGCCAGCATCACCAGCAACACCGGTCAATTGATTCAAGGTGAAACCTTGGCCGAATTGGCGCGCCAATATCAGACCGCTGAAGCGATTGTTCGCCGCTTGTCATCCACCCACGAACCATTGCTGTTGCGCGCCATCAGCGATGGTTTGCGCATTGATTTGAGCGACGAAACCGCAGCCAATGCGACGGCACAGGCACTGCGTGCGTATTTCTCACATCAAGCGGATGTCAAACTGGAGGTGATGGTACAAACGGACGAGCAGCACAAACCACGCTTGATGATCCACCGTCGTCATTTTGGCAACATCAAATTGTCCTATATCACGCAGGAGTTCACGCACAGTGCGGATTATCTCAGCCTGACCAACAGTGCGCAGATTTTGAGCCAATACATGGACAGCCACACTGCGGATGCGTTCGTGACCGTGAGCCGTGGCGAGGGCGAAAAAGCCCGTAGCGCTCGTGTGAAGGATTTCCATCAGGCCATGAAATGGTTGCTGGACGATGCTGAGCGCGGCGTGAGCAAGCAGCGTTATAAAGGTTTGGGCGAGATGAATCCGGAGCAACTGTGGGAAACCACGATGGACGCCTCGGTGCGTCGCTTGTTGCAAGTGAGAATCGAAGATGCGATCGATGCCGATGAGATTTTCTCCACGTTGATGGGCGATGATGTCGAGCCGCGCCGCGCATTCATTGAAAACAATGCGGTGTATGTGAACAACATCGATATTTGATGATTGCTATCGCTAATAAAAAAGCCTTTGCAATTGAACGCAAAGGCTTTTTTTATGATGAAAAGTTCAGGTGGTTTTACAGCAAAATGATGACAAAATCACGGCAAAATCGATAAAAACAAACCCTGCATCCAGTGCCAAAAGGACTCGGGAACCCACAGCAAGACTGCGGTCATCAACACAAATCGTAAAAATTTACCAATCGCCATCCAGAACAGCACCGGTTTCCAATGCAGCTCCAGCCAGCCCGACATCGCGCACAGCGCGTCGCCAATCAGCGGCAGCCAAGAGAACAGCAACACCGGTGCGCCGAGGCGTTGCAGCCAACGCAGATGCACCGACGGTTTTTCTTTGGCCAGCAGTTCGCGCGCGCCGTAGCCCATAAAATAGGTCACCATGCCGCCCAAGGTGTTACCGACGGTCGCCACCAAAATCGCCACCCAAAACAGATTCGGATTGAGTTTGACAAAGCCAAACAACACAGGCTCGGTCGCCATCGGCAGTAGTGTCGCGGAGACAAAAGACACGATGAAAATCGCTGGCAAGCCAACCGATTCAAGCGCAAAAAAGTGTAATAAATGATTCAGCCAGTCGGCCATATAGGGATCCTCGGTAAAAGAAGCGGATGCGCGGAAGTCAAAGCATACATACAGATATTATTCCGCTTTATTTCGTTTCGTCGCATCGCGCATACATTTGAGTGTGCATTATAGGGATAAATCGGAGAAGAAATGCGAACATCAGCCTGCGCGGTGTGCCAAATCGTGCATGGATGTGGTATCTTTTAACCTTTGGCAAAGGCGTCAAAGCACGGTGTTGCTTCGAACTTGACCGCATTTGCATTCACGACCCCCGAATCATCCATCCATCGAACCGCATCATGCCGTATACCAACTATCTGAAAAAAACCCTCGCCGCGCGCGTGTATGAAATCACCTCCGAAACCCCGTTGGATTTCGCGCCGCAAATTTCACGCCGCATTCACAATCAGGTGTATCTGAAGCGCGAGGACATGCACGCCGTGTTTTCGTACAAAATTCGCGGCGCGTACAACAAAATGGCGCAGCTCACGCCGGCGCAGCTCAAACAGGGCGTGATCACTGCTTCGGCGGGCAACCACGCGCAGGGCGTGGCATACTCTGCGGCCAAGCTCAAATGCAAGGCGGTGATTGTTGTGCCGGAAACCACGCCGGTGATCAAGGTCGATGCGATTAAACGTTTTGGCGGCGAATACGCCGAGGTCGTGTTGCATGGCACTTCCTACACCGATGCGTATGAGCACGCAGTGCATTTGGAAAAAGAGCGCAAGCTCACCTTCGTGCATCCGTTTGACGACCCCGACGTGATCGCGGGGCAGGGCACGATCGGCATGGAAATTCTGCGCCAATACGATTCGTCCGAAGGCCCGCTGGATGCGGTGTTCGTCTCCATCGGTGGCGGTGGCGCGATCACCGGCATTGCCTCGTACATCAAAAGCATTCGCCCTGAGGTGAAAATCATCGGCGTGCAGACCTTTGATTCGGACGCGATGAAGCGCTCGATTGACGAGGGCAAACGGGTCACGCTCAAAGAAGTCGGGATTTTTGCCGATGGTACGGCGGTCAAACAGGTTGGCAAGGAGACCTTCCGCTTGGCCAAGGATTTGGTCGATGAAATCATTTTGGTCGATACCGACGCGATTTGCGCGGCGATCAAAGATGTGTTTCAGGACACGCGCTCGATTCTGGAGCCATCGGGCGCGCTGGCATTGGCCGGATTGAAAGCCTATGTGGAGCAACACCAACTGAAAGGTAAAAATCTGATTGCGGTTGCTTCGGGCGCGAACACCAACTTTGACCGTTTGCGTTTTGTCGCCGATCGGGTGGAAGTCGGTCAGTCACGCGAGGCGCTGTTTGCGGTGACTATTCCCGAAGAGCGCGGCTCGTTTCTGCGTCTGTGCGAGCTGGTCGGGCAGGAACGCAGCGTGACGGAATTCAACTACCGCATGAACGAGACCAAGGCGGCGCACATCATGGTCGGCATTGCGGTCAATAATGCGCAGGAATCGATCAAAATCGCTGAGAAATTCAGCAAAAAAGGCTTTAACACATTGGATTTGACGCACAACGAGCTGGCCAAACAACACGTGCGCAATATGATCGGCGGCGCCAGCGCCTCGGTGACCGATGAGCTGATTTACCGCTTCGAATTTCCCGAGCGTCCGGGCGTGTTGATGCACTTTTTGAGCGAAGTGTCGCCGCATTGGAATATTTCACTGTTCCAATACCGCAATATGGGCGGCGATTTTGGCCGTATTTTGGTCGGGATTCAGGTGCCGGTCAAAGAGCGCGCGCAATTTAAGAAATTTGTCACCGGCTTAGGGTATCGTCATTGGGACGAAACCGATAATCCGGTGTATCAATTATTTCTTAAGGAAGCACGGAACAACCCAAACCAGTCTGCGTTCTGAGCACAAAACATTCAGAACGCGACGCAGGATAGGGGTCGTAGTCGCTCTACGACAGTCCCTATTCTGCAACAAAGTTCTGGGTGTTTTTTGCCAGAACCCGAAGGGCTGGCGATGGGCGCGTGATTAACTTTGTTGTGACGCTTGTCTAGGGAATGACCATAGACTGCGCGCCACGCCTCGTTACTCATCACGCC
>JBATQE010000066.1:0-17223 GCA_049291875.1 Burkholderiaceae bacterium
AAGAGCGCTCTGCGCGCTTGTTAAGTTTGTTGGCCGAATTCTGTGAAGTCTGCGGACAGGAAATAGACAAAATGACTTTTGAAGAGGATGCATCATGTGGCAGGCTGTAAGAACGATTGGTATAGATTATCGAAAAAAATTGGTGATAACCTTTATCCTCGTAGCATTAGAAAATATATTGTTTTTAATTTATCCCATGTTTGGTGGTTTTGCCATTAATGCTGTCATGCAAGGCCATGTATGGCAGGCGCTTACATATGCGCTTCTGGTTTTGTTTATGTGGTTGATCGGTGCTGCCCGACGCAGCGTGGATACACGCACATTTGCCCGAATTTATAGCGAAATAGCGGTGCCTGTTATTGTGAAACAGCGATTACAAGGGCAAAGCGCTTCATCCATTTCTGCTCGGGTTGCCCTGTCTCGGGAGTTTGTCGATTTTTTTGAAATGCATCTGCCCACGGCAATTACTTCCTTGGTATCCATTTTTGGTGCTTGCTTGATGCTACTCATATCAGAGTTTTGGATTGGCGTAATGACGGTTGTCATATTGGCGGTGTTCTCTTTGCTGCTTCCCGGTTTCACCCGTATCAGCGGCAGATTGTATTTGGCTTTAAATGATCGTTTGGAAAAAGATGTTGATATGATCGGTTACGCGTCCGAAAAAGGATTGCGCAAACATTATGGTTTGATCGCTTATTTGAGAATTAAGATTTCTAATAGAGAGGCGTTGGGTTATCTATCCATTGGCATAGCAATGAGCATTTTATTTGCTTTTTCCTTTGCTTGGCTGACCATGTACGGTTATGGTAGCGCTGGGCATATCTATTCCATTACCACGTATTTATGGATGTTTGCCATGAGTTTGGATGACGTTCCTCGTTTGGTGGAAAGCTATTCTAATCTGAGGGATGTTGCCAATAGGGTCTATATTGAGCGGGTGCCGTCGTAGATAGGTTAGAAAAACGGATGACTAAAATTGCAAAAATCAATCGTAATAGCGCTGCAGGCTGATTCATGGCTTTTTGTTGACGAGTGATAACAGCAGATGGTTGCTGTGTACTAGCATGTTTGTGCTGCTTAATCAAAAATGTGAAAAGCCCTTGTTTGAAGGGCTTTTCGTTGTTGTGTCGGACGGTTTGAGCAGAGGTTTTTCTTATTCCCACTCAATCGTCGCAGGCGGTTTGCCCGAGACATCGTACACCACACGGTTGATGCCGCGTACTTCGTTGATGATGCGGTTCGAGACTTTGCCGAGCAATTCATATGGCAGGTGCGCCCAGTGTGCGGTCATGAAGTCCAGTGTCTGCACCGCGCGCAGCGCCACCACGTATTCGTAGGTGCGGCCATCGCCCATCACGCCAACCGATTTGACCGGCAGGAATACGGCGAAGGCTTGGCTGGTGAGGTCGTACCAAGTTTTGCCGGACTCAGGATCAACCGTGTTGCGCAATTCTTCGATGAAAATTGCATCGGCGCGGCGTAGCAGGTCGGCGTAGTCTTTTTTCACTTCGCCCAAAATCCGAACGCCCAAACCCGGTCCCGGGAACGGATGTCGGTATACCATTTCGTGCGGCAGTCCCAAGGCGACACCGAGTTTGCGCACTTCGTCTTTGAACAATTCACGCAGTGGCTCCAGCAATTTCAGGTGCATATCGTCCGGCAGACCACCGACGTTGTGGTGCGATTTGATGTTGTGCGCGCCTTTTTTCGCACCGTGTTTGCCACCGGCGGATTCGATCACGTCGGGGTAAATCGTGCCTTGCGCCAGCCATTTGGCGCTAGTGAGTTTGTGCGATTCAGCGTTGAATACTTCGACGAATTCCTTACCGATGATTTTGCGCTTGGCTTCGGGGTCGGTCACGCCTGCAAGTTTGCCCATGAAATCGTCCACCGCATCGACGCGAATCACTTTGACGCCCAAATGGTCGGCAAACATATCCATCACCATATCGCCTTCGTTCAGACGCAACAAACCGTGATCGACGAATACGCAGGTGAGTTGGTCGCCAATTGCGCGGTGAATCAGCGCGGCAGCGACGGAGGAGTCCACGCCGCCGGATAGGCCGAGAATGACCTCTTCGTCACCAACCTGCGCGCGAATATTGGCCACCGCTTCGGCAATGTAGTCACCCATCGCCCAATCGGCTTTGGCGCCGCAGATGTCTTTGACAAAGCGCGCTAAAATCGCTTCGCCTTGAATCGTGTGCGTGACTTCTGGGTGAAATTGCACGGCGTAGAAACGACGCGCTTCGTCGGCCATACCGGCGATTGGGCAGGCGTCGGTTTCGGCCATTAATGTGAAACCCTCAGGCAAGCGCGATACCGAATCGCCGTGGCTCATCCAGACGTTGAGCAGGCCGTGGCCGTGTTCGTTGGTTTCGTCTTGAATGCCATCAAACAGTTTTGTATGACCACGCGCACGAATTTTCGCAAAGCCAAATTCGCGCGGTTTGCCCAGTGCTTCGGCGGTTTCCACTTTGCCCCCGAGTTGTTCGGCCATGGTTTGCATGCCGTAGCAAATGCCCAAAACCGGCACATCCAATTCAAATACGCTTTGCGGTGCGCGCGGCGTGTCGCCCTCGGTGACTGAATTCGGTCCGCCAGAGAGAATGATGCCTTTTGCGCCATAGTTGCGGATGAACTCGTCGGAGACGTCGTACGGATAAATTTCAGCAAATACACCGGCGTCGCGCACGCGGCGAGCGATCAATTGGGTCACTTGCGAGCCGAAATCAATAATGAGGATTTTGTCGTGTTGGTTGGACATAATGAATACGGTTTTGGTTGGGGTCTATAAAGCATCATGGCGCAGGAGAGTGTCGTGCGCCATGAGGAGGTTGTTCTAATTAACGCTTGGCTTTTTTCGCGGGTGCTTGATTGGGTGGATTTTGAATGCCAGGCGCCAGCAGATTCAGGCGTTCAATCCATTTTTGTTCATCAATTTTCAAAGGTTTCTTCGAGGCTTTGCCACGCTCAGCCCATTGAACCGTGTAGTAGTCATTGCTGCCTTTGATGGCGGTGACCAATGTGGTTTCGCTTTTATCTTTGGCTGTACCACAGCTTAATACGGCTGCAGCAACTGGAGTGCCGTTACCGATAGTGCCGTCCAGAAATTTAGTGCCGGCAAACGAGGTCGGACAAATTTTTTGAAAATTAAGAACGATGGTGCCAATGAGGATCATCGGCGTGACGTCTTTATTGGCGGCCAAGCCCTTAATGCCGGTCACGGTAATCACCTGCGACCAGTTCTGTGCGGTTTCGCCGCGTAAACCGCGCTCATGGATGTAATTGGTGTCGTTGGCGCGTTCGCTCAATAATTGATTGTTAAAATTGCTCGGAATATTGTAAAAAACCTGTTGGCTAAATACGTTGGAGAGCGATTTTTCGGTAACATTGGCCGGCGTTTGGGCTAAGGCCAAGGTCGAAGCACAACACAGCAAAACAAAGGCGGTTTTTTTAAACATGGTGTTTTCCTTTCGATCGGATAACTGGGTCGGGGTTGAAGATAAAAATACGGCGAAGCACAGTTGGTCTTCGCCGTGGTCAATAGTGCTTTAGCCAATGCTGTAATTCGGTGCTTCCTTGGTGATCTGTACATCATGCACGTGTGACTCACGCATGCCCGCCGAGGTGATTTCGACAAACTGTGCTTTGGTGCGCAAATCTTCAATCGAAGCGCAACCGCAGTAGCCCATGGATGAGCGGATACCGCCAATTAGTTGATGCACAATTGCCAGCACCGAGCCTTTGTACGATACGCGGCCTTCGATGCCTTCTGGCACGAGTTTGTCAACATTGCCTTCGTTGTCTTGGAAATAACGGTCTTTCGAGCCTTGCGCCATCGCGCCGAGGCTACCCATGCCACGATATTCTTTGTACGAGCGGCCTTGGTACAGCACGACTTCACCCGGGGATTCTTCGGTACCGGCGAACATCGAGCCGAGCATCACGGTGTAGGCACCCGCCGCGAGGGCTTTGGAAATATCGCCGGAGTAGCGGATGCCGCCATCGCCGATCAAGGGTACGCCGGTGCCTTCCAAGGCTTTGGCTACGTTGGCAATCGCAGAAATTTGCGGTACGCCAACGCCCGCGACGATGCGCGTGGTACAGATGGAACCCGGGCCAATGCCGACTTTCACGCCGTCCGCGCCGTGTTCCACCAGTGCCAATGCGGCTTCGGCGGTAGCGATATTGCCACCGATCACGTCAATGTGCGGGTAGTGCTCTTTGACCCATTTGACGCGATCGAGCACGCCTTGCGAATGGCCGTGCGCGGTGTCGACGATGATGACATCGACACCGGCTTGCGCCAGCAAGCGTACGCGTTCGTCGTTGTCTGGGCCGACGCCAACCGCTGCGCCGACGCGCAATTGACCGTGTGCGTCTTTGGTGGCATTCGGGTGGGTGGTGGCTTTTTGGATGTCTTTGACGGTGATCAGACCGCGCAATTCGTCGTTGTCGTCAATCACTACCACGCGTTCCAAGCGGTGTTTGTTCAATAATTTTTTGGCCACGCTCAAATCGTCGTCTTCTTTGACGGTGATCAGGCGCTCGCGTGGGGTCATTTTGTCCACGACTTTGGCGGCCATGTCTTCTTCAAAACGCAAGTCACGGCTGGTGATGATGCCGACGACTTTTTTATTTGAAACGACAGGGAAGCCGGATACGCCCGCGTCTTGCGCCAATTCGACAATCTGACCGATGGTCATGTCGGGCGTGACGGTGATCGGGTCGCGCAAAACGCCGGATTCAAAGCGTTTGACTTTGGCTACTTCGAGCGCTTGTTTGGCCGGTGTGAGGTTTTTGTGAATGATGCCAATGCCGCCTTCTTGCGCGAGCGCAATCGCTAAACGCGATTCGGTCACGGTGTCCATGGCGGCGGAAACCAATGGGATATTCAGGGTAATATTGCGCGAGAGCTGTGATTTGAGTGAGGCGTCGCGCGGGAGAATGTTTGAGTAAGCAGGTACGAGAAGTACGTCGTCAAAAGTGAGCGCTTTCTGCATGAGTCGCATGGTGGGGTTCCTTTCGCAAAGCGCGATTATACGGTATTTTTGATTTTTGCGTGTTAGAATGTTTCGCTGGTTTTTAGGGCTTTTGCATCTTTTTTAAGCCTGTTTTGCCTCACTGTGAGGCTGTTTTTTTGATGAAAGTTCGTTTGATGTCGCATGTGCATGGTCGTCCGTCTTCGGAGCAGTTTCGCAAGGGTATTCTGGCTGGCGTCGGTGCGGGTGCGATGTGGGGGCTGGTGTTTTTGTACCCGCGCGTGACGCCGGAGTTCTCGCCGATGTCGCAGATGGTGTTGCGCTATGTTTGTTATGGTTTGTTTGCGGTGCTGTTGTCGTGGCGGGCTTTGCGCGGCGTGTGGGCGCGTTTGACCGGCGACGATTGGCGTATGTTGGTGAAGATTTCTTTGCAGGCGAATATTGTGTATTACATTTGCTTGGCTACCGGCGTGAAGTTCGGTGGCATTGCACCGACGACCTTGATTATCGGGATGTTGCCGGTGACGATTGCGTTGCTGGGGCAAAATGATGCGGGTTCTTTGCATTGGCGGCGTTTGGTCGCGCCGATTGCGTTGATGGCGCTGGGAATTGTGGCGATTAGCTATGATTTGTTTACCCATGCGAATGATCATTTGGATAGCACGCCGTGGCAACGGGCGTTGGCGTTGTTGGCGGCGACGGGCGCTTTGGTGAGCTGGACGCTGGCGGCGGTGAATAATGCGCGCTATTTGCGCAGTCACAATGCGATTGAGCCGAAAACGTGGTCGGATTTGTGTGGTGTGGTCACGGGGCTGTTGGCTTTGTTGATGTTGGGCGTGGGGTTGGTTTGGGCGCAGTTTTCTCCGAACAGTATTTTTGCGATCAGTACGGATGCGAATTTGCCGTGGCTGAAATTTTTGCTGATTGGCGGCGTGGTGATTGCTTTTTGCGCGTCGTGGTTGGGTAATATTTTGTGGAACGTCGCCAGCCATTTGTTACCGATCAGTTTGACGGGGCAGTTGATTATGTCGGAAACGTTGTTTTCGCTGATTTATGGCTTTGTGTATGACGGGCGCTGGCCGCGCGCGCTCGAATGGCTGGCGATGAGCTTGGCGCTGGGCGGCGTGGTGTGGGCGATTCGCCTGCACGCGGATAAAGGCGGCGAGATTTCCGAGGAAGCGGCGCAGGTGCATTGATGTCTTCCACAAAAACCGCGTATGTGCAAATGACGGTGGCGATGCTGTTGATCGGCAGTTTGTTTGTTGTGAGCAAAGTCATTGTGCAGACCGTACCGGTATTTGTTGCTTCGTTTTTGCGCCAATTTCTGGCGTTTTTGGCTTTGGCGGCGTGGTTGTACGCGCAAAAATCACCCATCCCGACCATTGAGCGGCGCGATTGGGGTGTTTTGCTGATTCAGGGCGTGGTCGGGATTTTTTTGTTTAGTGTATTTGCTTTGTACGGACTGAAGTTCACCCAAGCCATCGACGCGAATATCATTACCAGCACCACGCCGTTGAGCATGATGTTGATTGCGGTACTGTTGCTTGGCGAACGGCTCACCGCGCGTCGCGTGGGTGCGCTGACTTTGGCTTTGCTCGGAACGTTGGCGATCAATGTGTTGGGCACGCATGAGTCGGGTGCGCGCCAAAGTGTGTGGTTGGGCAATACCTTGGTGGTGCTGGCGGTGCTGGCCGAAGGGGTGTTTTTCGGCTTTGGCAAATTACTGCGCAGTCCGATTTCATCCGCATGGCTGTCGTTGATTTTGACTGCGATTGGTTCGGCTTTGTTTTTGCCGTTTGCGCTGTATTCGGTGGCGACGGCGGAATTGACGCAGGTGCCGTGGACGACGTGGTTGCTGGTGTTGTACAGCGGTGTGGCTTTGACTGCGTTTGGCGTGGTGTTGATGAATCGTGGTTTGAAACAGGTTCCAGCCAGCAGTGCGTCGATTTTTACGGCATTGATGCCGGTCAGCGGGGTGATTTTGTCGGTGATTTTTCTGCGTGAACCGTTTCACTGGTATCACGCGCTGGGCATGGTTTTGGTGCTTTTAGCGATGATGCTGGTGATGTTAGAGAAAAAGGCGCCGGTCGAGGCGCCCAGCTCTGCGTACTGAGGCTGGTTGAGTATTTCCCATATATTTTTAAATCTAATTGACAATCATTCTCATTTGTGTTTAAATTGCACCTGCTTAAACACAAAAAGGGAGTGAAAATGAGTGCAAAACAATGGCGTTTATTGGGTTTGGGAGCGGTGGTTTTGAGTGCGGCGGTATTTTCCGCGTGCGGTCAAAAATCGCAGACAACGGCAAATCCGGCGCAAGCAACGCCAGCCGCCGATGATGGCAAGGCTTTAACCGTATACAGCGCGCGCGCTGAGCAACTGATCCAGCCGATTTTGGATCAATACACGCAGGAAACCGGCGTGAAGTTCAAACTGGTCTCGGACAAAGAGGGCGTGTTGATGGAGCGCATGAAAACCGAGGGCGTGCAGTCGCCCGCTGATCTGTTGATTACCGTCGATGCGGGTAATTTGTGGCAAGCGGCGCAAGCCGGTCTGCTCCAGCCGGTGCAATCGAACGTTTTGAGCGACAATATTCCGGCGCATTTGCGTGACCCTGAGAACAAATGGTTCGGTCTGTCGGTGCGTGCGCGCACGATTTTTTACAACACCGCTAAGGTCAAGCCCGAACAGCTCTCCAGCTATCAAAATCTGGCTGATGCGCAATGGAAAGGCAAGCTGTGTCTGCGCACCTCGAAAAAAGTCTACAACCAATCCTTGGTCGCCATGATGATGAGTGAAGACGGCGAACCGAAAACCGAAGCGACGGTGAAAGGCTGGGTGGCGAATCTGGCGACCGAGGTATTCCCCGATGACACCAAATTGCTCGAAGCCATCGGCTCGGGTCAGTGCGAGGTTGGTATTGCCAATACCTATTACTATGGACGCTTGATGGGGAAATCGCCTGATCTGCCGGTGGGTATTTTCTGGGCGAATCAGCAGCTCAAAGGCACGCACGTGAATGTCTCCGGTGCAGGTGTGGCGGCACACAGCAAACACAAGGATGAAGCGGTCAAATTACTCGAATGGCTGTCCTCGGACAAGGCGCAAGGCACATTTGCCGGCAGCAATATGGAATATCCGGTGAATCCGAAGGTGCCTGCGAATGCGAAAGTCGCGGCTTGGGGTACATTTAAGCAAGACAGCAATAACATCTCTGCGGCCGGACGCGATCAGGCCAAAGCGGTGATGTTGATGGATCGTGCGGGTTATAAGTAAATACACGCAAATACAGCGTGTTTGGAATGAGATTTCATTCAGCATTTAGGTGAGGCGTCAATCGGTTTGAGAGTGATCTCAAACCGATTTGGCGTTTTATTGAGAAATATGGGCAATGGATTTATGGACAGTACAGTGACGAAAGGTGCGATGAATTGATGCGGATAAATTCGGGTGGCGTATGGCTTTGGCGCGTGGTGCTGCTGAGCTTGTGCGCCCTGACTTTAATTCCTTTGTCGGGGTTGTTGCAATGGGATGGCGTGGATCGCGCCGTTTGGGCGCATCTGTGGGCGTATCAAGTGCCGACGCTGTTGCGCAATACCACGGTGCTGTTATTTGGCGTGGGTTTTGGTGTACTGCTGCTCGGAATTTCGTGTGCGTGGCTGGTGAGTTTTTATGAGTTTCCTTTGCGCGGCGTGTTGCGCTGGTTATTGATGTTGCCGATGGCGATGCCGGCGTATGTGCTGGCGTTTGCCCTGCTGGGTGTGTTTGACTATTCGGGTGGTGTGCAAACGTATTTGCGCACGCATGGCGTGGATGCTTCGGCTTGGCTGGATTTGCGCTCGGATTGGGGCGTGGTGCTGGTGCTGAGCTTGGCGCTGTATCCGTATGTGTATCTGCTGGCGCAGGAGGGTTTCGCGCATCTGGGCGTGCGCGTGCAGGAGGTCGGCCAGTCGCTGGGTTTGTCGCCGTGGCAGTCGTTTTGGCGCGTGGTGTTGCCGAGTACGCGGCCGTGGTGGATGGGTGGCTTGGGTCTGGCTTTGATGGAGACGCTGGCGGATTTTGGTACGGTGTCTACTTTGGGTTTTGATACGTTTACCACGGCGATTTATAAGGCGTGGTTTGCGTTGTTTTCGTTTCAGAGCGCGCAGCAGTTGGCCTCGTTGATGATCTTGCTGGTGTTTGCTTTGCTGTGGTTGGAGTTGCGCGCACGCGGTCATCGCCGTTATCAGGCTTTGGGACGAACCGCGCCGATTGTGCGTCAAAAGTTGTCTTTTTGGGGCAAAGTGGGCGTGAGCGTGTGGCTTTGGGGGATTTTGAGTTTGGCGTGTTTTGTGCCCGTGGCGCAATTGTTGGCATGGGTCGGTGCGCAAACACAGTTGAATTGGGCGCGGGTTGGCTCGCTGTTGGGACAGTCGTTGTTGCTCGGCGTTTTGGCGGCGTTGGTGGTGGTGCTGTTGGCGTCCATGCTGGCGTATGCACGGCGTTACGCGCATCTGCGCGGGCAGTCGGTTTTGGTGCAAATCGCGACCTTGGGTTATGCGGTTCCCGGCTCGATTTTGGCAGTGGCGTTTTTCACGCCGATGGCTTTTTTGGATCGGATGCTGTTGAACTTGGGTTGGTTGGATGCGGGTGAGGTGCTGTTTCGTGGCTCGCTGGTGGCTTTGTTACTGGCGTATGCGACGCGCTTTTTGGCGGTGGCGCACGCGTCGGTGGAGAGCGGTTTGCAGCGCATGGGACGACATCATGAGGAGGTGGCGCAGAGCTTGGGCGTGGCGGGATTTGCATTGTGGCGGCGGGTGCATTGGCCGTTGCTGTATTCGAGTCTGCTCACGGCGGGGCTGATGGTCGCGGTCGATGTGATGAAGGAAATGCCGATGACGCTGATGGCGCGTCCGACCGGCTGGGATACCTTGGCGACGCAGATTTTTGCTTATACCAGCGAGGGTGATTGGCATAACGCGGCGTTGCCGTCTTTGCTATTGGTGTTGGTCGGTCTGATTCCGGTCGGTTTGCTGGCATGGCAAATGCGGCGGCGATTTTGAGGGGGGAGCGTAGGATGGGAAATGCTTATTTGGCGGTGCGTGACATTGCGGTGGATTATGGGCATAAGACACATAACAGAGGGCAAAACGCGCGCAACGTCGTGCTGTCGAATTTGTCTTTACAGTTGGCGCAAGGGGAAATCGGTTGCCTGCTTGGTGCATCCGGCTGCGGTAAGTCCACGGTGCTGCGCGCAATTGCCGGATTTGTCGCCATTGGCGCGGGGCAGATTGAGCTGAATCAACGATGCTTGGCAGCAGATGGCTTGCATACGCCGGCGCATGCGCGTGCGGTTGGCATGGTGTTTCAGGATTACGCGCTGTTTCCGCATTTGAACGTGGCGGATAATGTCGCGTTTGGCTTGTCGGCTTGGTCAAAAGCCGAGCGTGCCGAGCGCGTGCGTTATTTGCTCGAATTAACGCAATTACAGGACTACGCGCGCAGCTACCCGCACCAACTCTCGGGTGGCCAGCAACAGCGCGTGGCGCTGGCTCGGGCGCTGGCACCCAAACCGCAATTGTTGCTATTGGATGAGCCGTTCTCCAACCTCGATGTGGCTTTGCGTGCGCAACTGGCGCACGAGGTGCGGGCATTGCTCAAGCACGAAGGCACTACCGCGCTGTGGGTCACGCACGATCAGATTGAAGCCTTTCATGTCGCTGATCAAATCGGCGTGATGGAGGGCGGTGCGATTGTGCAGTGGGACACGCCGTATGCGCTGTACCACGCGCCGAAAACGCGCGAAATTGCCGCGTTTATCGGACAAAGTGTATTGCTCTCAGCGCGTGCGACGAGCAAACACATGATTGAGGTCGCTGAATTTGGCGAGTACCCGAGCGGCAGAGCTTTGACAACCGGGCAAGCGGTTCAGGTGCTTTTGCGGCCGGATGATGTGATACACGACGATCATGCGCCGATTCACGCTCAGATCGAGGACAAACACTTTCACGGCGCGAATTTTATTTACCACCTGCGTTTACGCGACGGCCAGCGGATTTTGGCGCACGTCCCGTCGCACCACAATCACGCGGTGGGTGAGTCCATCGGCGTGCGTTTGGATTTAAATCATTTGGTGGTGTTTGATTAAGCTAATCGTAGATATCGCCTCTGTTGGGTGAACAAACGGCATTCATAGATTATGGATAATATTCTGAATGAACGAGGTCGGATACCCGTATCCGACCGACGTTGATGCCGCCCCCAAATCCATCTGCGTGATTATTTTTTCCACACAATTCGGTAATTCACCAACACATCCGCGCTGAGTAGGAATAGCAACAATAAGCCTTGAAACAGCATGCTCACCGACTGAGGCAGGCTCATGGAGATTTGCAGCGCTTCGCCGCCGAGGGTGAGCAGCGCCATCAGCAGCGCGCCGAGCAGAACGCCCATCGGGTGCAAACGTCCCAAAAAGGCGACGATGATGGCGGTGAAGCCATAGCCCGGGCGCCAGCTCTCTTGCAATTGACCGACCGGACCGGCAACTTCGAGCGCACCGGCCAAACCTGCCAAGCCGCCGCTGATCAGCAGCGCCAGCCAAATCAAACGGTTGGTTTTAAAACCAGCGTAGTTCGCTGCTTTGGGTGCAAGCCCCGCGACGGTCATTTGAAAGCCGATGAAGGAGCGTTTGACGAACAGCCACATCAGCGGCACGGCCAGTAGTAGCAATAAAACGCCAACATGCAAGCGCGTGGTTTCGAGCGCTGGTAACCATTGGCCAAGCAGCGGCAGCGTTGCGTGCGCGGGGAACATTTGTGATTGTGGAAAACCCGCGCCCATCGGGTCTTGCAGCGGTGCGGTGTTGTCCACCGTGCCGACCAGTAAATATTGCAGCAGGCTTTGCGCCACATACACCAGCATCAGCGTGGTTAGAATTTCATTGGCGTTGAACTGCGTGCGCATCCACGCGGCCAAACCCGCCCACACCATGCCGCCGACGATGCCGGCGAGAATCATCAGCACGACCAGCGCGCCCGAGGTGATGCTGTTTTGCGCGTAGACCATGACGGCGGTGGCGAAAATCCCACCCATGACCAATTGACCTTCCGCGCCGATATTCCATACTTGTGCGCGGTAGGCGACCGCCAAACCCAGACCGATCAAGCACAGCGGCAGGGCTTTGAGCAGCCACTCGCTGATGCCGTAGACGGAGGACAGCGGCTCGATAAAGTAGGCTTTAAACGCGATTTGCGGGTCCACACCCAACAGCATGAAAATAGCCAAACCCGCAATCAGCGTGGCAATGACGACGATCAGCGGTACGATGAACTGCATACGCAATGACGGCTCTGGGCGAGAAACGAGTTTGAATGGGATGAGCATGGTGTGCTGTGCTTATATCGTTGATGGGTTAGGCCGAAGCGGTGTTTTGTGTTGGATGGTGTTCAAACAACCCTGACATCCACAGGCCGATTTGTTCGGGCGTGGTGTCCTCGGTCGGGCAGGTTGGCGATACGCGACCATGTGCGATGACGGCAATGCGATCGGCGATTTGGAAAATTTCTTCCAATTCCTCGGAAATCAGCAAAATAGCCACGCCTTCCGCAGCCAGATCAAGCAGGCGCTGGCGTAAAAATGCGGATGCGCCGACGTCCACGCCCCAAGTCGGTTGCGCCACGATCATGAGTTTGGGCGCGAGCAAAATTTCACGCCCCATGATGAATTTTTGCAAATTGCCGCCGGACAGACTGCTGGCGGTGCTTTGGTTGCCTTGGCATTTGACTTGAAACTCTTGGATGCAGCGATCGGCCAATTCGCGGGTTTTTTTGCGTTGAATCAGGCCGCGACGCAGCATACCGAATTTGGGTGATTGATAAGCGGTCAGCAGGGCGTTTTCACTCAGGCTCATGGCGGGAACGGCGCCTTTGCCGAGACGCTCTTCGGGCACGAAACACAGCCCCAGCCCCAAGTTGCGCCGTTGCGCCGCGTCCATGTGACCGGCACTTTGTCCCATAATTTGCACCATATCGGCGCGCGCGGCGCGTTTTTCACCGGACAAGGCGGCGAGTAATTCGGCTTGTCCGTTGCCCGAAACGCCCGCAATCCCGAGAATTTCACCGGCGCGCACGGACAGCTTGACCTCGGATAAATCGACACCGAACGGATCGTCGGTCGGCATGGATAAGTTGTTGATTTGCAATCGAATATCGCCGGTTTCGTGCGAGGCGTGTTCGTACTGCGGCAAGGCGCGACCGATCATCAATTGTGCCATGGTCTCGACGGTTTCTTCTTTGGGCTTGCATTCGCCCGACACCGCGCCGTGGCGTAGCACGGTGGCGCTATCACACAGACTTTGGATTTCGTCGAGTTTGTGGCTGATGTACAGAATACTGCAACCTTCGGCAGCCAATTGGCGCAGGGTGACGAAGAGCTTTTCGACCGCTTGCGGCGTGAGTACCGAGGTTGGCTCATCCATAATCAGCAGTTTCGGATTTTGCAGCAGACAGCGCACGATTTCGACGCGTTGGCGCTCGCCCACAGACAAATCGTGCACCAGACGTTGCGGCGCGATCGGCAGGCCATAATGCTCGGACACCTGTTTGATGCGTTCGGACAGTGTGCTCATGTTGACTTTTTCGTCCATGGCCAGTGCGATGTTCTCGACCACGGTCAGGGTTTCAAACAGCGAAAAGTGCTGAAACACCATGCCGATACCGAGTGCGCGCGCTTGTGCAGGGGATTTGATTTGGACTTCCTGTCCGTCCCAGAGAATTTTACCTGCGTCCGGCTGGGTCACGCCGTAGATCATTTTCATCAGCGTGGATTTGCCCGCGCCGTTTTCGCCCAATACGGCGTGAATTTCACCCGGTGCGACGGACAGGTTGACGTTGTCATTGGCGCGCATGGTGCCGTAAATTTTAGTCATGCCTTGCAGTTCAATGCGGGCGGGTGTAGCGGTGTGGTGTGCGGTCATGGTGAATCACATTAGTGTGCAGGAGATTTGTTCGGTGTGAATTTGCTCACGAGGGTAACGACGATTAAAACCAGCGCACCGACGATCATGCCGACGATCAAATCCATCAAGATACTGGAGATGCCTTGCAACCAGGAGGGTACGCTGTGTGCGACCACTTCGTAGGCGTGGTGGACGCCGAAGCTATGTGGCAAGTTGTGCGCAATGATGCTGCCGCCGACGAGGAACATCGCCAGCGTACCGACAAAGGCCAAAGCTTTCATCAGGCGCGGCATGATCCACAGAGCGAATTTGCCCAATGACTGTGCGATGCTGTTTTTTTTCTGTAACAGCCACAAACCGACGTCATCGAGTTTGACAATGCCGCCGACCAAGCCATACACGCCGACCGTCATCAACACAGAAATGCCTACCAACACGGCGAGCTGTTGCATCAATGGGCGACCTTGAACGATGCCCAGCGTAATCACAATGATTTCGGCGGAGAGAATAAAGTCGGTGCGAATCGCGCCTTTGACTTTATCCTTTTCGTATTGCACCATATCGACGGTTTCGTTTTCGATGGCGTTGACCAGTTCGATGTGGTGTTGTTGGTCTTCCTCTTTTTTGTGTAGCAATTTGTGTGCGACTTTTTCAAAACCTTCAAAGCACAAATACGCACCACCGATCATCAGTAAAATGGTGACCAACCACGGCTGCCATGCCGCCAAAGCGAGCGACAGCGGAACGATGATGGCCTTGTTGACGAGCGAGCCTTTGGCCACCGCCCAGACCACGGGCAATTCGCGATTGGCGTTGATGCCGGTGACTTGCTGCGCATTCAGTGCCAAATCGTCGCCGAGTACGCCGGCGGTTTTTTTCGCGGCGACTTTGGTCATGACACTGACGTCATCGAGCAACGTGGCAATGTCGTCCAATAGGGTTAATAAACTTGCACCCGCCATGATGGGTTGTCCTTGGTTGAAAAACGTTAAACTATAATGATAGCGTCAAACCCCTCAAAATGCATTAAAATTCAGGGAAAAGCCGCACCGGGTAACAAGAAAGTTCTGTTGCAGGAATTCAACAATTTCGCATGATTGGTGCGTGATTGGTACTTGATTTTGCGACAGATATGCAAAAAATCGTCAACCTGAACCGAGCTTGGGGCATTATATGGGACGTAGGCGGATTGATCGCATCAATGAGCCTTTCACACACAGAAATGGAGCATCAAATGAACACACAATTAGTCAAACGCATTGCCTTGTCCACACTGCTGGTTGGTTTGGCAGCGGGTGCGGTCGCGTATGCCGCCACGTTTGCCGAAGCGGATACCAATGGCGACGGCAAATTGTCGTTGGAAGAGGCCAAAGCCGCCAATTTGCAAGATGTCGTGACCAATTTTAAGAAAATTGACACCGATCGCGACGGTTTCTTGTCCAAAGCGGAGCTGAAAGCCAACCGCTAACGCATTCTTACCCCATCACGGATCATTCGTGAGCAATACCCTGCGCGCACCCGCCGCAGGGTATTTTCGTTATCGTTGCCATACAGCGTAGGCACTGTCGCAAAACTGCGCTACACTGCGAACTATTTCACACACACAGTTATCATCATGAGTAAAACCTTAAGCTTGGCCAAACGCAGCGGCGACAGCAAAACTGAAAAAACAGCGGGATCGCGCAACCCGATTCGTGGACGTAATCGCAATAACCACGTCACAGGCGCAGGCGCGCAGGCAAGTGGTTCGCCAGAGGCGCACAAAAAGCAAGGCAAATCGAACCAATCGTTTGAAAAATCGAGTGAATCGAGCCAAAACCGTTCGGCGCGTACCGATCGTGGCGGCGACCGTAGCGAGCGTCCCGCTCAAGCACGCTCAGAGCGAAGCGATTCCGCCGCAGGCAAAGAGGGTAAAGCTCGAAGCACTGCACGCCCCTTTGATCGTTCGGCCAAATTTGACCCAAAAGCCAAGCCGAACAGCGATTCATCCCGCGCACAAGCACGCAACCCAACCGGAGCAGGCAGACCTGCGACAAAAGCTTCAGCAAAGCCCTTGGCCAAAGCGCCACAAACCGTATTGCGCCACGGCAAAGTGCGCGACGGCGTGCGTGAGTTCAGCGATGGGCGTGTGGTTCAGCCCAAACGTGGCGCGGGCAATAGCGCTGAGCGCCCCAAAAATCCGAATCTTCAGTTGAAATCGTTGCGTGATGAACGTGCCGCAACGCAGACGGCTATGGCAACGAAGGCATCAACGATAACACCAACGGCATCTCAAACGAAGCCATCCGTCAGTAACGCTTCTAACGAAACGGCCGCGCCCGCAGGTATCCGCATTTCCAAATACCTCGCCGATCAAGGCCTGTGTTCGCGCCGCGAAGCCGATGCCTATATTGAAAAAGGCTGGGTCACGGTCAATGGCAAGCGCGCCGAACTCGGACAGCGCGTGCTGCCGCACGAGCGCGTGCAATTGGCGCGCCAAGCGAGCGCTGCGCAAGCGTTGCGCGTCACCATTTTGATCAACAAGCCGGTGGGTTATGTGTCGGGGCAGGCCGAGGATGGCTACGAACCGGCGGTGAGCTTAATCACGGCGGACAATCAATGGGAAGACGCGCCGTTTCAACAGGATTTTGAGTTCAAACACCTACGCGGACTGGCGCCCGCAGGGCGTTTGGACATCGACTCGGTCGGTCTGCTCGTGCTCACGCAGGACGGGCGCGTGGCCAAACAACTGATTGGCGAAGACAGTGAGATTGACAAAGAATACCTCGTGCGGGTTGAAGGCGAATTGATTGACAATGGCTTGCAACTGCTCAATCACGGTTTGGAACTGGACGGCGTGCCACTGCGCCGCGCGCAGGTGAGCTGGCAAAATGAGGATCAACTGCGCTTCGTGCTGCGTGAGGGCAAAAAACGCCAGATTCGCCGCATGTGTGAGTTGGTCGGGCTGAAAGTGGTCGGCCTCAAGCGAATCCGCATTGGCAAAGTCAAACTGGGTAATCTGCCGACGGGCAAATGGCGTTATTTGTCGGAGGATGAGGGTTTTTGATTCTATCCGATCAGTAATGTGGATTAGGAGAAGTTCAGGGATGGCTCAAATGTCATCATGAGTCTACTAATAAACCTCTCCATACTCAAATTTGCTACAAAATCTAAGCAGAATACCGTCATTCCCGCGCAAGCGGGAATGTGGATTCACATTTGAAGTGCAACAGTCTAAGAAAGACCTCAGCAGGCGTTTGAAAGTTCAAACATTTGCGAGGCATATGATTATAGTATCGAGAGATGTTCAATAAATCCTCATCG